>NZ_JAKSYJ010000114.1 GCF_022829365.1 Methylobacterium sp. J-077 | reverse complement strand
CGCGCTGGTGGCGCAGGCGGGGCTCGACCTGCGGGTGGCGCCGAACGCGACGCTCGGCGTGGCCTATACCGGCCAGGTCGGGGCCCGGGCGCAGGACCAGGCCGTCAAGGGCAACCTCACCCTCCGGTTCTGAACGGGGGCGGCGGCCGGCCTCCCGGGCCGGCCCCTCCGATTTCTCACGGCGTCCGCACGGCGATGAAGGCGACGAAGGCCCGCAGCGGCGCCGGGAGGTGCCGGCGGCCGGGGAAGTAGAGGAACGGACCGGAAAAGACCTGCCACCAGGGTTCCAGCACCGGCTCCAGGGCGCCGCTGTCCAGGTGCGGGCGCAGCCAATCCTCGAACAGGTGGATGATCCCGGTGCCGGCGACGGCCGCCTCCACGGCGAGGTCGCTGGCGCCGACGCGCACGATCAGCGGCCCGGACGGATCCACGCGGACGACCTCCCCGTCGCGCTCGAACTCCCACGGCGCCGTGAGTCGGCCGCTCGGGAACCGGCCCAGCAGGCAGGCATGGGCCAGGAGGTCGCGCGGATGCTCCGGGCGGCCGCGCCGGTCGAGATAGGACGGAGCCGCCGCGGTGGCGAAACGCTGCCGCCGTGGGCCGATCGGCACCGCGATCATGTCCTGCTCCAGCCGCTCGTCGTAGCGGATGCCGGCGTCGCAGCCGGCCGCCAGGACATCGACGAAGCCGTCCTCGACCACGATTTCGAGTCGGATCTCGGGATAGGCCGCCAGGAACGGCGGTACGATCGCCGGCAGGACGAGGCGCGCCGCGCTCAGCGGCACGTTGAGCCGGAGCGGCCCGGCCGGCCGGTCGCGAAACCCGTTCACCACGTCGAGGGCGGCCTCGACCTCGCCCAGCGCCGGCCCGAGCCGTTCGAGCAGGCGCGCGCCGGCCTCGGTCGGCGCGACGCTGCGGGTGGTGCGGTTCAGGAGGCGCACGCCGAGGCGCGTCTCCAGCCGGCGCACCGCCTCGCTGAGGCTCGACGCGCTGGCGCCGCTGCCGCGGGCGCCTTCGCGAAAACCGCCGGCCCGCGCCACGGTCACGAAGGCGGCCAGGTCCGCGAGATCCGCCGCCATTGTTCGCCATCCCGAACAGCCCGTGCCGATGATCCCTGCTTATCCGATCAGTAGGGCGGGTCTACATCCGGGGCGGACAACGGAGACGCACCATGACCGATATCGCCAAGGCCGGCACCTTCTCGCTCGGCGACCGCACCGTGAAGCGACTCGGATACGGCGCCATGCAGCTCGCAGGACCCGGCGTGTTCGGGCCGCCGAAGGACCGGGATGCGGCCGTCGCCGTCCTGCGCGAGGCGGTGGCACGGGGCGTCGACCACATCGACACCAGCGACTTCTACGGGCCGCACGTCACCAATCAGCTGATCCGGGACGCGCTCCACCCCTATCCGGACGATCTCACGATCGTCACCAAGGTCGGCGCCAAGCGCGGCACGGATGCCTCGTGGAATCCGGCCTTCTCGGCCGAGGCGCTGACCCAGGCGGTCCACGACAACCTGCGCAATCTCGGCGTGGACGCCCTCGACGTGGTCAACCTGCGCCTGATGTTCGACGCGCACGGCCCCGCGGAGGGCGCGATCGAGGCGCCGCTCACCGTGCTGGCTGACTTGCAGCGCCGGGGCCTGATCCGGCGGATCGGCCTGAGCAACGCGACCCGGCAGCAGGTCGCCGAGGGCCGGCGCATCACCGAGATCGTCTGCGTGCAGAACCAGTACAACCTTGCGCACCGGGCCGACGATGCCCTGATCGACGAACTGGCCGCCGCCGGCACTGCCTACGTGCCGTTCTTCCCCCTCGGCGGCTTCAGCCCGCTGCAATCCGGCGCCCTGTCCGAGGTCGCGGCCCGGCTCGGGGCGACGCCCATGCAGGTGGCGCTCGCCTGGCTGCTGCGCCGGGCGCCCAACATCCTGCTGATCCCGGGCACCGCCGCGCTCGGCCACCTGCGCGAGAATCTCGCGGCGGCCGAGCTGGTCCTGCCGGGCGACGCCCTGGCCGCCCTCGACGGGATCGAGGCGGCCTGACCAGCTCCGTGGAGCCTACTTCGCCGAAAGGCCGGCCACCAGCGGGCAGCCGCCCTCGCTCATCGGCCGAAACGCCTGGTCGGCGGGGATCGTCTCCAGCACCTTGTAGAGGTCCCATTCGCCCTTCGACTCGGAGGGCGCCTTGGCCTCGAACAGGTACATCGGGTGGATCTTGCGCCCGTCCGGCCGGATCGTGCCCTTGCCGAACAGGGGATCGTCGGTGGGCATCTCCTTCATCTTGGCGACCACGGCGGCGCCGTCCTTGGCCGAGTGCAGGGCCGCCACGGCCTTCAGGTAGTGGAGCGTGCCGGCATAGACGCCGGCATGGTAGGAGGTCGGCTTCTTGCCGAGCATCTGCTTCTCGTAGCGGGCCGCGAAGGCGCGGGTGGCGTCGTTGAGGTCCCAGTAGAACGAGGCGGTGAACACGAGGCCCTGCGCCACGTCGAGGCCCAGCGCATGGATGTCGGTCTCGGCGATCAGCAGGCCGGCCAGGGTCTGGCCGCCCTGGCGGATGCCGAATTCGTGGGCCTGCTTGATCGCGTTGACGGCGTCGAGGCCGGCATCGGCCAGGCCGATCACCTGCGCGCCCGAGGCCTGCGCCTGAAGCAGGAACGACGAGAAGTCCGGGTTCGGGAACGGCGTCCGCACGGCGCCCAGCACCGTGCCGCCGTTCTTCTGCACCACGGCCTTGGTGTCGCGCTCCAGGGCGAGGCCGAAGGCGTAGTCGGCGGTGATGAAGTACCAGGTCTTGCCGCCGCGCTTGAGGATCGCCTTGCCGGTGCCGTTGGCCATGGCGGCGGTGTCGTAGGTCCAGTGCACGGTGTTGGGGGTGCAGGCCGGGCCGGTCAGGTCCGCGGTGCCGCCGCCGGAATTGACGAAGACCTTGTTCTTCTCCTTGGTGATCTGCGCCACCGCGAGCGCCACCGACGAGGTCGGCACGTCGAACACCGCGTCGACGCCGTCACGGTCGTACCATTGCCGGGTGATCGCGGCGCCGATATCGGGCTTGTTCTGGTGGTCGGCGGCGATCACCTCGACCTTCAGCCCGTGCGCCTCCGGCTTGAAATCCTCCACGGCCATGCGGGCGGCCACCACCGACCCCTCGCCGCCGGAGTCGAAATAGACGCCGGAGCGGTCGTTCAGCACGCCGATCTTCACCGGCACGAGGTCGGCCGCCAGGGCCGCCCCGGCCCCGAGCGCGCACAGAATCCCCGTCAGCCGCGCGATGTGGTGGCGGACCGGCATGTCTCTCTCCCTGTTTTCTTGAACGTGGCGGCGTTGTTCGCCGCTCGGATCCTGTCCGAATGCAGCTTATCCAGCCTCTCTTGGCGCCGATACGGGCGGGTGAGAGGATGCGGACGATCCGTCAGGGGCGCGGCTTACCCGCGTGGCGCCAGCCCGAACATCGCGCGGGCCTCGTCGGGGGTGGCCGGTTCGCGGTCGAGATGGGCCAGCAGGCTCACAGCCTTCTCCACCAGGGCGGCGTTGCTCGGGGCGAGCACGCCCCGGGACAGGTACAGGTTGTCCTCCAGCCCGACCCGGACGTTCCCGCCCATCCCGGCGGCGACGGCCAGGATCGAAAATTCCTCCCGGCCGATGCCGAAGGCCGACCAGATCGCGTCCTCCGGCAGCCGGGCCCGCATCGCCACCAGCGCCTCCGGGGTCGCGGGTGCCCCCCAAGGGATGCCGAGGCAGATCTGGAACAGCGGCGGCCGCGCCAGATGCCCCTCGGTGATGAGGTGCCGGGCCAGCTCGATCTGGCCGAGATCGAACACCTCGATCTCCGGCTTCACCCCGGTCGCGCGGATCTGGCCCGCCATGGCCCGCAGATGCGCGGGTGTGTTGAGGAACAGGTGCTCGCCGAAATTCATCGTGGCGATGTCGAGGGTGCAGATCTCGGGGCGCAGGGCCGCGACGTGCCGCGTGCGGATCTCGGGCGACACGAAGATGGTGCCGGGGCCGGCCACCGACGGGTCGGGATCGCCGGGCACGAACCGGCCCCCGGCCCCGGTGGTGAGGTTGAGGATCACGGACTCGTTCTTGTCGCGCACCCGCTCGACCACCTCGCGGTAATGGGCGAGCTCCATGCTGGGCGCGGCGGTCTCGGGATCGCGGACATGGATATGGACCACCGCTGCCCCGGCGGAGGCGGCCTCCAGGGCCGACTGGGCGATGGCTCTGGGGCTCACCGGTACCGCCGGGTTTTTACGGGGCGTGTCGAACGAGCCCGTGAGGGCGCAGGTGATGACGGTCGTCCGGGACATTCTTTGCTCCCTGGCCCTGATCCTGACGTTGCCTTCCCGCGTGTGGACGAGCCCTGCTACATCGCCCCGCCATCGACCGTGATGGTCTCGCCGGTGATGTAGGCGGCGCCCGCGGCCAGGAAGAAGATCGTCTCGGCGATGTCGTCGGGCCGGGCCATGCGGCGCAGCATCGTGTGCTGCACCGTCGCGGCCTTGCGCGCCTCCGGCCACGGCTCTGTCCACGGGGTGGCGACGAGGCCGGGGGCGACGGCGTTGACGCGCACGTCCGGCGCCAGCGCCCGGGCGAGGCTGCGGGTGAGGTTGATCAGGCCGGCCTTGCTGGCCGAGTAGGCGATCGAGGAGCCCCGCCGCCCGAGTCCCGCCACCGAGGCGGTGCTGACGATCGCCCCGCGGCTTTCTTTGAGACTCGCCGCCGCGGCTCTGGCGCACCGGTACGGGCCAAGGAGGTTCGTCGCCAGGATCGTGGCCCAAAAATCCTCCGTCATGGCGTCGAGATCCTCGAAGGCGATCGGCGCCGTGGTGCCGGAGGTCCCGGCATTGTTGACCAGCACGTCGAGGCCCCCCAGCGCCGCGATCCCGGCCGTCACCATCGCCTCCGCCTCTCCGGGCCGCGACACGTCCCCGGGCAACGCCATCACGGCCAAGCCCTCGGCGGCGAGACGTTCGGCCTCCGCGGGGCCGCGGGGGTCGTCGGGCAGGTGGTTCAGGGCCACGCTTGCGCCGTTGCGGGCGAACAGGGTCACCGTCGCCAGCCCGATGCCCGAGGAAGCGCCGGTGACGAGGATGCGCCGTCCGGACAGGTCCGCGCCGATCATGTGCCCTCCATCCGGCCGATCCCGGCCATGGCGCGTTTGAGTGCCAGGAGCTTGCGGTCGCGCTCGCGGAACAGGTCCTCGGGTTCGCGCCCGCCCCAGTCGAAATATCCGCGCCCCGCCATCACCCCGGTCCGGCCCGCGGCGCAGAGCGCGTCCAGGGTTTGTGAGCGCATCGGTGCGCCCTGCGGCGTGTGGCCAGCATTGGCTAGGGCGCGCTGCGCCAGATCCAGCCCGGTGAAATCGGCCTTGGCGAGGTGGCCGAGGATCGGGATGCGCAGGGACAGGCCGTGGATGATCGCGTCGTCGATCTCCCGGGGCGCCGCGATGCCGGCGTCGAGAAGCTCGTACACCACGGCGCTGATCGCCGACTGGATCCGGTTGGCGACATAGCCCGGGACGAAGCGCTTGAGCACGATCGGCACCTGCCCGAGGCCGAGCACCAGATCGCGCATCGCCGCGACCACGGCCGGATCGGTGCCGGGGCCCGGGACCACGTCGACGAGGTCGACGATGTAGGGCGGCGTGTACCAGTGCATCACCAGCGCCCGCGCCTGCCGGGCTTCCGGGATCAGCGGAAAGACGTCGAGGTAGCTGGTGTTGCTGGCCAGGATCGTATCGGCGGTGCAGAGCCGGTCCAGTTCGGCGAACAGCCCCCGCTTGGCCTCCGGATTCTCGGTGATCGCCTCGATGACCAGGCCGGTGCCGGTCACCGCGGGCTCCAGTTCGGCCTCGACGCGGACGGCCTGGGCGAGCCGGGCGGAGTCCCACCCCTCCGGGGCGGCGCCGGCCTCCTGCAGGGTCGCCAGCGCCGAGGCCATGAGCGTCGGCACGCGGGCGCGGGTCTGCGCATCCGTGTCGGTGATCCGCACGGCATGCCCGTGCAGCGCCAGCACCAGGGCGATGCCGTGCCCCATCAGGCCGCCGCCGACGATCGCGATTTCCGCCATGGTGTCTCCCTCAGACCGTCGCGATCGGCGTCGTCGGCGAGCCGACCGCGCCGGGCAGGCGCAGCGGCGGCGCGGTGAGCAGGAACCGGTTGCGGCCGTGCGCGCGCAGCCAATTGGCCAGCGGCGTCAGGTGCCACAGCTCGCCGAGATTGACCCCGAGCTTGAACAGGCAGTGCTCGTGGAGCGGCAGGGTCGCGCAGCAGGCCGGCCCCGCCCCGGCCGGGTAGGCTTCGACGGCGTAATTGTCGGCGATCAGCGCGCACAGGCCCGAGCGCGTGATCCAGTCGAGGAGCCGCGGGTCCCGGCCGTCGAGGCCGGCGCAGAGGTTGTGGACCTGCTTCGGATCGGGCTCCCCGCCCATGGCGATCAGCCGCTCGGCGAAGCCCGTATGCAGGCAGACCATGTCCCCGGGCTCGATCACGACGCTGTCGGCCTCGAGGATCCGGGCGAGCTGGGCGTAGCCGACCTTGGCCTTGGCGTCGCCGAGATGGGCGCGCAGGTCGATCATCACGGCGCGGCCCTGCATGCCCACCTCGGCGAGCCGCTCGATCCCGAGCTTTTTCGCCCGGGACGGCTGGTCGGCCGCCTCGGGCGTGCTCGGCCCGACGATGTCCCGGCCGCCGCGAAAACCGTTGTAGAAGGTCGGCGCCGCGCCCCCGCCGTCCGCATCGAACAACGAGCCGACATGGGCGAGCGAATCCCACTGCGTCGAGTATTGCAGGTGGATCAGCGCGCGGTCGTCGCAGATCACGTCGGTGGCGCCGTCGACCTCCTCGCAGACCGGGAAGTTCATGTTCGGCCGGCCGTTGGCCCGCCGGGTCGGGGTGATCTGCGGCGGGTGGCGGCGTGGGTTGAGGACGTTGCCGCCGGGCAGGTCCAAGGGCAGGCTGAGGCAGAAGGTCAGGCCCTCGCGCACCTCGGCGACGCCCTGGCGGACCTTCTCGGGAGTCAGGAGGTTCAGCCGCCCGCGCTCGTCGTCGGGGCCGAAATCCCCCCAGGTCGAGCCCTCGGGCCGCCGGGTCCAGCGCAGGCTCATGCGTGCGTTCCCCGCGCCGACAGCACGGGTCGATCCGCCGGAATCCGGGGCCGCGGCCCGGGGCGAACCCCGGCCGCGGCCGAGCGTGCGTTCCTCACCTGTCCGTCGCCCTTCTTCGAGGCCGTCGGGCCCCGCATTTCGCGGAGCCGCCGGGAGCCTAGGCCCGGGCGGCGCGAGTCGATACCCCGTGCGGAAAACGACTCGGCCGAAACGTCACCGGCTGGTCCCAATGCGGGCCTTGTGATCCGGCTTGGCGCGGATACAGTCCGTCCCAAGCCCGCGAATAAAAAATGCGGGCGCTGGGATGAGGAATCGCCGATGTCCGAGACCGCGCGCTTTGTCGCTCGGCATGCCCCGCTTCGGCGCAGGCTGCCCATGCTGCTCGCGGCGGGGTTGATCGTCTCGGGACAGGCGCGCGCCGCCGACCCGATCAAGGTCGGGGTGATCGCCGAGGCGCAGTCGGTGGCCGGGGCCTCGATCCCGCAGGCGGTCCAGCTCGCCGCCGACGAGATCAACGCCAAGGGCGGCGTCGACGGGCGCCTGATCCAGATCGTCACCTACGACGACAAGAGTTCGGCTTCGGATGCGGTCCGAGCGTTCCAGCGGGCGGTCAGCGAGGACAAGGTCAACCTCGTCATCGCCAGCTACATCTCCGAGGTCGTTCTCGCGCTGATGCCCTGGGCGGCCCGGCTCAAGACCCCGATGATCACCCCCGGGGCGGCCTCCAACGAGATCAGCGTCGCCGTCCACAAGGACTACGCGCGCAACAAGTACGTCTTCCACGGCTACCTGACCTCGCACGCCCTGGCGCAGGCGGTCTGCGACTCGGCCAAGGATGCCCTGGTCGGGCTGCTGAAGGCCAAGACCGCGGCGATCATGAGCGAGGACGCGGCCTGGACCCGGCCGCTCGACGCCGCCTACGAGGAATGCCTGCCGAAATCCGGCCTGACGATCGTGGAGCATGTCCGCTTCTCGCCGGACACCGGCGACTTCACGCCGATCTACAACAAGATCGAGGCGGCCAAGCCCGACCTGATCGTCACCGGCATCGCCCATGTCGGCGTGCAGCCCACCGTGCAGTGGCAGAACCAGCAGGTGCCGATCGCCATGACCGGGATCAGCGGCCAGGCGACCTCCTCGAGCTTCTGGGCCAACACCAACGGCGGCACGCAGGGCGTGCTGTTCGACAGCGTGGCGCTGCCGGGCGTGGCGCTCACCGAGAAGACGATCCCCTTCGCCGAGGCCTTCACCAAGCGCTTCGGCGGCGCGCCGTCCTATGCCGGCTACATGGCCTACGACGCGATGCATTACAGCGCGGAGGCGATCAAGCGGGCCGGGTCTACGGAAGCGGACAAGCTGGTCGACGCCCTGGAGAAGACCGACTGGGTCGGCACCGTCGGGCACATCACGTTCTACGGCAAGGACGAGACCTTCACCCACTCGATCAAGTATGGCCCGGGCCTGATGACCAGCGTCCTCGGCCAGTGGCAGAACGGCAAGCAGGTCGCGATCTGGCCCTCGGAGGTGGCCAACGGCAAGCTGGTCCTCCCGCCCGCGGTCAAGCCGGCGGTCCAGTAATCGCGACGCGAGAGTCCCAAAACAATGATCGTGCTCCAGATCCTCGTCGACGGCTTCGCGATCTCGGCGCTCTACGCGCTCGGCGCGATGGGCTTCACCCTGATCTTCGGCGTCTCCGGCGTGCTCAACCTCTCGCACGGCGCGCTGATGGTGATGGCCGCGGTCGCCGCCTGGGCGGCCTCGGCCCAGTTCGGCCTCGGCTCCTACGCGGGCGCGGGCATCGGCATCCTGTGCGGCCTGGCCGCCGCCCTGGTGACCTATTTCGCCATCGTCGCCCCGATCGAGCGCAGCAAGGCGATCCCGCGCGAGGAAAAAGAGATCTTCGTGCTCACCGGCACCCTGCTCTGGGGGATCATGATCCAGGAGCTGGTCGCCTACTTCTTCACCGACAACCCGAAGACCGTGCTGCCGATCGTCGAGGGCGTGATCGAGATCGCCGGGGTCCGCACCCCGAGGAACGAGATCTTCACCGCGGTGATCTGCTGGATCGTGATCGGCCTGCTATGGGTGTTCGTGAACAAGGCGCGGGCCGGCAAGGTCCTGCTCGCCGCCTCCATGAACCCCCGCGGGGTCACGCTGCTCGGCCACGACATGGCGCGGATCTACGTCGCGGTCTGGGCGATCTACGGGTTGCTCGCCGGCATCGCCGGGGTGCTGCTCGGGATGTTTTTGGGGGTCTCGTCCTACTCGGTGGGGCCGCTCACCGCGAGCGCCTTCTCGATCGTGGTGCTGGGGGGGCTCGGCAGCGTCACCGGCTCGCTGATCGCGGCCTATGTGGTCGGCTATCTCGAGACCGCCACCGCCTACCTGATCTCCCCGGCTTACCGGGTGATCCCGGCGCTACTGCTGCTCGTGGCCGTGATGTACCTGCGCCCGCAGGGCCTGCTGGGGCGGCGGTAATGGTTTTTTCCACCCCAAACGTCCCCAACCCGCGCCCTCATCCTGAGGTGCCGGAGCGCAGCGGAGGCCTCGAAGGAGCCCTCCAGCAGGCCGCGCGATCCCTGGAGTCCTCCTTCGAGGCCGCTGATGCGGCACCTCAGGATGAGGGGTTTGGATGGGATGGGTCTCGGCGCCGGGTGAGGCCGGTCGTTTCACCGTCGAGGCAAGCCCCATGAAGCTCCTCACCACCCCGGGCTTCTGGGTCGCGCTCCTGGCCCTCGCCCTGGCCGCGTTCCTGCCCTGGTGGGTCTCGGGCTACATCCTCGGGCTCCTCACCATCGCGTATTACTTCGGCGTGTTCGCCATGGCCTGGGACCTGCTCTTCGGCTTCGCCGGGGAGGTCAATTTCGGCCCGACCTTCCTGATCGGGCTCGGGGCCTACGGCGCCGGCATTCTCAACAACCGCTACGACGTGCCGATTCCCTATTGCCTGGCAGCCGGGACGGTGCTGGCGGTGGTCGGCGGGATGGCCCTGGCGCTTCCGGCCCTGAAGGTGCGCGGGCCGTATTTCGGGCTGATCACCCTGGTCGCGGTCCTGCTCCTGCAGAACATGATCGTGGTGTTCTCCGGGATTACCGGCGGCGAGATCGGGCTCACGGTGCCGGACGTGATCTCCATCGACGCCGACACCAATTACTGGATCGCGCTCGGCTTCATGGCCTTCGCCGGGCTGGTGCTCACCGCCATCGCCCGCTCGCCCGTGGGGCTGATCCTCCAGGCCGCCGGCCAGGACCCGATCGTGACCGGGGCGCTCGGCTTCAACGTCGCCAAGCACAAGCTCGCGGCCTTCGCGGTCAGCGCCGCCTTCTCGGGCCTCGCGGGCGGGCTGGTGGTCTTCTACATGGGCACCGCCTCGGTCGGCACGCTGATCGACACCGCGGTGGGCGTGCAGGTGATCATCGCGGCGGTGCTCGGCGGGCGCCGGACCATCGTGGGCGCGGCGCTGGGGGCGGTGTTCCTGATCGCCGCGGGCGAGCTGCTGCGGCCGCTCGGCGCGCTCTCGACCTTCGTGGTCTCGGCGGTGGCGCTCCTCGTCATCCTGTTCGTGCCCTCGGGGCTGCTCGGCCTCGCATCCGTCCGGAGAGCGCGATGACCGTCGCCGTCAGGCCCGCGCCGCCGCGCGCCGTGTCCCCCGCCCGCGCCGAACCCTGCCTCACCGTGCGCGGCCTGACCAAGCGCTTCGGCGGCCTCGTCGCCGTCAAAGACATCGACCTGGACCTCCGGCCCGGCGAGATCCTGGGGCTGATCGGGCCGAACGGCTCGGGCAAGTCCACCGTGATGAAGCTGATCATGGGGCTGGAGCGGCCGAGCGCCGGCTCGATCCGCCTGGACGGCGCCGAGATCGGCGGGCTGCCGGCGCACCGGGTCGCCCGCTCGGGCATCGGCCTCGTGTTCCAGCACGCGCGGCCGCTCCAGCGGCAGACCGTGCTGGAGAACATCAGCCTCGCGCTCCTGCCCGACAGCCTGCTCCGCCTGGCCGCGGATCCCCACGTCGCGCGCCGCGCAAAAGAAATCGCCGAGCGCGTCGGCCTCGGCGCGGTGGCCGACCGGCGCCCCGGCACCTTGCCCTTCGCGGACCTGCGCCGGCTGGAGCTCGCCAAGGCCATCGCCCGCGATCCGAAGGTGGTGCTGGTCGACGAACCATTCGCAGGCCTCACCGGCGGCGAGGTCGCTTCCTTCTCCGAGCTGATCTGGGGGTTTCGCGACGAGGGCAAGGCCGTGCTCCTCGTCGACCACAACGTGAAGAGCGTCGCGGCCCTCGTGGACCGGGTGTTCGCCATGTATCTCGGCGAGCGCATCGCCGAGGGCTCGGCGGAATCCGTGATGGCCGACCCGACCGTGCGGCGGGTCTATCTCGGCGGCAGCATCGAGACGGCGGCCCGGCCCGAGGCGGCGTTCAAGCCGGATTCGCTGCTGACCGTCGAGGGCGTCGACGTGCTCTACGGCAAGGCGCAGGCGCTACGCGGCGCCGCGATCCACATCCACGAGGGCGAGTTCGTCTCGGTGGTGGGCCTCAACGGGGCGGGCAAGACCACCCTGTTCAACGCCATCTCGGGGCTGGTCCCGCATACGGGCACGATCCGGTTCGACGGACGGGACCTCGCCCGGATGAAGCCGGCCGCCATCGCCCGGGCCGGCATCGTCCAGGTGCCTGAGACCCGCGAGCTGTTCGGCGACCTCAACGTGCGCGAGAACCTCGATCTCGGCGGCCAGCACTTCCCCAAGGCCGAGAGCGCCAAGCAGCGGGAGTGGCTCTACGAGCTGTTCCCGATCCTCAAGGCCCGCGAGGGGCAGACCGCCCGGACGCTGTCCGGCGGCGAGCAGCAGATGCTGACCATCGCCCGCGCCCTGATGATGCGCCCGCGCCTGCTGATCCTCGACGAGCCGACGCTCGGCCTCGCACCCGTCATCCTGGAACTGCTGTCGAAGGCCCTGGAGCGCCTGCGTCAGACCACGCCGATCACGGTGCTGCTCGGCGAGCAGAACGTCACCTTCGCGCTCCCCCATGCCGACCGGGTCTACGTTCTGGAACAGGCCCGCATCGTCTGGGAAGGCCCGCCGGACCGGTTCGCCGGCGAGATGGGGGCGAAGTATTTGTGAGGGATCCCGCGCATCCCACCCATCCCCTCATCCTGAGGTGGCGGAGCGCAGCGTAGCCCTCGAAGGAGGCCTCCAGGGATCGCGAGCGGGCTGGAGGGCTCCTTCGAGGCCCGGCGATCTGCGATCGCCGGGCACCTCAGGACGAGGGGGTGGGTTGGACGGACGAGGTCATCGAGGCGTCACATCCGGCGCTGGGCCTAAGCGGAGCGGACGCCGTGGATTTCAACCTCTCCCAGTCCCAGACGCACTGGCTAACTCGCGTGCGCGCCTTCATCGCCGACGCGATCCTGCCGGCCGCCGCTGCGGTCGCGGCCGAGCGCGCGGCGAGCCGCGAACCCGCGCCCACGATGGAGCGCCTCAAGGACATGGCCCGCGGCGAGGGCCTGTGGAACCTGTTCCTGCCGCCCTCCCCCGAGCACGACACCCATGAATACCGCGGCGCCGGCCTGACCAACCTCGATTACGCGCTCTGCGCCGAGGCGATGGGCAAGGTCGGGATCGCCTCGGAGGTCTTCAACTGCGCCGCGCCGGATACCGGTAACATGGAGGTGCTGCACCGCTACGGCAGCCCGGCCCAGAAGGAGGCCTGGCTGCGGCCGCTGATGGACGGGCAGATCCGCTCGGCCTTCCTGATGACCGAGCCGGACGTGGCCTCCTCGGACGCCACCAACATCGAGACCGCGATCCGCCGGGACGGCGCGCATTACGTCATCGACGGGCGCAAATGGTGGTCCACCGGCGTCGGCGACCCGCGCTGCAGGATCGCGATCCTGATGGGCAAGACCGATCCTGACGCCCCCCGGCACCGGCAGCAATCGCAGATCCTCGTGCCCATGGACACGCCCGGCCTGCGGGTCGAGCGCCTGCTGCCGGTCTTCGGCTACGAGGACGCGCCCAAAGGCCACGGCGAGGTGGTGCTGGAGAACGTGCGCGTCCCGGCCGAGAACCTGATCCTCGGTGAGGGGCGCGGCTTCGAGATCGCGCAGGGGCGGCTCGGGCCGGGGCGCATCCACCATTGCATGCGCACCATCGGGGTGGCCGAGGCGGCGCTCGAGGCCATGGCCCGGCGCCTGGTCTCGCGGGTCGCCTTCGGCAAGCGGATCAGCGAGCAATCTGTCTGGGAGCAGCGGGTCGCGGAGGCGCGGATCGACATCGAGATGACCCGGCTGCTCTGCCTGAAGGCCGCCGACATGATGGACAAGGTCGGTGCCAAGGGGGCGAAGCTCGAGATCGCCATGATCAAGGTCGCGGCCCCGCGGATCGCCCTCCAGGTGATCGACGACGCGATCCAGGCCCATGGCGGCGCCGGCGTGTCCGAGGATTTCGGACTGGCCAAGATGTACGCCCATATCCGAACTCTGCGGCTGGCCGACGGGCCGGACGAGGTGCACAACCGCTCCATCGCCCGACTCGAATTCGGGCGTTACACCAATGCCCGGGAGGGTGCATGAGCGGCCCCGACGCCTTCTCCGGCGTGAAGCCGGTCGAGCCGCGCCATCGGATCGACGAGGCCCGGCTGGCCGCCTGGCTCGCCGAGCATGTGCGCGACTATGCCGGTCCCCTCACCGTGCAGCAGTTCCGCGGCGGCCAGTCGAACCCGACCTACCGGCTGGAAACGCCCGGCCAGGCCTACGTGCTCCGGCGCAAGCCGTTCGGGCCGCTGCTGCCCTCCGCGCACGCGGTGGAGCGCGAGTTCCGGGTGATCGGCGCGCTCTATGGCGAGGGGTTTCCGGTTCCGAGGCCCTTCGCCCTCTGTGAGGACGAAAACATCATCGGCGCGGCCTTCTACGTGATGGAGGCGGTGGGCGGCACCGTCCACTGGGACGGTACCCTGCCCGGCCTCGATCCGCATGCCCGGCACCGGCACTACGCCATGATGATCGCGACGCTCGCCCGCCTGCACGCGATCGACCCGGAGGCGGCGGGGCTCGCCGATTACGGCCGGCCCGGCAACTACTTCGCCCGTCAGGTCGACCGCTGGACCCACCAGTACCGCGCCGCCGAGGATGACCGGCTGGAGGATGTCGAGCGCCTGATCGCGTGGCTGCCCAGGACCGTGCCGGAACAGCAGGGCGCCGCCATCGTCCACGGCGATTACCGCCTCGACAACCTGATCTTCTCGCCCGATGGCGGCGTCAGCGCGGTTCTGGACTGGGAGCTGTCGACGCTGGGCGATCCGCTCGCCGATTTCAGCTACCTGCTGATGCATTGGGAACTGCCCGCGGACGGCCGCAGTTCGCTCGGCGGCCTCGACCTGCCGGCGCTGGGCATCCCGACCCGGGACGAGGCGGTGGCGCTCTACTGCCGCGCCGCCGGCCGGGCGGATCTGCCCGATCTCGACTGGTACTTCGCCTACAACCTGTTCCGGCTGGTCGGCATCCTCCAGGGCGTGGCCGCCCGCGCCAAGGCCGGCAACGCCGCGAGCGAGCACGCCGCCGCCATGGCGGCCCGGGTGCCGACGCTCGCCGCCTCGGCCTGGGCCTTCGCCGAGCGCGCGGGGGCCTGAGATGGATCTCGCCGGCCGCGTCGTCGCCGTCACCGGAGCCGCAAGGGGCATCGGCCGGGCGCTCGCCGAGGCCGCGCAGGCCCGGGGCGCCCGCGTCGTCGCCCTCGACCGGGACGGCGCCGGGGCGGAGGCCGTCGCCGCCCGGCTCGGCGGCCGTGCCTACGCGCTCGACGTAGCGGATGCCGCGGCCGTCGCCGAAATCCTGCGCCGGATCGAGGCCGAGATCGGCCCGATCGCGCTGTATTGTTCCAATGCCGGCATCCTGGAGCGCGACCCCGATCCCGGGCTCGCGACCTCGGCCGATCCGGCGAGCTGGGATCGCGCCTGGTCGGTGAACGTGATGGGCCATGTCCACGCGGCGCGGGTCCTGGTCCCGCTCTGGCTCGCCCGCGGCGGGGGCGCCTTCCTCGGCACCGTCTCGGCGGCCGGATTGCTCAGCCAGATCGGCAGCGCCACCTATTCGGCCACCAAGCACGCGGCGCTGGCCTTCCTGGAACACCTTGCCATCGCGCATGCCGAGGACGGCATCCGGGTCGCCGCCCTGTGCCCGCAAGGCGTCGAAACCGCCATGCTCGGGGCCGCCAGCGCCGCCGCCCGCGACGGCGTGCTCTCGCCCGCCTCCGTGGCCGAGGCGGCCTTCGACGGGCTGGCGGTGGGCAAGTTCCTGATCCTGCCGCACCCGCAGGTCGCGGACTATGCCCGCCGCCGGGCCGACGACCCCGAACGCTGGCTCGCCGGCATGGCGCGCCTGCGCCGGTCGATGCTGGGGGAGGCATGACGATGGTCGGCGTCGGACAATCGGACCGCCGGCCGAGCGTGGCGCGGGTCCCCTCTCCCGTGCGGGCTTGCGGATTTACAAATCGGGTTCGGCAGAAGGCACGGCAGACACCGCGGCTCTCCCTCCCCCGCAGAGGGGGGAGGGAGACGCGCATGTCCTCGGCCGGTGCCCTCTTCCCTCGACGATGTGCAAGCATCATGGCCCACGGAATGAGGATGGTGGGCGCGCCCCACCCCATTCAGAACCGAGCCGACCCATGTCCCTGTTCGATCTGACCGACAAGGTCGCGCTGATCACCGGCTCGTCCCGGGGCATTGGCCGGGCGATCGCCCTGCGGATGGCCGAGCACGGCGCCCGGGTGGTGATCTCCTCGCGCAAGCGCGAGGCCTGCGACGCCGTGGTGGCCGAGATCGCGGCCGCCCACGGCCGGGGCCGCGCGGTGGCGATCCCGGCCAGCATCTCCGTGAAGGCCGAGCTGGAGGATCTGGTCGCTGAGACCGAATCCCGGCTTGGTCCGGTGGACGTGCTGGTCTGCAACGCCGCCAGCAACCCGTATTACGGGCCGCTCGCCGGCATCTCGGACGCGCAGTTCCGCAAGATCCTGGAGAACAACGTTCTGTCGAACCACTGGCTGATCCAGATGGTCGCCCCCGGCATGGTTGCGCGGCGGGACGGGGCGATCGTGATCGTCTCGTCCATCGGGGCGCTGAAGGGCTCGCCGGTGATCGGCGCCTACAACGTCTCCAAGGCGGCCGACCTTCAACTCGCCCGCAACTACGCGGTCGAGTACGGCCCGGCCAACGTCCGGGTGAATTGCCTCTGCCCGGGACTGATCCGCACCGATTTCGCCAGGGCCCTGTGGGAGGATCCCGAGATGCTGGCCGCCACCACCGACGCCGCGCCGCTCCGCCGGATCGGCGAGCCCGACGAGATCGCGGGGGCGGCCGTGTTCCTGGCATCGCCGGCCGGCCGGTTCGTCACCGGCCAGGCGCTGGTGATCGACGGCGGCGTGACGATCGCGCGATGAGCCCCGATCCCCGCATCCCCGCCGGCTGGCCCGCCCTCTCCTTCCGCGCGGCGGAAGCCCGGCTCACGGCGCCCGGCGCGCTGTTCGCGATCGCCACGGTTCCGATCCGCGGCGTGCCGACCCGGATCTGGACGACCGCGCCGCCGACCCTGCGCGACCTGTTCCGCATCGCCCAGGGGCACGGGGAAAAAACCTTCGTGGTCTACCGGGACGAGCGCGTCACCTTCACGGGCTTCGCCCGCGCCGCGACCGCCCTGGCCCACGCCCTTGTGGCGGCCGGGATCGGCAAGGGCGACCGGGTCGCGATCGCGTTGCGCAACTTGCCGGAATGGCCGGTCTGCTATTACGGCGCTCTGCTGGCCGGGGCGATCGCGACGCCGCTCAACGCTTGGTGGACCGGGCCGGAACTGGCCTACGCGCTCCGGCATTCCGGCGCGCGGGTGCTGATCGCCGACGGCGCCCGGTTCGAACGGATCGCGCCGCACCGGGCCGAATGCCCGGCGCTGGAGCGGGTTTTCGTCACCCGGATGGAGCCCGACGACCGGGCGACGCCGCTCGCCGTGGTGATCGGCCCGGTGTCGGACTGGGCCACCCTGCCCGACTTGGCCCCGCCCGACATCGCCCTCGACCCGGAGGACGACGCGACCCTGTTCTACACCTCCGGCACCACCGGACGGCCCAAGGGCGCGGTCGGCACCCACCGGGCGGCGGCGACCACGGTGATGGCCTATCCCTATTCTGCGTCGCGCAGCGCCCTGCGCCGGGGCGAGACGCCGCCCAAGTCCGACCCGTCCGCGCCGCAGCGGGCCTCGCTGCTGGTGATCCCGCTGTTCCACGTCACCGGCTGCCACGCGAGCCTCGGGTCGGCGCTCTACGGCGGCCATCGCCTGGTCATGATGCATCGCTGGGACGCCCACGAGGCCCTCGACCTGATCGACCGGGAGGGCTGCACCGGGGCCGGCGGCGTGCCGACCATCGCGTGGCAGCTCGCCACCGCCGCCCGGGAGGCGGGCCGGCCGCTGCCGAGCCTCGAATCCGTGACCTATGGCGGCGCCCCGGCGGCCGGCGATCTCGTGCGCGCCCTGGGCGAGGCCTTCCCGAAGGCCGTCCCCGCCACCGGCTGGGGCATGACCGAGACCTCGGCGACCTTCACCCACCACCAGGCCGAGGATTACCTGGCCCATCCCGAATCCTGCGGGCCGCCCCTGCCGGTCTGCGAGGTGCGGATCCTCGATCCGCTCGGCCAGGATCTCCCCCCCGGCAGCGTCGGCGAGCTGTGCGTGAAGGGCCCGAACGTGGTCCGCGGCTACTGGGACGACCCGCAGGCCACCGCCGAGGTGTTCTCGGAGGGCTGGCTGCGCACCGGCGACCTCGCCCGCGCCGACGACGAGGGGTTCCTGACCATCGTCGACCGGATCAAGGACATGCTGATCCGCGGCGGCGAGAACATCTATTGCTGCGAGGTCGAGAACGCCCTCTACGCGCACCCCGACGTGATCGATGCCGTGGTGCTGGCCGTGCCGCACCCGACGCTGGGCGAGGAGCCCGGCGCGATCGTGGCGCTGGCCGAGGGCGCCCGGATCGGGCCGGAGGAGATCCGGGCCTTCGCGGCCGAGCGGCTCGCGGCCTTCAAAGTGCCGGTGCGCGTGGTGGTCTGGGACGGGCTCCTGCCCCGCAACCCCGCCGGCAAGATCCTGCGGGCGCCCCTGCGGGCCGTGTTCGCGGAGGTTTCAGCTCAGAAAGGCTCGCCCTCGTCGTCCGGCCGGTAGACCCGCAGCGACCGGCCGTCCGGGAACTCCACCGAGCGGCGGCGCACGACAAGGTAGCCGGCCGCCTCCGCGGCGCGCAGGCGCTCCAGCCGCTCGTCGGCGTAGCCCGGGCCGTAATTGTAGGCCCGGTAGCGCGGGTAGCCGTCCGGCAGCGGTGGAGGCGGCGGTGCGACCGCGACCATCCTGTGCGGGCGGACGGTCCGGACCGTGGCTGCGGCGACGCGCGGCCGATGCGCGGTCGTGGCGACCCGCTTGGCCTCCGGGGCGGGGCGGCGCGTCACGATCCGCGTCCGGACGGGCCGCGCGGCCACCGCCTTGCGGACTGGGGCCGCGGCGGCGGGAGTCGATGCGGGTGGCGGGGCGGCTTTCTGAGCCTCGGCCGGACTCGCCGCCGCGGCCGGCTTGCGGGCCGGCGGATCGGTCCAGCCCGAGGCCTGCTCGGCTCGCGCGCCGGTCGCGCCCAGGGCGAGGGACAGGATCAGGGCGGCGAGACTCGTTCGTGCACCGTACGGCATGGTGCCCTCCTGAGATCGCGGCGTTTCGGGTCGGTCCGCGGGGCGGCGCGACAATAGTGCGAACCGTCACGCAGGGGAATTCCAATGCTTCATTTCGACGGCGATCCGCCATGATATTTTTAGATCAGTGAATCGGCCCCAATGACCCCGGCCGCAACGTTGGAGACTCGCCGGCCGAGGTGCGGCGCATCCCCGTTGCTTCAAACCGTTGCCCGGTTCGGCTGAGCGGGCTTGCTGCGGCGCGGGCGCTTGAAGCGAGCCATGAGTTCCATGCCCGTCGCGTCGGCCATCCGCCGCGGCGTCTCCACGGTCGGGCTCGCGGCCCCCGATCCCCATCGCGAGATCCTGGCCCGATCCGTTCCCATCTTCTCCGCGAGTTGCGTCTGCGACAGGCGCGCGCGTGTCCGTGCCAGGATCATCGCCTTCGCCAGCGCGAATTCATGGTCGAGAGCCTCGTAGGCGGCCACGTATTCGGGGTCCTGCCGCCAGGTTTCTGTCAGACGGTCCACAGTTCGGTCTTTCATCGTCCGCCTCCCGGTTGCCTCGATGCTGCGCGCTCATTGTCCGACGGGGGATTTGGTTCGCTGCTTGGCCAATCTGATCTCGGATGGCGGCGTCTTCCGAGTTTTCTTCACGGAAGCCCGCAGGATGACGATCCGCCGGCTGGTCTGGGCGATCTAGATCGCGCGGAAACTTTTGGATCGCCTGCGACGGTCGAGACGACGCCCCGCGCGGAACTCCCCGTCCCCGCCGCGGTTGCACCGCCATGTCCACCCCCGCCGATGCGTCCTCCGGCTCACCACCCGGCCTGCGGGTGTGCGTCGATCTCAATCTCTGCCAGGCCTATGCCCAGTGCTGCTACGCGGCGCCGCGGCACTTCCGCATCGAGGGGCACGAAGCCCTGTTCTACGATCCCGCTCCCGCTGCGCAGGACCGGGCCGACATCGAGCGCGCGCGCGTCGCCTGCCCGGTTCAGGCGATCCGGGTCGAGGATCCGGGGCAGGCGTCCTGAGATGGCGCCGGGATCAACCACCGAGCGCGCGGTCGTGGTGGGCGCCGGCCTGGCGGCTTTGCGCGGGGCCGAGGCGATGCGCGAGGCCGGGTTCACCGGCGCGCTTGCCATCGTCGGCGCTGAGCCGTACCGCCCCTATGACCGCCCGCCGCTCTCGAAGCACGTCCTCATCGGCGAGACCCGGCCGGACGCCACGACCCTGCCGAGCAGCCTCGGCGCGGACGTGGATTGGCACCTCGGCAGCTCGGCCGAACGCCTCGACCGAGGATCCCGCACCCTCCACCTCGCGGACGGGCGCGCCCTGCCCTACGACCGCCTGCTGATCGCCACCGGCACCCGCGCCCGGCCCTGGCCGAACCCCCACGAAGGCCGGCTCGCCGGCGTCTTCACCCTGCGCGGGCGGGACGATGCCGCTGCCCTGCGGGCGGCCCTTGCCGCCGGTCCCCGCCGGGTGCTGGTGATCGGCGGCGGCTTCATCGGCTGCGAGGTCGCCAGCGCGTGCCGGCAGCTCGGCCTGCCCGTGACCCTGGTCGAGCCCAGCCCAACGCCGCTGGCCCGCGTCCTCGGCGGCACGGTCGGGGCGTTCATCGGAGCGATCCACGCGGGCCGGGGCGTCGATCTGCGCTGCGGCAGCGAGGTCGAGTGGCTGGAGGAGGCGGAGGGCCGGTTCGTGCGGGCCCACCTCACCGACGGCACCCGCATCGAGGCGGATGTCGCGGTGATCGCCCTCGGGGCCGTCCGCAACACCGAATGGCTCGACGGCTCCGGCCTGTCGGCCGATCCCGGCGGCGTCGATTGCGATGCGGCCGGCTACGTCCTCGACACCGACGGGCAGCCCGATCCGCGCATCGCCGCCGCCGGCGACGTGGCGCGCTTCCCCCACCCGCTCTACGGCGGGCGCCGCGTGGCGCTGGAGCATTGGAGCCAGGCGGTGGCACAGGGGATCCATGCCGGGCGGCTGCTCGCCGGGGCGAATCCCGAAGGTCCCTACGGTGCCTTGCCGACCTTTTGGTCCGCACAGGGCGATGTCGTGGTCAAGTCCGTCGGGCTGACCGAAGGCGCGGACGCCCTGGCGATCACCCTGGGCGAGCCCGGCTCGGGCCGCTTCGTCGCCGTCTACGGTCAGGCGGGACGCTGCATCGCGGCCGTGGCGGTCGACAGCGCTCGCTGGCTGCCGGCCCATGCCGATTTGGTCGCCGCCGGCGCGCCGTTCCCGCCGGATGGGGCGGCCACCGATCGCCCGTCGAAGGGGATCATGGTCCTCGCCCCGGGCTTTCCCTGAGGACACCGCATGCCCGACGCCACCCTCCTCGACCAGGTCAAGGATTTCGCCAACCGCGCGAATCCCTATCCCGTCTACGCCAAGCTGCGGGAGAATCCGGTCTCACGTCAGGACGATGGGACCGAAGCCGGGACCTGGGTGGCCTCGAACCACGGCGCCATCTCGAGCCTGCTGCACGACCCGCGGGTCAGCTCCGAGACCCTGCCGCCGGCCGACCGGCCGCGCACCGGCAATCCCCTCACGGACCTGATCGTCAAGCCGCTCAAGGACTGGATGATGGACCGGCACAGGGTCTTCATTTTCCGCGACCCGCCGGACCACGACGTCCTGCGGGCCTCCGTGATGCACCAGTTCTCCCGGGAGCGCGTCCAGGCGATGCGGGCCCGTTCCGAACGGCTGGTGGCCGATTTGCTCGATGAGAAGCGCGGCGCCCGGGAGATCGACGCGGTCGACGACCTCGCCTACCCCCTCCCCGTGACGGTGATCTGCGAATTGTTCGGCGTGCCCCGGGAGGACGAGCCGAAGTTCCATGGGTGGGCGAGCCAGCTCGCCACGGCCCTCGAGCCCGATAGCCTGTCCGACACCGAGATCCGCGCCGCGAACAGCCGAACCTTCGACGCGATCGGCGGCTACATGGCCGACCTGATCAAGGAGAAGCGCCGGCACCCACAGGACGACATGCTCTCGGGACTCGCCAACGAGGCGACGCCGACGGGGGCGAAAATGGGCGATTACGACCTGATCGCCACCTCGATCCTGATGCTGGTGGCCGGCCACGAGACCACGGTGAACCTGATCACCAATGGGCTGCTCACCCTGCTTCGCCACCCCGACGAATTGGAGCGCCTGCGCTGGGATCCCGGCCGCGCCCCGCGGCTGATCGAGGAGCTGCTGCGCTACGAGCCGCCGGTGCAGTTCCGGACCCGCAAGACGCTGTCTTCCATCGACATCGCCGGCGTCACCATCCCCGAGGGCGCCGACCTGGTCCTGCTGCTCGCCTCCGGCAACCGCGATGCCGCAATGTTCCCGGATCCCGACCGCTTCGATCCCGACCGCGCCGGAATCCGTCATCTCGGCTTCGGAGGCAGCTTGCATTACTGCGTCGGCGCCCCGCTGGCTCGGTTCGAGGCCGAGGCGGCGCTCACGGCGCTTGCCAGTCGGCTCAAGGCGCCCCGGCTGATCGAGGACCCGCCGCCCTACCGGTCCGGCGCCGCCCTGCGCGGGCCGGAGCACCTGCGGGTGGCGATCGACGGGATCGCCTGACGGGATTCGCCCGATCTACTCCGCTTCCGTTCAGTCGGTGATCTCGATCGGCGTCCCGTCCGGCATGGCGATCACCGCCTCGTAGAAACCATCGCCGGTGCAGCGCGGCGGCGACGTGAGGCAGCCATCCTTCGCGCAGCGGGCCGCGAGGGCGTCGACGGCCTCGACGCCGCCGAGGGCGATCGCCACATGCGTCCAGCCCACGCGCGCGTCGTGAGCCCCGTCTGCGACCCAGGGCGCCGTCATCAGTTCGATTTGCGCGCCGTCCCCGGGCAGGGTGACGAACCGGGACACGAATCCCTTCTGCCGCTGGCTGTGGTACGGCGCGCCGACTTCGGCATCGAAATAGCGCCGCCAGAAGGCCGCGGCCGTATCCAGGTCGTGGGTCCACAGGGCGACATGGGCGAAACGCATCGGGCCGGTCCCTTGCGAGCGTGAGCCATCCGGAACCCGCACGGTTGCTGACCGGGCCCGGTGCCGTCTACCACTCCAGGGTTGTGATGCGCCTCGCCCGGTCTGCCACCTTCAGGCGGCCTTCACCGCCGCCAGGAACGTGGTCACCTCCTGGCCCAACCCGGAGGCGTAGCGCGCCAGATCCTGCGCGGCGCTCAGAACCTGGCCAGCGGCGGCGCCGGTCTCGCCGGCGGCCTCGCGGACCTCCACGATGTCGAGGCTGACCGCCTGCGTCCCCTGCGCTGCCTGGGTGACGTTCCGGACGATCTCGCTCGTCGCAGCCCCCTGCGCCTCCATGGCCGCGGCTACGCTCAGCGCCACCGTGCGCATCGTGTCGATCGTGCCGCCGATCGTCTGGATCGACTCGACGGCGTTCCGGGTCTCGCTCTGGATGGCGGCGATCTGTCCGGCGATCGTGTCGGTGGCCTTGGCGGTCTGGGCCGCCAGGGCCTTCACCTCGCCGGCCACCACGGCAAAACCCCTGCCGGCCTCGCCGGCCCGGGCGGCCTCGATGGTCGCGTTGAGGGCCAAGAGGTTGGTCTGCCCGGCGATACCGGCGATCAGGCCCATCACCTCGCTGATCTGGTCCGTGCCCCGGGACAGGACCTGCATCAGCGCGTTGGTGCGGGCCGCGTCGACGCTGGCCCGGTCGGCCATGGTCGAGGATCGGGCGACCCGGGACGCGATCTCCTGGATCGAGGCGGCCATTTCTTCGCTGGCGGCGGCCACAGTCTGGACGTTGCTCGATGTCTGCTCGGAGGCGGCGGCGACCCGGCCGGACTGTTCGGTGGTGCGGGCCGCGGTGCGGGTCATCTCCCGGGCGGTGGCTTCCATCTCCACGGCGGACGCGGACAGGCTCTGCGTCAGGGCGCCGACATGCGCGTCGAACCGGCCGGTGAGCTCGTCCAGCGCCTGGGCCCGGCGCAGCTTGGCGGCGTTCTCGGCGGCGGCGGCCGCCTCGCCCGCCCGCTTGGCGTTGAGCGCGTCCTTGAACACCTGCACGGCCCGCGCCATCGCGCCGACTTCGTCACCGCGCTCTTGATCCGCGACCAGCACCGCGAGGTCGCCGCCCGCGAGTGCCCGCATGGCCTCGGTCAGGCGCACGATCGGCCGCGACAGGCCGTTGCCGATGAGCAGGAGTAGCGCCAGGACCGGGATCACGAGGCCCGCCGACCACACGACGTTGGTCAGCGCGCGATTGCGCACGGCGGCGTGGACATCGTCCCGGTAGAGGCCGGCGGCGACGATCCAGCCCCAGGGCTTGAACATCTGCACGCTCACGACCTTCTCGACCGGCTCGGTCCCGCCGGCGCGCGGCTTCATGTAATCGACGAAGCCGGCACCGTCGCGCTTGGCCACCTCGACCATCTCGGCGAAGTAACGCTTGCCGCCCGGCACGTCGGTCTGATCCAGCACCACTTTGCCGACATTCTTGGCGTTGAACGCGTTGGCGATCAGCCGACCCTCCGTATCGAGGACGAAGAAATAATCCGCGTTGCCGAAACGCAGCGCGCTGACTGCGTCGAGGGCGGCCTTCTGGGCCTGATCGAGTGGCATCCGGCCGGTCGACGCCAGCGCCTCGTAGTGGGCGAGCAGGCTCTGCGCGACGTCGCCGAGGTTCTTCGTCATCAGCGCGCGGTCTTCGAGTGCCGAGGCGCGGGTGTCGAAGTAGTTCAGGCCGCTCAAGGCGCCGACCGCAGCCAGCACCAGGGCCATCACCGCCGCCAGCTTGTGGCGCAGCGCGACGTTCGAGAGGCTCCACCGTGGCGCGGTGTGGCCCCCGGGCGAGCGGTTGGTCTGCGAGCGTGTCATCGGAGCACCGGGAACGGGACGGAAGGCGGGCCGTCGGGAGCTTTCAGCGTCGGGGGCGGCACCGCACGCGGCACCATGTACCCCCCGGAGCTGATCCGGAGCGAAAGATAGACACAGGATTGGTAAACATAAACTCCACACCGGTCGTTGCCGGCTTTTTTTGGTCGCGCCTCGGGCCTGAACAAGTCTTATTGTGTATGTCGCAAGCTAATAGCTCGCTAAATTCATATCATAACAAGATTCGTTGGAGAAAAAATACAAAATTCATTTCAGACTGTCAAGAATTGACGGCAGCGATGGGATCTATACTTCGATCCGATAATGAATTGGCTTGAAGCTGCCGTTGTTCGATTGCAGCGCCGAGCAGGCGGTCAGGCCGATGATCAGGTCGGTCTCCGCGGTGAACACGATTCGGTCGCCGGCCCGACTCAGCGGCGGCGCGACGGTCAGCGCCCCGGTCGTCCCGTCGATCGGCACGTTCATGAAGCAATTGAAAGCCACCGGGATCGCGTCCGGTTCGATGCCGTAGGGGGCGAGCGCCGCGGCGAGGTTGCCGAAGCAGCCGCGATGCGGATCCGTGTCGCCGTAGATGATCCGGAACGTGTCGGCCGAGCACGGCGTCAGCAGGAAGTCGTGGCGCCCGACCGTGTCCTCGACGATGCGCAGCAGCACGTTCGAGCGGTTCGAGTAGAGCGGATCGCCGGTGGTCAGGTAGATCCGGCTGGCATAGTCGAGGGTCCGCCCGGACGAGATCACTTCGCCCGTGTCGTGGCGGTTGTAGGCGACGAGATCGGCCACCTGCTCGCCGCGCGGGTCGATCACGGTCAGGCGCTGCCCTCGGTCGAGGGTGAACGCGACGCCTGAGCGCGGCTCGATCTGCTGCACGTCCGCTAGGTCCATGATGTCTCCGCTCCCGTAAGGCTCCAGCCGGCAACGCCGCAGGCGCCGCCGCGATCCGGCGCCTCAGGCGCTGTTATTCGGGATGAGGCCGTCGCGCGGCAGCGCCAACGGATGCCAGTCATCAGCCGCCGGGGTGGCGGGCGCCGCGGGGCGGCCCTGCATCGGGCACCGCCACTCGGCGCCGACCACGCGCCCGCTGTACTGGCGCGCTTCGGAGGTCTCGCCGTGGCGCGCCAGCATCGGGTTGAGGCTGCCGGCCAACGCCTCGTCGCGCTCCAGGATCGAGGCGCGCAGCTTCTCGTAGCGGCCCTCGGCGCGCAGGCGCTCGAACTGGGCATGCAGGTTGAACACCAGCACCGGCGAGGAGAATTGCCGGGCCGGCCGGCTCGCGTTCGGATGCAGACCGACCACGAAGAACGCCTCGCCGCCGAAGCTCAGAGAGAAGTGCGGGTTATCCGGATCGTCCGCCACTCGGGAATCGTGGGGCTGGCCGAGCCAGGCATCCTTGTCGGTGAGCGATTGCGCCCGCGCCCAGAGATTCTGCTCGAACGCCTCCTCCGAGAGGTCGCCGGGCCCCTCGAACACCACCGCGAAGCTCTGGAACAGGTCGGGGGTCTCCCGGTAGCGCGCCACGAAGGCGAGCAGCGCCGGGTAGATCCGCATGTCGTCCCAGCCCGAGGTGATGTCCCAGGCCACGACGATCTTCATACGCCCG
Source organism: Methylobacterium sp. J-077 (assembly GCF_022829365.1). Taxonomy (GTDB): domain Bacteria; phylum Pseudomonadota; class Alphaproteobacteria; order Rhizobiales; family Beijerinckiaceae; genus Methylobacterium. The sequence continues at coordinate 248,457 of NZ_JAKSYJ010000114.1, read as the reverse complement.
CGCGACAGGGCCGACTTGGCGCCGACGCAGGGGAACGGCGGATTCCGGATGAAGTCGCGAAACGCCTGGGCGCGCGGATGCTCGTCGTCGTCGCGGGGAAACTGCATGCGGGCGATGGCTCAAGATCTGCGCAGGTGTGCCTCGGGAGGAGGCAACCACTGTTCGGGACTCGGGCAACCCCGGTTGCAGATCGCTGTTCCCTCCTGCGACAGGTCGTCCGGGGAAAAGGTGAATCGAACGTCGTCACGCGAAGAATCTTCGGGGCGTTCAAAGGAAGTGCCGAAGTGTTCGGTAGCCGTCCAAACATAGATTAAGGTGGGCAAGACTCCGTCTGCTCACACACGAATGCTCCAGGAACGACACCGTAACTTCGCCGGACGTATTGCCGGCGGGACTCAGCTCAGCGCCGGCTGCCCGCTTCGGCCCGCCGCCGTGCCGCCGCGGCCCCGAACGCCTCGAACAGCGCGCGGTTGATCGGGTTCGTCGTGGCGTCGTGCTCCGGGTGCCACTGCACGCCCAGGGCGAAGCCCGGCGCGTCGGCAATGCGGATCGCCTCGATCGTGTCGTCCTCGGCGATGCCCTCGATCACGATGCGGGCGCCCGGCTCCAGGATGCCCTGGCCGTGCAGGGAGTTCACCCGGATCGTCTCGCGCCCGAGCAACCGCGCGAAGGCGCCGCCGCGGGTGAGACGAACCGCGTGGCGTTCGGCAAAAACGACTTCCAGGTCCGGGTGGATCTCGCCGTTCTCGAGCCGCGGCATCCGGTGGTTGAGACGACCGGGTATGTCGCGGATCTCCGGATGCAGGCTGCCGCCGAAGGCGACGTTCATCTCCTGGAAGCCGCGGCAGATGCCGAACAGCGGCACGCCGCGGGCGATGCAGGCCTCGATCAGCGGCAGCGCCGTCGCGTCACGGGCCTCGTCGTAGGGCTCGTGCGCCGGGTGCGGCTCGGTCCTGAAGTGGGTCGGATGGACGTTGGCCCGCCCACCGGTGAGCAGGATGCCGTCCACCGTGTCGAGGAGGTCGCCGAGATCGGTGATCGCCGGGCAGCCGGCGAACACCAGCGGCAGGGCTCCGGCCACTTCGGCCAGCGCGCGGAGGTTGTTCTCACCGACGATCTGGGCCGTGAACCGGTTGTCGAGCAGGCGGGCGTTTCCGATGACGCCGATCACGGGTCTCGCCATCGTCCCGACAACTCCTATTCCCGGCTATGCCGCAGGTCTCACAGCCTGCGGTTGGCTCTACGATCCAGGCAAGGCCGGCGCCAGTCCCGCCGGCCTCGGTTCAGGGTCCGAGGACGCCGAGACTCCGCGCCTCCTCAAGCAGCACCTCGGCGACGCGCTCGGGCGCTTCCTCGTGGGCGAGATGGCCGAGCCCCCGGATCAGCGCAACCCGGGCGTCGGGCAAGCGGTCGCGCAGCGTGAACGCGGTGTCCGGCAGGATCGCCCGGTCGTCGCCGCCGACGATCAGCAGGGTGCGGGTCGTCAAGCCTGGCAGGGCCCGGTGCAGCCCGGCGAGATCCCAGTTCGCCATCATGCCGAGCGCCCCACGGACATGGCCGGCCCGGGCGAAGAGCCGCCGGTAGAGATCGACACCCTGCGGATCGAGGCGCGAGCCGGTGCCCTCGATCAGCCGCTTGGCGGCGGACCGGTCCGCCGTCCAGGCGAAGATCTTCGGGGTGAACGGATTGAGGAACAGCAGCCGGGCCATGCCGGGAAACAGCAGGCTCGCCGCCCCGGGCAGCGGCGCCAGCGCGCCGTTGAAGGCGACCAGCAGCCGGGGCGCGATCGCGCCGTCCAGGCACATCCGCGCCAGCACCGCCGCCCCGGCCGAGTGACCGGCCGCCACGACAGGTGGGCGTCCGAGCGCCGCCACGAGGTCCGCTACCGCCCGGGCCATGCCGGGCAGCGACAAGCCCGAATCCGGCAGGGGATCGGTGAAGCCATGGCCCGGCAGGTCCGGTGCGATCACGAAGAAGCTCTGGGCCAGGAGCGGCGCCAGCCCGCGCCAGGAATGGGTGGCGGCCCCGGTCCCGTGCAGGAGCAGCAGCACCGGCGCCTCGGCGCGGCCGAACTCCTGGACATGCCAGCGCAGGCCCGCCGCCTCGACGAAGCGGCTCGCCGCCCGGTGCGGCCAATCCCGGCCCTCGACCGCCCAGTCGGGCCGGTCCAACTCTTTGAAGCTTAGCACCGGCTTGTATCCTGCGGTGCACCAAACGTGACGGCGCCGTGGACCTCAGCGCTATCGTGCCGGATTGGAAGTATTTCGTAAGGCATTGAGAATGCATGCGGAAACCGCATGCCACAGCTGCCGCAACTCGGATTGCTGCGACGCAGCAACAGGCGCATCACAGGGCCGAACGCAGGCACCGCGCATCTCTCACCGTTGGAACCGGCCATGATCGTCTTCACCTCCTCGACCCATCACTTCGCCGGCTCGACCGCGGGCCGCTGGAACTTCCGTGGCCTGTTCCGCGAGATGCTGAACGCCTGGATGTCCCACAACCAGCGTGTCGCCGATCTCGGCGCCGGTCATCCCCTCTAATCGTCGACCCGGCTCGGACAGGCCGTAGAATATCGCTCAGAGCGCGGCCCGCACCGCCACGCTGAGCAGGCCGGCATCGGCTCGGGGCAGAGCCAGGTATCGGGCGGCCATCGCATCTGCGACCGCGCGTGCGCCTTCGCCCCGGGCGCCGGTATCGATCACCAGGGCCGGCAAGCCGGCCGTGCGGAGCGCGCGGGCCGCCTGCAGGGCTTCCGCTCCGGCTCGGGCGCGGCCGCCCTCCCCCGAACGCGCGACGTTGGCGCGTCCATCCGTCAGCAGCACGATCACGGGCCGGCTGCCGCTCCGGCGGACGCCGAGCGCCACGCTCAGCGCCGCATCGATCCCCGCCGCCAGCGGCGTGCCGCCTCCGCCCGGCAGGCCCGAGAGGCCGCGCTTGGCCCGGGTCAGCGAGCGGGTCGGCGGCAGGACCAGTTCCGCCGTGCTGCCGCGGAACGCCACCAGCGCCACCCGGTCGCGCCGGACATAGGCCTCGGCCAGCAGCAGCTCGACCGCGCCCTTGGCCTCGGCCAGCCGCTCCAGGGCGGCCGAACCCGAGGCGTCGACGCAGAACACCGTGGTGGTTTCGGTCCGCTGCCGCAGGATCCGGATCCGCAGATCGTCCCGCCGGACCACGATCGGGCGGGTTTCCCCCTCCGCACGCCGCAGGGCCTGCCACGGGGCTGCCGCCCGCAGGGTCGCTAGCAGGTCGAGGCGCCCCCGCCGCGGGTCGCCGCGCCGGCTGCCGATCGGTCGCCCGGTGCGCGCCGCCGCCGGCTGGCCGACCCGGCCGGCCTTGGCGGTCGCGAGACGCACGCCCCCCGCCAGCAGCTGATCCAGAAGGTTTGCCGGGATCGCCGCCCGCACCGCCTCGAGCACGCGGTCCTCGGCCGCATCGAGCGGGGCCGGATCCGTGGTGTCCTCCGTAGGGCCATCCTCCGTCGACGGCGGGGGGGGCGCCTCGGCCTCCTCCGGCGTCGGCAGGCGCATGGCGCGGGGGGCCAGGACCAGACGAGCGGCGGCCGTGATCGCGTCCGTGCCGACCGGCTCTTCCGCCGCCAGCGCCCGCGCGACCCGGGCCGCCAGGATCGGCCCGCGTAAGGACGCGACGCCGAGCGCTTCGGCCAGCCGGCACAGCGTGCCGAGCGGGTCGAGCTCCGGGGCGCCGGGATCGGTGTCTGCGGCGACGGCAGGCGTGTCGCAATCCGCGATCCCGACGCCGCTCAGGTCGATCCGGAAGGCGAGGCGGTCGGCCAGGGCCTCCGCCACGGTCTCGTCGCCCTCGCCCTCGTCGAGCAGCACGAGGCCGAAGCGCGCCGGGCTTTCCGAGGCGGTGCCGGTGTCGAGGGCAGCCGCCAGACGGGCCGCGATGCCGGGTGGCAGCCGCTCAGCCATGGGCATGACGATCAGCCCGCCATCGGCTTCCGCCAGCAGGCCGGCCCGCGCCACCGGCCGGCCGGCCGCCAGGGTCGCGGCGAGGTCGAGGCCGCCGAGCAGGCTGTCGTCGCCGATCCCCGGCGGCAGCCGCCGCCACGGCGTCCCGGGGGGCAGAGCAGCCCGCAGGCCGTCGAGCCAGCGGTCGCGGACCGGCCCCGGCCCGGCCCGCAACACTGCGCCGCCGAAGCCGTGCGGATCGGTGGCGAGGAGGCGGGCGGCGCGCAGGGCATCGGGCCAGATCTTTCGAGGCGCTTCGGTATTTCCGGGCGCACGCTTTCCCTGTGGGACGTCGCCGTTGCTCAGCTCGCCACGTTCTCCCGCGAAAGCGGCGGGACTGATCGATCGGCCTCCGCTGGCCGCAACGGACCCCCTCTCCCGCACGGGAGAGGGAACCCCCGCTTCATCTTCAGAGGTGCGAGCCGGGTTCCCTCCAAAGGTGAGAGGCGCCGGCCCCGTCACGAAAACACCTCCGCCAGGGCCCGCTCGACCCGGGCGGTCGAGCCAGACTCGTCCAGCGGGTTGCGGCGCAGGCGGTGGCGCAGGGCGGCCGGGGCGACCCGGCGGATGTGGTCGTCGGTGACCGCCTCGGCCCCGTCGAGGGCCGCGAGCGCCCGGGCGGTGCGCATCAGGGTCAGCTCGCCGCGCAGGCCGTCGGTGCCCAGCGCCAGGCAGAGCTGCGCGGCCCGCTCCAGGGCGGAATCCGGCACCGCCAGGCCCGGCAGGCGCTCCCGGGCCAGCAGGATTTTCTTTCGGATCGCGGCCTCGTCCCGGGCGCGCGCAGTGCAGAAGCCCTCCGGGTCGCGCTCGTAGGCGTCGCGGGCGCGCACCACCGCGATCCGGGTGGCGATGTCCCGCGGGGTGGTGACCTCGCAGGCCAGCCCGAACCGGTCGAGGAGCTGCGGGCGCAGCTCCCCCTCCTCAGGGTTGCCGGAGCCGACCAGGACGAATTTTGCGGGGTGACGCAGGGACAGTCCCTCGCGCTCCACGGTGTTGACCCCGGAGGCGGCGACATCGAGCAGGAGGTCGACCAAGTGGTCCTCCAGGAGGTTCACCTCGTCGATATACAGAAAGCCGCGATTGGCCCGGGCCAGCAGCCCCGGCTCGAACGCCTTGACGCCGGCGCCGAGCGCCCGCTCCAAGTCGAGGGTGCCGACCACCCGATCCTCGGTGGCGCCCAACGGCAGATCCACCACCGGAACCGGTTTCTTGTGACTTTTCCGCGGGCCTGACGTGCTCGCGCAATGCGGGCAGGATTCGGCCGGGCTGTCGGGATCGCAATTGTACGGGCAGCCGACCACCGCCCGCATCGGCGGCAGCAGCGCGGCCAGCGCCCGGATCGCCGTGGATTTCCCCGTGCCGCGGTCGCCGAACACCAGCACGCCGCCGATGGACGGGTCCACCGCGGCGATCAGCAGCGCCTGGCGCATCTCGTCCTGCGCGACGATGGCCGAGAAGGGGAAGGTGGGCACGCGCTGACTCGATGCTGCGAGGGGGTATCCGATCCACCCCCTCATCCTGAGGTGCCGACGCGCAGCGGAGGCCTCGAAGGAGGCCTCCAGGGATCGCGCGGCCGGCTGGAGGGCTCCTTCGAGGCCCGCTGACGCGGGCACCTCAGGATGAGGGAGCGGGTGGGAGAAGGGAACCCCTACTCCGCCGCCTTCTGCCGGAGCCCGATCCGCGCCCAGATCGTGGACAGCGCCCCCACCAGATGCGCGATGTCCTTGTCGGTGTGCAGCGGCGAGGGGGTGATCCGCAGGCGCTCGGTGCCGCGGGCCACGGTGGGATAGTTGATCGGCTGCACGTAGATGCCGAACTCGTCGAGCAGGGTGTCGGAGATCGCCTTGCACAGCATCGGATCGCAGACCATCACCGGCACGATGTGGCTGTCGTTGGGCAGGACCGGGATGTCGGCTGCCTCCAGGGCGGTCCGGACCTTGGCACAGCGCTCCTGATGGCGCGCCCGCTCGGTGCCGCTGGCCTTGAGATGGCGGATCGAGGCCGCGGCGCCCGCCGCCACCGCGGGGGGCAGCGAGGTGGTGAAGATGAAGCCGGAGGCGAAGCTGCGCACGAAGTCGCAGAGCTTCTCGGAGGCGGTGATGTAACCGCCGTGCACGCCGAACGCCTTGCCGAGCGTGCCCTCGATCACGTCGAGGCGGTGAGCGACGCCGTCGCGCTCCGAGATGCCGCCGCCGCGGGCGCCGTAGAGGCCGACCGCGTGGACCTCGTCGAGATAGGTGAGCGCCCCGTGGGCCTCGGCGACGTCGCAGATCTCGGCAATGGGGGCGATGTCACCGTCCATGGAATAGACCGACTCGAAGGCGACCAGCTTCGGCCGCGACGGATCGACCAGGGCGAGCTTCCGGTTCAGGTCCTCCGGGTCGTTGTGACGGAAGATGTGGCGCTCGGCCCGGGAGAACCGGATGCCCTCGATCATCGAGGCGTGGTTCTCGGAATCGGAAAACACGGCGCAGTTCGGGAGCTTGCCGGCCAGGGTCCCGAGGGCCGCCCAGTTCGACACATAGCCGGAGGTGAACAGCAGGGCCGCCTCCTTGCCGTGGAGGTCGGCGAGCTCGCGCTCCAGCAGCACGTGGTAGTGGTTGGTGCCGGAGATGTTGCGGGTGCCCCCGGCGCCGGCGCCGCAGCGGTCGATCGCCTCGTGCATCGCCCCGGTGACGGCCGGGTGCTGGCCCATGCCGAGATAGTCGTTGGAGCACCAGACCGTGACCGGGCGCGTGCCCGTCGGATGGTGGTGCGTGGCGTGCGGGAAGTTGCCGGAATGGCGCTCCAGGTCGGTGAAGACCCGGTAGCGTCCCTCGCGGTGGAGTCCGGCGATCTCGGCTCCGAAGAAGGTCTCGTAGTCCATGTCGCCTCTCCCCGATTTGTTCGCGGGTTGCCCCCGCCTGTGAGGTCGGATCTCGCACGAGACCAGTTCCAAATTGGTGCGCGCGCGAAATCCTGCTGTGAAGGTCGGATCTAGCCGTTGTCCCCTGGCCGCGCCGCACCGTCCGGCGCGCGCGCCGGCAGGCTCCACCGCCACAGCTCGGACGAGGGCAGCGGCAGCATTAGGAACCAGTGTTCGAGCGTCGCCAGCGCCATCAGGGTCGCCAGGACGGTGAAGCCGATCAGCTCGTGCGCCAGCAGGTCCGGGCTCAGCGCCGCCCGCCCGAGCAGTCCGGCCGCGATGGTGCCGAGGCTGACCGAGACCGGGAACAGCAGGTTCATCGGCTTGCGCGAGAGGTAGCAGGCCAGGTAGCCGAGATGGTCCGGCAGGAACTCGGCGTGCAGGTTGCGCACCCCCAGGAACAGGTTGAGCCGCGCCGACAGGTTCATCACCACGAGCGCGCCGTAGGTCCACAGCGCGATGGTGTTGGCCCCGCCCCAGACCAGGGCCAGGATCGCCAGGCCGCCGATCACGATGGCGAATTCGTGCCACAGGCTGGTGGCGAGCGCCGCGAAGAACCGGTCGAGCCCACGCAGGCCCGGCGCGCAGGCGGCCGGCTTCGGGCCCGAGAGGAAGCCCATATAGTAGCTCATCTCCTGCCAGCCCCAGACCACCAGGGCCGCCGTGAACGCCGTATAGGCCCCCGTCGCGCTGGTATCTTGGCTGCTGGTGCGGATCGCCACCAGAGCGCCGGCGAGCAGCAGGGTCGCGCCGGCCATGCTCCACGGATGGGTGCGCCGCGGGGCGTGGTCGAGCAGCAGGATCAGCCCGGTGGAGAACCACCAGAGCAGAAGCGCGTAGACGACCGGGGCGGCGTAGGTCGCCATGCTACCAGACCGGCTGGAGACGGATATCGGCCGGCAGGGCGTTCGCCTTGACCGGCAGCAGGTAGAGCCGGACGAAGGTGGCGGCCGCGCGCAGCACCTGGATGCCGTGCTTGATCTTGCCCAGGACGCCGCCCTGGGCCCGGGCCTCAGCGATCGCCCGGGAGCAGGCGAGCAGGGTCTCCAGCCCGGCGTGGAACGTCGGGTTGTCGAGGTCGAGTTCCAGCGGGAAAGTCTGCCGCGAAATCTCGGAGGTGATGCGGAACACCCTGTAATCGTAGTCGGTGGGGTCGACCCCGAGCGCGGCGTGGAAGGCCGGGCGGTGATGGTCGCGCACGTACATCGTGGCGAACACCGCCAGCAGGAAGAAACGGATCCAGTAGCGGTTCACGCCGCTGGTCAGCTTCGGGTTGGCGCGCATCAGCAGCGCGAACGCCTCGCCGTGGCGGAACTCGTCGTTGCACCACAGCTCGAACCACTTGAAGATCGGGTGGATGCGGCGCTCCGGGTGCTTCTCCAGTTCGCGGAAGATGGTGATGTAGCGGGCGTAGCCGATCTTTTCGGACAGGTACGTCGCGTAGAAGATGAATTTCGGCCGGAAGAACGTGTATTTCTTCGACTTGGTCAGGAAGCCAAGGTCCACGCCGATCCCGAAATCCTTCAGCGTATCGTTGATGAAGCCGGCATGCCGGGCCTCGTCCCGGCTCATGAAGCCGAACAGCTCCTTGATGTCCTTGTTCTTCGCGCGCTTGCGCATCTCGGCGTAGAGCACGCAGCCGGAGAACTCGGCCGTGATCGAAGACACCAGGAAATCCAGAAACTCCTTCCGCAGCTCGGGCTCCATCTGCGACAGGTCGCAGTCGAAATCGGCGTTGCGGGTGAAGTGGCGCTTGTTCGGATCGGCGCGCAACTCGGCGATGAGCAGGTCCCAGTCCCGGCGCACTGGCTCGACGTTGGTGCGGTCGAGCTCGTCGAAATCGGTGGTGTAGAAGCGGGGCGACAGGAAGGTCGTCTCCTGGGCGGCCTTGGTCGATTCGTTGACCGGCATTTTCGGAACCGGCTGGCCGGAGAGCGGCGGGACGGGAGCGTTCACAGCTTCCTCCTCTCGGAAAAACTGACTTCGTAGAGCTCGGTCAGTTCGAGATGGGCGACGAGCTTGGTCCAGGCCCGCTCCAGCGGGCCGGCCCGGGTAACGGTGGCGGTGCGGCGCACGGTGATGCGCTCGCCGTAGGGCACGGAGGTCGGCGCGTCGTGGACCTGGACTTCGTCGCCTGGCTCGATCTCGAAACCGGAATCGAGGGTCACGTGCGCATGCAGGCTCTCGGGCGTCTGCTCGATCTCGATCGTGCAGGGCACGGTGACGGTGCGGTTCCCGAACAGGCCCATCAGCGCGTCTCCGGGCTGGCGGCGGCGAGCAGGCGGGCGAAGGCCCCGGCATTGGTCGGGCCGAACGCTTCGAGCGGCACTTGGCGGCCGGTGGCGTCGTCGGCGAGCGACAGACGGCCGTCGTCGTAGCGGGTCAGGCTGAACGGCTGCTCAGAGCCGAGGCCGTCGCGCTGCCGGGCCTGGGCCAGGCCCCGCAACGTCCCGCGCAGAAAACCGTCCTCTCCGGGGCGAATCCAGGCTACGATCTGACGGTCGGCGGCATTGCGCAGGGCGATCGAGCCGTCGACTTGGTCCTCGGCGCGGAAGTCAAGCCGCGTGACCGGCTTGGCCGGCGGCAGGGCGATCATGCCGATGCCCTCGCTGCGCCCGATCAGGACGGCCAGCATGGTGAAGCCCATCAGCGCGCCGGCGCCGATCATCAGCAGGGCCGGTGCCGGTCCGGTTGCCGGGCCTGTGGCCCGGCCGACGCTCTCCGCCCGCTCGCCCATCGCGCCTCTCCCTATTCGGCCGCGACGAGGCGGCCGGGATTGTCGTAGACCGCCCGCGGACGCGGCACGATCATGGGCCGCACCGTCTGCGACGCCTCGGCATGGGCCTCGATCGCCCGCGCCAGCAGCGTCGCCACCGCCTCGGCATCGGGCACGGAACGCAGCATGGGCTCGGTCCGGGCGAGACGCCAGGGCCGGGCATGCGGCCACAGCTGAAGGTAGGCGATGCGCAGGCCCGGCCGCAACTGCAGCGGCAGATCTCCGCTCCCATCCGTGAAGGCACGCAACGCCGCACCCTCGACCTGCGCAAACGGCACGTTGTGGGTCACCGGCAGGGCGATGCCGGCATGCAGCACGATCCGGCGATCGGTGATCGTGTAGACCGTGGTGCGGTGGGTGAGCCACGCGAACAGCCAGAGCAGGGCGAGGCCGACCGCGCCGACCAGCAGGGTCAGGCCGACGGTTGTGAGCGCCGAGATAGGCGAGCCGGCCGTGAGCCCGAAGGCCAGAGCGCAGGCAACGAACCAGGCGGCGACCAGGCGGGCATGATAAGCGCGGACCCAGAGGCCCCCGGTGGTCGGCGCCCCCTGCCACAAGATGCGCTCGTTCGCCGGCAGCGGGCCGGGCAGCCCGCGCGGGGTGCCCTCGGGGAGGAAGTCGCCGCTCATAGCAGAGGCTCCGCGCGGGCCGGGGTGGCGTAGAGCGTGCCAGCGCCAAAATAGGCCATGATCCGCTCCTCCTCCAGGAAGGTGATGCTGTCGGGATCCCGGGTCCCCGGGATGTCGGCGAACTGGGCGGCGAGCAGGGCCTCGGACTTCACAGTCTTGGTGAAGCCGCCGGCCCGGCAGAACGTGGACGGCATCAGCCGGCGGCCGCCCGCGGGCAATTCGACCTCGTAGTAGCGGATCAGCGACTCGCCCCGGTCGATCCATACGTCGCTGACGACGCCCGCCACCCCGTTATCGATGCCGAACACGGTCATGCCGATCGGGTTCGGGCCGTCCTCGTGAATGACGAAGGCCTTGGCGACCCGCAGGGGCACGATCCGGTATTCCTCGTCCCAGGTCTTGTCGTGCACGTCGTGCCGAACCACCCAGGAGCCGGGGCCGACGCCGGCCTGGAGCGACGTGTCGGTCCGCTCGTAGGGCGCGCCCGGCCAGGGCTCGACCTTGCGGGCCGGGATTCCGGTCTCGATATCGTTGCGGCCCTGCATCGCCGGGGGGGCGTAGGTCGTCTCGCCGCCGGGCAGGTGGAACGCCTTGGACCGGGGAATCAGGACCGGGTCCGGCGCCTTGCGGCGGCCGACGATCTCGTTCTCCAGCGGGTAGCCCTCGCGCCGGTCCTCCCGGCGCAGCCAGAACACCAGCCCGGCGAAGAAGATGAAGAAGGCGTAGAGCACGACCTGGGCGACGTCGACGTAACCCGTAATGGCGCCGGTTGGCATGGCTGTCCTCCCCGAGTCTCAGGCCGCCCGTTCGGCAAGGATGCCGCCGAGCCGATCTTTCCCTGCTGCACGCGCGTCCTCCCGCACCAGCGGCCCCAGGGCGATCAGGGCTGCGAACAGGAGGGCGATCTCGATGTGGTAGACGATCAGATAGCCGATCGCGGGCTCGTTCATGCCCTCGCCGAGCACGCCCGACTGGGCGATGGCGCCGCCGATGTCGCGCACGACGCCGCTCGCCGCGATCGAGAGGCCGGCGGCGCTGGCCTGCACCGCGCCCCAGGCGCCGAGCGCCAGACCGGTATCCTCTGGGCCGGCCCGGTTCATCGAGGCGGTGAGCGTGCCGTGGGCGAACAGGCCGCCGCCCAATCCGATCAGGCTGACGCCCGCCGCGAACAGGTCGGCCGAGGCGAGCGGCGCGGCAAAGACCACCGCCGAGAAGGCCAGGATGCCGATCCCGACGCCCACCGCCGAGACCCGGAACGGGTCGCCGCCGCGCCCGAGCCAGCGGGCGGCGATCAGCAGGCCGAGCCCGCCGCCGGCGGCGAGCAGCGCTGTCAGCGCCGTGGTGGCCCCGACCGAGAGGTGCAAGATCTGGCCGCCATAGGGTTCCAGCAGGATGTCCTGCATCGAGAACCCCGCGGTGCCGAGCCCGATCGCCACGAGGCGGCGGCGGGCGGTCCCCTGTCCCGCATAGGCGTGCCAGGAGGAGCGGAAGTCACGCGCCGGGGCCGCCTGGGTGCGGTTCGGAGCGCGCGGCTCCTGCTTCCACAGGGCGATCCCGTTGAGCACGATGGTGACCAGAGCCGCGCCTTGGATCACCTGGATCAGTCGAACGGGGGAGAAGTGCGCGAGGAACAGCCCGAACAGCAGGGCGCTCGCCATCATGCCGAACAGCAGGGCGACGCAGAGCAGGGCCACCACCTTGGGCCTTGCATGCGCGGGGGCGAGGTCGGTGGCGAGGGCGAGGCCGACGGTCTGGGTGGTGTGCAGCCCGGCCCCGACCAGCAGGAAGGCGAACGCCGCAGCCACGTCCCCGACCCAGAGCGGGCCGGTGGTGTCGCCCGACAGGATCAGCAGGGAAAACGGCATGATCGCCAGCCCGCCGAACTGGAGCAGGGTGCCGAACCAGATATACGGCACCCGCCGCCAGCCCAGCACCGAGCGGTGCGTGTCCGACCGGAACCCGACCAGGGCCCGCAACGGCGCGAAGATCAGCGGCAGGGCCAGCATCACCGCCACGATCCAGGCCGGCACGCCGAGCTCGACGATCATCACCCGGTTCAGGGTGCCGATCAGCAGCACCGCCGCCATCCCGACCGTGACCTGGAACAGGGCGAGCCGCAGCAGCCGGCCGAGCGGAAGCTCGACGGTGGCGGCATCGGCAAACGGCAGGATCGCCGGGCCGAGGCGCATCAGGGCGTTCGTCAGGGCGCGGCCGGATCTCATGAGACGGACCCTTCCGTCCCATCAATCCCCCTCATCCCAGGGTGCTGCGCAGCAGCCTCGAAGGAGTGCTCCAGGGATCGCGCGACTGGCTGGAGGGCTCCTTCGAGGCCTCCGCTGCGCTCCGGCACCTCAGGATGAGGGCGTGGGTGGGAGGCGCGGACGGCGCGCGTCAGCGCGATCGCGTTCGACAGGTAGAACCCGCTGTTGACCCGATGGCTCTGTGCCCAGGTGAAGCTGGACAGGGCGGCTTCGCGGTCAATGCGGCGACGCAATCCACCCTCCGTCACCGGCAGGATTGCCGGCGAGCGGTCGCCGCGGGGAAACAGCTTTCCGGCGGCATGCATCAGGGTCAGCAGGGCCGTGCGCGGCGCCACCGTGAACAACAGCGACCCGTCGGTGCGGGCGCCCAGAACCGCGAGGGCCCGGACGATATCGGCGGCGCGGTAATGGATCAGCGAATCCATCGCGACCACGTGGTCGAACCGGCCGAGGCTCGGGTCAAGCATGTCGCCGACGCGGAAATCGATCCGGCCGGGGCCGGTGATCGCCGGCAGCCGTGCCTGAGCGAGTCCGACCAGCGTCGGCGAAACGTCGATGGCGACGACCTCGGCGCCGCGCCTTGCGGCCTCGACACTGAGCGCCCCGGTGCCGCAGCCCGCGTCGAGCAGGCGCAGGCCGGTCATGTCGGCGGGCAGCCAAGTTAGCAGCGTTCCGCGCATCGCATCCCGTCCGGCCCGCACGGTGGCGCGGATCCGGCTCACCGGCGCGTCGGAGGTCAGGCGCGACCACGCCTCGACCGCAGTGCGGTCGAAATAGGTGGTCAACTCACCCCTGCGGGTGTCGTAGCTTGCGCCCGCCATCAATCGAATCCCAAAAATTCGAACAGGTCGCGGTCCTTCATCGGCAGGGCCTCGCAGGGCTCCTCGCCGGCCCAGAGCGTCTCGGCGAGCCGCATGTACTCAGCCGTGACCGCGTCGAGTTCCGGGGAGGAGTCCATCTCGAACAAGGTCGACTTCTTGAGCCGCGAGCGGCGGACCACGTCGAGGTCGGGGAAGTGAGCGAGCCGCTTCAGGCCCACCGCCGCGTTGAACCGGTCGATCTCGTCGGTCTTGGCCGAACGGTTGGCGATGACGCCGCCGAGCCGCACCGGGTAGTTCTTCGACTTGGCGTGGATCGCCGCCACGATCCGGTTCATCGCGAAGATCGAGTCGAAGTCGTTGGCGGTGACGATCAGCGCCCGGTCAGCATGCTGGAGCGGCGAGGCGAAGCCGCCGCAGACGACGTCGCCGAGCACGTCGAACACGACGACGTCGGTATCCTCCAGCAGGTGGTGCTCCTTCAGGAGCTTCACGGTCTGGCCGACCACGTAGCCGCCGCAGCCCGTGCCCGCAGGCGGGCCGCCGGCCTCGACGCACATCACGCCGTTATAGCCCTCGACCACGAAGTCCTCGACGCGCAGCTCCTCCGAGTGGAAGTTCACCGCCTCCAGGGCGTCGATCACCGTGGGTGCGAGGCGCTTGGTCAGCGTGAAGGTCGAGTCGTGCTTGGGATCGCAGCCGATCTGCAACACTCGCTTGCCGAGCTTCGAGAAGGCCACCGACAGGTTCGACGAGGTCGTCGACTTGCCGATGCCGCCCTTGCCGTAGACGGCAAACACCTTCGCGGTCTCGATCTTCAGATCCGGGTCGAGGGCGACCTGGAGGCTGCCTTCTTCCTTCCGGGCAACGACCGGATTGCGGATGGCGATGTTCATGCGGCGACTCCTGTGGTGACGCCTTCGAGACGATCTTCTAGTTCCTCCTCGGCCCGGTCGAGGGCGTCCCGCATCGCTGCGTCGGGGGTCCAGAAGCCGCGCTTGTGGGCTTCGATCAGCCGTTGGGCGACCTTGGCCGAGGCGGTGGGGTTGAGGGCGGCCATGCGCTCGCGCATGGCCGGGTCGAGCACGTAGGTCTCGGTGATCCGCTCGTAGATCCAGGGCTGGACCGCGTTGGCGGTGGCCGACCAGCCGACCGTGTTGGTCAGGTGGGATTCGATCTGGCGCACGCCCTCGTAGCCGTGGCCGAGCAGGCCCTCGTACCATTTCGGGTTGAGCATGCGGGTGCGCGTCTCCAGCGCCACCTGCTCCTCCAGGGAGCGCACGCGCCCCTCCCCGCGGGTCTGGTCGCTGATGTAGATCGGCACCGCCGCGCCGCGGGCCTTCGCCACCGCCCGGCCCATGCCGCCGAGCCCGTCGAAGTAATGGTCCACCGAGGTGACGCCGACCTCGACCGAATCGAGGTTCTGGTAGGCCATGTCGACGGAGGCGAGCACCGCCTGCATCAGCGCCCGCTGCGGCGCCGGCTTTCCCGAGCGGCCATAGGCGAAGCTCTTGCGGCGCGAGAAGGTCTCGCACAGCTCGGCATCGTCGTCCCAGGCTCCCGAATCGACCAACTGGTTGACGTTGGCCCCGTAGGCGCCCTCGGCGTTCGAGAAGACCCGCAACGCCGCGGTTTCCAGATCGCAACCCTGCTCGGCCTGGATCGCCAGAGCGTGCTTCCGGACGAAGTTTTTTTCGACCGGCTCGTCCGCACTCGCAGCGAGGAAGGACGCCTCCGCGAGGAGCTTGGTCTGGAGCGGTAGCAAGTCTCGAAAAATACCCGAGAGGGTGACGACCGCGTCGATCCGCGGCCGGCCGAGGGTTTCGAGCGGGATCAACTCGGCGCCGCTGAGCCGGCCGTAGCCGTCGAAGCGCGGGGTGGCGCCGATCAGCGCGAGCGCCTGGGCGATCGGGCCGCCCTCGCTCTTGAGGTTGTCTGTGCCCCACAGAACCAGGGCGACGCTCTCGGGGCAGGGTTTTCCGTCGGCTGCGAAGCGCTCGAGGATGCGCTCGACCTGCCGGGCGCCGTCGGCCACCGCGAAGGCGGAGGGCAGGCGGTACGGATCGAAGCCGTGGATGTTGCGCCCGGTCGGCAGGATCGCCGGGTTGCGCAGCAGGTCGCCGCCGGCCACTGGCGGGATGAAGCGGCCGTCGAGCGCCTGCAGCAAAGCCGGGAGCTCGTGGTCCCGGGCAAGCAGGGCGTCGGTCTCGGCCAGCGCCCCGAAGGCGGCGCGCGTCTCGGGATCGCCGGTCAGCCCGGAGACCGCGAAGGCCGCCTCGGCGCCCTGCCCCGCGACGAGGGCTTCGATAGCGGCGCGGTCGGGCTTCAGCCCATGCGAGGCCTCGGCCAGCGCGAGCAGCAAGTCGATCCGCTCCTCCGCCGGCACGCCTTCGCCGACCACGTGCAGCCCATGCGGGATCAGGGTCTGCTCCAGTTCCTGCACGGCCGACCAGAGGTTTGCGACCCGGGCGCCGAGATCGCCGGTCCAGGCCGGCTCGGCGGGGACGAGATCGACGGCGGCGCCCTGCTCCTGGATCAGCCGGGCGAGGGTCTCGCGCTCGGCGACCGCCGCGAGATCGAGCCCGCGCCAGCGCTCCATCGAGCTCTTCAGGTCGAGCAACCCGCGATAGAGCCCGGCGGTGGCGAGACTCGGGGTCAGGTAGCTCACCAGCGTCGCGGTCGAGCGGCGCTTGGCGAGCGTCCCCTCGGAGGGGTTGTTGGCGGCGTAGAGGTAGATGTTGGGCAGCGCCCCGATCATCCGCTCCGGCCAGCACGCCTCGGACAAGCCGGTCTGCTTGCCGGGCATGAATTCGAGCGCCCCGTGGGTGCCGAAATGCAGAATGGCGTTGGCGGCAAAATCCTCGCGCAGGTAGCGGTAGAAGGCCGAGAACGCGTGGGTCGGCGCGAAGCCGCGCTCGAACAGCAGCCGCATCGGGTCGCCCTCGTAGCCGAAGGCCGGCTGCACACCAACGAAGACGTTGCCGAACTGCGCGCCCAGCACGAACAGGTCGGAGCCGTTGGTCTGGTGCCGCCCAGGCGCCGGACCCCACTGGGTCTCGATCTCGGCGAGGTATCGTTCGCGCCGGACATGATCCTCGGCTCGGATGCGGGCATGGACGTTGGCCTGGGCCCCGTAGCGCTTGGCGTTGCCGTCCAGGATTTTGTCGCGCAGGGCGTCGACGCTATCCGGGATCTCCACGGCGTAACCGTCCGCCGCCAGGCCCTTCAGGGTGTTGAGCAGCGAGGCGTAGACCGACAGGAACGCGGCCGTGCCGGTGGCGCCGGCATTGGGCGGGAAATTGAACAGCACGACGGCGATCTTGCGCTCGGCCTTCGGGGTGCGACGCAGGGAGACGAGGCGCTCGACCCGCTCGGCCAGCCGCGCGACCCGCTCGGGATGGGCCCGCATGTCCCGGGCATTGTCGCTGCCCGAGGCCGAGGAGCGACCGCCGAACACCATTGGAGCGGTGGCGCCGTCGAGTTCGGGGATCGCGACCATCATGGTCGCCTCGACCGGCGACAGGCCGCGCTCGCCCGATTCCCATTGCTCGATCGTCTGGAATTCCAGCGCCTGGGCGGCGAGGTAGGGCACGTCGAGCCGGGCCAGCATCGCTTCCGCGGCGGCGGCGTCGTTGTAGGCCGGGCCGCCGACCAGCGAGAAGCCGGTGAGCGACACCAGGGCGTCGATGCGGGCGCGGCCGTCCCGCATGAAGAAGGCGTCCACGGCCGGACGGTTGTCGAGGCCGCTGGCGAAGGCCGGCACCACGTCGAGGCCCTTGGCCTCCAGGGCGGCGATCACCCCGTCGTAATGGGCGGTGTTGCCGGCGAGCACGTAGCTGCGCATCAGCAACAGCCCGACCCGGCCGCGCGCCTCCGCCGCGCGCGGCAGGCGGGACGGGTCCTGGCCGATCCGGCCGGCCATGCGCGGATGGTAGAGGCCGGTCTCGGGGTAGTCGAGGGGCGCCGGCGCGGCCGGCCCGTCGCGCCAGGCGGCGCGAGCGCCGGCGGCGTAGCGGTGCACCAGGAAGCGGACCAGGGCGGCGACGTTCTCGTCCGACCCCGCCAGCCAGTATTGCAGCGTCAGGAAGTAGGCGCGCACGTCCTGCGCCGAGCCCGGGATGAAGCGCAGGATCTTCGGCAGCTTGCGCACGAGGGCCATCTGCCGGCCGGCATTGCCCTGCTGACCGGGCTTGCCGCGCAGCTTCTTCAGGAAATCCAGGGCGCTGCGCTTGGTGCCGCTCATGTCGAAGCGGCCGAGCTTGGTCGTCTTCACCACCTCGCTCGCCGACATGCAGCCGACCATCGCGTCGCAGGCGTCGCGCCGGGCCACGAGCGCCGGGAGGATCGCCCGGACATGCTCGTCCATGAACAGCATGGCCGAGAGCACGATGTCGGCCTGCGCGATGTCGCTCCGGCAGGCGTCGAGCGCCGCGGCATCGGTGTCCCACTCGGCCGCGGCGTGGAAGTCGAGGACTAGCCCCGGCATCTCGGAGCGCAGGCGCAGGCGCGCCCGCTCCACCGCGCTGGCGAGGTGGTTGTCGAGGGTGACGATGACGACGCGGATCGGCGGGCGGCGCTGCGACGCGCCCGTCTTCGCCGAGCCGGCATCCAAGCCGGCGGGGAGCGCTCTAGCGGCCATAATGCGCCTTGGCGTCGTAGAGGGTTTCGAGGGTGATGAGCGGCAGCCGCCGCTCGCGGGCGAATTTCTCCGTGTTGCTGCGCGCCTTGCCGCGCACGAAGAACGGGATTTTCTTCAGCTCTTTCTCGGCCTCGGGCGCCCAGGGTGCCGTCGTGATCACGACGGGCTCGTCGAGAAGGATCGGGGCGGCGGACGCCGACGGAGCGGTCGATGCCGCGACCTCGGGGGCCTCCGCGGACGAGGCTGAACGGGCGTTGCCGCCGAGATGCGACGGTCCGACGCTGTCGTGGAATTCCGGGTCCTCCCGGAACATCCCGAGGAGGTGCTCTTCGAGGCCCATCATCAGCGGATGGACCAGGGTGTCGAACAGGACATTGGCGCCCTCGAAGCCCATCTGCGGGGCGTAGCGGGCCGGGAAATCCTGGACGTGGATCGGGGCGGAGATCACTGCGCAGGGGATGCCGAGCCGCTTGGCGACGTGGCGCTCCATCTGGGTGCCGAGCACCAGTTCCGGGGCGGCAGCCCGGATCGCGGCCTCGACGTCGAGGTAATCGTCGGTGATCAGTGCCTCGATACCGTGCAGGACCGCCTCGGCCCGGACCTCGCGGGCGAATTCGCGTCCGTAGGTGCCGAGGCCGACCACCGTGAAGCCGAGCTCCCGGGCCGCCATCCGGGCGATGCCGATCGCGTGCGTGGCGTCGCCGAACACGAAGACGCGCTTGGCCGTCAGGTAGGTCGAATCGACCGAGCGCGAGTACCAGGGCAGGCGCGAGCCGGGGCCGTCGAGGAGCGGCGCCGGATCGATACCGGCGAGCGCCGCGACCTCCGCGATGAAGCGGTTCGTGGCACCGACCCCGAGGGGCACTTCCTGCGTGAACGGCTGCCCGAAACTCTTCTTGAGATACTCGGCCGCGCTGCGGGCGGTCTCCGGATAGAGCACGACGTTGAAGTCGGCGTCCTTGAGCCGGGCGAGATCGGCCGGGCTGGCGCCGAGCGGCGCCACGACGTTGACGTCGATCCCCAGGCTGTCGAGCAGCCGGTGGATCTCGATCAGGTCGTCGCGGTGTCGGAAGCCGAGCGCCGTCGGGCCCAGGATATTGCAGAGCGGGCGCCGGCCCGGCTCCCGGGCGGGACGCGGTCCGGGGGCACCGGCAAGCCCGCGGACCAACCGGTAAAACGTCTCGGACGCGCCCCAGTTCTCTTTCTTCTGGTAGGCGGGCAGCTCCAGCGGGATCACCGGGATCGGCAGGTCAAGGGCCTTGGCCAGCCCGCCCGGATCGTCCTGGATCAGCTCGGCGGTGCAGGAGGCGCCGACGATCATCGCCTGCGGCTGGAAGCGCGCGTAGGCAGCCGAGACCGCCTGCTTGAACAGCTCCGCGGTGTCGCGGCCGAGATCCTGGGCGCGGAAGGTCGTGTAGGTGACGGGCGGGCGCGCATCCCGCCGCTCGATCATCGTGAACAGCAGGTCGGCGTAGGTGTCGCCCTGCGGCGCGTGCAGCACGTAGTGCAGCCCGGTCATCGCGGTGGCGACGCGCATCGCGCCGATGTGGGGCGGACCCTCGTAGGTCCAGAGGGTGAGCTGCATGGCCCTACACCTCCAGCAGGGCGCGGCGCCGGAGCGGGCGTGCGAACAATTCGGCGAGGTCGCCGGCCTGCTCGTAGCCCTGCACGGGCGTGAACAGCAGCTCGATCGACCACTTGGTCGACAGCCCCTCCGCCTCCAGCGGGTTGGCAAGCCCGAGGCCGCAGACCGTCAGGTCCGGCCGGGCCGCCCGGCAGCGGTCCATCTGGTCGTCGAGGCTCTGGCCCTCCGTCACCCGCGTGCCCGCGGGCAGCCACTCGATCTCGGCGGCGAGATGGGCCCGGTGCAGGTACGGGGTCCCGACCTCGACGAGCGACACGCCGAGTTCGCGGGCGAGGAAGCGCGCCAGCGGCACTTCGAGCTGCGAATCGGGGAAGAAGAACACCCGCTTGCCGCCGAGTTTTTCGCGATGGGGCGCGAGCGCGGTCTCGGCCCGGGCGCGGCCGGCGGCGGTTGCCGCCACGAATGTCTCGTCGGCGACTCCGAACGCCTCGGCCGCTGCCTGCAGCCAGCCGGTGGTGCCCTCGGCGCCGAGCGGGAACGGAGCAGCGAGCCGTTGTGCGCCCCGCTCGTCGAGGGCGCGGGCGGTGTCGGCCAGGAACGGCTGAGCGAGGAGATAGCGGGTGTTGCGCCCGATGGCCGGCATCGCGCCAGCGCGGCGCGCCGGGAGGAAGCGGACGTCCGCGATTCCTAAAGCGGAAAAAATCCGAAGGAACTGGTCTTCGACCACGTCGGCCAGCGCTCCGACGATGAGGAGTGAGGGGGCGGACTCCGCGGGCGACCGCGGCAATTCCGGGACTAGGGCGGCGAGGCAGGCATCCTCGCCCTGCGTGAAGGTCGTCTCGATGCCGGAGCCGGAATAGTTCAGCACCCGCACCGGCGCGAGGCGACCCGACAGGCGCTGGGCCGCCCGGGACAGGTCGAGCTTGATCACCTCGGACGGGCAGGAGCCCACGAGGAACAGCAGCTTGATGTCCGGCCTGCGCTCGATCAGCCGGGTGACGACCCGGTCGAGTTCCTCGTTGGCGTCGGCGATCCCGGCGAGATCGCGTTCGTCGATGATCGCGGTGGCGAAGCGCGGCTCGGCGAAGATCATCACCCCGGCGGCCGACTGGATCAGGTGGGCGCAGGTGCGCGACCCCACCACGAGGAAGAACGCGTCCTGGATCTTCCGGTGCAGCCAGACGATGCCGGTGAGCCCGCAGAACACCGCACGCTGCCCTTGCTCCTGGTGCAGGTCGATGCCACCGCAGGGGGCTGAGGATGTGGTTACGGGGGGCGGAACGGGCGCGTTCACGAGAGCGCCTCCGCAAAGTGCGCCTGGCGCGTGCCGGTGCCGTCCAGGCGGGCGGCCCGGAGTTTGAGCAGGAACTGCCCGGCATTGACCACGTAGGTCGCGTAGGCCGTCAGCGCGAGGATCAGCAGGGCCTGCCCGCCGAGGGCGCCGGTGGCGAGCGCGGCGAGATAGGCGGTGTGGAGCGCCAGCACCAGCATGCTGACCACGTCCTCCCAGAAGAAGGCCGGGGCAAACAGCCAGCGGCCGAACACGGCCTTCTCCCAGATCGAGCCGGTGATCATGATCGCGTAGAGCGCCAGGGTCTTGACCACCACCGAGGCCTCGGCGGCCAGCTGGCCCTGCCCGGTGGCGAGCGCCCGCAGCACCAGGACCAGACTCACGAGGAAAATCAGGAATTGCACCGGGGCCAGCACCCCCTGCACGAGGGTCCAGGACGAAGCGTCGCGCCGGTGCCGTTCGGCAGACGTGTAGAGCGGTCGTGATGGCCGGTCCCCGGGACCCATGCATCCGCTCCCCTGTGCTCGGCGACGCCTGGAAGCGCCGTCGTTGACAGAGGCTAGGGCCGCAGCCCCAAAAGTGTCAAGTGCGCTTTACGCTTGAATGGGGTGACACGGGTTTGACATATTTTCTTTGTTCCAAGTCATTGCCAAGATCGACGACTCGGGTATCGTTCCGTCGGCTGGCCTTTGGTTTTTGTAGCTTGGCTGGTTCGATCTGAGGATCTGCGGCGACGAAGACTTGAGAAGACCGGCGGGCAACGCCGCACTCGACGCGCTTGCGGAACCGCCGGCCCACCCGGGCCGGGGCCGCTTCTGGGAGGGATGCCGATGGGAGACTGGAGGCATTTCGGTGAGCGTCTGGACCCTGGGCCGGTCGCCGGCGGTTGCGGCGCGATGGGTGACGGCCGCTCGGCCTTCGAGGATGGACCGCGGGTCCGCCACCAGGCCATCCCGCGCGCGTCCGCCGACGACAAGGCGGTGCCGGACGCCCTGGCCCGCCTGGTCGAGGCGGAGATCCTGCCCCGGCTGATGCTGGCCCACCGGCCCGCCGGCCGCCGCGCCCAGGCCGACCGGGCGCCGAGCCCGGACGAGATCGCCGCCTTCAGCGCGCTCCTGCTGGCTCCCGGGCCGATCGACCTCGACGCCCAGGTCGCCGCCCTGCGCGAAGGCGGGCTGCCGCTGCCGCGCCTGCTGCTCGACCTGCTCGCCCCGGCGGCGCGCCACCTCGGCGAGCTCTGGGAGGACGACGCCTGCGATTTCCTGGCCGTGACCGAGGGGCTCGGCCGGCTGCAGGCGGTGAGCCGGCGCCTCTGCGCGCAGCTCGAGGACGATACCGTGCCGGCCAACGGCCGCAGCGTGCTGCTGCTGCCCTGCCCCGGCGAGACCCACCATTTCGGCCTGTCGATCGTCGCGAGCTTCTTCCGCGAGGCCGGCTGGGACGTGACCACGGCGGTCCCCGGGCCGGAGGTCGATCCGCTGACCTTGTTGCGCAGCGAGTGGTTCGACGTGGTCGGCCTATCGCTGTCCTGCGACGTCTACCTGCCGGCCCTGTCCGGCACGGTGACGGAGGTGCGCCGCGCCTCCAGCAACCCGGAGGTCCGGGTGATCGTCGGCGGCCCGTACTTCGCCCGCTACGGCGGCGAGGCCGGCATCGTCGGCGCCGATGCCTGCGCGCCGGATGGCTGCCTGGCGCCAGCCACCGCCGAAGCGTTGCTGGACAGACGGGCCATGGCCTGCTGAAAGGGTCGACCGATCAATCATCACATTACGGTGACCGTGACGCCCCAGCCTCACCCCACCCCGCAGCGGCCACCCCCGGCGCTGCTTCAGGTGGCCGCCCATCTCGACGGAGAGGCGGTCGGGCGTCTTGTCGCGGCCGCGGCCGACCTGTCCCTGGTGGTCGATGCCGACGGCGTGATCCGGGATGCGACGGCCGCGGCCGATTTCGAGGCGGAGAACATCTCGGGCTGGCTCGGGCAGCGCTGGATCGACACCGTGACGATCGAGAGCCGGCCGAAGGTCGACGCCCTGCTGCGCGACGCGCAGACTGGCGGCATCACCCGCTGGCGGCAGATCAACCACCCCTCCCCCAGCGGCGTCGACCTGCCGATCCGCTACGCCTCCCTGCGCTCGGTGGAGGGTGGCCCGATCCTGATCCTCGGCCGTGACATGCGGGCGGTGGCCGCGCTCCAGCGCCGGCTCACCGACGCGCAGCAGGCCCTGGAGCGCGACTACGACCGCCTGCGCGCCGCCGAGACACGGTATCGGCTGCTGTTCCAGATCTCCGGCGAGGCGGTGCTGGTGGTCGATGCCGGCACCCGCCGGGTCGCCGAGGCGAACCCGTCCGCCGCGCGCCTGCTCGGCCGCCCGGCCAAGCGCGTGGCCGGCCAGGACGCGGTCGACCTGTTCGAGGCCGGCAGCGCCCGGACCCTGGAGGCGCAGTTCGCCGCCCTGCGGGCGACCGGGCAGGCCGGGGAAGTCCGCGCGACCCTGCCGCACGGGCGCGGCGAGGTCACGGTCTCGGTCTCGCTGTTCCGCGGCGAGGGCGGCCCGAGCGCGCTGATGCGGCTCGTGGCCGATCCGGCCGCCTCGGAGTCCGGCCCCGACCAGGAGGCGCCGACCCGCGCGGTGATCGAGGCGATGCCGGAAGGCTTCGTGGTCACCGATTCGGCCCGCCGGGTCCTGATGGCCAACGCCGCCTTCCTGGAACTGGCGCAGCTCGCCACCGAGAGCCAGGCGAGGGGCCGGCCTCTCGACCAGTGGCTCGGCCGGGAGGACACCGAGGCGCAGGCCCTGTTCGCCAGCCTGGTCGACCACGGCTCCGTGCGCCGCTTCGCCACCGTGATCCGCGGCACCTATGGCGGCGTCGAGGATGTCGAGGTCGCCGCCGTCTCGGTGCCCGGTTCCCGGCCGTGCCTGGGCTTCGCGATCCGCTCCGCCCCGCGGCGGATCCCGGAGGGGCGGCTCGCCGGCAGCCGCGACGTGCCGCGCTCGGTGGAACAGATGGCCGAGCTGGTCGGCCGGGTCTCGATGAAGACCCTGGTCCGCGAGACCACCGACCTGATCGAGAAGCTGTGCATCGAGGCGGCCCTGCGGATCACCCGGGACAACCGCGCCTCCGCGGCCGAGATGCTCGGCCTCAGCCGCCAGGGCCTCTACGCCAAGATGCGCCGCTACGGCGTCGGCGACCTCGACACCCCCGGCGAAGACGATTGATTGGTCTGAGGTTTTGGGCGCGGGGTCTTCGGCCTGGGTTGGTCCGGGGGCGATGATGCGGTGGGACGGGCGGGATCTCCAACCCACCCCCTCAGGCTGAGGCGCCGAAGCGCGGCGGAGGCCTCCTTCAAGGCTTCCACTCTGTGGAAGGACGCGGGATGCGCGCTGGCGGATTCGCACTTCGCGTTCGCGCACAGGCCCTTGAAGCACAGCTGGAGAAGAATCGGCGTCTGGTCGAGGAGACGCCGGATGAGCCGGTCTGATGCGCCGCACCGTCGCTCCGAACCCAGCGCGACAGCCTCGATGGTCGCGCGCCGTCCCGGGACAGCGCGGCGCACCGGGCGACCGTTCGATGACGGGTGAAGCGGGCGTGGCGGACAGAACCGGATCCCGTTCCGAAAGCCCGATACGCCGCGCGTCAGTCCGGGCCTGCCGGCCGGACAGGCCAATTCTTCGAAGGCTGGGAGCGCCCCCGCTCCGCATTAGCCTTCGCATAGCCCGCGAAGGCTGAGGCGCCGAGCCGGGATCCTTCGCCGAACCGGCCGCGCGCCTGACGCGATCGTGTTTGGGGCGCACTGGGATTGAATTCTGTATTTAGCGGCTCACGGCCACGTTTGTCCGCCAACCCGGGGCGACATTTTTTCGCCGAGTGTAAATCCAGCTTGACACGCCAGGCGTCCCTATTAGCCTGCCCGCATGGCCACCACGCCCGCCCCGAGCGCCGTCGTCGAGCTTCTCAAGCCGCTCACTTGGTTCGCGCCGATGTGGGCGTTCGCCTGCGGGGTGATCTCGTCCGGGCAGCCGGCCCACGGGCAATGGCCGGTGATCGCCGCGGGCATCGTGCTCGCCGGGCCGCTGGTCTGCGCCACCAGCCAGGCGACCAACGACTGGTTCGACCGGCATGTCGACGCGATCAACGAGCCGGGCCGGCCGATTCCCTCCGGGCGCATCCCGGGCCGCTGGGGCCTCTACCTGGCGCTCGGCTGGACGCTGCTGTCCCTGCTGGTGGCCGCCGCCCTCGGTCCGTGGATCCTGGGCGCCGCCCTGTTCGGGCTGGTTCTCGCCTGGATCTACTCCGCGCCGCCCCTGCGCCTGAAGAAGAATGGCTGGTGGGGGAACGCCGCGGTCGGGCTCTGCTACGAGGGCCTGCCCTGGTTCACCGGCGCCGCCGTGATGGCCGCCGCCCTGCCCGACCGGCGGGTCCTGCTCGTCGCCCTGCTCTATTCCGTCGGCGCCCACGGCATCATGACGCTCAACGACTTCAAGTCGGTGGAGGGCGACCGGCGCATGGGGCTCATGTCCCTGCCGGTGCAGATGGGCTCGGACCGGGCCGCCCGCTTCGCCTGCCTGGTCATGGCGGTGCCGCAGGTGGTGGTGATCGGGCTGCTCCTCGCCTGGGAGCGCCAGGGCCATGCCGCTGTGGTGGCCGCCCTGCTGGCCGGACAGCTCGCCCTGATGGCCCGGTTCCTGAAGAGCCCCCGCGAGCGGGCGGCCTGGTACAACGGCACCGGCACGACCCTCTACGTGCTCGGCATGCTGGTCGCCGCCTTCGCCCTGCGCCCGCTGGTGGGAGGGGCGTGATGACGCCTTCCGATTCGCGTGCCGCTTCCGCCCCAATGCCGGATGGGGCTCGGGTCCCCTCTCGCGAGCGGGAGAGGGGGCGCGTGGCGGTTTCGGCGCTCGATGAGGGCCACGGCCCGACCCACGCCCCGTTCCCTCCCCCCTCCGTGGGGGAGGGTGGGCCGGCCGTCAGGCCGGGTCGGGAGAGGGGCAGCGCGACGGTGCAGGAATTCACGCCTGTCGCGACGTCTCAGGATACGGCGCTCCCCTCTCCCCCCCTGCTTCGCAGGGTACCCTCCCCCGCAGAGCGGGGAGGGAGGAGCGGCGCGCCTGAAAGCGACTTGGGCTGGCCCCAGATCCTCCGCCTCGGCCTGGTCCAGACCGCCCTGGGCAGCGTCGTCGTGCTGATGACCGCCACCCTCAACCGGGTGATGGTGGTGGAGCTGGCGCTGCCCGCCCTGGTGCCGGGCCTGCTGGTCGCCCTGCACTACGCCGTGCAGGTGCTGCGCCCGCGCTGGGGCTACGGCTCGGACCGGAGCGGGACCCGCACCCCCTGGATCGTCGTCGGCATGGCGGCCCTCTGCCTCGGCGGGTTCGGGGCGGCCTGCGGCACGGCGCTCGCCGCCACCGATCTGGTCCTCGGCCTCGCATTGGCGGCCGTGTCGTTCCTGTGCGTCGGGATCGGGGTCGGGGCCGCCGGGACGTCTCTGCTGGTGCTGCTGTCGGGGGTCGTCGCGCCGGCCCGGCGCGGAGCGGCGGCCACCATCGTGTGGGTGATGATGATCCTGGGCTTCGCCCTGACGGCGCCGCTCGCCGGGCACTTTCTGGATCCGTTCTCCGGGCTGAGGCTGGTCGCCGTCTCCGGCACGGTCTCGGCCATCGCCTTCGCGGTCGCCGTGCTGGCGCTCGCCGGGGTCGAGCGACGCCTGCCGATCCGGGCTCCCGAGCCCGAAACCACCAAAAAACCGTTCTTCACGGTGCTGGCCCAGGTGCTCGCCGATCCGGTGGCGCGGACCTTCACTATCTTCGTGTTCGTCTCGATGCTGGCCTACAGCGCCCAGGAGCTGATCCTGGAGCCCTATGCCGGGCTGGTCTTCGCCATGAGCCCGGGAGCCACCACCAAGCTCGCCGGGCTCCAGCACGGCGGCGTGCTGGCCGGGATGCTGCTGGTGGCCGGCGTGACGCTGGCCGCCCGCGGCACCCCCCTCGCCTCCCTGCGGCTCTGGATCGCGCTCGGCTGCGCCGGCTCGGCCGCCGCGCTGTTCGCGCTGGCCGCGGGCGGCGACGTCCTGCCCCTGCGGCCGGTGGTGTTCGCGCTGGGTGTCGCCAACGGCGCCTACGCGGTCGCCGCCATCGGCTCGATGATGGCGCTGGCCGGTCGCGGCGATGCCCGCGAGCGCGGCACCCGCATGGGCGTCTGGGGCGCGGCCCAGGGCGTCGCCTTCGGGGCCGGCGGTTTTCTGGGGGCGGCCGCGGTGGATCTGGTCCGGCTGGTCACGGCCGAGCCGGTCCAGGCCTACGCCGCCGTCTTCGCCGCGGAGGGGGCTCTGTTCCTCGTCGCGGTGGTGCTGGCCCTGCGGCTCGAGGCCGTCCGGGCCCCGGGCCGGGGCAATATCCCGCTCAATCCCATCCTCGGCGCGAGGTGACGCGATGGCTCGGTTGGTTGATGGCGCTTCGTACGATGTCGTCGTGGTCGGCGGCGGTCCTGCGGGGGCCACGGCGGCCACCGAGCTGGCCCGGGCCGGTCACGCGGTGCTGCTGCTCGACAAGCCCGGGCGGATCAAGCCCTGCGGCGGCGCGATCCCGCCCCGGCTGATCCGCGACTTCGCGATTCCCGATTCCCTGCTGGTCGCCAAGATCCGCTCCGCCCGGATGGTGGCGCCGAGCGGCAAGGCCGTGGACATGCCGGTGGGCGAGGGCTTCGTCGGCATGGTCGACCGCCAGCATTTCGACCCGTGGCTGCGCGCCCGGGCCGAGCAGGCCGGCGCCGATCTGCGCGAGGCGGCCTACGAAAAGATCACCCGGCCGGATGACGGGCTGCCGCTGGTGCATTTCACCACCGGCAAGGGCGAGGCCCAGGCCCGCCACGCGGTCCGGGCGCGGCTGGTCATCGGCGCCGACGGGGCCTGCTCGCCGGTGGGCCGGGCCGAGGTGCCGGGCCACGACACGATGAAACAGGTCTTCGCCTATCACGAGATCGTCCGGGTGCCCCCGAGGGACGCGCCGGGCGGCGACGCCGTCGATGCCGCCCGCTGCGACGTCTATTACCAGGGCCGGCACTCGCCGGATTTCTACTCCTGGATCTTCCCGCACGGGGAGACGGCGAGCATCGGCACCGGGAGCGCGAAGAAGGGCTTCTCCCTGCGCTCCTCGATCCGGGCCTTGCGCGTCGCCACCGGCCTCGACGGCGCCGAGACGCTCCGCCGGGAGGGCGCGCCCCTGCCGCTGAAACCCCTCAAGCGCTGGGACAACGGCCGCGACGTGCTGCTCGCGGGCGATGCCGCAGGCGTCGTCGCCCCGGCCTCCGGCGAGGGCATCTACTACGCGATGCTCGGCGGCCAGCTCTCGGCCGAAGCGGCGGCAGCGTTCCTGAAGACCGGCGAGGCCCGGGCGCTCGCGGGCGCGCGAAAGAAGTTCATGAAGCTGCACGGGCGCGTGTTCTGGATCCTCGGGATGATGCAGTGGGTCTGGTACCGCAGCGACGGCCTGCGCGAGCGCTTCGTCTCGATCTGCCGGGACAAGGATGTCCAGCAGCTCACCTGGGACAGCTACATGAACAAGGAGCTGGTCCGGTCGAAACCCGCCGCCCACGCGCGGATCTTCTTCAAGGACCTCGCCCACCTGTTCCGCTGGGTCTCGCCTTGAGTTTTCCGGGGGGCGAGGGCTGGGGGCCGCCCGCGGTCGCGGCCCTGGCGGCGATCCTGGTGGCCGTCGCCGGCGCCGTCGCGACCAAGACGGATGGCTGGTACCGGCACCTGCGGTTCCCGGCCTGGAAGCCGCCGGACTGGGCGTTCGGGCCGGTCTGGACCACGATCTTCCTGCTCACCACTATCGCTGCCGTGATGGCCTGGAACGGCGATCCCGATCCCACCGCCCGGGGGCTGCTGGTCGCCGCCTACGCGGTGAACGGCGTGCTCAACATCGCCTGGAGCGTGCTGTTCTTCCGGTTGCGCCGGCCCGACTGGGCGCTCGCCGAGGTCGCGGCCCTGTGGCTGTCGATCGCCGTGCTGGTGCTGGTCACCGGCCGGGTCTCCCTCGCCGCCGGGCTGATGAACCTGCCCTACCTCGCCTGGGTCAGCGTCGCCGCCTGCCTGAACCTGCGGATCGTGCGTCTCAACGCGCCGTTCCGGGGGCTCGCCTGATGGAGGCCCTGTTCGCCTCGGGCCGGATCGTCGACGCGATCCTGGCGCTGGTCGCCGCCGAGGCGCTGCTGCTCGCCCGGCTGGCGCGGCGCCGGGGCCTGGCCGTGCCGCCGCTCCTGGCCAACCTCGCCTCCGGGGCGGCCCTGATGCTGGCGCTCCGGGCCGCCCTGGTCGGATCCGGCTGGGAGGTGGTCGCCGGCTGGATGCTCGCGGGGCTCGCGGCCCACCTCACCGATCTCGGTCTGCGGTTCCGGGCGGCCGCCACGGCGCATCGCCGCACCCCGCCGCAGGCCGGAACAACGCCGGGAACCGCCGCGTTCTCGGCCAGCACCCTGGAAAACCTATAAAGACGGCACGGGAGAGGTCGCCATGCAGCGCAGGATTGCCCGCTTCCCCGGCCGCAATGCGGCCCCGATGGTGGCGGCCCTGCTGCTCGCGGGCCCCGCCCTGGCGCAGGACGGGTCCGACCCGGTGGAGCGGGGCAAGTACCTCGTGACCATGGGCGATTGCGCCGCCTGCCACACCGCCCCGGGCGGCAAGTTCCTTGCCGGCAACTACGCGCTCAACATGCCGTTCGGGGTGATCATGACCCCCAACCTCACCCCCGACAAGGCGACCGGGCTCGGCAACTGGAGCTACGAGGATTTCGACAAGGCGTTCCGGCACGGCTACAGCAAGAACGTCGGCTATCTCTACCCGGCCTTCCCGTTCGGCTGGTTCACCAAGGTCACGGACGACGACACCAAGGCGATCTGGGCCTACCTGCAATCGGTCCCGGCGGTGAACGAGAAGCGCCAGGAGAGCCAGATCCCGTTCCCGTTCAACGTCCGCACCGCGCTGGTGACGTGGCGGACCGCCTTCTTCTCGGACGAGCGCTTCAAGCCCGATCCGAACGCCAGCGCCGAGGTCAACCGCGGCGCCTACCTGGTCGAGGGGCTGGGCCACTGCGCCATGTGCCACAACGAGAACAAGCTCGTCGGCAATTCGAGCTTCGCGGGCCGCTTCGGCGGCGGCGTCATCGACGGCTGGTACGCCCCCAACATCACCCCAGACGGCCACCAGGGCATCGGCGCCTGGACCGACGAGCAGGTGGTGACCTACCTCAAGACCGGCACCGCCCCGGGCGACCGCCCCGGCGTCGCCGCCGGCCCGATGCGCCAGACCATCATGGAATCCCTCTCCAAGGTGAAGGAGGACGACCTGAAGGCGATGGTCGCCTACCTGCGCACGGTCCCGGCCAAGCAGACCTACAAGCCCAAGGACCTCGCCTCCTTCGACACCGCGGACGCGCCGGGGGCCTCGACCTACCTGACCTACTGCTCCTCCTGCCACCAGCCCGACGGCAAGGGCATCGAGGGCGCGGTGCCGGCGCTCGCCGGCAACACCTCGGTGATGTCGGAGGGACCCGAGACGGTGCTGCGGGTGATCTACGGCGGTCTGGCCGCCCAGAGCGGGCTGGCCCCGATGGTGGCGATCGGCCAGCAGATGACCGATGTCGAGGTCAAGAACGTCACCGACTACATCCGCAATTCCTGGGGCAACAAGGCGCCCCCGGTGACCGGCAGCAAGGCCTCCGAAGCCCGCGCCGCCACCAAGACCATGCTGGCCGGCACCGCCCCCTGCGCCGAGATCGAGCAGGACAAGCTCAAGGCGGCCTTCGACAAGGTCGGCGTCGCGGCGACGCTCACCGGCCTGAAGCAGCAGGATTTCGTGCCGACGCTGACCCGGGTGGTGCCGCAGATCAAGGCGGCCGATACCGGCGCCTCCGACGACGACGTGGTCAACGCGCTGACCACCGCCTTCTGCAAGGTCGGCCGCGACGACCCGCAATACGCCGCCCCGAGCTGGCCCGCCGTGATCGGCACCTTTGCCAACGTCGCCTACAGCCAGGTGAAGAACCCGGAGAAGCAGGCCGCGAATGTCCCCAGCGCGACCACGCCGCCGGTGAAGAACTGACGGTCTGAGACCGCCCGTCGAGTCCGGGGTGCCGCAGGCACGCCCGGGCTCGACGGGGGCGGGAATCCGGGTTCGTCGGCCCGATGCGGCCGATTGCCCGAACTCGAGGCCACGTCCGGCGCTCGGTCCGGCGCCTTCGCCCGTCCGATCGCTCCGACGGGTGCGACTTCGGGAATCGCGTCCCGAACTTCGCCCGCGAACCTTCGAGACGCGGCGCGAGCGATTCGTCTCTCCCGCCCGAAGACCGCGCAGGAGGTGATCGCCGGGCCCGCGCCAGGGAGCCCGTGGGAGCGGTCACGGCGCGCCTCGACGCTGAGATGTTCGATCCCCTCGAGCAAGCCGGCAACGTGATCGGACCCTGGCGGGCTCAGCTCGACGGCATCCGCACACACGCCTCGCCGGGCGACCGACCGCCCGCGCCGGACGTCCTCGTCCCGCGACCGACGCGGCGCGCCTCGTGAGCCTCGGCCGCCGACCGGGGCCTGCCGCGCCAATGCGCGGGACACGATCGCGATACTGACCGGCAACAATCCGATTGCAGTCCTATGAGGACGAAAAGACCAGAAAATATGCGCTCTATTTCTATATTCAAGGGATAAAATCTTATTAAGTTCCACAAATACTACTTAATAGGTACTTAAATTCAATATTAAACCGGCGTACCGGTATGATCGATAAATAATCACAGCAATGCGTCAGTCATTCAAATCCCATGACATTGATGAGGGGTATCGAACATGATGGCGTCGTCCGCGAACGAAATCTGGACTGAAATCCTGGTCGACGGCAGGAATATGCCGCCGACTCAGGCCGTCGTCCATTTGCTGTCCGAATACTCGAATATGAGCATTGATGACGTCAAAAATATTGTCAGCAACACGGCCGAGATTTCCAAAACAAAGTGGGCCGAAGCCGATCGTTCGACCCCCGAAGGACTGCGCGCATTCTACTGCAGTGTCTCGAACTGGGTCTTCGGAAACATCGCGTATCATGCGCGCCAGGCCGAGAACCGGGATGGCCCCTACCCTGCCCTTCCGGTGCAGGTGGCCGATGCTCTGACGGCCCTGCCGCCCGGACGGCACCTGGATTTCGGCTCCGGCGTCGGCACGGCCAGCCTCCTGTTTCATCGCTATGGCTGGGACATCGCCTTGGCCGATGTCTCGACGCCGCTGCTGGAATTCGCGCGGTGGCGGCTCGCACGGGCCGACGTGCCGGCCGAGTTTATCGACTTGAACACGGACGCCTTGGCAGACGGTCGCTACGACCTCATCACGGGCTTCAACACGATGGCCCATGTCCCCGATATCCAGCAGACGATCACGCAGCTCCGTCGCGCACTCAAACCCGACGGATTACTGGTGTTCGATATCGATGCGCGCAAACCGGCCAGCGGGAACGAGTGGTTCCTGTATCAGCATCACCATCAGGTTGTGCGTGGGATCCGTGCCCTCGGCTTTGCGCGCGCGTCGCGCATCGGCGCGCTGCACGCCTACCGGCGGACGGAACGGAGCCCGGTCGTGAACCGGTGTATCGGGGCGTTCGATCGCCTGCGCTTCAGTGCCGTCACGATGATCCTGGGCTCCTTGACGCGGCCGATCCGAAACCGGATCAGGCGCGTCCGTGCGGGCGAAGGCCGCGTGCTCGGCGCCTCGGCGATGCCGCGATAGGACGTTCCGAAGGTCCGATCCCATCGCGGCTCGAGCGGTTCCCGGTCGCCCTGCGATCGGGAACCGCTCGCGGGCGTTGATGCAACGCACGCGCTTGTGCCGAACCGGGATCCATTTCTGCGGCGGCCGCTCTGGCGCATCGCGCCGGATATCGGTACCGGCACGATGCGCGCGCTCGTTCACGCGCATTGTCCTTGTCCGAAAGCCGTCGGCCACCTTTCGGGACGATGATCTCGGCCTTGAGCCCCGGAGTGCCCGTGTCGACCCTCGTCCGCATCCTGCTCGCGATCTTCATCCCGCCGGTGGCGGTGCTCGTCACCACCGGGTTCGGCGTGCAGTTCCTGCTGAACATCCTGCTCTGGGTGCTCGGCTGGCTGCCCGGCACGGTCCACGCCCTGTGGCTGATGAACCGCGACCGGCCGCTGGTCTGACCGCTACGGCTTGGCCTTGGCCTCCGGCTCGCCCTTGCGCAGGGCCAGCTTCGAATCGGCCTTGATCTCGGGCTTGGCCTCTGCCCTGGCCTCCACCTTGGCGGTCTTCACCGCGTGCGGCTTGGCCGCCGTCTTGGGGGCGATTTTCTCGGCCGCGCGCGCGAGCTTGACCGGCTCGGGCACCACGGTCGCGTCGACCGCCGGGGTGGCGGGGGCCGCCGGCTTCTCCTTGTCGAACAGCGAGCCCAGCAGCTTCTGGTAGCTGCTCGGATCGCCGTCGGCATCGGCGACCGCGATCCGGGCCGGCTTCTCCGAAACCGACGCGGTGGTCTCGACCCGGAGTTCCGGCTCGGCCCGGTTGGCCATCAGCGTCGTGGCGGCCGGCTTCTGCCCCCGGCCGGGCGTGGAGGCTCCCTTGGCGGCCGTCTTGGCGGGGAGCGCCGGCTCGGCGCCGGCCATCATCGTCGGCTGACCCTTCGGGCCGATCTCGATCTCCTGCGGACCGGCCGCCAGGGTCTCGGGCCGGCTGACGTCGCCGAGATTGTGCCGGCCGAACTCCTTGGCGTCGTAGGGCAGCACCGTCTCGGTGCCGCCGAGGCTCGCGAAGGCGCTGGTGTTGGCCGGCGGGCGGAACACCGGGTTCTGGCCGCCATCCTGGTAGACCACGCGCACGGCCGGCGTGCCCTTGGCGACCAGCTCGGCCACCTCGCGGGCGTCGTGCTCGCGCTTCTCGGCCACCTGCGGGTCGACCTTCGGCTTGCACGCGCCGGCCGCCGCGTCCGAGCCGCCGAACACGTATTTGGTGCCGCACTGACCGACCTTCGGTTCCTCGCGCAGGGCCTCGAAGTAATCCGAGCCCTCCTTGAGGTTCTCCCAGAACGGCATGTTCGGGTCGTTGCGGAACTTGGCCATGTTCTGGGCCGTCATCCGGAACGGGTAGGACTGGAACTGGAAGCTGCGCTGGCCGCCGATGAACGCCTCGCGGGCGACCGCGTAGATCTCCGCGATGGTCGCGTCGGTCATGGCGAAGCAGCCCGCCGACGAGCAGGTGCCGTGCACCATCAGGTACCTGCCGGTCCGCCCGTTGGCCCGGTCGACGGCATTCGGGAAGCCGGTATCGAACGACAGGTAGTACGCGGAATTCGGGTTCATCAGGCCCGGGGTGATCGTGTAGAACCCCTCCGGCGCCTGGCGGTCGCCCTCGCGGACCTTCGGCCCGAGCTGGCCGGACCAGCGGCAGATCGGGTAGGTCTTCAGCAGCGCGTAGCGGCCGTCGCCGCCGCGCTTCCAGACCTCCATCTCCGCTTCCTTCTTGTAGGTGCGGATCAGGATCGGGTCGGATTGCTGCATGCCCTTGGTCTGCATCAGGGCCAGGGTCTGCGGGGCGATCGGCGCGATGCTGCGCGCGGTCGGGCCGTTGATCCCGGAACCGTCCTGGCAGCCGGCCAGCGCGAGGGCCAGCAGGGAAGCGGCCGCCAGCAGTCGCGCAGTCGCGAGACGCGCCGTCATGGGGAACCTCGTCGTCCTAGCCTGCGCCCGGCGGCCTTTTCATAGCCGACATCGGGCGCCACTCCCCAACCCAATAGGCTCGTTAAGCTTGCGCCTTTGTTACCGCAAGATCCTGTCTGCAACAGGGCACGGGACTCTTCGGTGGATGGCGGCGCCACCGGGCCTGCGGGAAAGGCGATCCGGGCCGGGCCACCAGCGACGAATCATTCCTGTTCCGAACGGCTTCGGGCTTGCCGCGACCCCGAGGCATCCAGCCGCTGCGGCGGTGAGGAGACGCACGCTGCAAGGACCCGCTTGCGCCCATTCGGCAAAATCGCCAGCTTTCCCTGACGCGCGAGCTTCTGCCGGAATCAGCGAGCGATGGGCATCGGTATCCGGATCGATCCAGGCATCACAGCGGCCGGAACCGGCTCGCGAAGAGGGCGGCGTGGCCCATGACGGCGCTCTCACTCGACACCTATGCCCTGGTCCGTCGGCTCAAGGCATCCGGTCTGTCCGAGGATCAGGCCGAGGCGATCACCAGTGCGATCCGCGAGAGTCGCGATGCCGATCTCGCGAACCTAGTCACCAAGACCGATCTGGCCGAGGCCAAGTTCGACATCATGAAGTGGGTGATCGGCTCGATCGGCTTCCAGACGATCGTCATCGTCGGCGCCATTGTCGCCCTGTCGCGCGCCACGCACTGACGGAACCGGGTTTCCAGAGGGCTCAGCCCTTTGGCGGGGTATCGGGGCGGAGACCCGATGCATCGGGCTTCGCTCGACCCAGGGCTTTGCCCTGGACCCGCAAAAGGTCGAAGACCCAGCCCTTTCAAGGTGTTTGGCGCAGCTATTCAAGCGAGACGCGACGCGCGCTCCTCCCCATTGCGGGGAGGAGCTGGAGGTGGGGGTGGTTCAGAAGGCACCGTTCGGCTCAATCCTGCACCACCCCCACCCCTGACTACTCCCCGCAAGGGGGGCGGGGAAAGCGCCACGTTTTCAAAGCGTTGCCGTCAAGTGGAGACGTGTGAACCCGTCGGCGAAACGTCCCGAACGCGGCCCAATCCAAACACCTTGAAAGGGCTGGGTCCCGGACCTTTTGAATCCGGGACCTTCGCAGATGGTTCCAAGTCCTTGAGCGGGCGGCATTATCCGCAGCTCGCCGCTGCGGCGGCCCGCACCCGTCCGTCCCGGCGCAGCCACAGCAGGAAAGCGAGCCCCAACGCCGCCAGGGCGGCGCCCGCGAGCGGCAC
Organism: Methylobacterium sp. J-077; assembly: GCF_022829365.1. Taxonomy (GTDB): domain Bacteria; phylum Pseudomonadota; class Alphaproteobacteria; order Rhizobiales; family Beijerinckiaceae; genus Methylobacterium. The sequence goes on along the minus strand of NZ_JAKSYJ010000114.1, from coordinate 212,645 downwards.
GGTGTCGTAGCCGAGCCCGGCATCGATCACGCCGCCGCCGACCGCCGCCCCGATGGCGTTGCCGAGGTTGAACGCGCCGATATTCATCGCCGAGGCCAGGTTCGGCGCCCCGCTGGCCTCATCCATGACGCGCATCTGGAGCGGGGGCACGATGGCGAAGCTCGCGATGCCCCAGAGGGCAATCAGCAGCGCCGCCGACGCTTCCCCGTGCATGCCCCAGGCGAACAGCGCGAGGATGACGATCTGGGCCGCCAGGGATCCGAGGATGGTGCCGTCAACCGAGCGGTCGGCGAGGCGACCGCCCAGCCAATTCCCGGCCGTGAGGCCGATCCCGAAAAGCACTAGCATCGCTGTGACGAACAGGCTCGTCGCGCCGGTCTCGATCCGCAGGATCGGCACGATGTAGGTGAACAGCGTGAACATCGCGCTGAAACCCACCATGGTGAGCGCCAGCGCGGCGAGCACCGGGCCGCGGACGAGCGCGCGCAACTCCGCCCGCAGGTCGTCCCGGGCCTCGACCTTCAACTCGGGCAACGCGAGGCGCAGCGCCACCATGGCGACCGCGCCGACGCCTGCGATGCCCCAGAACGCCGTGCGCCAGCCCAGAACCTCGCCGATCCAGGCGGCGAGCGGCACGCCGCCGATCGTCGCGATCGCGAGCCCGGAGAACATCGACGCCACCGCGGCGGCCCGGCGCTCCGGCGGCACGATCCCGGCGGCCACCACCGAGCCGATCCCGAAGAACGCCCCGTGGTTCAGCGCCGTGACGAGGCGGGCCATGACAAGCATGGCGTAGCTGTCCGAGACGGCAGCCAAAAGGTTGCCGAGGGTGAAGATCGCCATCAGCCCGACCAGCAGCCGGCGGCGCGGTATGCGCGCCGAGGCCAGGGTCATCAGCGGCGCGCCGACCAGCACCCCCAGCGCGTAGGCGCTGATCACGAGGCCGGCGGCGGGGATCGAGACGCCGAGATCCCCGGCGATGAGCGGCAGCATGCCCATCGGGGTGAATTCCGTAACGCCGATGCCGAAGGCGCCGACCGCCAGGGCCAGCAGGGGAGGATTTGATCGCCATGTGAAGGCTCCGGTTGTTCCGGGGCAGCACGTGGCGGATTTGACATGATGCGAGTAGACCGCTCGCCGGATCGAGATCTGTGCGTTGGAGGCACGAATGCAGCGCGACAAGGCCGACCGCGCCGGGGACATGGCCGTGTTCGTGGCGGTGGCGGAGGCCGGGAGCCTGTCGGGGGCGGCGCGCCGGCTCGGGCTGACGCCCTCGGCCGTGAGCCGGGTCGTCGCCCGGACCGAGGCGCGGCTCGGCGTGCAGCTCCTGGTCCGGACCACCCGGACGCTGCGCCTGACCCAGGAGGGCGAGACCTACGGGCGCGCGGCACGGCGCATCCTGGCCGATCTCGCGGAGACCGAGACCGCACTCTCCGACCAGGGCTGCCCGCGCGGGCGGGTTCGGGTCAGCGCCGCCACCGCCCATGGGCGCCTGGTGATCGTGCCGCTGCTCGGCGAATTCGTCACGCGCCATCCCGGCATCGTGGTCGAGATCGACCTGAGCGACGAGATCGCCGACGTGCTCGGCGGCCGGGCCGATATCGGCATCCGGTTCGGGCCCCTGGCCGACAGCCCGCTCACCGCCCGGCGGCTCGGCGAGACCGGCCGGACCGTGGTGGCCGCCCCCGCCTATCTCGACCGGGCCGGGATTCCGCACCGGCCCGCCGACCTCGCCGACCACAACTGCCTGGATTTCACCTTCCGCCGGATCGAGCCCGGCTGGCCGTTCCGCGAGGACGGACGCGACGTCATCCTGCCGGTGCGCGGCACCCTCGCGGCCAATAACGGCGAGACCCTGGTGCAGCTGGCGCTCGGCGGCGTCGGCATCACCCGGGTCGGCAATTTCCACATCGCCGACGACCTCGCGACCGGCCGGCTGGTGCCGCTCCTGGAGCCGTTCAACCCGCAGGACCGCGAGGCGATCCACGCGGTGTTCGTGGGCGGCGCAGGCCTGCCGGCCCGGGTGCGGGTGCTGGTCGACTTCCTGGCGGAGCGGATGCGCGGGGGTTAGGCCCCGTCAGCCGAACACAACCGGCAGGCGCCCCGCCTCGGTGCGGATGATCTCCACGAGCTGGGCGTCCTCGGCCGGGTCGGCGAGCCGCAGGCCGACCGGGGTCGAGCGGGTGCGGATCGTCAGCCAGCGTAAGGTAGGCCGGAGGTCGAGGGCCTCGACCACGTCCACCCCGGGATGTTCCGGCTGGAGCTGCAGGAAGGTCAGGTGGTTGCGGCTGGGGCGCGCGCGCAGCAGGTCGTCGATCGCCTCGACCATGTCCCGGGGCGTGTGCAGATGCGTCATCATCCACAGCCGGTTCTCGGTGCCGGGGGTGTCCAGGGCCACCCGCAGGCGGCGCACGCCCTCGGTCAGGAAGGCGTAATCCGCCGCGTTCGCCGCCGGGTCGTGGTGGTTGAACACGCATTCGAGCCCGTGGCGCTCCCGGTAGAGCCGGTGCCGGCCGCGCCAGATGTCGGGGCCGCGGCGCTCCGCCTCCGGGATGCTCTCGAGCTGGCCGCGGTCGGTGAGCGCGGCAAAGTCGTCGTCCAGGCAGTCCCGGACCATGCCGGGCATGGCGAAGATCCAGTCGAGCGGGCCGGACCAGTGGCGCAGGTCCAGGGTCTTGAGCACGTGCGCCATCTGGCAATTGCAGCCGAGCGACACGTGGTTGTGCTCGCCCGGCTCGCGCGCGTCGCGCCGGCCCAGCAGGCGCCCGAGGGCGCCCAGCAGGCCGCCGGTCGCGCCAGGTGCGCTCACAGGGTCCGGCCGATGGCGAGGAATTTCTCCGCCCGGCGGTCGCGGATCTCCACCGGGCTCAGGCCGTCGAACTGGGCGAGCGAATCGGCGACGGCGTCGCCCGCGCCGCGGATCGCCGCCTCGCGGTCGCGATGGGCGCCGCCGGTGGCCTCCGGGATGATGCCGTCGATGACGCCGAGCCGCAGCAGGTCCTGGGCGGTGATCTTCATGGCGGTGGCGGCCTCGTGGGCGCGGCCCTGGTCGCGCCACAGGATCGAGGCGGCGCCCTCCGGCGAGATCACCCCGTAGATCGCGTGCTCCAGCATCAGCACCCGGTTGGCGGTGGCGAGCGCGATGGCGCCGCCCGAGCCGCCCTCCCCGATCACCACGGCGACGTTGGGCACGCCGAGCGCTAGGCACGCCTCGGTGGAGCGGGCGATGGCCTCGGCCTGGCCGCGCTCCTCGGCCTCGATGCCCGGATAGGCGCCGGCGGTGTCGACGAAGGCGATCACCGGCAGGCCGAACCGGTCGGCGGTCTCCATCAGGCGGACCGCCTTGCGGTAGCCCTCGGGCCGGGCCATCCCGAAATTGTGGCGCAGCCGCGCCTCGGTGGTCGCGCCCTTCTCCTGGCCGAGCACCAGGACCGGGCGCCCGCGGAAGCGGCCGAAGCCGCCCAGGATCGCCTCGTCCTCGCCGAAGCTGCGGTCGCCGGCCAGCGGCGTGAACTCGCTGATCAGCCCGGCGCAGTAATCCACGAAATGCGGGCGCTGCGGGTGGCGGGCGACCTGGGTCTTCTGCCAGGGCGTGAGGCTCGCGTAGATCTCGGCGAGCGCCTGTCCGGCCTTGGCCTCGAGCCGGCCGACCTCTTCGGAGATCGAGACGGCGCCGTCGCGCTCCCCGACCGCCCGCAATTCCTCGAGCTTGGCCTCCAGCTCGGCAACCGGCTTCTCGAAGTCGAGGTAGGTGCGCGTCACCGCCATCGTGTCACAGGTCTTCCCGGGTTCGCCGCTCCGGAAGCGGCGGGCGCGAGGTGTTGGCGATGGCGGGTTTGGTGTCAACCGGCGCGGGGTTCGAGCAGCTTTGCGCGGAGGTTGCCCGGGCGGGATTTTTTGGCGGGGCGGTTGCGGTGGTGGGCTTGGGAGATTGCCCGGCCCGAGGCGTGATCCGGTCGATCATGCGTGACAGGCGGGTCCTTCGCGGCTTGTCATCGAGGGCGGCCCGAACCCCGGTTCAGCGCCGCCGCTCCAGGATCGACACGTAGTTGGCCACGGCCGCACCGCCCATGTTGAAGATCCCGGCCAGGTTCGCGCCGGGGACCTGCATGTCGCCGGCCTCGCCCATGAGCTGGAGGCAGGCCATCACGTGCATCGAGACACCGGTGGCGCCGACCGGGTGGCCCTTGGACTTCAGCCCGCCGGACGGGTTGATCGGCAGGCGGCCGCCCTTCTCGGTCAGGCCCTCGCGGACGACGCGAAAACCCTGGCCGGGCTCGGCCAATCCCATCGCCTCGTACTCGATGAGCTCGGCGATGGTGAAGCAATCATGCGTCTCGACGAAGGACAGGTCGTCGTTGCCGATCCCGGCCTGCGCGCGGGCCTTGTCCCAGGCGAGGCGTGCGCCCTTGAATTCGGTCGGGTCCCGGCGCGACAGGGGCAGGATGTCGTTGACATGGGCCCGCGCGCGGAAGCCGATCGCCCGCGCCAGCCCCTCGGCGGTCTCGGCATCCGCCACGACGAGGGCGGCGGCGCCGTCCGAGATCAGCGAGCAATCGGTGCGCCGGAGCGGCGCTGCCACGTAGGGGTTTTTTTCTGAAACTTTGTTGCAGAACTCGAAACCGAGATCCTTCCGGAGCTGCGCATAGGGGTTGGCGACGCCGTTGCGGTGGTTCTTGGCGGCGATGCGGGCCAGTTCCTCGCTGCGGTCGCCGTAGCGCTTGAAATAGCCCGCCGCGATCCGCCCGAACACGCCCGCAAAGCCGCCCTCGATGTCGGCCTCCTCCTTCCGGTAGGAGGCGCCGAGCAGGATGTCGCCGGTCTCGGCCACGGATTTCGCCGTCATCTTCTCGGCGCCGACCACCAGGGCGATCCGGCCGCGGCCGCTATCGACGAAGTCGAGGGCCGCGTAGAGCGCCGCCGAGCCGGTGGCGCAGGCATTCTCCAGGTGGGTCGCCGGCGCGTGGGCGAGGCCCGGCCGGTTCAGGGCGACCTGCGACCCCTCGAAGCCCTGCTTCGAGAAGCCGGTATTCATGACGCCGACATAGATCCCGTCGACCTGCGCGTCCTCAACGCCGGCATGCGCCAGCGCCTCGCCGGACACCCGCGCGATCAGGCCCTCGACATCCGGTTCCTCGAGCTTGCCGAAGGGGGTGTGGGCCCAGCCCACGATGCAGGCGCGCGTCATTTTTCGACTCCTCCCGATTCTTCGTCGAACGATGGGCCCGGCGTGCCCGAGGATCAAGCCGCGGGCGTCAGCCCGGCTCGCCCTCCCCGATCAGGAAGTCGAAGTCGCAGCCTTCCGGCGCCTGGGTGACGGTGCGCCGGTAGAGCGCCTTGTAGCCGCGCTTGGGCGCGGGCGGCGGACGATGGTCGGCGAGGCGGCGGGCGATCTCGGCGTCGTCCACCAAGAGGTCGATCCGCTTGTCCCGGATCGACAGGCGGATCCGGTCGCCGTCGCGCACGGCCCCGAGCGGGCCGCCGATGGCCGCCTCCGGGGCGATGTGCAGCACGATCGATCCGAAGGCGGTGCCGGACATCCGCGCGTCGGAGATGCGGACCATGTCCTTGATCCCGGCCCGGGCGAGTTTTTTGGGGATCGGCAGGTAGCCCGCCTCCGGCATCCCGGCGGCGTGCGGACCGGCATTCTGCAGCACCAGCACGTCGCCCGCCGCGACGTCGAGGTCCGGGTCGTCGATCCGCCGGCTCAGGTCCTCGAGGCCGGTGAACACGACCGCCCGCCCCTCGGATTCGAACAGCTCCGGCGTCGCGGCAGCGCGCTTGAAGATCGCCCCGTCGGGGGCGAGGTTGCCGCTGAGCGCCACCAGGCCGCCCACCGGCGAGACCGGGTTGTCGAAGGCGCGAATCACCGCGCGGTCGACCCAGCCGGGCGGCTCGTCCAGGCGTTCGGCCAGGGTCCGGCCCTCCACGTCCATGGTGTCGAGATGCAGCAGCGGGCGCAGCTCGCGCAGCAGCGCGCCCATGCCGCCGGCGGCGTGGAAATCCTCCATGTAGCCCTCGCCCACCGGCTTCAGGTCGACCAGCACCGGTGTCTCGTCCGAGATTGCGTTGAAGCGCCCGGCGGGGATGCGGATGCCGAGGCGCCCGGCGATGGCCGTGAGGTGCACGATCGCGTTGGTCGAGCCCGACACCGCCATCAGGACCCGGATCGCGTTCTCGACCGATTTTTCCGTGATGACCTGCGCTGGCGTAACCTTGGTCTGGATCAGCCGCACGGCGGCGCGGCCGGTCTCCTCGGCGGCGACGAGCCGGTCCGAATGCACCGCCGGGATCGCGGCCGTGCCCGGCAACGACATGCCGAGCGCCTCGGCGATGCACGCCATGGTCGAGGCGGTGCCCATCACCGCACAGGTGCCGGCCGTGACGGAGAGCCGGCCTTCGACCTCGGCGATCTCCTCCGAATCCACCGTGCCGGCCCGGTACTTGGCCCAGAAACCCCGGCAATCCGTGCAGGCGCCGAGCCGCTGGCCGCGATGGCGGCCGGTGGACATCGGGCCGGTCACCACCTGGATCGCCGGCAGGCCGGCCGAGGCCGCGCCCATGAGCTGGGCCGGCACGGTCTTGTCGCAGCCGCCGATCAGCACGACCGCGTCCATCGGCTGGGCCTGGATCATCTCCTCCGTGTCCATGGCCATGAGGTTGCGGTACATCATGCTGGTCGGGTTGAGGAAAACCTCCCCCAGCGACACGGTCGGAAAAGGCCGCGGCAGGGCGCCGGCGGCCAGCACGCCGCGGGAGACCGCCTCCACCAGTTCGGGCATGCCGCGATGGCAGTTGTTGAAGCCGGACGGCGTCATCGCGATGCCGACCACCGGCTTGTCGAGGAGCGTGCGCGAGATGCCCATGGACCGGGCGAAGGAGCGGCGCAGGTAGCGGGCGAAATCGCGGTCGCCGTAATTGGTCAGACCCCGGTCGAGGCCGTGCGGTTCGGCGGTGCCGGACGCGTCGCTCATGATCTCGCTCCCCGAGGTGGTCCAGCTCAGCGTAGGTGGAACGCGATCCAGGCGACCGCGAAGAACACCGCGCCGGTGATCAACCATTGTGCGACGACGCGATAGCGGATTTTCACGCCGCGAAAAGCTCCGGATGGCGGACGCGGAGCGCCAAAACCAGTGTCAGCGTCTTCAAGTCGGTGAGTTCGGCCCGGTCCGCCATCCCGGCGAGGTCGGCGAGCGGCATTTCCACGATCCGGATGTTCTCGTGCTCGCCCTCGGCACCGCCGCCATCCTCGGCGCGGTCGGCCTTGCCGTAGGGCGCGAGGTAGAGGTGCAGCTTCTCGGTGGTCAGGCTGGCGCAGGAATAGGTCGCGCCGACGAATTCCAGGTCGCGCAGGCGCAGCCCCACCTCCTCCAGCACCTCGCGCCGGCCGTTCTCCTCCGGGCTGCCGTCGTCGATCAGGCCGGCCGGCGCCTCCAGCTGAACCTGCTCGCCGGCGGCGAACAGCGGCGGCACCCGCAGCTCCCGCACCAGCGTGGCGACTTTTCGCTCGGGATCATACGGCAGGACGCCGACCGAGTTGCCGTGATCCTCGATCTCACGCTCGACCACGGCGCCGTCGGCGAGGCGCACCGTCGCGATCCCGAACTTGCTCCAGCCCTCGTGGATGAACCGGACGTCCAGGATCTCGGCTGTCATGGCGTATCCCCGTCTGCCGGGCCGTCCCGTCGCCCACAAGGCCTTACACGGGGATGGCGCGTCGGGTTCCGAGAGACATGATAGGCGCGGCGGCGTTTCTGCGGGCCGCCATCCGGCGATCGACGGGTCCGACCGTGTGAGGCAGAGCCGTCTCGGAATCGACTGACGTCGCTATGCAAGTCGGCAGAATAAAATGGTGCCGGAGGAGGGATTTGAACCCCCGACCTTCGCTTTACGAAAGCGCTGCTCTACCACTGAGCTACACCGGCAACCGCAGGGCCGGCGAACCGGCCCCGACCTCCTGTCCTGGCCGTCTCAGCGACGAACCCGGCCAGAATTCCACGACGGTCTGCACCGTCCCGGACGTGGCAGGCTCATAGCGGTCCGACCGGCGCAAGGCAAGGCCGATACCGTGTCAGGAACGCGCGTCGACGGCCAGCTCGTCCTGCAGGAACGCCCGCACCGCCCCCCGGTCGATCCCGGGGGCGATGAAGCTCTGGCCGATGCCGCGGGCGAGGATGAAGGTCAGGGCGCCATCGCGGACCTTCTTGTCCTGGGCCATCGCGTCGAGCAGGGCGTCGGCGTCGCCGCAGCCACCCGGAACCGCCTGGAGGCGGGTCGGCAGGCCGGCGAGCGCGAGATGGTTGGCGACGCGGCCGCCATCCTGCCCGGCACAGAGCCCGAGCCGCGCCGAGAACCGGAAGGCCAGGGCGAGGCCGATCGCGACGCCCTCCCCGTGCACCAGCCTTGCCGAGTTGTAGCCGGTCAGCCGTTCCAGGGCGTGGCCGAAGGTGTGGCCGAGGTTCAGGAGCGCGCGCTCGCCGTCCTCGCGCTCGTCCCGGGTGACCACCGCCGCCTTGGCCCGGCAGCAGGCGGCGACCGCCTCGTCCCGCTCCGGGCCGCCGGAAAAGATGCCGCGCCACTTGGCCTCGCACCAGTCGAAGAAGCCGGCATCGGCGATCAGCCCGTATTTGGCGACCTCGGCGTAGCCCGCCCGCATCTCGCGCTCGGACAGGGTGTCGAGCGCCGCCGTGTCGGCCAGGACGAGGCGAGGCTGATGGAAGGCGCCGATCAGGTTCTTGCCGAGCGGCGCGTTGATCCCGGTCTTGCCGCCCACCGAGGAATCGACCTGAGCGAGCAGGCTGGTCGGAACCTGCACGAAGCGCACGCCCCGCCGCAGGGTCGCGGCCGCGAAGCCGGCGAGGTCCCCGACCACGCCGCCGCCGAGCGCGACCACGAGATCGCCGCGCTCGACCTTCAGCGCCAGCAGGCCGTCGCAGACCTGCGCGTAGCCGGCGTAGGATTTCGAGCCCTCGCCCGGCGCCACGGTGACGATGCCTGAACCCAGGCCGGCCCGCTCCAGGCTGTCGCGCAGGCGCGCCCCGTAGAGCGCCCCGACATTCTCATCGGTGACGATCGCGGCCCGCCGAGCCCCGAGGGCGGCGATCCGCGCGCCCGCCGTCTCGATCAGGCCGCGGCCGATCAGGATGTCGTAGTGGCGGCCGGCATCGAGCGGCACATGCACCGTCAGGGGAACCGGATGGGTCGAGGGCTCGGTCACGGACAGGCTCGCTGCAAGGTCACTGGGCGGCGATGGGGCTCGGTGCCGCCGCGTTCAGGTGGGCGTCCAGCGCCTCCAGCACGTCCTGGACGACGCGGTCGTGCGACACCTCCCGGGAGATCACCACGATGTCGGCCGCCGCGTAGACCGGGTGGCGGACCGCCATGAGGTCGCGCATCGTCGCCTCCGGATCGTCGGTGAGCAGCAGCGGGCGGTTGCCGCGCTTGCGCACCCGCCGCATCAGCACGTCGAGATCCGCCTTGAGCCAGACCGAGATGGCGGATTCCCTGATCCGCACCCGGGTCGCCTCGCGCAGGTAGGCGCCGCCGCCGGTGGCCAGCACCAGGGGGCCGGCGCGCAGCAGGCGCGAGATGACCCGCTCCTCGCCGTCCCGGAAGCTCGGCTCGCCGTAGATCGCGAAGATGTCGGGGATGGTCAGGCCGGCCGCCGCCTCGATCTCGCTGTCGGCATCCTTGAAGATCAGCCCGAGCCGGCTGGCCAGGCGCCGCCCGACCGTGCTCTTGCCCGCCCCCATCAAGCCGACGAGCACGATCGAGCGCAGGCCCAGCGCCCGGCGCAGGCGCGCCTCGATCGGTTCACCGACATCCTCTTCGTTCATCGACGGCAGCATCGCATGGTCGCGGCGTCTCCGGCTCCCTGTCGGCCGCCCCGTGCGCGCCTCGCCGGGGGGCTTCCAATCCTGTGCCAGGCTCTTAGCGCGATTCAAGCGGCCTGCGAAACGCATCGCTGTGTCCTCGCGGGCCTTGTCAGCGCCGCGATCGCGTGATGGAAACCGATCTCTCGCGACATCTCGGGGGGGCTTTTCGCGCGCTCCCCTCCCCACCGACCGCGCTCGTCTGCCCGAGGTTCGACCGACGTGCCGACCCTGTTCCGTTTCTTCGCCACCCTCGCGATCCTGGCCGGGCTCGTCTTCGCGGCGATGTTCGCGCTGGCGAACTTCGTGGTGCCGACCCCCCGGGAGATGACCGTGACCATCCCGGCTTCGAAGCTCCAGCCGGGCAGCCATTGAGCGCGGCGGCGGCAGACGGCCCGGTCACGCCCCCGTCTCCGGAGGTCGCCGCCTATCTCGACATGCTGGCCGCCGAGCGCGGCGCGGGCGCCAACACGCTGGCCGCCTACCGGCGCGACCTCGACGATTACCTCGCCTATTTGGGCCGCGCCGGCATTCCCCTCGAAGAGGCCGATACGCACGGCCTCCGGGCCTTCGTCGCCGACCTGGAGACGCGCGGGCTGATGGCCTCGTCGGCGGCGCGGCGCCTGTCCTGCGTGCGCGGCTTCCACAAGTTTCTCTACGCCGAGGGCTATGCCGAGGCGGATCCGAGCGTCGCGGTCTCGGGGCCGCGCCGGGGCCGGACCCTGCCGAAGGTGCTGTCGATCGCCGAGGTGGACGGGCTGCTGGCCACCGCGCATGCGGCGGCGGCCGACAAGGAGGCGGGGCCGGCGCGGCGCGCCCGCCGGATGGTCTGCCTGCTCGAACTCCTCTACGCTACGGGATTGCGCGTCTCGGAACTCGTCGCCCTGCCGCGCGCCGCCGGCACCACGCGCGAGCGCTACCTGTTCATCAAGGGCAAGGGCGGCCGCGAGCGGCTCGTCCCGCTGACCGAGGCGTCCCGGGTGGCGATGACCGCTCATCTGGCGGCGGTGCCGGAGGAATCCCCGTGGCTGTTCCCCGCCGACAGCGACAGCGGCCACCTTACCCGGCAGGCCTTCGCCCGCGACCTCAAGGCCGTGGCGGTCGCCGCCGGATTGCGCCCCGACCGGGTCAGCCCGCACGTTCTGCGCCACGCCTTCGCCAGTCACCTGCTGCAGAACGGGGCCGATCTGCGCATCGTCCAGGAATTGCTCGGCCACGCCGACATCTCGACCACGCAGATCTACACGCACGTCCTCGATGAGCGCCTGAAGGCGATGGTACGAGACCTGCACCCGCTCATGGATGGCTGAACGCCGCACGGGATCTGTGGCACGCCGCCCGACGACGAGAATTGTACAGGTTTCTCGAACTGACTAAGAGAGACCTGTCGGCATACCGGTACGATAGCCTGCCTTTACCAGAGAGAGTTCATCCGATGTCAGGCCCGACTGCTTCGCAGAGCGGCGCTGAGCCGAACCAGGCGGGTCGTGCGACCGTCGACCTGCCATCGCAGCGGGACCGGCAGCGCCTCGACAACCAATTGTGCTTCGCGGTCTACGCCGCCGCGCACGCCTTCGGCCGCGCCTACCGGACGCTTCTTGGCCGCTATGAGCTGACCTATCCGCAATACCTCGTGCTGATGGTGCTGTGGGAAGAGGACGGCCTGTCGGTCAAGGAGATCGGCAATCGCCTGTTCCTCGATTCCGGGACTCTGACCCCGTTGCTCAAGCGCCTGGAAGCTTCGGGCCGGGTCCGGCGCGCCCGCGATCGGGCCGACGAGCGGCAGGTCAGCATCTTCCTGACACCCGCCGGCGCGAAGCTGCGGGACGTGCTCGCCTGCCTTCCCGACGAGGCGGGCGACCGGACCGGCCTGGATATGCAGGGCCGGAAGGATCTGCTGAACGATCTCGTCACCTTGCGGCTCGGCCTTCAGGCCGGTCTGATCCCCGAGTAGCGCGCCGTCACGCCCGGCGGTCGAAGCCCCGTCATTCCAGTCCTGAACGGATGAAGGCACCCGCGCGGCTGCGCGGATGCCCCCATTCCGGTTGCGCGATCGCGCGCTGTCTCAGGACTGCGTCTTGAGGTAGGCGATCACGTCGCTGACCTTCTTGTCGTCCGGGTAGCCCTGGAAGATCATCTTGGTGCCGGGCACCTTCGCCTTCGGGTTCTTCAGCCACTCGTGGAGATTGGCCTCGTCCCAGGTGATGCCGGAATTCTTCATCGCGGCGGAGTAGTTGTAGCCCTCGTAGGTGCCGGCCTTGCGCCCGACGACGCCCTTGAGGTCCGGACCCACGCCGTTCTTCTGGAAGTTGTGGCACGCCTTGCAGGGGGCGAACGCCTTCTCGCCTGCGGCCGCATCACCGGCCTCCTGGGCCTGCGCCGAGAGGGGGATCAGGGCGGCAAGGACGGCGCCGAGAACGAAAGAACGCATGGATTTCCTCCTTATGGCCGCTGTCGCGGCAGCGTTTAGAGCAGAGCTTGCCTGCCTGGAACAGCTCTAAATGATTACACGCAGATGGTGCAACGGCCTAGCCGTCCGCGACCGTCGTCCCGTGCATGAGCGAGCGGCCAGACCCTCAACACCGGGCCACGGGCATCGCCGCCTGCGGCGGATGGAAGCTGGATCGTGGCCGAGCGGGCGATAGCGGTTCGGCGATCGAAGCGGCTTCGGCGCCGGGCCGGCTTGCGGGACCGTCGGGCTTTGACTGCGCATCGCCGTTTTCCGAAAGCCGGTGACCACCGTTCGGCACGATGCTGTAAGCAGGTCGGGCCGGCTTGCCGCCGGATCGCGCCGGTGGCGGCGTCGGGAACGGAGCGCCCCTGATGACCTTTCGCGCCCTGGCGGTCGTCGTGACGCTCTGCGGCCTGACCGCCATCCTGATCGTGCTCATGGACGAGCCGGAACGGCTCTCGACGATCGTTGGCAAGCTCGGCGAGGGCGGGATGTGGACGGCGCTGGCGGTCTTCGTCGGGATCGCGGCCGTGCTCGGCTATCGGCGGCGCGGCGCGGCCGGGCGCCATCGCTGAGGCACGGCCGGTCGCCTCAGAGGCCGTGATAGCTCCGGTACCACGCCACGAAGCGCGCGATGCCGAGCTTCAGCGGGGTCGCCGGCCGGAAGCCGGTATCGCGGGCGAGGTCGTCGATATCCGCGTAGGTGGCCGGCACGTCGCCCGGCTGCATCGGCAGCAGGACCGTCTCGGCCCTGCGCCCGAGCGCGTCTTCCAAGAGCGCGATCATCTCCATCAGCTCCACCGGCTCGTTGTTGCCGATGTTGTAGACCCGGTAGGGCGCCGCGCTGGTGCCGGGATCCGGGGCGGCGCCGCTCCAGGCGGGGTTCGGCGCGGCCGGCCTCTCGGCCAGGGCGACGATGCCCGCGACGATGTCGTCGATATAGGTGAAGTCCCGGCGCATCCGGCCTTGGTTGAACACCTGGATCGGCTCGCCGGCCAGGATGGCGCGGGCGAACAGGGACATCGCCATGTCGGGCCGGCCCCAGGGCCCGTACACGGTGAAGAAGCGCAGGCCCGTGGTCGGCAGCCCGTAGAGATGGCTGTAGCTGTGGGCCATCAGCTCGTTGGCCTTCTTGGTCGCCGCGTAGAGGCTCACCGGGTGGTCGACGTTCTGGTGGACCGAGAACGGCATGGCCGTGACCGCGCCGTAGACCGAGCTGGAGGAGGCGTAGAGCAGGTGCTCCACGCCGCCGTGCCGGCACGCTTCGAGGATGTTGAGGAAGCCGACGAGATTGCTCGATGCGTAGGCATGCGGGTTCGTCAGCGAGTGGCGGACGCCGGCCTGTGCGGCCAGGTGGATCACGGTCCGGAAGCCGTGGCGCCGGAACAGCGCGTCGAGCCCGGCCCCGTCGGTGAGATCGAGCCGTTCGAAGCTGTAGCCTTCGAAGGGGTCGAGGCGCCGGAGCCGCGCCTCCTTCAAGCCGACGTCGTAATAGGCGTTGACGTTGTCGAGGCCCACGACCTGCCGGCCGGCTTCGAGATACCGCAGCGCGAGCGCGTTGCCGATGAAGCCGGCGACGCCCGTGATCAGGACAGGGGGCAGGGACATGATCGGACGCCGAGGGCCGGCCGTGCCGCCGGGGTCGGCGATCTGTAGCACGCACCCGCCTGCGATTCACCCGCGGGCCGCACCTTGCCGCCGGACGGGCGAAGCGTCATTTCTCGTCCCGTGAAGACCGACGGACGCCCCCTGCCGGAGAGCCTGACGCGCTACCTCGCTGCGCCCCCGCGGGCGCGCTCGAGACGACGCTCTGGCCGGCGGAGCGCAGGTCCCGGCCGGCCGATCCGGGTTCCCGGCACCACGCCCTCGAATCCGCTCTCCTGCGCGGCTTCGTCTACGTCACGTCGGGTCTCGTATGGCTCCTCGTGCTCGGCCTGGTGTTGCGGCACGTCGCAGGCTGAGTCCCGTCAAGGCCCGGCCTCGGCCTGTGGATATCGGTCTATCTCCGACAGATCCGCACGATCGACCGGTACTTGCGCGGCCAAGTCCGATATTGGAGCTGCCGATAGCTGAGCGGTGCCGGCCTGATCGGGTCTGCTGCGGAGGATGGGACGATGGCTCTGACCGGGCGCTTCTGGTTCCGGAAATCCTGGACCGGCCGGCTCGTGCTGCTGGTCGAGGAGGTGCGCCCGCGCTGGTTCGGCCGCGGCGCGGGCAAGCCGCGCTGGCGCAACGCCCGGCTGATGGACTTCGCCGAGCCCGAGTTGCGGCCGCTGATGGCGATGGAGAAGCTGCACCGCACGGGCGCCCCCTCCGCCACCGTGCACACCCTCCGGCCGGTCCCTTCGTCCCCGGCGACCCAAGCTGCAAACGGCTGAGCACGGCGCCTGGCATCGTGCCGGATGGCTCCCCCGGCCCGGTCCCGGGGGAGCCGCGGTGCTGACCTGAGCCGTTCCGATCCCCATCTGGATCCTGCGCGCGCGACCACGCGCGATCGAGACCGGAGACGCCGGCCATGCCGCGCTACTTCTTCCACACGCAGATCGGCGAGGACACGATCACCGATCCGAATGGCGTCGAGCTGCGCGACCCGGATCAGGCCTGGGAGAAGGCTCAGGACACGATCCGCGCGGCCCTGGCCGATCCGCAGAACCAGGCCCGGCTGTTGACCGCCTGTCTGGTCGTGACCGACGCCGCCGGCGAGGTGGTGCTGGAATTCCCGTTCAGCGAGGTCGTCGCCCTCCCGCCGGACGCGGATCCGACCCTGCATTGAGCGCAAGCCGTCGCGCTCCGCTCGCCCTACATCGCCGCGGACGCGACACGAGGATCTCAGCCCGCATGGATTCGCCCCCGAACGATCTCGACACGCACGCGCTGGGCCGCGCCGCGCCCGGCAAAGGTCTTGCCCGCGAGGCCTGCCCCTATGCCGAGGGTACGCAGGCGCGCACGCGCTGGCTTGCGGGCTACGACGAAGCCGTCTCCGATGGGGCCGAGCCGGTGACCGGGGGAATCGCCAAGCACCCGCCGGCCGGGGAGCCGACGCGCTGATGGACGCCAAAACCACGCTCCAGGCCGGCGCTGCGCCGCATCCCACCCTGGACCGCAAGGCGGTCGGCGCCGTCGTGCTGGGCAACGCCCTCGAATTCTACGATTTCACCGTCTACGCCTTCTTCGCGAAGCCGATCGGCGAGGCGTTCTTCCCGGCCACCGACCCGACCCACAGCCTGCTCGCGTCGCTGGCCCTGTTCGGCGTCGGCTACGTGATGCGGCCGATCGGCGGCGCCTTGATCGGCGCCTTCGCGGATCGGGCCGGACGCAAGCCCGCGATGCTGATCACCATCGCCCTGATGGCGCTCGGCATGCTGATGCTGGCGGCCTGCCCGTCCTACGCGGCGATCGGCGGCTGGGCGCAGGTGATCGTCATCGCCGGCCGCCTCATCCAGGGCCTGGCGCTCGGCGGCGAGGTCGGGCCGTCCACCGCCTACCTGCTGGAAGCAGCGCCTCCGGCCAAGCGCGGCTTCGTCACCAGCTGGCAGATCGCCAGCCAGGGCTGCGCCGCCCTGTTCGCCGGCATCGTCGCGACCATCCTGGCGCTCGTCGTCGGCGACCAGGCCATGTCGGCCTGGGGCTGGCGGGTGATGTTCGGGCTCGGCCTCTGCGTCGTGCCGGTGGGCCTCGTGATCCGCAGCCATCTGCCCGAGACCGCCGGCGCCGAGGAGGATCCGCACGCGGCATCCTCGACCTTCGCGGTGGTCGGGCGGTTGCTGCGCGAGCATGGCCGCCTGCTGGGGCTGACCTTCCTGGTCATCGCCGCCTCGACCGTGTCGAACGCCGTGGGTACCAACATGCCGGTCTATGCCGGAGCGACCCTCGGCCTGAGCGAGACCGCCGCCACCGCGGTGCCGATCGCCCTGGGCCTCGCCTCGGTGATGTTTCCGCTGCTCGGCGGCTGGCTGGCGGACCGGGTCGGCCGGCGCCCGGTGATGATCTGGCCGCGGGCCCTGATCCTGGTCCTGGCCGTGCCGGCCTTCGCCTGGGTGGTGAGATCGCCGAGCGCGGCCAGCGTCTACGCCGTCACCTTCCTGCTCTCGGCCCTGTCCTCGATCAACGCCGCCGCGGTGATCGTCGGGATCCCGGAGGCGTTGCCGCGGGCGGTGCGCTCCGCCGGCCTGTCGATCGTCTACGCGCTCTCGGTCTCGGTCTTCGGCGGCAGCACCAACTACGTGATCAACTGGCTGATCGCGGCGACCGGCGATCGGCTGGCCCCGGCCTATTACCTGGCAGCCTTCAGCCTGGTGGGGACCATCGCCGCGTTCCTGCTGCCGGAGACGCGAGGGCGCGATCTCGACGCCGACGTCGAAGCATAGCCCGGATGTGCGCTCCCGCACGGCTCGGACGCGGGGCCGTGCGGGACCGTGTTCTGGGCGCTAGGTCGAGGCCCTCTCCGGGCCTAGATCGCGCGCATGCCCAGTCCTTCCGAGACGCGCCGCCCGCTGGTCCTCGCCGCGGTGATGGCGGCGATGTTCATGATCGCCATCGAGGCGACGATCGTCTCGACCGCCATGCCGCAGATCGCCGGGCAGCTCGGCGACCTCCACCTCTATGCCTGGGTGTTCGGCTCCTTCCTGCTGACCCAGACCGCCACCACGGTGGTGTTCGGCAAGCTGTCCGACCTCTACGGACGCCGCCCGGTGCTGCTGTTCGGCATCGCGGTCTTCCTGGCCGGCTCGCTGCTGTGTGGCCTCGCCTGGTCGATGCCCTCGCTGATCCTGTTCCGCCTGGTGCAGGGCGTCGGCGCCGGGGCGATCCAGCCGGTGAGCCTCACGGTGATCGGCGACCTCTACCCGGCCCGGGAGCGCGGCAAGGTCCAGGGCTATCTCGCCAGCGTCTGGGGCATCTCGTCGGTGGCCGGGCCGCTGGTCGGCGGCCTGATCATCGGCCATCTCAGCTGGCCGTGGATCTTCTGGATCAACCTGCCGGTCGGCCTCGTCGCGGCCGGGCTGTTCCTGGCCTACCTGCGGGAGAGCGTGGAGCGCCGCAGCCGCCCGATCGATGCGCTCGGCGCTGCGCTGTTCACGGCGGCGATCGCCGCGCTGATGATGGCCCTGACCGAGGCCGGGACCTCGGCCGCGGCAGTCTTCTGGCCGGCGCTGGGCTTCGTGGTCGCCGCGCTCCTGTTCGTGCTGCAGGAGCGCCGGGCCGCCGATCCGATGCTCGACATCCGCCTGTGGATGCAGCGCCCGATCGCCACCGCCAACGCCGCGACGCTGCTCTCCGGGATGACGGTGATCGGCCTGACCGCGTTCCTGCCGATGTACGTCCAGGGCGTGCTCCGGCAATCGCCGCTGATCGCCGGCCTGACCCTGACGCTGATGGTGCTCGGCTGGCCGATCGGCGCCACCACGGCGGCGCGCAACTTCGTGCGCTTCGGCCTGCGCCCGACCCTGCTCGTCGGCGCGACCCTGCTGCCGCTCGGTGCCACGGCCTTCGTCGCCCTGGGTTCCGAGACCTCGCCGATCGTGGCCGCCTGCGGCTCCATCGTGATGGGGCTCGGCATGGGTTTCCTCTCGACCGCCGCCATCGTGATCATCCAGGACAGCGTCGCCTGGGCGCAGCGCGGTGCCGCCACCGCCTCGAACATCTTCGCCCGCAACCTCGGCTCGACCCTGGGCGCCACCGCGCTCGGCGCCGTGCTGAACTACCGTCTGGTCCATCCGGCCGGCGGGCCGGCGGTCGATCCCGGCCAGCTCCGGCGCCTCCTCGACGATCCCGCGAGCCTCGGGACGGGCGGCGACGCGATCCGCAACGGGCTGCAGCACGCCCTCCACGGCACGTTCTGGACAGTCTTCGCGGTGGCGCTGCTGACGCTGGTGCTGTCGCTGTTCGTGCCGCGGGTGGCGATCTCGGATGCGCCGCGCGAGCTGGCGGTGGAGTAAGAACGCGCGGCCTCGCCGCCGCAGAACGGGCGCTTCGCCGAGCCTCAATTCGTCGAACGCTTCGGCGCTACGAACCAGCGCCGGTCTGCGTTTGCGGTCCGTCCGGGCGGCGGTATGATTGTTTCATACCGTCCACACGCTGGACCCCGCATGGCTGCGACCGAGAAGCGAACTTTCAGCCTTCCCGTCGAACAGGCGGCCTTCATCGACTCCCAGGTCAAGGCCGGCGCGTTCGCGAGCGCGAGTGAGGTGGTCCGGGCCGGTCTCCGTGCGCTGCAGGAGCGCGATGCCGCCGTCGAGCGCTGGCTTCGCGACGAGGTGGGTGCGACCTACGACGAGATGAAAGCCCATCCCGAACGCGCGGTGTCGTCGGAAGACATGGCCGAGCGGATGCGTCAGCGTCACGAAGCGCGGATGCGGGATAGTGCGTGAAGCCGCCGAAAACCGGTTTCCACTTTTCCGCCGCTTGCTCTAGCGTCCGCCCATGCCCCTCGTGCCGCCTCCGCGCCCCGCAGCCTCGCCCGCGGCGGACATCCCGCCGACCAGCGTGCTCACCGCCAACCAGCCGGAATGGTCGGTCGGCGAGCTGGCGGGCGCGCTCAAGCGCACCCTGGAGGACGCCTTCGGCCATGTCCGCCTGCGCGGCGAGATCTCCGGCTATCGCGGCCAGCACGGGTCCGGCCACGCCTATTTCTCCCTGAAGGACGGGCAGGCGCGGATCGACGCGGTGGTCTGGAAGGGCGTGTTCGGGCGCCTGCGCCAGAAGCCCCAGGAGGGGCTGGAGGTGGTGGCCACCGGGCGCATCACCACCTTCGCGGGCAAGTCCTCCTACCAGATCGTGGTCGAGAGCCTGGAGCCGGCCGGGCTCGGCGCCTGGATGGCCCTGCTGGAGGAGCGCAAGAAGCAGCTCGCCGCCGAGGGGCTGTTCGCTACGGAGCACAAGCGCGCCATTCCCTACCTGCCCCGCGTCGTCGGCGTCGTCACCTCGCCCACGGGGGCGGTGATCCGCGACATCCTCCATCGGCTGGAGGACCGGTTCCCGCGCCCGGTCCTGGTCTGGCCTGTGCGCGTCCAGGGCGACGGCGCGGCGGAAGAGGTCGCCGCAGCGATCCGCGGCTTCAACGCGCTGGGCGCGGACGGCGCCATCCCGCGCCCGGACGTGCTGATCGTCGCCCGGGGCGGCGGCTCCATCGAGGATCTTTGGGCCTTCAACGAGGAATGCGTCGTCCGCGCCGCCTTCGAGAGCGCGATCCCGCTGATCTCGGCGGTCGGCCACGAGACCGACACCACGCTGATCGATTACGTCTCCGACCGCAGGGCGCCGACCCCGACCGGCGCCGCCGAGATGGCCGTGCCGGTTCGCGCCGACCTGATCGCGACGGTGGCGGACCTCTCCGCCCGGGCGGTCGGGTCGATCGGCCGCCGGGTCGAGCGCGACCGGTCCGATCTGCGGGCGCTGGCCCGGGCGCTCCCGAGCGCCGATGCCCTGCTGGCGGCCAAGCGCCAGCGCCTCGACCTCGCCGAGGCGCGCCTCGCCCCGGCGCTCGCGGCCGGCGCCAGCCGCCATCGCGCGCGGCTGCAGCTCCTCCTCGACCGGATGGCCCGGCGCTCGCCCGACGTGGCGCTCGCCAACGCCCGGGCGCGGCTGGCGCGGATCGACCACCGGCCGCTGACCGCCCTGCGCAACGACGTCCAGCGCAAGGGCGAGGCCCTGGCCCAGCTCGGGCGCCGCCTCGTCGTCGCCCGGGATGCCAGCCTGGAGCGGGCGCGGGCCCTGCAGGCGCGCCGGGCCGACCGCCTGGTCGCCCTGTCCGACCGCCTGACCCAGGCCGGCCTGCGCGGCGTCGAGCGCCGCCGCGACCGGCTGGAGGGCCTCGCCCATCTCCTCGGCTCGCTGAGCTACCGGGCCGTGCTGGAGCGCGGCTACGTCCTGGTCCGGGACGCCGCCGGCCTGCCGGTCCGCCACGCCGCCGAGGCCGCCGCCGCCACCCGCCTCAGCCTGCAATTCGCCGACGGGACCGTGAACGCGGTACCCGATGGAACGTCCGACCCGTCCGTCTCCGCCAGGCCCGCCCGGCGCACGGCGCGGACGCAGCCGGCATCCGGTGCGGAGACCGGGAAGCGCACGCCCGCGAGCGCCGCCGCACCGACGCGGCAGGGTTCGCTCTTCTGAACCGCGCCGAGGGGCAGAGCGGCGTGTGGATCGACGTTTGGGATGGGCGGCCCTTTACCGGCGCAAAGATCGCCCTGATCCTCGGTGACGAGATCCTCGTCTACCGGCGCGACGACCGGCCGGACATCCCGTTCCCCGGGCTTTGGGACCTCCCAGGCGGCGGTCGTGAGAACGACGAGTCTCCGGCGGACTGCGCGCTTCGGGAGACCCACGAAGAGTTCGGCCTGATCATCGAGCCTGAGCGCATCGTCTGGCAGCGTCGCTATCCGAGCTGGTCCGGCACTGGGGCCTCGGCCTATTTCTGTGCCGCTCCGCTCCTGCCGGCCGAAGTCGGGAGCATCCGTTTCGGAAGCGAGGGCACCGACTGGACCTTGATGCCGGTTGGGCGGTTCACCGCCCATCCGCAAGCGGTCTCGCACCTTCGGGAACGCCTGTCCGATTATGTGCGGGCCGCCGGCGGAAACACCTCGGGATGAGGTCGAGGACGGGATCTCTGGTTTACCGATTCTGAGACGCTGCTCGGCCGATCAAGCCGGCTCTGGCCCGACCCGGTAGTGATACCGGTACAGCTCCCGCTCGAATCCCAGCCCCCGGTACAGCGCCCGCGCCGGCGTGTTCGCCGCGACCACCTGCAGGCATGCGGCCCGGGCGCCCCGCCCCCGGGCCCAGTGCAGCAGCGCGCCTACGGCGCGCTTGGCGTGGCCGCGGCCCCGGAGGGGTTCGGGCGTCGCCACCGACTCGATCACCAGCAAGTCGCCGTCGAGCACCCCGAAGGCGAAAGCGCCGATGCCGCCGTCCACTGTCGCCGACGCGAAGGCCCGTGGCAGGATCAGGGTCTCGACCGTGTCGCGAAACGCCTGCGCGGCGGCGGCATCGGCGCGGTTCACGGCGTCGCGCAGGGCCAGCCATGCGGCATCGGGCGTCGGTGCGAGCCTGACCCCCGGATCCGGGCCGCCCGGTAAGTCGGTAAGGTCGCGGAACAGCGTGCAGGTCTCGTCGACGACGGTGTAATCGCCCCCGGCCAGGAGCGGCTCCATCTGCGGCGCGATCGCCGGCACCCGGAAGATCGGCCGGCGCCCGAGGGCGGTATAGAGCGCCTGCCCGGCCGCGATCGCCGGCTCCGGCGCCCCGCTGCCGCGCAGGGGGTTCACCGAGTTCTGCCGCTTCGAGGTACCGCCCGTGGCGCGCAGCAGGTAGCCGTGGACGAGGAGCTGGCGCGGGCTCGGCCAGGCGTTGAGGCAGGCCTCTTCCACGCGCCAGGCCAGATCGATGTCGGACGTCATGAGTCGCTCCGACCGCTTGATCCCATGCGGCTCGGGAACGCGCCACCCCGGTGCGCTCGGTCCATGCGGCGTCGCGTACGCTTGAAGCATTCCAGCCTCGCGCGATGTCCCCGCCATGTCCGCCCCTGACCTTCTCTTCAGCCTCCATTTTCTCGGCGGCAGCGCCCGGACCTGGGCGCCCGTCTCCCGCGCCCTCGGCGACGCGCCGGTCTGTGTGCCCGTGGACCTGCCAGGCTTCGGCAACGCCGCCGGGGCGACGGGCTTTTCCGTCGCTGCCATGGCGGATCACGTGGCGGCCGTGATCCGATCCCGGGCGCCTGCGCGCTTCGCCATCGCGGGCCACAGCATGGGCGCGAAGGTGGCGCTCGCCCTCGCCCGCCGCTCCGAGGACGGCGAGCCGGGCCTGGAGGGACTGACCGACCTGATCCTGATCTCGGGCTCGCCGCCGAGCCCCGAGCCGATCCCGGAGGATCGCCGCGCCAAGATGATCGCGTGGATCGACGCGGATCCGGAAACCCGCCTGCGCGAAGCCAAGGCCTTCGTGCGCGCGAATGTCGGCGCTTCGCTCGACCCCGAGACCGAGGCGAGCGCGGTCGCCGATGTCCTGCAGGCCGCACCCGACGCCTGGAAGGCCTGGCTCCAATCGGGCGCGAACGAGGATCTGAGCCGTCGCATCGGGATCCTGTCCACCCCGGCCCTGATCCTGGCGGGGTCCGAGGATGCCGATCTCGGCGCCGACGCGCAGCGCGCTCTGATGGCGCCACACCTCGCCCATTATCGGGTCGTCACGGTCGACGGCGTCGGCCATCTTCTGCCGCTGGAGCGTCCCGAGGCCCTGGCCGACCTGTTGCGCACGCATATCGGCGACCGGCCGCGCGTGGATGCCGCGCAGGCTGCCGACATCGCCCCCGCCTACGCCGCGCTGATCGCCTCGGAGCGGGTCAACAGCCGCCTGCGCACGGCCCTCGAAGAGCGCGCGGAGCCCGGCGATCCCGCTTACCGGCCGGAAGCGCTCGATCCGGTGGAACTCGGAATCCTGCGCGCCGCCTGCACCCGCGTCCTGCCGGCGACCGGGATCGACCTCGCCGCCCGGATCGATGCACGCCTGGCCTCCGGGGCTGGCGACGGCTGGCGCTTCGTGGCCCTGCCGCCCGATGCGGAGGCCTATCGCGCCGCCCTGCGCACCCTCGACGCGGCCGCACGCGCCGCCCACGGCCGCCCCTTCGTCGTCCTCGACGGGCGCGATCAGGACGCGCTGCTGACGCTCACCGAGCGCGGCGCGCTGAAGGTGCCGGAATCCCTCGGCGGCCGCCTGGACGGCGACCGGATGCGGTTCTGGTTCGAGGATCTGCGGGCCGACGCGGTGCGCCTGTGGCTCGCCCATCCGGCGGCCCTGGCCCGGATCGGCTTCTCCGGCATCGGCGCCGGCGGCGACCGGCCGGGCCCGATCGCGGACGGGTTGCCGGGCTTCCACGAAGTCGGGCTCGACGCGCCGGAACCCTGGGAACCGCGCCCAATGCAGGGGGAGACCGCACGATGAACCTCGACGGGATGCGGACCTACCGCACGGATGAATCCGTCGACGCGGTCATCGTCGGCACCGGCGCGGGCGGCGCGCCGCTCCTCGCCCGGCTGGCCGCGGCCGGCCTGAAGGTCGTGGCCCTGGAGGCGGGGCCGAATTTTTCACCGGCGCGCTTCGCCTTCGACGAGACCCTGGCCGATGAGATCTACTGGACCGAGGAGCGCCTGAGCGGCGGCTCCACCCCGGAGGCGTTCGGGGCCAACAACAGCGGCACCGGGGTCGGCGGCTCGACCCTGCATTGGGGCGCCTTCGTGCCCCGGGCCGATGCCCGCGACCTGCGGCTCCATACCGAGTCCGGCGAGGGCGTCGACTGGCCGCTGAGCTACGAGGATCTGGCCCCGTTCTACGCGCGGGTCGAGCGCTTCATCGGCGTCTCCGGGCCGCAATCCTATCCCTGGGATCCCGACCGCCGCTATTCCCTGCCGCCCGTGCCGCGCAACGGCCCGGCGCAGATCATGGCCGGCGCCTGCGACGCGCTCGGCATCCGCTGGGCCGACGCTCCGGCCGCGGTGGTCTCGCGGGACTTCGACTCCGAGGGCGGCCCCCGCCGCAACGCCTGCATCAATTGCGGCTATTGCCACCAGGGCTGCCGCAACGGCGCCAAGACCAGCATGGACGTCACCTACCTGCCGCTCGCCGTCACCCATGGGGCGGAGATCCGGCCCGGGGCCTTCGTGCACGGGCTCGAGCGCGGTACCGACGGCCGGGTCACCGCGGTGGTCTACACGCAGGACGGGCAGGAACGGCGCCAGCGGTGCGGCGCGGTGTTCCTCTGTGCCGGCGCCGTCGAGACGCCGCGGCTGCTGCTGCATCTCGGGCTGGCCAATTCCAGCGATCAGGTCGGCCGCAACTACATGGGCCACGTCGCCACGCAGGTCTGGGGCACCTTCGCCAACGCGGTGCGGATGAACCGCGGCTATCCCTCGTCGCTGATCACCGAGGACTTCATCCGCGCCGGGGCCGACTTCGCTGGCGGCTACCTGATCCAGAGCCTCGGCGTGGTGCCGCTGACCTTCGGCAACGCGGTGGCGCGCGGGCGCGGCCTATGGGGCCAGCCGCTGCTCGATTATCTCGACGGCTACAACCACCTCGCCGGCATCGGCATCAACGGCGAGACGCTGCCCTGCGACGCCAACGTGCTGACCCTGTCGGACGAGACCGACGCGCGCGGGATGCGCAAGGCGCAGATCAGCTTCGGCTACGGCACCAACGAGGAGCGCCTCAACGCGCATGCCACCAAGGTGATGCGCGATCTGTGGCAGGCGGCCGGCGCCGAGGACATCTGGGTTCTGGAACGGGTCGCCCACACGATCGGCACCTGCCGGATGGGGCGCGACGGATCGAGCGCGGTGGTCGATCCCGTCGGCCGCAGCTTCGACATCGGCAATCTGTGGATCTGCGACGGCTCGACCTTCCCGAGCTCGCTCGCGGCGAACCCTGCGCTCACCATCATGGCGCTGAGCCTGCGCACTGCGGAGGCGTTCTTGGCCGCCGGGGGCTGACCTCATCCGGCCGCAGCGCGCAACTCGGCAAGCCCGCGGATCTGGCGCCCGTCCGCATCGAAGTTCGCCGGGTCGAGCCACGCCGTGAAGCCCGCCCGCACCCGCGGCCAGTCCGCGTCGGTGATCGAGAACCACGCCGTGTCGCGGGAACGGCCCTTCACCACGGTGGCATTGCGAAAAATGCCCTCGAAGGTGAAGCCCAGGCGGAGCGCCGCTGCCCGGGACGGGGCGTTGAGGCTGTCGCATTTCCACTCGTAGCGGCGGTAGCCGAGGTCGTCGAAGGCCCGGGCCATCATCAGCGCCATCGCCTCGGTCGCCGCAGGCGCGCGCTGGAGCCGCGGGCCGAAATGCAGATGGCCGACCTCGATCACGCCGTTGCCCGGATCGATCCGGAGATACGAGGCGATCCCCAGCGGCGCGCCGCTCGCCCGGTCGAGGATCGCGTGGAACAGCGGATCCGCGCTCGTGGCCCGGGCCTCGAGCCGGGTGCGAAATTCGGCCTCGCTCTCCGGCATCTCGTCGGGCAGATAGGTCCAGTTCCGCCGGTCGGGCGCCGCGCTGTACGCGGCGAACAGGCCGGCCGTATGGGCTTCGGCATCGAGCGGCACGACCCGGCAGGTACGGCCCTCCAGAGGTGTCCGCGGCGGACGCGGACGCGGGGTCCAGTCCGGCAGGGCCGGGCCGATCGGCTGACCGAAGGCGTCGAGGCGCTGGCTCACGATCCGCTCCGCTCGGCGACCATGTCGGCGAGGATCGTCTCGCCCTCCGCCCGCATCCCGGCGATCACGCCGGCGCGGTCGGCCTCGGACCTGTTCTGGCTCATCTTCCACTTCCCTTCGATGCGGGTGATCGGGATCTCGACTCCGACGATGGCACGCAGCTGCGCCGCCACGAACGGCGCGGGCGCGTCGTCCACCGCCCAGGGCTCGGCGCGCGGAGCCTCGCGCAGGGCGGTGAGATCGGCGATCTGGCGGCGCAGCCAGTCCGCATCGTCGATCACAAGCGGCCGGCCCCAGGCATGGACAGTGGCGTAGTTCCAGGTCGGCACCACCCGGCCGTGCTCGCGCTTGCTCGCGTACCAGCCGGGGGTGACGTAGCCCTGTGGTCCCTGGAATACGACGAGGCAGTCCTCGGCCTCGGCCAGCGCCTGCCATTGCGGGTTGGCCCGGGCGAGATGGGCGCGCAGGGTGCCGTGGGCGCCGGCCTCGTCCAGCAGGAACGGCACGGGGTTGGCAATCAGGCCGCCCGCGCCGCCGGTGACCAGCAGGCCGAGCGGATGCGCGCGGATCAGCCCGTGCTGCGCCGCGCGCGTGTCGTTCCGGAACTGCGGCGGCTGGTACATCGAATCCGTCCTTCCTGACGCCGCCTTGCTTGACCTTGCGGCGGACCAGGCAAAAGGTCCGGTTTCCGAAATCCGACTGGACCGCTTTCCGCATGGCCCGGGGCCCGCTGCCGCCGCCCGTCAGCCTCGATCCGGCATCCTCGGTTCCGCTGCATGCGCAGCTGCGGGAGGGGTTGCGCGCGGCCATCCTCGACCGGCGCTTGCCCCGCGGCGCCCGGCTGCCGGCCTCGCGGGTGATGGCCGCCGATCTCGGCTGCGCCCGGGGCACGGTGGTGCTCGCCCTGGAGCAGCTCATCGCGGAGGGCTACCTCACGGCGCGGTCCGGCTCGGCCACCCGCGTCGCCGCGATGCTGCCGGACGACACCCTGCCCCTAACGCATGCCGCGGCGCAGTCGACGAGCGCGAAGATGCCCAGGCTGTCGCGCCGGGGCGCCCGACTCGTGGCGGCGCCGGCCCGGCAGTTCATGGCCGGCCCCGGCGTACCCGATGCCTTCGCACTCGGACGGCCGGCGCTCGACGCCTTCCCGTTCGCGGTCTGGGCGCGCCTGCTCCAGGCCGAGTGGCGCCACGGCCCGGCGGAGCGGCCCGATCCCCGCGGCTCGCCGGCGCTCCGGGCGGCCATCGCCGGCTATCTGGCGCAGGCGCGGGGCGTGGCCTGCGAGGCCGACGACGTGATCGTCACCGCCGGCATCCGCCAGAGCCTGCGCCTGCTCGCCGAACTGTTGCTCGATCCCGGGGAGACCGCGCTCGTCGAGGAGCCGGGCTTTCCCGGGATCGCCCAGGCGCTCGCGAGCGCCGGCCTGCGCCCGGTCCCGATCCCGGTCGGACCCGGCGGCCTCTCGGTGGCCGGGGCCGGGGTGTTGCTCCACGGCGCACGGCTCGCCGTGGTGACGCCGGCCCATCATTATCCCCTGGGCCACGCCATGAGCCTGGAGAACCGGCTCGACCTCCTGGCCTGGGCGGACGCCGCCTCGGGCTGGATCGTCGAGGACGATTACGACGGCGCCTACCGCTATGCCGGGCGTCCGCTCGCACCGCTGCGGGCCTTGGATCGCGGCGGCCGGGTGATCTATGTCGGCAGCTTCTCCAAGCTCCTGCTGCCCGCGCTCGGCCTCAGCTACCTGGTCCTGCCGCGGGGTCTCGTGGCGCCGGTGAACCAGGCGCTCGCCGAGACCGGCCCGGCGCCCCCGGGGATCGGCCAATGGGCGCTGGCCCGGTTCATCGAGGACGGGCATCTCGCCGGCCACCTGCGCCGGACCCGGCGGCTCTACGCCCTGCGCCAGGAGGTTCTGGTCGAGGCCGCCCGCCGCCACGCCGCCGACGTGATCGCGGTCGCCCCGATGGAGGGCGGGATGCACCTGATCGCGCGGCCTGGCCCGGCCTGGCCCGCCGCCCGCGGCGATGCCGACGCGGTCGCGCGCCTCGGCCGGGCCGGGATCTCGACGGTGGCGCTCTCGGCCTACCATGCTGGGCCGCCGGAGCCGGGGCTGCTGCTCGGCTACGCGGCGGTGCCCGAGCGGGCGATCGAGCCGGCGGTTCGGCGCATGGCCGAGACGGTGCGGCAGGTTGTCGATTGAGGCCGCCGCGGCCGCACGGAGCCCCGCCCGGTCACTCGCCCCGGGGCGTCAGCGTCACGGTGACAGGACCGCGGCCGGCGCGCAGTTCCAGGCTCCGCAGGGTCCTGGGCCGCAACGTCGCGCCGCTCGACGGGCTGATGCGCTGCACCCGTTCGCCGTCGAGGCGCAGGCTGACCACGCCCTCCGCGGTGATCCGCAGCGCCGCGACGTTCCGAAAGGATTTCAGCGCTACCGGCGTCCAGGCCGCCCCGACCTCGATCCGTATTGGCGCCGGGACGACATCGCGGCGCGCCAGCGCCAGGGCCGCCAGACCCACGATGGCCCCGAGCGCCAGCACGACCTGGCGGAGCCGGACCCGTCCTTTGCGCTGGGGCGGGTCCGGGCGTGCCGACGGGATCGGTCTCGGCGGCGCCGGGTCCGGCGCGGCTGCCGGCGGCGGCTCCGCGGCCGGTGGTTCGGGAGGCGATGTCGGCTCCACGGCGACGCTGGCCGGAGCCGCCGCCGGCACCATTGGCGGCGGTGAAGGCGGAGTTGGCGCTTCGGCGTCCGGCTGCGCCTGCTCCGCGCCGCAGAACGGACAGTACCGCACCGGGACGTAGTGGTCGCGGTCGCAGGCGGTGCAGCGCCGGGGCGCGATCGGAATGCCGGAAATCACAACAGGGCGCGGGTCAGTGCACGAGGGTGCCCGTTTCCATGAACCGGGCCAGGCGGTCCACCAGCGGCGCGACCATCACCCGGTCGAGCTGCCGCAGCAGCCCGTGGCGCGCATGCGCGACATTCGCCTCGGCCTGCTCCCATGCCCGGCGCTGCCAGGCGGTGCGGTCGCGCTTGCAATCGGCCCAGGCCGCCGCGATCGACCGGAACACCTGCGGCAGACGCTCGATCGGGTCGGTGATCCGGTCGTAATGGTGGTCGATCAGGCTGCCGAAGGTGTGGAAGCCTAGTTCCGACAGGAGCGCGACGGCGCGGGGGGCGCCGACCATCACGAAGGGCAGCCCCATGGCGGCGGCCTTCAGCGATTTCTCGGTGATGCGCTCGACGCCCACTTCAAAAAAATCGGTCTCGGAGATGATGGTCAGGTCGGAAGCCGCATAGGCCTGGGAATCGAGCGTCAACACCATGTCGCCGCCCGGCGCCGGGGTATCGAGCAGCCTGGCCTGCCGGGGGATCCAGGTGCCGATATCGGCCAGCAGCGGCCCGAAGGCTGTGCCGATCTCCGGCGGCGCGTGGAACACGTCGATCCCGCCCGCCTTCGGGTTGTCGGCGCCGATCCCGTGGAACGAGATCAGGCCGTCGCTTTCCAGCTCGTTGAGCTGGAACCAGCGGTAGAGCAGCACCCGGTGCCAGCGCAGGGCCGCGTTCTGGCAGAGGAACCGGGCCGGGCCGGCGGCGTGAGCGAGCGGCGCGTCGCCGGTCCGGTCGAGGGGATGCTGGGGGAAGAGTTTTGGGCCGGCCTCGGCGTCGAGCCAGAGGGCGACCTGGAGCGGGAAGAAATCGAAGGTCCAGAAGCGCAGGCCCTCGCCGTAGAGCCCCTCGTAATCGAGCCGCAGCAGCCGGTTCTGGCTGACTAGGACGACCTGCGCCCGCGGGATGCCGAGCGCTTCGAGGTTGCGGTGCAGGGCCTCGAAGGTCGGGGCGTGCAGGCCCGGCCCCTCGTTCGACAGGTCGAGCAACAGGGCCGCCCGGCCGGAGCGCAGATTCTCGACATCGCCGGGCTCGAGCAGGTCCAGCCGCCCGTTCGCCTCCGGGAAGCCGAGGCGGACGAAATCGAGCACCGGCAGGCACAGGATGTGATTGGAAGCGCCGGGGTGGGCCGTCACGGTGACCGGCTTGCCCATCCAGCCGAGGGCCGCCGGCAGGAAATGGCCGGCCTCACCGCGGGGAACCAGGACGATCTCAGGAGAGGCTTGGCTCATCGCGATGCTCGGGCGGCCGGTCGCACGGTGATCCGCCGCCTGAACGCCGCGCGAGCCCGGATAAAGACTTCGCGCGGATGCGTCGATCCCCGGCGGTCAGGCCGGGACCGGCTCCGCCGCGCGCACCGGCGTCGGTCCCGCCCGGTAGGCGGCCGATGCCTCGTCGGTCCGCCAGCAGGCCACCTTGTGACCCGGGGAAATCTCGCCCACCGGCGGCATCTCCTGGCGGCATCTTTCCTCGACCAGAAAGCAGCGCGGCGCGAACGGGCAGCCCGGCGGCCGGTTTGCGAGGTCGGGCGGGCTGCCCGGGATGGTCTGGAGCCGGGAACCCTTCGCCAGCGCCCCCTCCGCGCGGCTGCGCAGCAGGCCGATCGTGTAGGGGTGGTGCGGGTCGAGCACGACCTGGTGCGCGGTGCCGGTCTCGACGATCTTGCCCGCGTACATCACGGCGATCCGGTCGGCGACCTCGACGGCCGCGCCGAGATCGTGGGTCACGATGATGATCGACAGGCCGAGGTCGCGCTGAAGCTCGCGCAGGAGCAGCAGCACCTGGATCTGCACCGTGGCGTCGAGGGCGGTGGTTGGCTCGTCGGCGAGCAGCACCTGCGGGTGGCAGGCGAGCGCGAGGGCGATCATGGCGCGCTGGCGCATGCCCCCCGACATCTCGTGCGGGTAATTGTCCAGCCGCCGCTCCGGGCTCGGGATCCGCACCCGCTCGAACAAAGCGAGCGCGCGCTTGCGGGCGTCCTCCTTCGAGATCTTTTCGTGGCGCCGGATCGCCTCGGTGATCTGCTGGCCGACCGTGTAGACCGGGTCGAAGGCCAGCAGCGGCTCCTGGAAGATCATCGAGACGTCGCCGCCGCGGAAATCGGCGAGCTGGCGCTTGCTCAGCGCCTGCACGTCCCGGCCGGCGGCGAGAATCGTCCCCTCGATCCGGCTGCGCCCCTCGTGGAACAGCCGCAGGATCGCCCGCAGGGTGACGCTCTTGCCCGAGCCGGATTCGCCGATGAGCGCCATCGCCTGACCGCGCTCCACGGTGAGGTCGACGCCGTCGACGACCTGCACCTTGCCGAAGGCGACGCGCAGGTTCCCGAGGGTGACGGCCGGCTCTGGAGGAGACATCGAAGCGCTCATGCCGCGAGCGCCCGGGCCGGGGCGGCGGAATGGCCGGAGCCCGGCTGGCGGGCGAGGCACGACACCCGGTGCAGCGGCCCGACCGTGTCGAGGGGCGGTTCTTTCTCGCCGCAGATCGGCTCGGCGAGGGTGCAGCGGGGATGGAACCGGCAGCCGGAGGGCGGGTCGATCGGGTTCGGCGGGTCGCCCTGCAGCAGCGCAGCCTGGGTGCGGTTGTCGGGGTCGAGGGACGGCATCGAGGCCAGCAGCGCCTCGGTATAGGGATGGGCGGGTGCGTCGAGCACCGTGTCGGACGGGCCGATCTCGGAGACCCGGCCGAGATACATCACCATCACCCGGTCGGAGATGAAGCGCACGACGTTCAGGTCGTGGCTGATGAAGATGTAGGTCAGGCCGAACTCGGCCTTGAGGTCGAGGAGGAGGTTCAGCACCTGCGCCTCCACGGACTTGTCCAGCGCCGAGACCGCCTCGTCGAGCAGCACCAGCCGCGGCTCCAGGGCCAGCGAGCGGGCGATGTTGACCCGCTGGCGCTGGCCGCCGGAGATCTCGTGCGGGTAGCGGCCGGCGAAGCGCTTCGGCTCCAGGCCGACCCGGGCGAGCAGCGCCCGGGCGCGCTCCACCGCCTCCCGGCCGGGCACGCCGTTGACCTTCGGGCCGAAGGCGATCGACTGCTCCACGGTCATGCGCGGGTTGAGCGAGGCGTAGCTGTCCTGGAACACCATCTGGACCTGGCGCCGGTACGACCGCCACGGCATCACCCGCTCGCCCACGGCCTGCCCGTCGTACAGCAGGGAGCCGGAATCGCGCTCGATCAGGCCCATCAGCAGCTTGGCGGTGGTGGACTTGCCGCAGCCGGATTCGCCGACGATGCCGAGCGTCTCGCCCTTCAGGACATCGAAATCGACGCCGTCGACGGCGCGCACCACCTGCTTCTTGCCGCCGGCCTTGCGGACCGGGAAGTGCTTGTAGAGCCCTGAGACCGACAGGAGCGGCTGGGCCGGTCCGCCGCGGTCGCGGTCGAACGGGTCGGGGGCGTCCGGGATGACGCTCACTGGCGAATCTCCGTCATTGGCGGATTTCCATGGCCGCGCGCAGGCCGTCCGAGAACATGTTGAAGGCGATCGAGACGACGAAGATGCACACGCCCGGCAGGGCCGCGACCACCGGGTTGGCATAGATCGCGGTGCGCAGGGTGTTGAGCATCAGGCCCCATTCCGGCTCCGGCGGGCGCACGCCCAGGCCCAGGAACGACAGGCCCGAGGCGAGGATCATCGAGACCGAGATCAGGCTGGTGGCGTAGACGAAGATCGGCCCGACGACGTTGCCGAGCACCTGCACCCGCATGATCGTCAGCGGCGAGGCGCCCGACAGCTTCGCCGCGTCGATGTAGTCGCGCTTGCGGATGCCGGTGGTGACGCTCTCGGCGACCCGGGCGATCTGGGGCACGAACACGCAGGTCAGCGACACGATCGAGTTGAAGATGCCGGCGCCCAGCGCCCCGGACAGCGCGATCGCCAGCAGCACGGAGGGAAAGGCGAAGAAGACGTCGATGGTGCGCATCAGGATCGTGTTGGTCCAGCCGCCGACATAGCCGGCCAGGATGCCGATCCCCGAGCCGATCACGAAGGCGATCAGCACCGGGGTGACCCCGATGAACAGCGACAGCCGCGAGCCCAGCATCAGCCGGCTGATCATGTCGCGCCCGAGCTCGTCGGAACCCAGCCAGTAGGTGGCGTCGCCGACATGCTTGAGCCGGCGCAGCATCGACCCCTTGTACGGGTCCATCGGGGTGATCCAGGGCGACAGGATCGCGATCAGGACCACGAGCAGGATCAAGGCCCCGGCACCCATGGCTACGGGATCGCGCACCAGGCGGTGGCCGACATGGCCCCAGAAGCCGCGGGACGGGACGAAGGCGGCCTCCGGAGCGACGTCCCCGGCGGAGAGCACGCCGCCGTCGAGGGCCATGGAGGCGGCGGTGATCGGTGCGGTCATCATCGGCCTCCGGGTCAGGCGCGTTCGATGCGCGGGTCGAGGGCGGTCTGCATCACGTCGACCAGCAGGTTGAGGACCACGAAGAACATCGCCAGCACCAGGATCGAGCCCTGGAGCAGGGGCAGGTCGCGCTGGAAGATCGCGGCGTTGAGGAGGAAGCCGGTGCCGGGCCAGGCGAACACGGTCTCGACCAGGATCGAGCCGCCGAGCAGGTAGCCGAGCTGGAGGCCCATGATCGCCAAAGCGGTCGGGGCGGCGTTGCGCACGACGTGCTTGAACACGCCGAACTCGTCCATGCCCTTGGCGCGCAGGGCCTCGACGAAGTCCTGGGCCAGGATGTCGGCCACGAGCGCCCGGACCGTGCGGGCGATGATGCCGGTGGGGATCACCGACATCGTCACCGCCGGCAGGATCAGGTAGCGCAGATGGTCGAAATCGGGCCGCCAGTTGCCGGAGCCGTCGGGCCCGGCGCCGGTGGGCGGCAGCCAGCCGAGGGTGGCCGAGAACACGATCACCAGCACCATGCCGAGCCAGTAATGCGGCACGCTCACGCCGAAGACCGAGAGCGCGGATGCCGCCCGGTCGGCCACGGAGTTGCGGTGGTAGCCGGCCACGAAGCCGAATAGGGTCCCGAAGGTGAAGCCGATCACGGTCGCCACCGAGGCGAGGATCAGCGAGTTGATGACGGCGCGGGTGACTTCGCCCAGCACCGGCCGGCCGGTGGCGATGGAGGTGCCGAGATCGCCGTGCAGCACGTGCCACAGCCAGATCAGGTACTGGACCGGCAAAGGTTTATCGAAGCCGTAGGCGGCCTTCATCTCGTTGATGGTCTCCTGGGTGGCGTCCGCCGGCAGCACCGCGCTCAGGGCATCGCCCGGCGCCAGGTGGACCAGCATGAAGCAGACTAGGCTGACGCCGAACGCCACGGGCGTCACGTAGACCAGGCGTTTGAGGATGTAGATCAGCATCGCGTGCCTTGCCGTGGCCGGAAAATTCCCCTCCCCCCCTCTGCGGGGGAGGGTGGCCCCTGCGTCAGCAGGGGTCGGGAGAGGGGAGCGACGCGCCCGAAAAGGATGCGCCGGGAGCCGAAACCCGCGTCGTCGCGCTGCCCGTCTCCCCCCTGCTGCGCAGGTACCCTCCCCCGCAGAGGGGGGAGGGAGCCGGTGGTGCTACCGCCCCGCCGTCGCGATGGTAATCTTCGAAAAGTCCTGGAACCAGTTCTGGGCCTGGACGAAGCCCTTCACCTTCGGGCTCATCGCCCGCGGGTTCACGTCGTGCGTGATCATGATGAACAGCGCGTCGTCCACGAACTTCTCGTGGACCTTCTCCAGGACCTTCGTCTGCTCGGGCTTGTCGAAGGTGGTTCGGACCTGGTCGAACAGCTTGTCCATCGCCGGGTCGCTGTAATAGCCCCAGTTCGTGCCGTTCGGCGGGGCGAAGTTACTTTGGAGGTGGCGGATGAAGCCGGTGAACGGGTCCTGGATGAAGTACGAATAGTTGATCGCCGACACGCCGCGGGAGATGTCGGCCTTGGCGCCGGCCCGCCAGATGTTGATCAGCGTGTTCCACTCGACCACTTCGTAATCGACTTGGATGCCGACCTCGGCGAGGTTCTGCTGGACGAACTCGTTCATCGGCAGCGGCTGCATCTGGCCCGAGCCCGAGGCCGAGATCGCGACCTTCAGCTTCAGGGGCTTGGCCGGGCTGTAGCCGGCCTCGGCGAGCAGCTTCTTGGCGGCGTCCGGATCGTACTTCACGTCGAAGGTCGGGTGACCGAACCATTGGTGGCCGGGGGGCATGAAGCCCTTGGCGGGGATGGCGAGGCCGCCGAGCAGCTCCTTCAGGCCGTCGCGGTCGATGGCGAGGTTGGCGGCCTTGCGGACCCGGATGTCG
Organism: Methylobacterium sp. J-077; assembly: GCF_022829365.1. GTDB lineage: Bacteria > Pseudomonadota > Alphaproteobacteria > Rhizobiales > Beijerinckiaceae > Methylobacterium. The sequence goes on along the minus strand of NZ_JAKSYJ010000114.1, from coordinate 177,988 downwards.
TTCCAGGGCGAGCCCTCGACCCGGGACAGGTGCCAGGTCCAGTTGTGCGGGTAGGCGTTGGTGACGATCGTGAAGCCGGCGCCCTTGAGCGAGGCCACGGCGTCGGGCGCGGGCGCCTCGATCCAGTCGACCTGGCCGGAGCGCAGCGCCGCGACCCGGGCATTGGCCTCGGGCAGCGGCACCAGTACGAGCTTGTCGAGCTTGGGCACCCGGTCTTTATCCCAGTACTCCTTGAACGGCACCATCTCGGCGCGCTCGCGCGGGGCGAACAGGGTCAGCTTCCACGGGCCGGTGCCGGAGGGCTGCTTGGCGAAGGCGTCCCAGGACTTGCCGACCTTCTCCCACTGCGCGGGCGAGGACATCATGATCCAGGCGATCTGGTAGGGCAGCGTCGCGTCGGGGGCCTTGGTGACGATCTCGACCGTGAGCGGGTCGATCACCTTGTAGGAGGCGACCGCCGGGATGCGGGTCTTGCCCTGGGCCGACTGGCGCGGATCATATTGCGGCGCGTCCGACTTCAGCAGCTTGTCGAGGTTCCAGACCACGGCGTCGGCGGTGAAGTCGGAGCCGTCGTGGAATTTCACCCCCGGCCGGAGCTTGAAGGTCCACTTGGTCTTGTCGGCGGCGTCGACCGCCCAGCTGGTGGCGAGGCCGGGCACGAGGTCGGAGGCGAGCTCGGCGCTCGACAGGTCCCAATTGATCAGGCCGTCATAGACCGTGTAGCCGAGGAACCGCATGCCCTCGCCGCCATTGTCGGTCTGGCCGGTGGTCAGCGGGATGTCGGACGCGGTCATGCCGATCCGCAGCGTGCCCTGCGCGAGGGCGGCGGTGCTCGCGGAGAGTGCCAGGGCACCGGCCAGCGCCGCACGGGCGCCGAAGGTTTTCAGACGAGACAGCATATCGGTTCGGGTACTCGCTCTGGTCCGGGCCTGGGACCCGGAATGCCATCGACCGTATGCAAGCCCGCGGCCAACAGGCCCCGGCCCATGCACGGTCTCACGATTACCCGGCGTCGATGACGCTCACATGCGCGGCGACCACCCGCCAGCCATCCGGAAAGCGCACCCAGGTCTGGCTCTGGCGGCCGGTCCTGCCGGGGGCGTTGTCCCGGGTGAACAGGGTCATCGCGGTGGCGCAGTCGCGCCCGTAGGTGGTGATCACCGTCTGGGCCAGCGCCCGCTCCAGGCCCACGGGCGAGCGGGCACGCCGGAAGGCCCGGATCGCGTCCATGCCGTAGAGGTTCTCGCCGATGCCGTACCGGATGGTCCTGGGATCGTCCCGGAACAGGGCTTCCAGGGTCGCGACATCGTTGGTGGTGAGCGCGATCTCGTAGGCCCGGAACGCGGCCTCGACCTCGGCCTTCACGGCGGGATCGTCGATGACCATCAGGACAGCTCCGCCACGGGTGCCGTGCAGATCCCGTCCCGCTCGAGCTGGCGGGCGACCCGCAGGGCCAGGTCTTCGCGCCAGGGCGCGGCGATGACCTGGACGCCGAGCGGCAACCCGGCATCGAGCCGCACCGGCACGGCCACCACGGGAAGGCCGATGAACGAGATCGGCTGGGTGAACAGGCCGATATTGGCCCGCACCGGCAGGGTCACGCCGTCGAGGACGAAGTGGGTCTGGCCGCCCTTCGGCGCCCGGCAGGGCGTGGCCGGCGCCAGGATCACGTCGACGCCGTCGAACAGCGCCAGCACCGCGTCCCGGTACCAGCGGCGGAAGCGCTGGGCGCGCTCCACGAACGGCGCCGGGATCATCGCCCCGGCGATCAGCCGGTCCCGCACCGCCGGGTCGAAATCCCGCGGCCGGGTGCGCAGGCGGTCCAGATGCAGGGTCGCGCCCTCGGCCGCCGTGATGAGATAGGCTGCGGCCCTGGCGCGGTGGGCCTCCGGGATCTCGACCGTGCAGCTCGCCCCCAGCGCTTCGGCGACGCGGGCAACCGCGGCGAACGCCTCCGGGTCTCCGCCGCGGGCGAAGTAGCCCCCCGCCACCGCGATGCGCAGGCCGCCGATCCCGGCTTCGAGGCCCGGGGCGGCGGGCTCCGGCGCCCGGGTGGTGGCGACCGGATCCTCAGGGTCGGGGCCCTGCATCGCGTCGTAGGCCAGGGTGAGGTCGGTGACGCTGCGTGCCATCGGCCCGAGATGGTCGAGGCTGCCGACGAACGGGAAGCTGCCGGCCCGGCTGATCCGCCCGTAGGTCGGCTTCAGACCGAAGCAGCCGCAGAAGGCGGACGGCACCCGGATCGAGCCGTTGGTGTCGGAGCCCAGCGTCAGCGGCACCAGACCGGCCGCCACGGCCGCGCCCGAACCCCCGGAGGAACCGCCGGTCATGTGGTCGAGGGCGTGGGGGTTGTGGGCGTCGCCGTCGTGGACGTTCTCGCCGGTGAAGTCGTAGGCGTACTCGCCCATGTTGAGCGCGCCGACCAGGATCGCCCCGGCTGCCTCCAGGCGCCGGACCACGGTGCCGTCGCGCGCGGCCGGCGGGCGGTCCCGGTTGATCGTCGATCCGGCGCGGGTCGGCAGGCCGGCGACGTCGATCAGGTTCTTCACCGCGAACGGCACGCCGGCGAGCGGGCCGGCCGGCTCGCCCCGGCCGATCGCGGCATCGAGCGCGTCGGCCCGGGCCAGCGCCCGCTCGGTCAGCACGTCCGTGAAGGCGCCGACGCGGCCGTCGATCCGGGCGATCCGGTCGAGGGCGGAAGCCACGGTCGCGCGGGCGCTCGCACGGCCCTCGGTGATCGCGGCGGCGATCGTCGCGGCGTCGGAATTGGCCGGCACGCTCATGCCTCGAACCTCGGCGCCGCCTCGACCGCGTCGGGGAGCGGAAAGCCCGCCACCAGCTCGGCCGCCGCCGCGAGGACGCGCAGGTTCGCGGTCACCGGCGCGATCCAGGCCGGATCGATCTCGAGGCCGAGCAGCGGCGCGGCCGCCGCCGCGTAGGCATCCGGGTCGAACGGAGGGGGCGTCTCAGGCATCGCGTTCCTCGCACCGGCGATGTCGGCAGCCGGCCGGTTCGTCGATTAGCAGGCATCGTGCCGTTCGCGCCGCGCCGTCCTGCGCATCGACGGGTTCGCGCTGCCCAATTTTTGGGCGGATTTCGTCGCACAACGAAATCACTCCAGATTGCGACACCGCCTGCTGCATTTTCACGCACCCTCGGGGAAAGCAACGGTCAGCGGTTCGATCGGGGCGAAGCTGCAATCCGCGTCGGTACCGTCTTCGTGCACGAGCATGGCGAAGACGCCCGGGGCCTGCAGGGTCATCATGTGGGCGTGCCAGGCACCCGCGCGGTAGTTGATTCCGACCTGACCCGGGACCTGGAACGCCCGGATCCCCTCCTCGTCCGGACTGCCGTCGCGATCCGGGGCCACCACCACGACATAGGCCGCGACGGAGAGCGGCACGAAGGCCTGGCTGGAATGCGGGTGCCGTTCCAGGCGGTGCAGGGGCATCAGCCGGTCCATCGGGTCACTCTGAATCAGCGCGAGGTTGGCGCGCGCCGTCGGCCGCGTGTTCTGTATTTGCCCGGCCTGGTCCTGGCGCGGCGGAGACGCGGGGGTGTCCAAGACTTCGCCGTAGGGCGCGAAAGCCTCCGCCGTGATCGCGGAGAGGGTGATCGTGCGCATCGAGGCTCCTTGCGCCATCGGTTTCGACTTTCGGCGGCCTTGCGATGGGAGGATGCGGCATCGATGCCGCACCGTTGTTCTTGCCGTCGCGAAGCGCGCGACCTACCTCTCGCGCATCAGAACGAGCCTGCGGCTCGGCCCAACCGGCAACCGGCGAAACGCGGTTCGCGATCACTGCGTCCCATCGTCGGCTTGAGGTTTTTCGGCATCGTCGGGCAAATCTTTTACAGAGTCGCCGTGGATTGTCGCCTTGGCGGCCACCTCGGCACGCAGACACGATTGCGTCTCGGGGCAGGCTGGGTCTAAGGGCTGTCCCGTTTTTATCAGACATGGTTCGACCCGAGCGCTTTTGCGTGACCCGAGCGCTCGGGTCGGACCATCGGTATTGCCGATGGATCGGTGCGGTTCCAGGGCCCGGGGACGGTTCTGGAACCCGTAGTCTCCGTACGTGGCCGGCGTCGCCGGTCGTCCCCGCGAAACGCGTGACGTACCCAACCGAGAAAGGTCAGATGAGCGCATTCGACTACCGGAATTTCGACGACCGCCGCCAGCATTCGCAGAGCGCCAAGGCCGCCCTGCTGGCCAAGTTCAAGGCCCGCCCGCCGGCCGACGATCCCGAGGTGATCGCCAAGGCCAAGGCCCGGGCCGAGATCGCCCAGGCCCGTGAAGAGCGCGCCCGCGAGCGCGAGGCCGCCCGGATCGCCGCCGAGCGGAAGGCTGCCGAGGAGAAGCGTCTGCGCGAGGAGGCCGAGCTCACGGCGCGGCTCGCCCGCGAAGCCGCCGAACTCGCTGCCGCGCAAGAGCGCAAGTCTGCCGAGCTCGCCTTGAAGAAGGCCCAGCGCGACGCGCGCTACGCCGCCCGCAAGGCCAAAGCCAAGCGCTGAGGCGCCGCGCCGGCCCCGGCGCGCATCCATCGCGCGCGCGAACGCCGTCCGCCCTCCCAGGCGGGCGGCGTTGTCGTTTTCGGGTCTGTCGCCATCGATCCGTCGGAGGGAAGCCGGGATCTGCGAGACTGTGGGACGTCTCCAGGACAAAATCGTGCTGGAGGACAAAATCGTGCTGGCGATCGCCAACCCTTGCGGCGCCAGCAGAAGCGCAACCCTCCCCCGCCGACGCCGGTTGAGAGTTGCCGCCGTCTTGCACGACGCGCGGCGTGACCCGTCGTCCTTCGAGAAGACGACGTGAACGGCGAGGAAACGATGCGCTCACGAACCCTGCTGGCGGCGATGCCGATCGTTTTCCTGGGGGCGGGCTATGCCTCGGCGCAGGATCGAACCACCGTCACCGCCTGCGAGACGCTGATCGCCACGCGCCGGATTGATGCCGCGACCGGCCCGGCCCGTGAGGCGCCGGAGGCCGGGTGCCGCCAGATCGCGCGGGCCGATATCGGAACCGTGGAGCAGCGGGCGCTGATCGGCGGCGCACCCTATGAATGCATGACGGTGGCGGGCGCCGGCCGCTGCCTGTGGGTCGTGCCGTGAGGCCCCGACCACCGACCGAACGCGGCACCCCGACATTGATCGAGCGCCGCATTTCGGCAGGAGACCGCAGTCTGACGAAGCTTCACGGCACGGCGATCCGCCCTATCTCGGCGGCTCGGTTCAACGAGGAATACGCTCCGGTATGTTGAGTATCCAAGCCAGGACGCGGGTCCCCGCATTGGTGTCGGCTACAATTGTCGCGGCATTCCTCGGAGGCGAGCCGGCCCGGGCCGAGCCGCCGATCCGCAGCCCGGAGGATGCGGCCTGCCGGAACGAGGCCCGCGCCAAGGTGTTCTCCGCGCCCAACCCCAACGGGCTGGAGCTCGAGGATATCGGCCGGCAGATCTACTTCGCCTGCATGGCGCGGACGACCCAGGCCACCGCGCGACCACCGAATCATCCGCATCGGCAGCGCTGATGCGCCGCCGGCGTTACGGGCTCAGGCGTCGAGCAACGGGGCGCCGATCCGGGCGCGCAGCTTGTGGCGAAGCACCTCGTTGCCGCCCTCGGCGTTGAGCGCCGCCATCAGCCGCAGCAGATGGCTGAGTGGCGTCGACCGGCATGCGATCGCCTCGGCGATCTGGTCCGTTAGGGGCTTGGCCGCCGGCACGAAGCGCGGTGCGGGACTGGCCTGGTGAGTCTGGGGCATGCGCGGCGCTCGTGCTTGGAGACGTTCCAGATGGCGGGCGGGTGGCTACGCCTTCCCGCCGCGCCGCGCCAGCCCCATTCGTGGTTTTACGTAGCCGGCATCGGGCTCCGTCACCGCACTGCAACACCGACAGCGGGAAACCGTGGACGACGCGGGCTGCGCCTCTGAAAGAGCTTGCTTTTGCGGCCGCTCAGCCTGCGGCCAGCGGGGATCGATCGAATCCGTCGAGCAGATCCTGCGGGTCGCGATAGATCGCGACGCAGCCCGCGGCCGAGAGATCGGCCTCCGGAAAGCCGCCGCAGAGCACGCCGATGGTGCGCAAGCCCGCTTTTGACGCCGCTTCGGCGTCGTAGGGCGTGTCGCCGATCACGATCATCGCGTCCTTGTCGAGACCGTCCAGCTTCTTCACGGCGGCTTCGAAGATGTCGGGATGCGGCTTCGAGCGATCCGCGTCGTCCGAGCTGGTGACGACGTCGACGAGATCGGCGATCCCCAGGATTTCCTGGTAGCGCTCGACCTCGGGCCCCTTGCCCGAGGAGGCCAGCGCGATCTTCAGACCGGCTGCGCGAAGACGCTCGAACAGCGGCCGGACTCCCGGGAACGGCCGGACTTCGGGCAGGTACGTCTTCTTGAACAGGTCGGAGCGGAAGCCCTCGATCGCCTTGCCCTCGCGCGCGACGCGCTCGGGCGGCAGGAACACCGGCATCAACTCGTCGCCGCCCTTGCCGATCTGGCTGCGGACCTTCGCCTCCTCGGTCGCCACGCCGAAATGCGCGAAGGCCTCGACCCAGGCGCGGGCATGCAGGTCGACGCTGTCGAGCAGCGTCCCGTCGATGTCGAAGATCACGGCGCGCATCGCGGGCCCCTGTTGTGGCGCACGGCGTACGCATCCGGCCGAACAACGAGGGCGGGGGCGGCCTGTTCCGGGCTTTCACCGGGCGGAAACGGCAGAAGCCCGCCCCTCGGCGGAGGGGCGGGCTTCTGATGGAGCCGTGTGACGGCGCCGTCGGCTCAGTGCATCGAGGCCGGGGCGCGGGCCGGCTTGGCCTTGGCGGCGAGGCCGGCGGTGACGGCAGCCTTCGAGGCCTTGGCGGCCTTCGCGGCGGCCGGCTTGGCCAGCGCGACCTTGGGCGTCACGGTCTTGGGCGTCACGGTCTTGGCCGCGGCGGCCTTGGCCGGGGCCTTCGGAGCCGCAGTCTTGGCGGCGGCGGCCTTCGGAGCCGAAACCTTGGCGGCGGCCTTCACGGCGACCGGCTTGGCCTCGGCGGCCTGGCCGTCCGCCAGCACCACGCCGGCGCGCAGCTCGGCCTCGGCGCGCATCCAATGGGCGACGGCACGACCGTGGATCCGGCCTTCGTTCTCCCAGATGTAGTAGGCGCATTCGCGCACGTGCTGCTCGCTGATCTGCATGCGTCCGATCTCCTGTCCGTCCTGGGATCGACGATGCGAGCGTCGGGTTAAGGGCCGGTTAACTGTGCCGCCGGCCGCGGACTTGGTCCGCCGATCGCCCTATCCGGGAATGCCAAGCACCCGGCGCGCCTCTGTCAGCAGCACCGCGTGCCGGGCCGCGCCGGGACCGTCGGTCGGGGCCGCGCGCCCGGCCCGCGCGATGATCTCCTGGAACCGGCGCCGGTCGAGGGCGCGGCTGCCGATGCTGTCCAGCACGGCGCCGAGCACGGCCCGGACGGCCTCGGTGCGCTCGTCGGCCTCCGCCAGCGCGTCCGCGGAGGCCGTGCGCGTCCGGGCCTCGGCGAGGTCGGCCTCCAGGGCGCTCGCCCGGGCGCGGACGCCCTCCAGCTCGGCCCCGAGACGCTGCGCGTCCTGCCATGCCAGATCGTGCTGGTGCGTGCGCAGGGCGAGCAGCACCTTGAGCGACGCCGCGTCCTCGCGCGCGGCCTCCAGCTTGGCCTGCGCCGCCCGCAGGTCGTTCAGCAAGTCCTGGGCGAGCATCCCATCCCCGGTTACATCCACTGCCGGCTCCGTCAGCCTGTCGTTCGGCCCGTCCTGAAGGGGCGTGGCGCGAATGTCCACTCTCCGGGCGCTCCGGCCCGGTTGAGAAAATCCCCCCGCCGGTCCACATGGGACGCAGCACCTTGCGGTGCCTGTCCCGGCCGGCCTTGAACCGGCGCAGCGGAGTTCGCCGACCATGTTCATCCAGACCGAAGCCACGCCGAACCCGGCGACCCTCAAGTTCCTGCCCGGCCGCGTCGTCCTGCCCGAAGCCACCTTCGAGGCGCGGGATGCCGAGACGGCCGTCCGCTCCCCCCTCGCGTCGGCGCTGTTCGCCGTTCCCGGTGTCGCCGGCGTCTATTTCGGCCACGACTTCGTCTCCGTCACCAAGGCGGAGGACGGCTCGGAATGGGCCCAGGTGAAGCCCGCCGTCCTCGGCGCGATCATGGAGCATTTCCAGTCCGGCGCCCCCGTGATGGCCGAAGGCGGCCTCGACGATCAGGGCGGCGAGGACGAGTTCTACGACGAGGCCGATCACGACACCGTCGTGACCATCAAGGACCTGCTCGAGACGCGGGTCCGCCCGGCGGTGGCCGGTGACGGCGGCGACATCACCTTCCGCGGCTACAAGGAGGGCGTGGTCTACCTGGAGATGAAGGGCGCCTGCTCGGGCTGCCCGTCCTCCACCGCCACCCTGCGGCACGGCGTGCAGAACCTGTTCCGGCACTTCCTGCCGGAAATCCGCGAGGTCCAGGCGGTCTGAGGACCGCGCGCCGTCCCCTGGACGTTGATCGGATCGGCGCCGGCGGTCTCGCGACCGCCGGCGCTTTGCGTTTGACGACTCGCCCGAAGCTGCGCCCGATGACGCTGCGGCCGGGCGGCCTCCAGACGCGACAGCATCGTCCCGAAAGGTGGCCGTCGGCTCTCGGACAAAGACGACGCGGAATCAACGACCTGCAGCATCGTCACGGGTCCGATTTACGGGACGGTGCTGTCGAGGGGCGCGTCCTCGTTCGCCCAGCAAGCCCGCGGCCGGGGCACGTCGAGGGACTTTCCCGGGCCATGGACTCGCTCAGGCATGGACTCGGCGTGAGGTTCGGCGAGGTCGTGCGTATCCGGTGGTTTCCCGGGCGGCCTGAGGGCTGGCGCGCCTGCCGACCGGCGCAAGCCGGCAACACCTCACTGCCAACGCGGCTCTCACCGGCGCCTTGCGCTGACGGGGCTGCGGTTTTGTTCTATCGCTAGGACCTTCGCGTCCTTCGGGGCGGAACGGGGGCGGTCGTCGGTCCGATCCGGCATTCGGGAGTGGGCGTGCGTATCCTAGCCATCGACACAGCGCTGGACCTGTGCGCCGCCTGCGTCGCCGCGGACGATGCCGACGCGCCGCTCGCGGCCGAGTCGCTGCCGATGGTGCGCGGACATGCCGAGGCGCTGCTGCCGCTGATCGAGCGTGTGATCGCCCGGGTGGAGGGCGGCTTCGAGGCGATCGACCGCATCGCCGTCACGGTCGGGCCCGGCAGCTATACCGGGCTGCGGGTCGGCCTCTCGGCGGCCCGGGCCATCGGGCTCGCCACCGGCAAGCCGGTCGTCGGCGTCGGCACCCTCTCCGCCCTGCTGGCGCCGCTGCTGGCGGAATCCGGCGAGGGCGTGATCGCCGCCGCGATCGATGCCCGGCACGGCGCCGTCTACGTCCAGGCCCTCGGCCCGAGCGACGGGCTCGCCCCCGCCCACCTGCCGGTGGAGATTGCCGCGGAGCGGCTGGGATCCGGCCCCGTGGTGCTCACCGGCTCGGGGGCCCCCCTGGTGGCGGCCGCCCTCGCCGCCCGCGGGGTGAGCGCGCGGGTCGCCGGCCTGGGCGCGGCCGATATCACCGCCGTGGCGTCGCTCGGTCTCGTGGCCGATCCGGCCCAGGCGCTGCCACGCCCGCTCTATCTCCGCGGGCCCGATGCACGGCCCCAGGACCATGCCAGGATCGCGCGGCAATGACGCGTCCCCTCCCGTTCTGGCCCCTCGACTGGTGGGCCGCCTGGTGGGATGCCCTCACCCCGGAACCCTACGTCACCTCCCTCTCGGACGCCGCGCAGGCACCGGCCCTGGCCCGGCTCCACGCCACGGCCTTCGCCCGGCCCTGGGAGGCCCACGAATTCGAACGCCTGCTGTGCGAGCGCTCGACGCAGGCGCATGCCCTATGGCGGACCGGGACGCTCCAGGGCTTCGTCCTGTCGCGCCGGGCCGCCGACGAGGCCGAGATCCTGACCGTGGTCCTGTCCCCGGCGCTGCGCGGCGGCGGCCATAGCCGCCGGCTCCTGCGCGAGCACCTCTCCAGCTTGGCGCATTCCGGGATCGCCCGGGTGCATCTGGAGGTCGACGAGGGCAACGCCCCCGCGCTCAAGCTCTACGCCCGCCACGGCTTCCGGAAGGTCGGCGAGCGCACCGGCTACTACCTCAAGGCCGACGGCAGCCGGGCGACCGCGCTGACCATGAGCGCCGACCTGTAACGGCGTGAACCGCTTCGGCCTCATCGCGCGGATCGCGGCCCTCGCCCTCGCCTTCCTGGTGCTGGGGCCGCCGCACTGGGTGGCGTTGCGGTTGCTCGGCCGCCGCTCGACCGTGGCGCCGATCCTGTTCCACCGCACCTTCCTGTGGCTGTTCTCCGTCCGGGTGACGCAATCCGGGACGCCGCCGGAAGCCGGAGAGGCGGCCCTGGTCCTGGCCAACCACGTGTCGTGGCTCGACATCGTGGTGATCGGGTCACTGCGCCCGCTCTCGTTCGTGGCGAAGTCGGAGATCGCCGGCTGGCCGGTGATCAGCGGCCTCGCGGCGCTCCAGCGCACGATCTACATCGACCGGCAGCGCCGCGGCGCTACCGCCACGGTCAGCGCCATGATGGGCCATCGCCTGGCCGAGGGCGAGCTGGTGGTGCTGTTCGCCGAAGGCACCACCGGGGACGGCAACCGGCTCCTGCCGTTCCGCTCCGCCCTGGTCGGTGCGGCCCGGGCGGCGCTGCAGGCCGAGGCCGGGCGCGGCCGCGTGCGCCTCCAGCCGCTGGCCATCGCCTACCCCCGGCGCAACGGCTTGCCGGTGGTGCGCTCCGAGCGCTCCGAGATCGCCTGGTACGGCGACATGGAGCTGGCGCCGCATCTTGCCGCCTTCGTGAACGGCGGGCCGATCGACGTCCACGTGGTCTGGGGCCAGCCCATCGCCTTCGAGGCCTCGACCGACCGCAAGTCGGCCACCGCCGCCGCCGAGGCCGAGGTGCGGGCCGCCCTGCGGGGCATCGCCACCGGCCGCGGCGAGGCTCAGCCCGCCGCCGGCGTCCGCCCGGCTTCGCCTAACCTGGATCTGGGCGGATCCGAGATCGCGACGGCCTGAGGTTTTTGTGGCAGGCCGAATTGGGCCGGCTGGCCTCGACGTTCCCTGTCCGCGCAGGCGCAGCGAAGCAACTCAGGGCCGTGTGTGATCCCCGAACGTGGCGCATCACGGGACTGCTTGGCGGCGCCCGCGAGGACAGCGTGGGCCGATCGTGAAGTCCCGGTAAAACCACCCCCTGAATACAGGATGCATGTCTGTTGAGCGGCTGGTGTCGCTCTGCTAGCTAGGCCGAAACCCGTGAAGTCGGGAAATCGGAGGACGCCCGTTGCAAACCTGGAATCAGGTCTATGATCCGTTCGGGAGCCCCTGGCTCTCGACCCTGGCCGCCTCCGTGCCGGTCATCGCCCTCCTCGCCATGATCGCGAGCGGTCGCGTCAAGGCCCATATTGCGGCCGTCATCGCCCTGGGCCTCGCGCTTCTGGTCGCCGTCGTGGGCTTCGGCATGCCGGCCGGCCTCGCGTCCCGGGCCGCGATCCTCGGCATGGTCACGGGCTTCTTCCCGATCGGCTGGATCATCCTCAACGTCATCTTCCTCTACCGGCTGACGGTGGAGAAGGGCTGGTTCTCGGTGCTGCAGCAATCGGTGGCCGGCATCACCGCCGACCGGCGCCTGCAACTCCTGCTGGTGGCCTTCGCGTTCGGGGCCTTCTTCGAGGGCGCGGGCGGCTTCGGCACCCCGGTCGCCGTCACCGGTGCGATCCTGATCGGCCTCGGCTTCTCGCCGCTGGCGGCCTCGGGCTTGTCGCTGATCGCCAACACCGCCCCGGTCGCCTTCGGGGCGCTCGGCGCGCCGATCCAGGGCCTCGCCTCGGTCACCGGCTATCCGCCCGAGATCCTCGGCGCGATGATCGGCCGGCAGCTGCCGCTGTTCTCGCTGATCGTGCCGTTCTGGCTGATCTGGGTGTTCGCGGGCTTCCGCGGCATGATCCGGGTCTGGCCGCCGATCCTGGTCTGCGGCGCGTCCTTCGCGGTGGCGCAGTTCCTGATCTCGAACTACGTCAATCCCTGGATCGTGGACATCGGCGCCTCGCTCGCCGCGATGCTCGCCCTCGTGCTGTTCCTCAAGGTCTGGCAGCCCCGGGAGATCTGGATCTCGCCGGCCCTGCGCGGCCACGACCCGTCCCTGGCGCTCGCCACCCCCCGCCCCGTGGCGCTCGGTGCCGGCGTTCCCGGCAGCCCCCCGGTCCATATCGGCGCGCGCACCGCCTCGCAGCGCGAGATCCTGATGGCCTGGCTGCCGTGGATCATCCTGTCGGTGATCGTGGCGATCTGGGGCACCGGCTGGTTCAAGGGCATCGTGAACCCGCTCTTCACCTGGAAATACGAGGTGCCGGGCCTTCACAACGCGATCATGAAGGTTCCGCCCGTGGTGCCGAAGCCGGCGCCCGAGGGTGCGGTCTTCCTGTTCACCTACATGTCCTTCACCGGGACCGGGGTGCTGATCGCGGCGATCATCTCCGGCCTGATCATGCGGTTCTCGCCGGTGCGGCTCGTGACCGCCTACATCGAGACCATCTGGGCGCTGCGCTACTCGCTGATCACCATCGCGGCGATGCTGGCCCTTGGTGTCCTCACCCGCTACGCGGGCGTCGACGCCACCCTGGGCCTCGCCTTCGCGGGCACCGGCATTCTGTACCCATTCTTCGGCACCCTGCTCGGCTGGATGGGCGTCGCGCTGACCGGGTCGGATACGGCCTCCAATGTGCTGTTCGGCAGTCTCCAGCGCATCACCTCCGAGCAGCTCGGCCTGCCGGGCGTGCTGATGGCGGCGGCGAACTCGTCGGGCGGCGTGATGGGCAAGATGATCGACGCCCAGTCGATCGTCGTCGCCTCCACGGCCACCGGCTATTTTGGCCAGGAAGGCAAGATCCTGCGCTTCGTGTTCTGGCATTCGGTCGCGCTGGCCTGCCTGGTCGGGCTGTTCGTGATGCTCCAGGCCTACGTGCCGTTCTTCCAGCAGATGATCATCGACGTCCCGGCTGCGGCCGCAGCCCACTGACGACGGGGCGGCAGGTGCGCCCTGCCGCCTCCCCTGCCCTGGGGTTTCAGGGGCTCTGCCCCAGATCCCGCCAAAGGGCCGAGCCCTTTGGAAACCCCGTCTTGCCGTGGGGTGTCGCGACGGCCCGCACGATCCGTGCTACAGGCTCCCGCCCGCCGGTCCGCGCAGGACCGGGGCGGGCCGATCGGCAAGCGGATGGTTTTAGGGCGGCACGCGTTGAAGAAGGCCTTCGTCAAATCCTACGGTTGCCAGATGAACGCCTACGACGCGGCCCGCATGGCCGACGTGCTGGGCGCTGAGGGGTTCACGGCGACCGATTCGGTGGAGGAGGCCGACGTCGTCGTCCTCAACACCTGCCACATCCGCGAGAAAGCCGCCGAGAAGGTCTATTCCGAGCTCGGTCGTCTGCGCGTTCTGAAGGGCGAGCGGCAGGCCCGCGGCCTCGACACGCGCATTGTCGTTGCGGGCTGCGTCGCTCAGGCCGAGGGCGCCGAGATCCAGGCGCGCCAGCCCGCGGTCGACGTGGTGGTCGGCCCGCAGAGCTACCATCGCCTGCCCGACCTCTTGGCCCGCTCCCGCGAGCGCCGGGTGGTCGACACGGAATTTCCCATCGAGGACAAGTTCACGCACCTGCCCCGGCGCCGGATGTCCGGCCCGACGGCGTTCCTCACCGTGCAGGAGGGCTGCGACAAGTTCTGCGCCTTCTGCGTCGTGCCCTATACCCGCGGCGCCGAGGTCTCGCGTCCCGTGGCGGCGGTGCTGGCCGAGGCCCAGAAGCTCGCTGACGGCGGGGCCCGCGAGGTCACGCTGATCGGCCAGAACGTCAATGGCTATCACGGCTTAGGGGCCGATGGCGTGCCGGTCGGGCTCGCCGAACTCATCCGGGCGGTCGCGAAGATCCCCGGCCTCGTGCGGATCCGCTACACCACGAGCCACCCGAACGATTTCGACGACGCGCTGGTCCGCGCCCATGCCGAGGTGCCGGCCCTGATGCCCTACCTGCACCTGCCGGTGCAGTCGGGTTCGGACCGGATCCTCGCCGCCATGAACCGCAAGCACACGCGCGATCAGTATCGCCGCCTGATCGACCGCGTGCGCGCCGCGCGGCCGGACGTGGCCCTGTCCTCCGACTTCATCGTCGGCTTCCCGGGCGAGACCGATACCGATTTCGCCGATACCCTTCAGCTGGTGCGCGAGATCGGGTTCGAGAGCGCGTTCTCGTTCAAGTACAGCCCCCGCCCCGGCACTCCGGCGGCCGAGCGCGCCGACAGGGTGCCCGAATCCGCGATGGCGGAGCGGCTCGCGGAGCTGCAGGCGCTGCTGGATGCGCAGCGCTACGCCTACCAGCGGGCCGCCGTCGGCCAGGTCTTCGAGGTGCTGGTCGAGAAGGCCGGGCGGCATCCGGGCCAGGTCGCGGGCAAGACGCCGCACCTTCTGGCTGTGCAGTTCGACGCCCCCCTCCACCATATCGGGACGATCGTGCCGGTCCGGATCGAGCGGGCCGGCACCAACAGCCTGTTCGGCCAGCTGGCTACCGAGGCCGTGGCGGCGTGAGGATGCGATGATGGGGATGCCGGTGAGGATCACAGGTTGAGCGCGTCGGACGGGTCTGGCATGCGCGGCGCCCTTCGGGGCCGCGGGCCGGCGGCCAGGCCGGCCGGATCGGACGAGACGGTCGAGGTGCCGCTGACCTTCGACGACAACCGCCTCGCGAGCCTCGTCTTCGGTCAATACGACCAGAACGTCGCCCATATCGAGCGCCGGCTCGACGTCACCGCCACGGCTTTGGGCAACCACCTCGTCATCAAGGGCTCGCCAGACACCGCCGAGAAGGCTCGGCGTGTCTTCCAGAAGCTTTACGCCCGGGTGCGGACCGGCGGCAGCGCCCTGACGCTCGGCGATGTCGACGGCGCGATCCGCGAATCCACCGCGCAGGCCAGCCTGTTCCCCGCCGAGGCGATCGCCGCCGAGGCCGACAAGCCGCATTTCGAGCAGATCGCCACCCGCAAGCGTGGGGCCGTGCGGGCGCGCAACCCGGCGCAGGACCAGTACATCAAGCTGCTGCGCACCAACGAGCTGGTCTTCGCCGAAGGCCCGGCCGGTACCGGCAAGACCTGGCTCGCCGTCGGCCACGCCGTGTCGCTGCTCGAGCAGGGCCATGCCGAGCGGCTGATCCTGTCGCGGCCTGCCGTCGAGGCCGGCGAGCGTCTGGGCTTCCTGCCCGGCGACATGCGCGACAAGGTCGATCCGTACCTGCGCCCGATCTACGACGCCCTCTACGACTTTATGGAGGCGCGCCACGTCGACCGCGGCCTGCAGACCGGGATCATCGAGATCGCGCCTCTGGCCTTCATGCGCGGGCGCACGCTGACCAACGCGGTCGTGCTCCTCGACGAGGCGCAGAACACCACCTCCATGCAGATGAAGATGTTCCTGACCCGCCTCGGCGAGGGCTCGCGCATGATCATCACCGGCGACCCGAGCCAGATCGACCTGCCGCCGGGGCAGAAATCGGGCCTCGTTGAGGCGGTGAACGTGCTCGACGGCGTCGAGGGGATCGGCCGGGTGACCTTCAAGGACGTGGACGTGGTCCGCCACGACCTCGTGCGCCGGATCGTCACCGCCTACGAGCGCGCCTCCCACGGCGACGGTGACGCCGACCGCAATCCCAACCCCCGGCGCCGGCCGCTGGCGTGAGCATCGTATTGAGACAGCTGGCTGCTCCGCCTGCCCTTCCCTCCCCCCGCAGAGGGGGGAGGGAGAGGCGCGGGAGTCGCGCGCAATGACCGGCCACGACATCGATATCGCGGTCGAGGACGACCGTTGGGAAACCGCGGTCCCGGAGCTCGAATCGCTGGTGATCCGCGCCGTGGAGGCTGGCCTCGCGATTGCCCCGGAGCTGCCGGACGGGCCCGTGGAGGTCAGCGTCGTGCTGACCGACGACGCCGCGATCCAGGAGCTGAACCGCACCTGGCGCGGCAAGGACAAACCCACCAACGTGCTGTCCTTCCCGGCCGCCCCGCAGCCCCGGCATGCGGGTGCCGCGCGGCCGCTCGGCGATGTGGTCCTTGCCTACGAGACCCTTGTGCGCGAGAGTGCCGAGCAATCGAAGCCGCTCCAGAATCACCTCGCGCACCTCCTCGTCCATGGCACCCTGCATTGTCTCGGTCAGGACCACGAGATCGGCGAGGCCGAGGCCGAGGCCATGGAAGCGCTCGAAGTCGCGGCCCTCGCGACCTTGGGCATTCCCGACCCCTATGCCTGAGCGGCCGATTCCCCACCGCCCCCAGATCCGAGAGACATGAGCAACGATCGAAGTCGCGGCGCGGCCCTGGCCGCGCCCAGTTCCACCGAGGGCGAGCCCCAATCCCGGGAGCCCTGGTACGACCGCCTCCTGCAGGCGCTCCACCTTAAGCCGCGCGATTCGCTGCGCGAGGGTCTCGAGGAGGCGCTCGCCGAGCCCGATGCCGGCGAGAGCGGTCTCACCCCCCTAGAGCGGGTGATGCTCAAGAACGTGCTCGGCCTGCACAAGGTGCGGGTCGACGACGTGATGGTCCCCCGGGCCGACATCGTCGCGGTCTCCAACGACACCAATCTCGGCGACCTGCTCAAGCTGTTCCGCACGGCCGGCCATTCCCGCCTGCCGGTCTACGGCGAGACGCTGGATGATCCCCGCGGCATGGTCCACATCCGCGACCTCGTCGATCACATCGCCGCCAAGGCCGAGCCGACCCGGCGCACCGCGACCGCGGTCCGGCCCGCCGTCCCCGCCGAGGGCGAGGCCGACGCCACCGTGGCGCCGCGGCCTGCCCGTCGGGCGCCCGTGCGGCTGCCTCGGGCGCTCGATCTCGGCAAGGTCGACCTCACCACGACGCTCGCCGCCGCCCGCATCCAGCGGCCGGTGCTGTTCGTGCCCCCGTCCATGCCGGCGATCGACCTGCTGGTGCGGATGCAGGCGACGCGCACCCACATGGCCCTGGTCATCGACGAGTATGGCGGCACCGACGGGCTGATCTCGATCGAGGACCTGATCGAGGTGGTGGTCGGCGACATCGAGGACGAGCACGACGTCGCCGAGGCCAAGCAGGTCCAGCGGGTCGACGGCGAGGACGAGGTGTTCGTGGCCGATGCCCGCACGCCGCTCGCCGAGGTCTCGGAGGCCACCGGGGTCGACCTCGTGGCGGCGGTCGGCGACATGGCCGAGGAGATCGATACCCTGGGCGGCATGATCGTCACCCTGGCCGGGCGCGTTCCGTCCAGGGGCGAGCTGATCGTCGGGCCGGGCAACCTCGAATTCGAGGTGCTCGATGCCGACCCGCGTCGCCTGAAGCGATTGCGGTTCCATAAGGGCGCGGCGCGGATCGGCAACGTCGTGCCGCTCGCCCTGCCCCCGCCCGCCCCGCCCCCGGTTCCCGAGTCGCCGCATCCATGACGGTCATCCGATGACGGGCGCGGCGTGGCGGTTCTGACCGTGGGGCATGCCCGGGATGCGGCGAGTCCGATCAGCCCCATGGGCCGCCCCGCCCCGGGCTTCGTCCTGGCGATCGCCCAACTGACCGGCTGGCGGCGGCTCGGGCTCGCCTGGCTTGCCGGTGCGTTCGGCGCCCTGGCGATGCCGCCCTACGGATTCCTGCCGGCGCTGGCCGTGTCCCTGTCGGTGGCGGTCTGGCTCATGGACGGGGCCACTGCGGACCGGACGGCCCTGCGGCGGCTCCGGCCCGGCTTCCTGATCGGCTGGGCCTGGGGCTTCGGCTATCTCACCGCCGGCCTGTGGTGGCTCGGCCAAGCCTTCCTGGTGGAGGCCGACGAGTTCCTATGGGCGCTGCCGCTCGGCGTGATCGGCCTGCCCTTCGCCCTCGGCCTGTTCTACGGCGCGGGGTTCGGGGCGGCCGGCTTGCTCTGGGCGCGCGGCCCGGCGCGGATCGCCGCCCTGGCCCTCGGGATCGGCGCCGCCGAGTGGCTGCGCGGCCACCTGTTCACGGGCTTCCCCTGGAACACGATCGGGATGGCGCTCGCCCAGAACCTCTGGCTGATGCAATGGGCCGCCGCGATCGGCCTGTACGGCCTGACCATCCTGGCCGTGCTGGTCTGCGCCGCGCCGGCGACCCTGGCGACCGGCTCGCATCCGCGCAGCCGGTTCGGGCCGAGCGCCGCCGCCGCGATCGTCCTGATCGGCATGGCGCTCTACGGCGCCGCGCGCGTCGGGCCGCCCGATCCGGTGGTGACGGGCGTCCGCTTGCGCCTCGTCCAGCCGAACCTGCCGCAGGATGCCAAGTTCCGGCCCGAGAACCGCGCCGACATCGTCGACCGCTACATCGAGCTCAGCCAGCGCCCGACCGAGGCCGGAGAGCCCGAGCCGACCCATATCGTCTGGCCCGAATCGGCCTTCCCGTTCCTGATCCAGCGCGATCCCGACGCGCTCGCCAAGGTGGCGGCCGGCCTCAAGCCCGGGCAGCACCTGATCACCGGGGCAGCCCGGGCGGAGGAACCGCTGCCCGGCGAGCGCCTGCGCTACTTCAACGCCGTGATGGTGATCGGGCCGGACGGCGTGATCTCCGACACCTACGACAAGGTCCACCTCGTCCCGTTCGGCGAGTATTTGCCGGCGCCCCTGGACGCGGCGCTCCGGGCGATGGGCCTGCGCCAGTTCGTGGCGATTCCCGGCGGCTTCTCCGCCGGGACCCTGGCGGCGCAGCGGATCCTCACAGTGCCGGGCCTGCCGCCCGTGGCGGCCACGATCTGCTACGAGGCGATCTTCCCGCACGCGATCCTGCCAGCGACCGCGCCCTCGGGGCCGCGCCCGCCCGGGCTGATCCTGAACGTCACCAACGATGCGTGGTTCGGCGACACGCCCGGCCCCCGCCAGCACTTGGCCCAGGCGCGGCTGCGCGCCGTCGAGGAAGGGCTGCCGCTGGTCCGCGACGCCAATACCGGGATCTCCGCGGTGATCGACCCGCATGGCCGCATCGTCGCGCGGACTGAACTCGACACGGAGACCTGGCTCGATGCCGACCTGCCGGCCCGCATCGTCGGCGGCACCCTGTACGGCCGGTTCGGCGACGCCGCCTTCGCGCTGATGCTCGCCGCCTGCCTCGGCGGCGCCCTCACCGCCCGGCGGCGGGCATGAGCCCCGAGCGCACGGCTCGGGGCCGGATCCTGCTCGCACTGGCGCTGATGCTGGTGGCGTTCAACCTGCGCCCGGCCCTGAGCACGATCGGGCCGCTGCTCGCGACGATCCGGGACAGCACGGGCTTGAGCGCCGGCGGCGCCGCGATCCTCACAACCCTGCCGGTCCTGTGCCTCGGGATCGCCTGCGCCCTGGCGGCGCCGCTGATCCGCCGGATCGGGCCCGACCTCGCCGTCCTCGTCGGCGCCACGATCCTGGCCGCGGGCTTGGCCCTGCGCGGGCTCGGCGGCCTCGGGCCGCTCTTCGCCGGGACGGCGCTGGCCGCCATCGGGATCGGGCTCGACAACGTGCTCCTGCCGGCCCTGGTGAAGCGCGACTTCTCCGGCAGCGGCGGCCTGATGACCGGCCTCTACACGATGACCCTCTGCCTCGGCGCGGCGGCGGGCGCGGGCGCGGCGGTCCCGGTGGAGCACGCGCTGGGCGGCGGCTGGCCCTCGGCGCTCGCGGTCTGGGCGCTGCCGGCGCTGCTCGCGGGGTTCCTGTGGGTCCCGTTCGCGCGCCGCACGGCCTCGCGGGCGGCGCCCTCGGCCGGACGGCTGCTGCGCGATCCCCTGGCCTGGTGGGTCACGGGCTTCATGGGCCTGCAATCTTCCCTGGCCTACACCCTGTTCGGCTGGCTGCCGCTGCTGCTCCAGGCCCGCGGCCTCTCGCCCCTCGATGCCGGCCTCTACGCCTCGCTGATGACCCTGGTGCAGGCGCCCGGCGCGCTGATCACCGCCATGCTGGCGGCCCGGGCGCGGGACCAGCGGGCCTGGATCGTCGTCATTCCGGGGCTCACGGCGGCCGCGTTCCTCGTGCTCGCCTTCGGACCGGAGGCGTTGCGCATCCCCGGAGCCTGTGCGCTCGGCTTCGGCATCGGCGGCTGCTTCGGCCTCGGGCTGACCCTGATCGTCCTGCGCGCCGCCGATGCCGCCAGCGCCGCCGGCCTCTCGGCCATGGCGCAGGGCATCGGCTATACCGGTGCCTGCCTCGGCCCCCTGGCCTTCGGGCTGGCCCACGAGGCGACGGGCGGCTGGGGCCTCGCCGGTGCCCTGTTCGTAGGCATCGCGGTCACCGCCATCCTGGTCGGTCAGGCCGCCGGCCGCGACCGCAAGGTCAGCGCCGCCGCGCCGGACCTGGGTCCCGCGCCGCTTCAGCCGTCGACGCTCCCGGCCAGCAGCCGCTGATCGGAGCGCGCGCCGCATCTGGCTGCCGAGTGCCGGAAAGGCTGTCGCCCGCACCCGACAGTCGCGGCTGCGTTGCCGGAAGCGCAGGCAAAATCCCCTTGACGGAGGCCGTGTCCGGCTCGCGATAACTCAGAGTATTCCGCTGCGTCCGCCTGCGAGCGCGACCGGCGTCTTGCTTCGGGTGAACCGCATGACACGCATCGACAAGTCGGCACTTCTTCTGGCTGCCGCCGCCATCATCGCGCTTCCTCCGATGATGGCGGGCGCAGAGGCGCGCGGCTTCGGAGGCGGCTTTCATGGCGGTTTTGGGAATCGGGTCGGAGCCTGGGGGCGGCCTCTGGGGCCGGTCCGGCCCGGTCCCGCCATCGTTGGCGGGCGGGCGCACCGGCCCGGCTTCGCGTTCCGGCGTCCCTCTTATCACCGGCCCTGGTATGGCGGCCCTTACGGCTACGGGCTCGCCGGCCTCGGGCTCGGCTTCGGCCTGGGCAGCCTGTGGTTCGATGACGGCTATCCATTCTACGACAACGACTATGTCTACGCGCCGCAGGTCTACGCGGCTCCGGCCGACGTGCCGCCCGTCGTCGAGCCGGACGGCGGGGCCGATCTCTCCGCGGCCGTCGCGGCCTGCGCCCGCCGCTTCAAGACCTACGAACCCACGACCCAGACCTATATCGGCAAGGGCTACGTCCGCCGCCACTGCCCCTAAGCGCCGTTCGCGCCTCGGGATGAGGCCAAAAAGAAGGCCCCGCGGGCTTCAACCCGCGGGGCCTTCTGTCCTTCACGATCCGGTTCGGCGCGGAGTAAAAAGCTTACTCGGCGGCGACCCGGTGGGCCTGAGAGCCGTCGGTGTAGGTCTCGGACTGCAGGCGCTTTCCCGGGGCGGCGCGGCCCGGCAGCGGCGGCAGGGCCTTGGCCTTCTCCAGATCGATGCCCGCACCCTCGGCGACGCGGCGGCCGTAATCCTCGTCCGCGTGCCAAAAGTGCCAGACCATCCGCAGCTGGATCGGCTCCGGGCACTGCTTCATGTCGTTGACGAGGTTGGCAATCAGGTCGTCACGCTCCCAATCCTGGAACGAGCGGTAGCGGACGCCGGCCTGGGTGTAGTCGTCCTCGGTCCGCGAGGTCTGGTAGCGGCCGAGATTGCCCTGAACCGGCTGATGGTAGTCCTTGGCGGGCTTCGGCGCCTCGCGCAGACCTTCGGCCAGCGTCGACGGCTCGTAGTTGATGTGCTTGTTCGGGCCGGTGCCGTCGACCATGTAGGCCATCTGACCGTCGCGCTGGTTCGAGTAGACCTTCACGCCGGGCTGCGGCGCGTTGATCGGCAGCTGGAGGTAGTTGGCGCCGACTCGGTAGCGCTGGGTGTCCGAGTAGGACAGCGTCCGGCCCTGCAGCATCTTGTCGTCCGAGAAGTCGATGCCGTCGACCAGCACGCCGGTGCCGAAGGCCGACTGCTCGACCTCGGCGAAGAAGTTGTCCGGCACCCGGTCGAGCACCATCCGGCCGCAGGGCAGCAGCGGGAACTGGTCCACCGGCCACAGCTTCGTGTCGTCCAGCGGGTCGAACGACAGGTGGTCGTTCGGGCCGTCCGGCATGATCTGCACGGCGAATTCCCACTCGGGGAAGTTGCCGGCCTTGATGTTGTCGTAGAGGTCGCGGGTCGCGTGGCCCACATCCTTGCCCTGGATCTCGGCGGCCTGGGCCGAGGTCAGGTTCCGGACGCCCTGCTTCGGGATCCAGTGGAATTTGCAGAGCACTGCCTCGCCCTGGTCGTTGACCAGCTTGTAGGTGTTGACGCCCGAGCCTTCCATCTCACGGTAATTGGCCGGGATGCCCCAGGGCGACTTCAGGTGCGTCACCATGTGGATCGATTCGGGGTGCTGCGAGACGAAGTCGAAGAAGCGCCACGCCTCCTGGCGGTTGGTCACCGGGTCCGGCTTGAACGCGTGGATCATGTCGGGGAACTTGATCGCGTCCCGGATGAAGAACACCTTCAGGTTGTTGCCAACCAGATCCCAGTTGCCGTCGACGGTCTTGAACTTCACCGCGAAGCCGCGCGGGTCGCGCTCGGTCTCGGGGCTCTCCTTGGCGCCGGCCACGGTGGAGAAGCGCACGAACATCGGCGTCTTCACGCCGGTCTCGGTCAGCACGCGGGCGCGGGTGTACTTGGAGGCCGGCTCGTTGCCGATCTTGCCGTAGGCCTCGAAATAGCCGTGGGCGCCGGCGCCGCGGGCGTGGACGACGCGCTCCGGAATGCGCTCGCGATCGAAATGCGTGATCTTCTCGATGAACTGGTAGTTCTCAAGCGTCGCGGGGCCGCGCTCGCCGACCGTGCGGGTGCTCTGGTTGTCGCGGACCGGATGGCCCTGGCGGGTGGTCAGGATCGGGCGTTGATCGCTCATGCGTCTCGTCTCTCCGTGATGCCTGTGGCCGGCATATGGGGCCGACTCGCCAGGCTGGAACCGTTCCGACGAGGTTATGGACCTCCGCGGTGCCAATGGCTAATGCATCGTCGCAAACGCCGTGATAGGCACAGCCTATGAACCTGTCGGGCCTGTCGCTGCGCGACTTGGAATACGTCGTCGCCGTCGCGGACGAGGGCCATTTCGGCAGGGCCGCGGAGCGCTGCAACGTCAGCCAGCCGACCTTGAGCGTCCAGGTCCGCAAGCTCGAGGCCGCCCTGGGCCTGACCCTGTTCGAGCGCTCGAACCGCCGGGTGCTGCTCACGGAATCCGGACAGGGGATCGTCCGGCAGTCGCGGATCGTCCTGGCCGAGGCGCAGCGGCTCCTAGCGCTCGCCACCGAGGGCCGCGGCTCGCCGCTCACCGGCCGGCTGGTGCTGGCCGCGATCCAGACGTTGGGGCCCTATTTCTTCCCGCTGGTGCTGCGGCCCCTGCGCCAGCAATACCCGCTGCTGACCCTGTCGCTGTCCGAATCGCGCACCGCCGAGATCGTGGAGGGCCTGCGCGACGGGCGCATCGACGCCGCCCTGGTCTCCCTGCCGCTGCCCCCCGTCGGGCTGGCGGTCGCGCCGCTGTTCGTCGAGCCGTTCTGGCTCGCCTGCCCCGCCGAGCACGCGCTCGCCCGCGGCGGCGCCCTGTCGGCCACCGAGATCGCCGGGCCGGACCTGCTGCTCCTCGACGAAGGCAATTGCCTGCGCGACCAGGCGATCGCGGCCTGCGGCGCGGGCTCCTCGGTGGGCCGACACGCCACCAGCCTGGAGACGCTCCGCTCGATGGTGGCGGCCGGGTCCGGCTACACGCTGCTGCCGGCGCTGGCCGTGCCCCCCGGGCCCGACCCGACCGGCCTGACCGTCACCCGGTCCTTCGACGTCGACGGCCCGGGCCGCACCATCGCGCTCGCCTGGCGGGCAAGCGACCCGCGCGCGTCCGGCCTGGCGAACCTCGCGGCGTTCTTCCGCGCGCATGCGCCGCCCGGCACGGCGGCCTGCCGGGATGGGGCGGTGTGAATTCCAGACCTTGAGAAACGCGGCTTGGCCGTCCGATCACCCCCGCGTCATCCCGGGGCTCGGTTTTGCGGCCCCAAGGTGATGGGAGGTGTCTTACGGCTGCCGGCTGGACCACCCTTCGAACCTTGCTGCCGACGGGCCAGGGCTTTCCCAATCGGTGCCCCCGCCGCACACGATCCGGAATGTGAGGTGTGAATCCGCTCCGTATCGGAGAGGATGCTGAGGCCGACACAAGACGCCGGCCCACAGGAGCAGGCGCATGCGGCGCAGACTGATCGCGACCCTGGTCGCCGTCCTCACCCCCGCGGCGGCCCTCGCCGAGCCGCGCGACAGCTTCGCCCGCATCGACGCCATCGATCGCGCCTCCCTGGTGATGACCGTGGAAGCCGGCATCGTCCCGCGGGACCTTGGCGCGCGGATCGCCCAGGCCCTCGATCAGGTCGCCGCGGATGCCGCCAAACCGGGGGCCGAACGGCCGGACGATTACCTGCGGATCGAGCCGCTGATCACGGCCATCGCCGGCCCGGACGCCACCCGGATGCATTCCGGCCGCAGCCGCCAGGACATCATCCCGACGGTGCTGAAGCTCGACCAGCGCGACCGCCTCCTTGATCTGGCCGAAGCCCTGGACGGCACCCGTGCAGCCCTCCTGACCGTCGCGGAGCGCGAGGCCGACACGATCGTCCCGGCTTACACCAACGGCGTGCAGGCTCAGCCGACCACGCTGGGCCATGTCCTGCTCGGCTATGCGGCGGTGCTGGCCCGCGACTCCGACCGCCTGCGCGAGAGCTGGGCGCGGGTGAACCTGTCGCCGCTCGGCGCCGCGGCACTCGGCACGTCGAGTTTTTCGGTCGATCGCGTCCGCCTCGCCGGGCTGCTCGGCTTCGATGCACCGGTGGAGAACAGCTACGATGCCGGCCAACTGGCGCCGATGGATCTCGGCCTGGAGCTGACCGGCCTGTCCGCCAACCTGGCCACCACGGCCGGCACCTTCGCGCAGGATCTCTACGCACAGTATCACCAGACCCGTCCTTGGATCCTGCTGCGCGAGGGGGCCCTGACCGGCCCGAGCAGCATCATGCCGCAGAAGCGCAATCCGGTGGCCCTCTACAGCCTGCGCATGAAGGCGAGCGACGTGGTCGGTGCCGCGCAGGCTTTCGTCATCATGGCCCACAACGTCGATTCGGGCATGCCGGACTACAAGCGCAACCAGGCCGAGCCGCCGGGGCGGACCGTCTCCGAGGCGGCCGAGACCTGCCGGCGCTGGACCCGCGTCCTCGACGGGCTGGTGATCGACCGGGTCCGGGCCGCCGACGAGGTCGCGGCCGATTACTCCACCACCACGGAGCTGGCCGACACGCTCCAGCGCGAGGCCGATGTTCCGTTCCGGCTCGGGCACCATTTCGCCTCCGAGCTGGTGAGCTACGGCCGCGGCCACGACCTGCGGCCGGCCGACCTGCCGTTCGCCGAGGTGAAGCGGATCTACGCGGAGGCCGCCGCTGGCTCGGGACTCAAGCCGGACCTGCCCCTCGACGAGGCCCGGTTCCGGGCGGCCTTGTCGGCGCGGGGCATGATCGACGCCGCCAAGGGCCTTGGCGGCCCGCAACCCGCGGAGGTCCGGCGGATGCTCGCCACCGCCCGGACGCGGCTCGACGCCGACCGGACCTGGCTGGCCGATCGCCGCGCAGCGCTCGCGGCGGCAAGCGGCCGGCTCGATGCGGCTTTCGGGGATATCACCCGGGCGCCGTGAAAACGCCCCTGCGGAAACGCCCCTCCAACCCACCCTCCCCTCATCCTGAAGTGCCGAAGCGCAGCGAAGGCCTCGAAGGAGCGCTCCAGGGATCGCGCGGCCGGCTGGAGGGCTCCTTCGAGGCCCGCTGACGCGGGCACCTCAGGATGTGGGGGTGGGTGGGATCGGCCGGGTGGCGGGCGGCACGCGGTCGAGATGCTTCAGCTTGCGAGGGCCGAGTTCACGCAACCCTGCGTGAACACCGAAGCTCGCCAGCTCTGACATTGGCATTCCGAAAAATCTTTGCCGTGACAGGGCCCAGATTGCAGTGTAGCGGGCCTCCGCCCGGCAATCCGTGCGGGTGAATCCCCACCGGTCGCCTTGCCCTCCTCCCGCACAATCGGCCTATGGGCCGCCCTCGCCGTCGCGTCGGCAGCCGTCTCGTACGGCCTGCTGCAGGCGGGTTTCCCCGCGGCGCTGCTGCTCGGACCGATGATCGCGGCGATCGCCTTCGGGGTCGGCGGCTCGCGTCTGCACGTGCCGCGCGTCGCCTTCAACGCCGCGCAGGCGATGATCGGCTGCCTGGTGGCCCACGCGGTGACCGGGCAGATCGCCCAGACCCTGTTCGAGGACGGGCCGCTGATCGTGGCGGTCGTGCTGGTGACCGTGGCGGCGAGCGGCTTCGTGGGCTGGGTCCTGACGCGGCTGCGGGTTCTGCCCGGAACGACCGCGGCCTGGGGTTCGTCCCCGGGTGGCGCCTCGGCCATGGTGGCGATGGCGGAGGATTTCGGCGCGGATCCGCGGCTCGTCGCCTTCATGCAATATGTCCGAGTCGCTGCCGTGGTGTTCTCGGCCTCGCTCGCCGCCCGGTTCCTGATGGAGACACCGGTCCCGGGCGCCGCCGCCGGGGCGGCCGAGGCGACCGGGCCGCTCTCGCTGCTGGCGACGCTGGCGGTCGCGGTGGTCGGTGCCGGCACGGCCCTGGCCCTGCGGGTGCCGGCCGGCGCGCAGGTCGGCCCGATGGTGCTCGGCAGCCTGCTCCATGCCAGCGGCCTGGTGCGCATGTCC
Organism: Methylobacterium sp. J-077; assembly: GCF_022829365.1. Lineage (GTDB taxonomy): Bacteria > Pseudomonadota > Alphaproteobacteria > Rhizobiales > Beijerinckiaceae > Methylobacterium. Next base: position 151,296 of record NZ_JAKSYJ010000114.1, on the reverse strand, counting down.
CTGCCGGCGCCGATCCTCGAACTCGCCTATGCCTGCATCGGCATCTATGTCGGCCTGCGCTTCACCCGCGAGACCCTGCGGCTGACCGTGACGGCGCTCCCCGGGATCCTGACGGCGACCTGCTGCGTGATCGCCCTGTGCGCCGCCTGGGGCTGGGGCCTGACATTCCTGCTGCCGATCGATTTGCTCACGGCGGTGCTGGCCACCAGCCCGGGCGGCCTCGATTCCGTGGCGATCATCGCGGTCGGCTCGAAGGCGGATGTCTCCTTCGTGCTGGCCGTGCAGACGTTGCGGCTCTTCGTCGTGCTGCTCACCGGGCCGCTGCTCGCCAAATGGATCAGCCGGTCTGTGCCGGAGGGCATGGCCCGATGAACGCGCTCGTCCTCGCCTTCCTCAATTCCTGGCGCGGCCTGCGCCACGGCGCCCGCACGGAGCGGGCGGTGCGGCAGGAGCTGGTGCTGCTGGCGCTCGGCGTGCCGGTGGCGCTCTTCCTCGGCGCGACCCTGTGGGTCCGGGTCGCCCTGATGGTGAGCCTGCTGTTGATGCTGGCCGCCGAGTTCCTCAACACCGCCGTGGAAAAGCTCTGCGACCACGTCCATCCGGGCCACCACCCGATGATCGGCACCGTGAAGGACCTCGCCTCGGCCGGCACCTTCATGGCGCAGGTTGCGGCGTTGCTGGTCTGGGTGGCGGCGTTGGTGGAGCGGGTGGGGTGAGGTGCCCCCGGTTCTACGACGCTCCGAGGCGGTGAAGGCGGCCGGCGCGATCGATCCGGATCACGCCACCCGGCTTCCGCAGCGCCTCGTCCGCCGCCCCGAGGACCTTTCGGAACAGCTGGCCGGTCTCGCTCGGCGGCAACGAGGGCAGCAGGATCGGCCCCGGATGATCCGGCACCCGCGCGGCCAGGGCCAAAAAATCGCCGGCGTTCACCGTAACCACGACCGCGCGGGCCTCGCATGCGAAGGCGAAGATCGCCGCGTCCGTCGCCTGGCGGCCGAGTTCGGCGACGACGAGGGTGCGCTGCGCGGTGTGGCCCAACCCGTCCGCGATGCCGACCAGGGATTTTGGGCAGCACTCGTCAAGGAGCAGGTACAACGCGGCGCGCTTTTCGGGGCGGCCGGCCCTGGCGCGGGCTGACGCGGTCGAAGAGGATGGCAGCGGAGACCTGATCGGGCGGCAAGTCGAATTCCTCGGCCAGCGTCTCCGGCGAGGTGCCTTGCCGGACCATGTCGGCGATGTGCCGGGCCGGGATCCGCGTCCCGCGCAGAACCGGCTCGCCGCCCAGGATCTCGGCGTTCCGCTCGATCGCCTCGTGGTGCAACTGATCGAGGATCCGCAGTCGATCGGCGAGTTCGGCCTCCACGGCATCAAGGGCGACGCTGAGATGACCGATCCGGGCGGTGTTCCCCCGCGCTTCATGTGCTGCCGCGATCGCATCGCGCAAGCGTTGCCGCAGGGCCGGGGCCAGATCGACGCGCAGATCGCGCACGGCGGCGAGGTAGAGCAGATCCGCGCTGCCGATCTCGCGGGTGGTTTGACCGCGCCCCGCGACGATGCCGGCATCGATCTCGACGTTCACCCCGCGCACGCTGGACTGGGTGACGAAGGCGGCTTCCGGGACCGTGAGGGGGTGGCGGGCCAGCGGCATCGAAACCTATCCGTGACGGCGGATCAATTTATGAGGCGCAGGACCCACGTGCAAGAATGATCGGTCCGACGTGTCGCTGGCTGCCAAGCTGAGTCGGCATGGCATCCGGTGAAAATCTTTGCCATGCTGCGCGACGATGGAGGCCGTTCGGCATGGTAACCCTGAACGTGTCGTTGCCTGAGGCGATGAAGGACTGGGTCGAGGCTCAGGCCGGGACCGGGCGCTTTGGCAGCGCTAGCGCCTATGTCCGCGATCTGATCCGCCGGGATCAGGAAAAGAGCGACGGCCTTGCGCAGCTTCAGACGCTGATTGCCGAAGGGTTCGACAGCGGCATCAGTGAGCAGTCGCTGGATGATGTCCTGGCCGAGGCCCGGGAGCGCGTGCGGGTTACCCGAAATCCGTGACCATCCGGACGACGCGGCAGGCGGACCGGGATCTCATCGATATCTACGCGGCCGGTGCCGCCGCCTTCGGCAGCGACCAAGCCGAGCGGTACTATGCAGGGCTGAAGGCGCTGTTCGCCCTGCTGGCCGAGAACCCGCTGATGGCCCGCCTGCGGGATGATTTCGTGCGGCCGGTGCGGCTGTATCCCTACCGCGCCCATGTCGTCGCGTATGTCGAGCAGGCGGACGGCATCCTGATCGTCCGCGTTCTGCACGGCCGCCAGGATTGGGCGCGGCATCTGACCTGAACGGGCACGACGCTCGCATCTCGCGGCGCGAGGGTCTATCTCGGCCCATCCGCGCCGCGCGCCCAAGTCCCAAAAAAATGACCGACTACATCCGAAAGATCCTGACCGCTCGCGTCTACGACGTGGCGATCGAGAGCCCGCTCGATCCGATGCCGCGGATGACGCAGCGGCTCGGTCGGCCCGTGCTCTTGAAGCGCGAGGACCTGCAGCCGGTCTTCTCGTTCAAGCTGCGCGGCGCCTACAACAAGATGTCGGGCCTGAGCCCGGACCAGATCGCCCGCGGCGTGGTCTGCGCCTCGGCGGGCAACCATGCGCAGGGGGTGGCCCTGGCCGCGGCCAAGCTCGGGGCGCGGGCGGTGATCGTGATGCCGCGCACCACCCCGTCGATCAAGGTCGATGCCTGCCGGGCGCGCGGCGCCGAGGTGGTGCTGCACGGCGACGCCTTCGACGAGGCCCTGGCCCACGCGAGGATCCAAGAGGCCGAGCAGGGACTGACCTTCCTGCACCCATTCGACGATCCCGAGGTGATCGCCGGCCAGGGGACCATCGGCAAGGAGATCCTGGAGCAGCATACCGGCCCGATCGAGGCGATCTTCGTGCCGGTGGGCGGCGGCGGGCTCGCGGCCGGGATCGCGACCTTCGTGAAGTACCTGCGGCCGGGCACCAAGGTGATCGGGGTCGAGCCGGAGGACGCCGCCTGCATGGCCGCGGCGCTCGCCGCCGACACCCGGGTCAGCCTCCCCTCGGTCGGGCTGTTCGCCGACGGCGTCGCCGTGCGCCAAGCCGGCGAGGAGACGTTCCGGCTGTGCCGCGAGCATCTCGACGAGGTCATCACCGTCGACACCGATGCCATGTGCGCGGCGGTCAAGGACATCTTCGACGACACGCGCGCGGTGTCCGAGCCGTCGGGCGCGCTGAGCCTCGCCGGGGCCAAGCTCTACGCCGAGCGCGAGGGCGGCGACGGCACCCTGATCGCGATCTCCTCGGGGGCGAATCTCAACTTCGATCGGCTGCGCCACATCGCCGAGCGGGCGGAGATCGGCGAGCAGCGCGAGGTGCTGCTCGGGGTCACCATCCCGGAGCAGCCCGGCGCCTACCGGGCCTTCATCCGGGCGCTCGGGCCCCGCGCGATCACCGAATTCAACTACCGCCACGCGCCCGGCGCCGAGGCGCAGATCTTCGTCGGCATCAACGTCGCCGGGGGCAAGCGCGAGAAGCAGGCGCTGATCGGCGACCTGCGCGAGGGCGGCTACCGGGTGCTCGACATGAGCGACAACGAGATGGCCAAGGTCCATGTCCGCTACATGGTCGGCGGCCGGGCCGTGGGCGTGGCCCACGAGCGGCTGTTCCGTTTCCAGTTCCCGGAGCGGCCGGGCGCGCTGATGAAGTTCCTGGATGCGCTCGGCCCGAACTTCGACATCACCCTGTTCCACTACCGCAACCACGGCGCCGATTATGGCCGGGTGCTGGCCGGGATCGCGGTGCCGCCGGAAGAGCGCGCCCGGTTCGACGCAGCGATCGAGGCGCTGGGCTACCCGGCCACCGACGAGACCGAGAACCCGGCCTACCGGCTGTTCCTCGACGGCGAGGCGGCTGCCTAACCCTCGACCGTGTCGACCGAGATCACGTCCGGGGTCTCGCGCAGCTTGGCGGCGATCACCTCGAAGCTGGTGCGCGACAGCCGGACGAAGGTGACGGTGACCGCGTCGAGTTCCGGGTCGGCGGCCGGGCGGGTGGTGAACTGGCGCACCCGCGAGGCGCGCGCGCCGGTGACGTCGTGGAGGGTGTCGATCGACATCGTGCCCTTGCGGACGGTCATCCGCAGGGTCTGGGACCGCATCCGCGCGCGCCAGCGCTCCTCGAACGGCTTGATCCCGGCCAGGATCCCGACCACGAGGGCGGTGGTCGCCAGCGCCGGCACGTAGAGCCCGCTGCCCACCGCGAGCCCGATCGCCGCCACGCCCCAGAGGCTCGCCGCGGTGGTGAGGCCCTTCACCACCTCGCCGCGCAGCAGGATCGTGCCCGCCCCCAGGAACCCGATTCCCGACACCACCTGCGCGGCGATGCGCGAGGGATCGAGCACGACGTTCTTGGTGCCGAGCACGTCGCTGAAGCCGAAAGCCGAGACGATCATGATCAGGCAGGAACCGACGCAGACGAGCATGTGCGTCCGCAGGCCCGCCGCCCAGAGCAGCCGCTCCCGCTCCAGCCCGATCACGCTGCCGGCCAGAGCCGCCAGGGCGAGACGGGTCACCATCTCGGCGTTGCTGATCAGGATCGCCTCCGTCGCTCCGAGTCACCCGGACCGGTTCTGGCGGTGCCGGGAGGACGGATCAAGGCGGGTTCGGAATTTGACCGCACGCCGTCATTGCGAGCGCAGCGAAGCAACCCAGCGTGGCGCGCGATCCCCGAACTCGGCGTATCTCTGGGTCGCTTCGCTGCGCTCGCAATGACGGTGAAGCGGAAAAACCGCTCAGGCCACCCCGAGTGCCGCCTTCTCCACCTCGTAGGCTGCCCGCACCACGGCCGGACCATAGTTCCGCTCCAGCCGCCGCACGGTGAAATGCGCGCGGGCGGTCGACTGGAAGTGGCTCATGAAGGCGGTGTTCACCGCGGCGCCGCCGAAGGCACCCAGCACCGGTACCGCCTGGGCGGCAACCTTCTGGGAGACCACGAGGCCGAACCGGGCTGCGATCTGCGCGGTGAACCGGATCAGGGCCGGTGCCGACTGGTCGAGGAGAGTCTTGCTGCCGGCATAGCGCGCCGCCTCGGACAGGGTCTTGGCGAGCGCCGCGCGGACGGCGAAGTAGCCGCTCTCGTTCAGCGCCGAGCCTGCCTCGGTCTCGGACGCCGTACGGCCGCCCAGGGCGAAGACCTGGACGCAGGCGAGGGCACCCTCCGGCGTCTCCAGATCCTCGCCCTCCTCCCGGGCGATCTCGGCGATCGAGCGCAGCATCAATGTGGTCGAGACCGGAAGCTCGACGGCCAGGGTCGCCAGCCCGAACGCGCCGCCGATGGCGCCGGACAGGGCGGCGAACGCCTTGTGCTTGGTGTCGCCCGAGCCGAGCAGCCGGGTCAGCCGGCTCTCGGTCTTGGCGACGCCCGCCTCGATCGCGGTGCCGTCCGCGGGGACCACGTTCGTGCGCGGCAGCGTCGCCAGGGCGACCCGCAGGGCGCCGCGCATCGCCGCCTCGGTGGACCGGCCGACCGCCTCGGTGACCGGGGCGGGCAGCGAGCGGCCGATGATGTCGAGGGGGGCGCCGGCGGCCGAGGACAGCCGGGCGGCCAGGCTCGGCCGCTCCAGCACCTGCACGGCCCGGCGCAGGGCGGCGAGATCGGCGTCGCTCAGGGCCGTCTCGGGAATCGTCGCCGGCACGGTCGCGTCGGCGCGGGTGAGGTCGGTCGTGCTCATCCGGGAATCCCTGGATCTGGTCGCGTCACGCGGTGCCGGAGGCCCGCGCCGTGGAAGGAAGCTCGGGCGCCGGGATGCGGTTCCCCGCCGCCTCGGCCGCCCGCGCCGCGGCCTCGTCCTGCCGCTGCCCGCGCCGTCCGACCGCGAGGCACAGGATCAGCACCGGGATCCCGACCAGCGATGTCATCACGAAGAAGGCCGGGTAGCCGATCGCCGCGACCACGAAGCCCGAGGAGCCGGCGATCAGCTTGCCCGGCAGGGCGTAGAGCGAGGAGAACAGCGCGTACTGCGTCGCCGCATAGGCGGTGCTGGTGAGGCTGGACATATACGCGATGAGGACGATGCCCGCGAAGGAGCCGCAGAAGTTCTCGATCGAGATCGCCACCGTCAAGCGCCAGATCTCGGGGGCGCCGGCCGAGAGCCATGCGAAGGCGAGATGCGAGGCGGCGGCCAGGAACGCGCCGAGCAGCAGGGTCGGGAACAGCCCCAGCCGCGCGAGCGCCCAGCCGCCGGCGAAGCCTCCGGCGATGCCGACCCAGATGCCGTAGAGCTTCGTGACGGTGGCGATCTCCTTCAGGTCGAAGCCGAGCGTGCGGTAGAGCGGGCTCGCCATCACGCCGGAGAGGAAGTCCGGCAGGCGGTAGAGCGCCACCAGCAGCAGGATGCCCCATAGCGCGCCGCCGAAGCGGCCGTGCAGCTCGATCAGCGGCTCCAGCACCGCCCGGCGCATCGACCAGAACCGGGAATGGCCGGTGGCGTCCGCCTGCACCCGCGGCGGCGCGTCGAAGGCCGGCGCCAGCAGGGCGGCGATCATGCCCACCAGCATCAGGGCCGCCATGGTCAGGTAGGCGAGCGTCCAGCCCCCGGACGCGGCGATGAACAGGGCGCCGGCCCCGGCCGCGATCAGCCCGAGCCGGTAGCCGAGGTTCGAGGTCGCCGCCAGGATCCCCTGGAAATCGCTGCCGGCGGCGTCAATCCGCCAACCATCCACCACGACGTCCTGGCTGGCCGCACAGAACGCCACCAGGAATGCGCCGAGGCCGAGCAGGGCCAGATTGGTCTTCGGGTCGGAGAAGGCCATCAGGATCAGGCACAGGGCGACGGCGCCTTGCGTCGTCACCATCCAGGCCCGGCGCCGACCGAGCCGATTGGTCAGGACCGGGACGTTCAGCCGGTCGATCGCCGGCGCCCACAGGAATTTCAGCGAGTACGGCAGCGCCACGTAGCTGAACAGGCCGATCGCCCGCACGTCGATATCCGAGAAGGCGAGCCGGAGCGTGAAGGTCCCGAGCACCAGCAAAAGCGGCAGTCCGGAGGAGAATCCGAGCGCCAGCATCAGCACGATCCGCCGGTCCTCGACGATGTCGCGCAGGTGAAAGCGACGCAAAGCCTGTGGCGGGTTGCCCATCGCATGGAACTCCTGAGCGCTATTGGCCTTGATCTCGCGAAATCGTGGCAGCCTTGGGCCGTTCGGGTCTTGGCTGAATCGGGAGGCCGAGCGCCTTTATCATGGTCGAAGCATGTTTAACGCGGCGTCCACGTTCCGCATCCGCGGAGTGCGCAGGGGCCCGCCGCGCGCCCAAGTCGTGTCGACCAAGTGTGGAATGATGTGTTGAGTGCCCGTTCCGAGCCCAGTTCGCCGCACGCGATGCTGGTCGATGCCTTCGCGCGCAGTCCATCGCCAATGGTCATCACCGACGCGCGCGCGCCCGACAACCCGATCTCCTGGGCCAACGACGCATTCCTGGCGCTGACCGGGTTCGACGTCGACGAGCTCCTAGGTCGCAACTGCCGCATGCTCCAGGGATCGGGAACCGATCCGGCCGAGGTCGCCCGGATCCGTGCCGCCGTCGAGGCCGGCAATCCGGTGACCGCGGAGCTGCTGAACTACCGCAAGGACGGCTCGACATACTGGAGCGCGATGACGATCACGCCGGTCCATGACGAAGCCGGCCTCGCCTATTTCTACGCGGCGCAGGCCGATATGACCCATACCCGCGAGCGCGAGGTGACGATGCGCGTCACCAACGACGAGCTGGAGCGCCTGGTCGCGGCCCGGACCCGCGACCTCAGCGCCGCCCTGGAGCAGAAGACGGCGTTGCTCCACGAGGTCGATCACCGGGTGAAGAACAATCTTCAGGTGATCTCCTCGCTGATGCTGCTCAAGGCCCGCCGCACCCCGGAGGGCGATGCGCGCGACGCGCTCCAGGGCATGGCCGAGCGGATCGGCGCACTCTCGACCGCGCACCGGATGCTCTACTCGGAGGGCGACTGCACCCATTTCAACCTCGGCGACTTCGCCGCCGAGTTCCTGTCCGACATCAATGCCGGGCTCGACCACGACAAGCAGCGGGTCGAGGCCGAGGTCGAGCCGATCGCGGTGGCGGCCGCCATGGCCGCGCCGCTGGCCCTGCTGATCCACGAACTGACCGCCAACGCCCTGCGCCACGCCTTTCCGAATGCCCGGGAGGGGCGCGTCTCGATCACGGCCCGCCGCACCGAGGCCGGCATGCAGCTGACGATCCGGGACGACGGCGTGGGCCTGGCCGCGGCGCCCCCGAACCCCGCCGGCTTCGGCCGGAATCTCGTGGAGATGGTGGTCCGCCAGCTGCGCGGCACCATCGCCTGGGCCGATGCCGGTCCCGGCACCCATGTCGAGATCGATATCCCGCTCCAGCTGCCGGCTTGAGAATTCGAGCCAAACGCTTCAAGCTCGCGGCAAGCTCAGCGGTCGAGACACCAAAAGGGAGATCGCATGAGGGGTGGGAACGCCGGCGCGGACGCTGCGCTCCGCATCCTCGTGGTCGAGGATGAGGTGCTGATCGCGCTCGAGCTCGAATGTCTGCTCGACGAACTCGGGCACGTCACGGTCGGCATCGCCGGAAGTTCGGCGGAGGCGATCGCGCTCGGCCGCGCGGCCGAGCCAGACGTCGCCTTCGTGGACATCCATCTGGTCGACGGCCCGACCGGCGTCGAGGTCGCCCGGGCGCTCGCGGCCGACCCGCGAATCACCGTGGTGTTCATGACCGCCAACGCCAAGCGCATCCCGGCCGACTTTGCCGGCGCCATCGGGGTGATCGCCAAACCCTATTCCGAGCGCGTGGTCGCCAGCATCCTGGACTGGGTCGCCGCCCGCCGGGCCGGCCGCGTGCCCGAGCATGGGGCGCCGGACGGGTTTCATTTCGCGCCGGTGCCATAGTTTTTCTGCAACCGGCTCTCCCGACGACCCTCCTCATGCCGAGGTGACGCAGCGAAGCGAAGGCTTCGCAGGAGGCCTCCAGCCAGCCGTACGATCCCTGGAGCCCTCCTTCGAGGCTGCTGCGCAGCACCACCTGACGATAAGGGGGGGTGGTGGGAGACGCCGCACGCCCCACGATCACCGCCTCTCAACCCGCTCCCGCTTCAGCCGGTAGAGCGCATCCAGCGCCTCCCGGGGCGTCAGCGCGTCCGGGTCGATGGCGTCGATGAGCGCGCCCAGGGGATCCTCGGCCGGGGGCTCCGGCGGCGGTGGCGGTGCGAGCGCGGCGAACAGCGGCAGATCGTCGATCTTGGCCCTGGCCGGGCGTCCGCGTTCGGCCTTCTCCAGGCTTCTGAGGATCGCCCCGGCCCGCGCCACGACGCTGCCGGGCAGTCCGGCCAGCCGCGCGACCTGCAGGCCGTAGCTGCGCTCGGCGATGCCCGGCACCACCTCGTGTAGGAACACCACGCCGTCGCGATGCTCGGCCACCTTGAGCGTGGCATTGTCGAGCCGGGCCAGCCGGTCGCCGAGCGCGGTCAGCTCGTGGAAATGCGTGGCGAACAGCGCCCGGCAGGCATTGGCCTCGTGAAGGTGTTCCAGGCAGGCCCAGGCGATCGACAGCCCGTCGAAAGTCGCGGTGCCCCGGCCGATCTCGTCGAGGATCACCAGGGAGCGCCGGGTCGCCTGATTGAGGATCGCCGCGGTCTCGACCATCTCGACCATGAAGGTCGATTGCCCCCGCGCCAAATCGTCGGCGGCACCGACCCGGGAGAACAGCCGGTCGACCCGCCCGATCCGGGCCGAGGCCGCCGGCACGAAGGCGCCCATCTGGGCCAGCACCGCGATCAGCGCGTTCTGGCGCAGGAAGGTCGACTTGCCGCCCATGTTCGGGCCGGTGATCAGCCGGATCCGGCCGCGCGTCTCGCCCGACAGGTCGCAATCGTTGGCGATGAACGGCTCGCCGGCCCGGCGCAGGGCCGCCTCGACCACGGGGTGACGACCACCGGTGATGGCAAACGCCAGCGAATCGTCGACCTCGGGCCGGCGCCAGTCCAGCTCGACCGCGAGCTCGGCGTTGCTGGCCGCGACATCGATCGCCGCCAGGGCTTCGGCGACCTGCGCAGTCTGCGAAGACTGTTCGACGATACGCGCGGCCAACGCGTCGAAAATCGCGGATTCGAGGGCGAGCGCGCGGTCCGACGCGCCGGAGATCCTGCACTCCAGGTCGCCGAGTTCGACGCTGGTGAAGCGCATCGCGTCGACCATGGTCTGGCGATGCACGAAGTCCCGTTGGAGGCCCTTCAGGCAGGCCTCGCCCACCGATTGCGGAACCTCGATGAAGTAACCGAGCAGGTTGTTGTGCTTGATCCGAAGGGTCCGGCAGCCGGTTTCCTCGGCATAGCGGGCCTGGAGCGCCGCCACGACCTTCCGGGAATCCTGGCCGAGCAGGCGCGCCTCGTCGATCTCCGCCGAATAGCCCGCGCGGACGAAGCCGCCATCCCGACGGGACAGGGGCAGCTCATCCGCCAGAGCCGCCTGCAGCGTCTGCGCCAGGGCCGGATCGGCCGCCCTGAGGGATTCGGCGATCTCGGCGAGCTCGGCTGTTGCCGCCCCCGCCTGGGTCAGCACCGCGCCGAGCCCCGCCGCCGCGATCAGCCCGTCCCGGATCGCAGCGAGGTCGCGGGGACCTCCGCGCCCCAGACCCACCCGGGAGAGTGCCCGCGCCAAGTCGGGTGCCCGGGCCAGCGTCTCGCGGATTGCCCGGCGGAGGGCGTGGTCCTCGGCGAGATACGCCACCGTCTCGTGCCGGCGAGCGATCCGCGCCAGGTCGGTCAGTGGCCCGGCCAGGCGCTCGGCGAGCAGCCGGGCGCCGTTGGCGGTCACGGTCCGGTCGATCGTGTCGAGCAGGCTGCCGGTACGCTCGCCCGAGAGCGTACGGGTCAGTTCGAGGTTGGCGCGGGTCGCCGCGTCGATGGCCAGTGTCGAGCCCGCCTCTTCGCGAGTGGGCACCGAGAGAGGCGCCCGGGCGGCGAGCTGGGTGCGGGCGATGTACAGGAGCCCGGTCCCGGCCGCCTGGATCTCGGCCCGGGTGAAGCTGCCGAACCCATCGAGCGTCGAGACGCCGTATTGCTCCCGCACCCGCCGCTCGGCCGCCGCGGGCTCCAGTTCCGCCTGGGCCAGGGGGACGATGGCAGCCCGGCTTTCCTGCCAGATCCGCGCCAACGCCGGATCGGCATGGATCGCCTCGGACAGGACGATCTCCCGGGGATCGTGCCGGGCGACCGCCCCGGCGAGATCGCCGCTCGCAACCTCGCTCAGGGAGAAGCGCCCGGTGGAGATGTCGATGGCGGCCAGGCCGTAGGCGGTGGCGCCCTCTCCGGTCTTGCGCCGCCCGATCGCCAGCAGGAGGTTGGCGCTCGCCGGATCGAGCAGGCGATCCTCGGTGATCGTGCCCGGCGTGACAAGGCGCACCACCTCCCGCCGCACCACCGATTTCGGCCCGCGCCGCTTGGCCTCGGCGGGATCCTCGGTCTGCTCGCAGACAGCGACCCGGTTGCCCAACGCGATCAGGCGGCTGAGGTAGTCGTCGGCCCGGTCCACCGGGACTCCGCACATCGGGATCTCCGCGCCGCCGTGCCGGCCGCGCTTGGTCAGCACGATGCCGAGGGCCCGCGAGGCGATCTCCGCGTCGCCGAAGAACAGCTCGTAGAAATCCCCCATCCGGTAGAACAGGAGGCAATCGGGGTTGGCCGCCTTGATCTCGATATACTGCGCCATCATCGGCGTGGCGCCGGCCGGATCCAGGGCGGCGGTGGGCGGCGGTTCGGGGGCGGTGCGGACGGCGGTTCGGGCCATCCCGCCTCTTAGCAGAGAGCCGTTGCCGAATCAGGCCGTGCCGCGCGACGCGCCTGGGGAGAAACCATCACCACCGGTGGATGAGGCCTCCCCGAAACAAAAAACCCGGCGCTGTGAGCGCCGGGCTGTCGTTCGGATCGAGGGGAACGGTTCAGTAGCGCGGGCCGCCGGTGGTGTTGCCGAGGTTCTGCTGGTGGCCGCGCAGGGCCGGGTTCTTCGCGTTCGGACTGCCGTGGCGCATCGTGTTCATGCGGCGCATCCGGCGCTCGTGGCGCGTCGAGTGGTGGCGGTGCATCCGGTGATGGTGATGATGCATCGCCACGGTCTCGACCATGTCGTGGCCGGCCAAGCCCGATTGCGGCATCGCCGGTGCAGCCTGGACCGCCGCGGTTCCAGCGACGAGACCGCCGAAGACCATGCCCGCGGTCAGCAGTGAACGAAATGACATTGTTGAAATGCTCCAGTCCAGTCCGAGAAGTTCCCCCACAATGGCTCGCGGACTGGGATGTTCCTCGTAACGCTGTAAAAAAGCTTCTGTGCAGTCTGCCAAAAAGCAGGATTAACCCGCGGTACAAACCGTAAGGGCACGGTGCGACGACTCTAAGCAATGGCTGAACTGTGTAGATGCAACTTCTGAGGTGAAGAACGCCGTCGGCTACGTAGATCGCCGAAGCTCTGCTGCTGCGCCCGCCTCGACGCCGGGTCAGACCAGGAACTGCCGCAAGGCGGCGTTCACCGCTGTTGGCTCCTCGTGGGCGAGCCAGTGGGTCGCCCGGTCGTACCATGCGATCCGCCCGGCCTCGCAGAGGTCGAGGCTCGCTTCCGCGAGGCCGGATTGCAGGGCGGTGTCCTGCCTGCCCCAGAGGATCAGGGTCGGGACGCGGACCCGCGGGGGTGCCGTCCGCGGCAACTGGGCCAGGGCGCGATACCAGTTCAGCATCGCGGTCATCGCGCCGGGCCGCAGCCAGGCTTCGACGTAGCGGTCGAGGTCGGAGGGCGCGAAGGCGCCCGGCCGGCTCGTGCGGGTCAGCGCCCGCCGCAGCGCCCGGCACCGATCCGCCGTGAGCAGCCGCTCGGGCAGCACGGGGATCTGGAACAGGCCGACATAGGAACTGCGCAGCCACTGACCCGGGTGGCGGCGGATGTAGGAGCCGACAATGCCCGGATGCGGCGCGTTGAGGATCGCGAGCCGGTCGATCCGGTCGGGATAGCGGCTGGCGGTCCACCACGCGACGAGGCCGCCCCAATCGTGGCCGACGAGGCGGATGGTCGCGAAGCCGGAGGCGTCCGCCAGGGCGATCACGTCGCCGGCCAGCCGGTCGAGGTGGTAGGCGGCGACGCCCAGCGGCTTGTCGCTGAGGCCGTAGCCGCGCTGGTCGGGTACGACCAGACGCAGGCCGGCCTCGGCGAGCGGCCCGATCTGGTGGCGCCAGCCGTACCAGAATTCGGGAAACCCATGCAGCAGGATGGTCGGGGGGCCCGCCTGCGGGCCGGCCTCGGCCACGTGCAGGCTCACCTCCGGCAGGCCGACCCGGCGAAACGCAACACCCGCCACATCGCTCATCCGATCCCGCGCTCCGTCGTGTCCGCCGGTTCAGGCCCGCTGTCGAAGCGTGTCCGTCCCGTCAGAAGCCGAGGGCGGAACAGGCGCCCGCCTCGGCGTCGAGTTGGTCCCTGAGGCGGTCCGGCGAGGTCCGCGTCCAGAGGCAGAGCAGGACGAAGGCTGCACCGTGCAGCAGGGCACCGGTCGCCGGGACATAGGGCGATCCGTCGCCGGCCCGTAGGCTTCGCGCCGCGTTCGTGTTGGCCGCAGCATGCGGTCTTGCAGAATGGGTCGTCATGATTCGGGGCTCACCGTGTCTTCTCTGCAGGGAAGATCGTCGCCCGGGGCGTCCGGTTACCGGCCGCCGTTTGCCGCAGTGCGCTGGCGCACGCCCGCCAGGCCGGCGCGGCGCGCCGATCCTTCAATGCATCGGGCCTTCAACGCATCGGGTCGAGCCACTGCGCCAGGTGGCCGGCCGCGATGTTCGCGCGCGTGTCCAGGTAGCCGAGTTCGGCGGATTCCCGGAAGCTCGACCAGGCGCGCAGGTCGATGCCCGCGAGCGGCGGCCTGAGCAGGGCGGTGGCATGGGCCGCCGCCACCATGGTCTGCGCGTCGCTCGAGACCGTGGCGGCGCGCAGCAGGAGCGGCGCGAGGCCCGGCATCGCCACCGGCGAGCCGATCAGCCGGCGCAGGAGCCGGCCGCGCCAGCCCCGCATCGGCATGTCCTGGAACGCGCGGTCGCTGCCGACGTCGACGGCGAGGACCGGGCCCCGCTCCAAATCCGCCGCCACATCCGCCGGCACGTTGTTCATCATGCCGCCATCGACCAGCACGCCTTCGTCGCACAGGACCGGCGGCAGCAGTCCCGGGATGGCGATGCTGGCCCGCAGCGCCCTCGGCAGGTCGCCGTCGCGGTGGATCATCGCCCGTCCGGTCGTCAGGTTCGACGAGACGCAGAAGAACGGCAGCCACAGATCCTCGATGCGCGCGCCGCCGTAGCGCTCGGCGAGGCTGGCATCGACCTTGGCGCCCCGGGTCAGGGCGTGGATCGGCAGCGTGTAATCGTTGATCAGGTTGCGGCCGGCGAAGGCGGCTTCGGTGTGACCCCAAATCTCGCCGAGGCTCCAGCCCATGGCGAGACTGGCGGCGATCACCGCGCCCATGCTGGTGCCCCCGACGAAATCCACCTTGCAGCCGATCTCATCCAGGGCCTTGAGCACCCCGAGATGGGCCAGCGCCCGCGCGCCGCCGCCGCCGAGCACGAGGCCCCGCGCCGCGCCGCAGGCGAGCCGGGCGAGCCGTGCCATGTCGTCCGGCCGACCGGGGCGGATCTGGATCCGCATGGCCGCGGGCAGGCCGGCGACGTCGGGGTGCAGGGCCTTGGGCCGCTGCGCCCGGGGATCCTGGCGCACCACCAGATCCATGCGGATCCAGTCGGAGCGCACTTGCTCCAGATAGGCGGTCGCGCCCGGGCGCGGCGGCGCGCCGGGCTCGGCCAGCAGCAGGATGTGGTCGCCGAGGCGCTGGCTCAACCGGGACCACGGTCCGTCGATCTCCCGGGCCAGGAACACCGTCCGCGCATGCCGGGCCTCGAAAGCGTGGATCGAGTCCTCGTCCGCCCCCTCCGGCCATCGGGTCAGGCACCCGGTCTCGCCCGGCAGGATCGCGTCCAGGGCGGCGGCGAAGGCCCGAGCGAACGGCTCCGGATCGGGACTGTCGGTCACCGCGAGCACCACGAAGGTGCGCGGCGCATGGTGTACCGAATGACCCTCGTAGAGGGCGCGCAGGCGCTCGGCGAGCATGCGGGCGAAATACAGAAGCGTGTGCGGATGCTCGGTGATCACGGCCTCGAAAGCCGCGCGGGTGAGGCACAGGAGCTGCGAATCGCGCAGCGCCATCACGGTCGCGGCCCGCGGCGCGTCGGACAGGAGCGCCATCTCGCCAAAAATCTCGGGCGGCCTCAGGCGGGCGATCCGGGTCTGGAGCCCGTGCTGGTCGCGGGTCGAGACGCCGACCGCGCCGGAGACCAGGGTGTAGAGCGCGTCGCCGGCATCGCCCTGCTCGAACAGGGTCCGGCCGCCCGGCACCGCCATCGCGACCATGCGGGCCCGCACCGCCTCGGCGGCCTCCGCGTCGAGGCCGGCCAGGAACGGGATCTCGGGTGCCCTCACCCCTGCCCCGCCGTGATCGCGGCCACGCCCGGCCCCCGATACGCTCGCATCCCGCCGCTCCTGATCCGCGTCCCCCGTGTCCCAGCATAGCGCGTCGGAAGCCGCTACGGTCTGCTCGTATCTGAAACGGATCGCCCTTCGCGCCGCCGCAGCCGTCCGGTACAGGCAGGACAACGGCATAAACAGGGAGGCAGCGATGTCGGTGGCGGGTCGGATCGCGATCGTGACCGGGGCGGGGACGGGGGTCGGCAGGGCTTCCGCCCTGGCGCTCGCCGGAGCCGGGTGGACCGTGGTGCTCTCCGGTCGGCGGCAGGCGCCCCTCGACGAGGTCGCGGCGCGGATCGAGCCGGGGCGCGCCCTCGTGGTGCCCACCGACGTGACCGACCCGGATTCGATCGCCAACCTGTTCGCGCAGACCAAATCCCGTTTCGGTCGCCTCGACTTGTTGTTCAACAATGCCGGAATCGGCGCGCCGCCGGTGCCGCTGGAAGACCTGCCGCTCGAGACCTGGCGCCAAGTGGTCGACACCAACCTCACCGCGCTGTTCCTGTGCACCCAGCACGCCTTCAGGATCATGCGCGACCAGGATCCCCGGGGCGGCCGGATCATCAACAACGGCTCGATCTCGGCCCATGCGCCGCGGCCGAACTCGATCGCCTACACGGCGACCAAGCACGCCGTGACCGGCATCACCAAGACGACTTCGCTCGACGGGCGCGCCTACGACATCGCCTGCGGCCAGATCGATATCGGCAACGCCGACACCCCGATGGGCGGCAAGATGAAAGAGGGCGTCGCGCAGGCCGACGGTTCCACGCGGGCCGAGGCGGTGATGGACCCGGACCATGTCGGCGACGCGGTGCTGATGATGGCGAACCTGCCGCTGGAGGCCAATGTCCAGTTCATGACCGTGATGGCGACCAAGATGCCGTTCGTCGGCCGCGGCTGACCTTTTTTATTTGAAATCGGCGCTCTCGGGCGCCGCCCGGCCGAACCGCGCACCCGCGCTTACCAACAGCCAAGCTTTTTCCCGTGCGCCCGGCGCGGCGCCGATTGACGCCCCGTTTTATAACTCATACAAATCGCTCAACAAAAACGGCCGAGTGGAAAACTCGGTCGCGCATAGGGCGAGGGCCCTCGTGACCTGTGCGCCGCCTTCGCTGGTCCAGCCGCCGAGCGTCCGCAAGACGCGCGGATGGTCTGTGCCGGTGTTGAAGACTTTTGATCGGCTCGAACAGGCCGAAAGAGCTTTAGCAAAGCGATTTCATTGTCGAACCGGGCTCGTCGAGACCGGTGGGACGGTAATTTCTGCCAATCAAAAAAACATTCGCACAATGCGAAGCGCGCCGACAGGGCGCGCGGGATTGCGATACGACCGGGGGGACTTGATGATTACCAGGCAGACCTTTCTCAAGATTGCGCTCGCCGCCTCGTTGCTGACGGGCGTCGCCGTGCCGGGGGCACTCGCCGCGAGTGGGGACCTGATCGGCGTCGCCATGCCGACCAAGTCGTCCCAGCGCTGGATCGACGACGGCAACAACATCGTGAAGCAGCTGGCCGCCAAGGGCTACAAGCCGGACCTGCAATACGCCGACGACGACATCCCGAACCAGCTCGCCCAGATCGAGAACATGCTCACCAAGGGCGCGAAGGTCCTGGTGATCGCCTCGATCGACGGGACGACGTTGAGCGACGTGCTGTCGAAGGCCAAGGATGCCGGCGTCAAGGTCATCGCCTACGATCGCCTGATCAAGGGCACCCCGAACGTCGATTATTACGCCACGTTCGACAACTTTCAGGTCGGCGTGCAGCAGGCCACCTCGATCGTCGATGCACTCGGGCTCAAGGACGGCAAGGGCCCGTTCAACATCGAGCTGTTCGGCGGCTCGCCGGACGACAACAACGCCTACTTCTTCTACGACGGCGCCCTGTCGGTGCTGAAGCCGTATCTCGACGCCAAGAAGCTCGTCGTGCGCTCGGGCCAGACCGGGATGGACAAGGTCTCGACCCTGCGCTGGGACCCGGCCACCGCCCAGGCCCGCATGGATAACCTGCTCTCGGCCTATTACGGCAGCGCCAAGCTCGACGCGGTCCTGTCGCCCTATGACGGCATCTCGATCGGCATCATCTCGTCGCTCAAGGGCGTCGGCTACGGCTCCGGCAGCCTGAAGATGCCGGTGGTCAGTGGCCAGGATGCCGAGCTGCAATCGGTCAAGTCGATCATCGCCGGCGAGCAATACTCGACGGTGTTCAAGGATACGCGCGACTTGGCCAAGGTGACGGTCGCGATGATCGACGCGATCGAGTCCGGCCAGCAGCCGGAGGTCAACGACACCAAGACCTACAACAACGGCAAGAAGGTCGTCCCGTCCTACCTGCTGAAGCCGGTGGTCGTCACCAAGGCCAACTGGAAGCCGGCCCTGGTGGATACGGGCTACTACACGCTCGACCAGCTCAAGTGAGCCTCTCGGGGCCGGGTGCCGGCCCCGACCGATCCTGGCCGATGCCGGCACCCCCGGCATCGGCTGCCGACATTTGAACGACGAGCCGGAAGTGGTCGCATGCAGCCCGTCCTCGAAATGCGGGGAATTTCCAAGTCCTTCCCCGGCGTCAAGGCGCTCACCGACGTCAACCTGACGATTGAGCCCGCCGAGATCCACGCCCTGGTCGGCGAGAACGGCGCCGGCAAATCGACGCTGATGAAGGTCCTGAGCGGGGTCTACCCGCAGGGCACCTACGAGGGCGAGATCCACTACGAGGGCCGGCTCAGCCAGTTCCGGGACATCTCCGACAGCGAGCGCGTCGGGATTGTCATCATCCACCAGGAGCTGGCGCTGGTGCCGTTCCTGTCGATTGCCGAGAAGATCTTCCTCGGCAACGAGCCGGCCCGGCTCGGCATCATCGACCGGGACCGGATGTTCACCCGGGCGGTCGAGCTCCTCAGGACCGTGGGGCTCGAAGAGAACCCCGATACGCTGGTCACCCATCTCGGGGTCGGCAAGCAGCAGCTCGTCGAGATCGCCAAGGCACTGTCGAAGCAGGTCAAGCTGCTCATCCTCGACGAGCCGACCGCGAGCCTGAGCGAGAAGGACAGCGACGCGCTCCTGCGCCTGCTGATCAGCTTCCGCGAGCAGGGCATCGCGTCGATCCTGATCTCCCATAAGCTCAACGAGATTTCCAAGGTCGCCGACCGGATCACCGTCCTGCGCGACGGCACCACGGTCGAGACCCTCGATTGCCGGGACGGGTCGATCGACGAGGACCGCATCATCCGCGGCATGGTCGGCCGCGAGATGGCGAATCGCTATCCCGCCCGCGCGCCGCGGATCGGCGACGTGATGCTGGAGGTGCGCGACTGGACGGTGCACCACGCCGTCCACGCCGACCGCCCGGTGGTGCGCAACGTCAACCTCACCGTCCGCAAGGGCGAGATCGTCGGGATCGCCGGCCTGATGGGCTCGGGCCGCACCGAGCTCGCCATGAGCCTGTTCGGCCGCGCCTACGGCCAGGGCATCTCGGGCAGCGCCCGGATCGAGGGCCGGGATGTCGATGTCTCGACCATCGGCAAGGCGATCGCGGCCGGCATCGCCTACGTCACCGAGGACCGGAAGCAGCTCGGCCTCGTCCTCGACGAGACCATCACCAAGAACACGACGCTGGCGAACCTGCCGGGCGTGTCCAGGGCGGCGGTGATCGACGAGGACAAGGAGCGCGGCGTCGCCACCGACTATCGGACCAAGATGCGGATCCGCTCCTTCGGCGTCGCGCAGCAGACCGTGAACCTGTCCGGCGGCAACCAGCAGAAGGTCGTGCTCAGCAAGTGGCTGTTCACGCACCCCAAGGTGCTGATCCTGGACGAGCCGACGCGCGGTATCGATGTCGGCGCCAAGTACGAAATCTATTCGATCATCAACGAGTTGGCCGATGGCGGCCGGGGCGTGCTGATGATCTCGTCGGAGATGCCGGAGCTGCTCGGCCTATGCGACCGCATCTACGTGATGAACGAGGGGCGCTTCGTGGGCGAGTTCCAACGCTCGGAGGCGAGCCAGGAGGCGATCATGCGCGCGATCATGCGCTCGAAGGAACTGAACGGATGACCGAGATCTCTGCGGCCAAGACGATGCCCTCCGGCCCCGATTCGATCCCGGAGGCCAAGCCCGCCGCCGATGCGCGTGCCAAGCGCGGCCTCCTCGGGACTTCGCAATTCCGGGATTACGGGCTGGTGATCGCCCTGCTGCTGATCACGCTGTTCTTCGAATACACGACGAACGGCGTGCTGTTCCAGCCGCTCAACCTGACCAACCTGATCCTGCAGAACAGCTACGTCGTCGTGATGGCGCTGGGCATGCTGCTGGTCATCGTGGCCGGGCATATCGACCTGTCGATCGGGTCGATCGTCGGCTTCGTCGGTGCGCTGGCGGCGCTGCTGATGGTCCGCTTCGACGTCGATCCCCTGTCCGCGACGATCATTTGCCTCGCGGTCGGCGCGGCCATCGGCGGGCTGCAGGGGTCTTTCGTGGCCTATCTCGGCATTCCGAGCTTCATCGTCACGCTGGCCGGCATGCTGGTGTTCCGCGGCCTGACCCTCGCACTGCTCCAGGGCGCCTCGATCGGACCGTTCCCGGAGGTGTTCCAGCTTCTCGCCAAGGGGTTTCTGGTCAATTTCGCCGGCCCCTGGACCTCGGTCCTGATCGGGATCGTGCTCTCGCTGATCCTGTTCGGCATGAACTGGCAGCGCCGTGCCGTGCAGGTCCGCCATGGCAGCCAGCCCGACAGCCTGGCCGCGTTCGTGGCCCGCAACGGTATCACGACCATCGTGATCCTCGCCTTCGCGTACCAGATGAGCGCGTATCGCGGCCTGCCGAACGTGCTGATCGTGATGTTCGTGCTGGTGATGCTCTATCGCTTCGTCACCACGCGGACGACGATCGGGCGGCGGATCTACGCGCTCGGCGGCAACATCAAGGCCGCGCGCCTGTCCGGCATCAAGACCGAGCGGCTCACCTTCCTGACCTTCGCCAATATGGGCGCCCTGGCGGGGCTCGCCGGCATGATCTTCGCCGCGCGGCTCAACACCGCGACCCCGAAGGCCGGCGTCGGCTTCGAGCTCGACGTGATCGCGGCCTGCTTCATCGGCGGCGCGTCGGCGGCCGGTGGCATCGGCAAGGTCTCGGGCGTGGTCATCGGGGCGTTCATCATCGGCGTGATGAACAACGGCATGTCGATCCTCGGGATCGGCATCGACTACCAGCAGGTGATCAAGGGCATCGTGCTGCTCGCCGCGGTCTGCCTCGACGTCTACAACAAGAAGAATCGCGCCTGACGCCGGAAGACGGCCGGTGCGCCGCCGCGGATCTACGAGGTCCGTTGGGGCTGCCGGTCGTCGCTGCGCTGCCGTTGGCTCCCCAGCTCGGGGAGGTCGCGGCCCGGCGGCACGACCGTCGTCATGAGCAGCCGATGCGGCTGCGGACCCGGCAGGAGCGGAATCGCCTGCGGCTCGGGCGCCGGCGGCAACGGGGTCGGGACGGGCACCCGCGGCTTCGGCTTCTTCGGTGCCGGCATCGCCGAGAAGCCGACACACAGCACCAGGCACGACAGACCGGTCACGACGCTCTCCACGGACGGATCCGGATGGGTCATCATGTAGCCGAGCCCGCCGAGCCCTGAGCCGGCGGCCAGGATGCGGGACAGGGGCGGATAGGAGGGCATGCCCAACAATCGGGGCTATGTCCTTGCGGGTCGGTCAAACCGACCCGTTCAATTGTCGCGATCCGGCCCTGCCCTGCCCTGAGCGCATGTCCGGCTCCGGTTACCGGTCTGATCAGGTCTTGCGGGCGACCGTGAAGCGGGCTGCGTCCCGCAGGGTCCGCGCCTTCTCGCCCCAGAGCGCCACCGCGTCCTCGCAGACGCCGACCAGGCGGTCGCACTCGGCCCGGGCCCCGTCGAGGCCGAGGCGATCGACCAGCGTAGCCTTGCCGGCATCCTTGTCCTTGCCGGTGGCCTTGCCCATCGCCTCCGGGGAGGCCTCCCGGTCCAAAATGTCGTCGGCGATCTGGAACGCCTGGCCCAGCGCCAGCCCGTAGCGCAGCAGCGCCGCCCGCTGCCCTTCGTCGGCGCCGCCGACGATCGCGCCGGCTTCCACCGAGAAGGCCAGGATCGCCCCGGTCTTCATCGCCTGCATCCGCAGGGTGTCGTCCACGTCCATATTGGCGGCGCCGAACCGTCCCTCGGCGGTGAGGTCGAGGAGCTGGCCGCCGACCATGCCGCCGAGGCCGGAGGCGCGGGCCAGCCCGAGCACCAGGTCGGCGCGGATCCGCGCGTCGGGCTGCCAGGCCGGGTCGGCGACGATCTCGAAGGCCAGCGTCTGCAGGGCATCGCCCACGAGGATGGCGGTCGCCTCGTCGTAGGCCTTGTGCACCGTCGGCTTGCCGCGGCGCATGTCGTCGTCGTCCATGGCCGGCAGGTCGTCGTGGACGAGGCTGTAGCAATGCACGAGCTCGACCCCGGCACCGGCCGCGAGCGCGGCGGCCTCGGAGCCGCCGAGCATCCGGGCGGTCTCGATGGCGAGGAACGGGCGCAGGCGCTTGCCGCCGCCGAGCACGGCGTGCCGCATCGCCTCCATCAGGCGCGGCGGCCGGGCGATCTCGCCGGGGCCGATCTCGGGGCCGAGACGGTCGACCAAAAAGGTCTCGACCGTCTCGGCGACCTGCGCCAGCCTGTGGGAAAACTCGGCGGCTTGTGTGCCTGCCTTGACCGAACCGGTCTGAGCCTGCGTTGAGGAAGTCGAGGTCATCGGGCGCTGCGTCCGGTCTTGGCCTGGCGAAATCAATCGGGCGTCGCTTTGCGCGGAGATGAAATCACGTTCGACCGAACCGGACCCAGGCGAAACGCGGCAGAGCGCGATCTGCCGCGCGCCCGCCCGAGGCGTTCCCGCCGTGTGCGTCGGATCGTGGGAGCGCTGCTGCTGCTCCCTGCCGTCGGATTCATCTTCACGCTCACGCTGGCGCTCGTCTATAGCGCGGTGACGCCGCCGTCGACCCTGATGCTCGGCCGGTGGTTGACGCTTCAGCCCGTGAGCCGGGATCCGGTGCCGCTCGCGGCGATCGCGCCGGCGCTGCTGCAGGCGGTGATCGCCTCGGAGGACCAGCGCTTCTGCCTGGATTACGGCGTCGATTTCGGCGCGATCCGCGAAGTCGTGGAGGACGAGGATTCGCCGAGCCGGGGCGCGTCGACCATCGCCATGCAGACGGTGAAGAACGTCTTCCTGTGGCCGGGCCGCTCCTACATCCGCAAGGGTCTGGAGATCCCGCTCGCGCTGGCGCTCGACGCTCTCTGGGGCAAGCGGCGGATGATGGAGATCTACCTCAACGTCGCCGAATGGGGCGACGGGATCTACGGCGCCCAGGCGGCGAGCCGCCACTGGTTCGGCAAGGATGCGAGCCGGCTGACCCGGAGCGAGGCGGCCCTCCTGGTCGCTGTGCTGCCGAACCCGATCACCCGCAGCGCCGGCCGCCCCTCCCCCGGGGTCCGCCGC
Source organism: Methylobacterium sp. J-077 (assembly GCF_022829365.1). Lineage (GTDB taxonomy): Bacteria > Pseudomonadota > Alphaproteobacteria > Rhizobiales > Beijerinckiaceae > Methylobacterium. The sequence goes on along the minus strand of NZ_JAKSYJ010000114.1, from coordinate 128,203 downwards.
CGCGCCGCGCAGATCCAGGCCATGATGGGCCAGATCGAGGGGCTCGCGGGCTGCCTGCGACGGTAGCAGCCGCCGAATCGGCTCTGTAAGAGGGGCGCCAGATCCGCGACACCCTGGGACCGACCGATCATGAACGATGCCGTCTACGACCTCACCCTCGAGCGCATCGCGTTGATCCGCCGGATGGTGGTCGCCTGGAACGGCGCCGAGCCCGGCGCGCCGATGATCCATCCGGAGGCGCCCTACGGCAGCCATGATCGGGACGGCGACATCGCCAATGTCACCGGGGACGATGACGGCGCCGAGGAGGAGCACCGGGCGCTCGAGGACGGGATCGCCGTGTTCTCGCAGAACGCCAAGCTCAAGCCCGGCCGCTACCAGTACCACAACCCGCTCGCCAAGCTGGATTGCGCGGCGATCACCGACGTCTTCCGGGATGTCGCCACCGGCGAGACGCCGGAGCACATCACTTTCGCGGTGACGGACGAACACCTCGCGCTGATCCCGCGCCTCAACCACGTCTGGGACGAGACCCACGGCGTGCCGCGCATCGACCCGGACCAGCCCTATGGCGGCACGGAGCCGTACACGCAGGACATGGGCCGCCATCTCGGCGGCGCGTCCGACGCAGGCAGCATGGCCCGGCTCCATCGCGAGATGCAGCCGGCCTTCCAGATCTTTCTGCGCTACGCCGATCTCGGGCCCGGCCTGTTCCGTCGCAACGCCGCGTCGGCCTGGGAGCCCGCCTGAGCGCGGGCCCCCGGGGGGCTCAGGCGTCCCGCTTCTTGCGCTGCGCCAGGGTGCGCAGCCGGAGCGCGTTGAGCTTGATGAACCCCGCCGCGTCGCGGTGGTCGTAGGCGACGGCGCCGTCCTCGAAGGTCACGAGGTCTTGGTCATAGAGCGAGTTCGGGCTCTCGCGCCCGATCACGTGGACGCCGCCCTTGTAGAGCTTCAGCCGCACCGTGCCGGTGACCTTCTCCTGGCTCTTGTCGATCAGCGCCTGGATCATCTCGCGCTCGGGCGAGAACCAGAAACCGTTGTAGATCAGCTCCGCGTATTGCGGCATCAGCTGGTCCTTGAGGTGGGCCGCGCCCCGGTCCAGCGTGATTGACTCGATCGCCCGGTGGGCCGGCAGCAGGATCGTGCCGCCCGGCGTCTCGTACATGCCGCGGCTCTTCATGCCGACGAAGCGGTTCTCCACGAGGTCGAGCCGGCCGATGCCGTTGTCGTGGCCGAGCTGGTTGAGCTTGGCCAGCAGGCTCGCGGGTGAGAGTTTTTCGCCGTCGATCGAGACCGCGTCGCCCTTCTCGAACCCGATCGTGACGATGGTCGGCGTGTCCGGCGCCTGCTCGGGCGAGATCGTCCGGGAGAAGACGTAATCGGGCACCTCGACGGCCGGATCCTCCAGCACCTTGCCCTCCGAGGAGGCGTGCAGGAGGTTGGCGTCCACCGAGAACGGGCTCTCGCCGCGCTTGTCCTTGGCGATCGGGATCTGGTGCTGCTCGGCGAAGGCGATCAGCTGCTCGCGGGAGCGCAGGTCCCACTCGCGCCAGGGGGCGATCACCGTGACATCGGGCTTCAGGGCATAATAGCCGAGCTCGAACCGGACTTGGTCGTTGCCCTTGCCGGTGGCACCGTGGCAGACCGCGTCGGCTCCGAGCCGCTCGGCGATCTCGATCTGCTTCTTGGCGATCAGAGGCCGCGCGATCGAGGTGCCCAGCAGATACACGCCCTCGTAGACGGCGTTGGCCCGGAACATCGGGAACACGTAGTCCCGCACGAACTCCTCGCGCAGGTCCTCGATGAAGATGTTCTCGGGCTTGATCCCGAGCAGCTCCGCCTTGCGGCGGGCGGGCTCCAGCTCTTCCCCCTGGCCGAGATCGGCCGTGAAGGTGATGACCTCGCAGCCGTAGGTGGTCTGCAGCCACTTCAGGATGATCGAGGTGTCGAGGCCGCCGGAATAGGCCAGCACCACCTTCTTCACGGGGCTCTTCGCGGGATCGGACATGCTGGTTCCGGAACTGGTGCGGGGTGTCGGCGGCTTATCGCGGGTGTCACCGGCCTGCAACCGGCGTGCCGCTTCGCGCGTAGCCTGTTGCCGGACGATCGACAGCGTTTCGCCTCATGACGGCCTTGCGGCCGTGTGAGGCACGGCGCGGCGCGGGCATTGCCTGATCCCCGCCGCATGAAGAGCATCGGAGAAGCGAAGTCCATGGCGCGCCAGCCAACCCTGGAGTTCTGGTACGAATTCGCCTCCTCGTATTCCTACCTCGCGGCGATGCGAATCGAGGCCGCCGCCGCTGAGGCCGGGGTCGCGATACGCTGGCGGCCGTTCCTGGTCGGGCCGCTGTTCGCGTCGCAGGGCTGGACGACCTCGCCGTTCAATCTCTACCCGGCCAAGGGCAAGAACATGTGGCGCGACGTGGAGCGCGAGGCCGCCCGCCTCCGCCTGCCGCCGCTCACCCGGCCGGCGCAGTTTCCCCAGAACAGCCTCAGCGCGGTGCGGGCGGCGGTCTACGGCCACGATCAGGATTGGCTGGTGCCGTTCTCGAAGGCGGTGTTTTCCGCGAGCTTCGCCGAGGGCCGCTCCATCGCGGAGCCGGCCGCCGTGGTCGAGATCCTCGATTCGCTGGGTCTCGACGGCACCCAGACCGTGCGCGCCGCCGCCGGCGAGCCGAACAAGACGCGGCTCAGGGTCAGCGTCGAGGAGGCACGCTCGCGGGGCATCTACGGCGCCCCGACCTTCCTGGCCGAGGACGGCGAGCTGTTCTGGGGCAATGACCGCCTGGAGCAGGCCCTGGCCTGGGCGGTGGGCGACCGGCCGGCCGGGATCCGGTAGGGCGGCGTTGACGGACCTGCGCCATCACGGTGCGGCGACCCCGCAGGCCGGTCGAGCCTCGACCGAACCAACCTTTTAGCCCGGACGTTTTCCATGACGCTGTCCCGTCGTCACCTCCTCGCGATCGCTGCCGGCGCGTCCCTGGGTGCCGGACCGGGGCGTGTCGGCGCGCAATCCTACGGCCAGCGCGTCGCCGTGACCGGCGACGATGGCAGGGCGGTCGCGAACTCGATCCTGCCGGGGGAGATCACCGGGCAGATCCCGGCCTTGCGCGGCGTCACCTATGCCGGACCGCCCGAGGCTCAGACCACCTTGTACGAGTTCTTCGACTTCAACTGCCCGTACTGCCGCAAGGCCGCGGCCGACGTCGTCGCCCTGCACGAGTCCGATCCGGACCTGCGCATCGGCCTCGTCAGCAACCCGATCCTGTCGCCGCAATCCGCCCAGGCCGCCAAGGTGATGCTCGCGGTGCAGCGCAAGCTCGGCTCGGCCGCCGCGTGGACTTTCTACCGCACGCTCCTGGGCAAGCCCGGCCGCATCGACGGACCCGGCGCCCTGACGGCGGCGGCCGCGCTCGGCATCCCGCAGGCGGAGATCGAGGAGATCGCCGACAGCGACGAGGTCCGTCTGGCGCTCAAGGGCCAGATGCGGATGGCGGCCGATCTCGGCCTCTACGCGACGCCGTCCTACGTGCTCGGCAACAGCGGCATCCTCGGCCATCCGGGCGCCAACGCCATGGCGAGGATGATCGCCAGCACCCGGCGATGCGATCGGCTCGCCTGCTGAACCACGCGGCGTCACACTTCCGCCTCCGTATCGCGCAGAGCCACCCCGGTCCGTGTTGCGTGCGGCCATGCTGACATGCTAGGCGGTCGCCGCGCCACAAGGGCTGGTCCTCGACCGTTCCACTGCTGGCGCGATCCCATGTCCCGTACGGTCTCCGCACCGCGTTCCCGGCCGGAGCGCGCGGAGCGGGCGGGCAACAGAGAAGAGAGCGACGGGTGGCGCAGAACGGTTCCGAGGCTGGTCCCCTGGTTGCAGGCGTGGCGGGCCGGTACGCTTCCGCCCTGTTCGAGCTCGCGCGCGACGAGCGCCAGATCGATGCCGTCGCCGAGGGCCTCAATCAATTCGATGGCCTGCTGAAGGAGAGCGCGGATCTCCGCCGCCTCGTCCGCAGCCCGGCCTTCACGCCCAACGAGCAGGAAGCCGCCATCGGTGCGGTGCTCGACCGCGCCGGGATCGGTGGACTGGCCGGCAATTTCATCCGACTCGCGGCCTCGAATCGGCGGTTGTTCGCCCTTCCGGGCATGATCGCCGCCTTCCGCTCGTTGGTGCAGGATTCCAAGGGAATCGTGCGCGCCGAAGTGCGGGTGGCCGAACGGCCCTCCGACGCCCTGATCGAGGAGATCAAGGCGTCGCTCCGCGACGTCGCCAAGGCCGATATCGATCTCGACCTCGTGGTCGACCCGAGCCTGATCGGCGGCCTCGTCGTCCGCATGGGCTCGCGCATGATCGATGCGTCCCTGAAGACCAAGCTCAACGGTATCCGCCTCGCGATGCAGGCCGCGCGGTAAGCGCGCCTCATCCGATCCGAACAAGCACTGACGATTTAGCGACAGAGGCCCGAGTATGGACATCCGCGCAGCCGAGATCTCCGCGATCCTGAAGGACCAGATCAAGAACTTCGGCGAAGAGGCCGAGGTCTCCGAGGTCGGGCAGGTCCTGTCCGTCGGTGACGGCATCGCCCGCGCCTACGGCCTCGACAACGTCCAGGCCGGCGAGATGGTCGAGTTCGAGTCGGGGGTGCGCGGCATGGCGCTCAACCTCGAGCAGGACAACGTCGGCATCGTGATCTTCGGCTCCGACCGCGAGATCAAGGAAGGCCAGACCGTCAAGCGCACCGGCGCCATCGTGGACGTGCCGGTCGGCAAGGGCTTGCTCGGCCGCGTGGTCGACGGCCTCGGCAACCCGATCGACGGCAAGGGCCCGATCGCCTCCACCGAGCGTCGCCGCGTCGACGTGAAGGCCCCGGGCATCATCCCGCGCAAGTCGGTGCACGAGCCGATGGCCACGGGCCTGAAGGCGATCGACGCCCTGATCCCGGTGGGCCGCGGCCAGCGCGAGCTGATCATCGGCGACCGCCAGACGGGCAAGACCGCCATCGCCCTCGACACGATCCTGAACCAGAAGCCCGGCCACGCCGCGAGCGGGGACGAGGCGTCCAAGCTCTACTGCATCTACGTCGCCATCGGCCAGAAGCGCTCCACGGTGGCGCAGTTCGTGAAGGTGCTGGAGGACCAGGGCGCCCTGGAATATTCCATCGTCATCGCCGCCACCGCCTCGGACGCCGCGCCGATGCAGTTCATCGCGCCCTTCGCCGGCTGCGCCATGGGCGAGTACTTTCGCGATAACGGCATGCACGCCGTGATCGTGTATGACGATCTGTCCAAGCAGGCCGTCGCCTACCGCCAGATGTCGCTGCTGCTGCGCCGCCCGCCGGGCCGCGAGGCCTATCCGGGCGACGTGTTCTACCTCCACAGCCGCCTGCTCGAGCGCGCCGCCAAGATGGGCGACGCCGCCGGCAACGGCTCGCTGACCGCCCTGCCGGTCATCGAGACCCAGGCAAACGACGTCTCGGCCTACATCCCGACCAACGTGATCTCGATCACCGACGGCCAGATCTTCCTCGAGACCGACCTGTTCTACCAGGGCATCCGCCCGGCGGTGAACGTCGGCCTCTCGGTGTCGCGGGTGGGCTCCTCGGCCCAGACCAAGGCGATGAAGAAGGTTGCCGGCAAGATCAAAGGCGAGTTGGCGCAGTACCGCGAGATGGCGGCCTTCGCGCAGTTCGGTTCCGATCTCGACGCCTCGACCCAGCAGCTCCTGAACCGCGGCTCGCGGCTCACCGAGCTCCTGAAGCAGCCGCAATTCTCGCCGCTGAAGATGGAAGAGCAGGTCGCGGTGATCTACGCCGGCGTGAACGGCTACCTGGACAAGCTCCCGGTCAGCAAGATCCGCGCCTTCGAGGACAGCCTGCTCAGCACGCTGCGCTCGAAGCACCAGGACCTGCTCAGCGCCATCGCCACCTCCAAGGACCTGTCGGACGAGAGCGCCGGCAAGCTCAAGAGCGTGGTCGAGGGCGTGGCCAAGTCGATCGGCAACTGATCGGATAGCCACCACGGTGACCTCCCCGCCTCCGGTGGGGAGGATCGGGATGGAGCCGGTGCCGCGGGCACCGTCGGCCGCCATACCCGGCACCGCCACCACCTTCGGCTCCTCCCCGCACGGGGGAGGAGAGGCCCTGGAACGGATCTGGACGCGGCCCGATGGCGAGTTTGAAGGACCTGCGCAACCGCATCACCTCGGTGAAGGCGACGCAGAAGATCACCAAGGCCATGCAGATGGTCGCCGCCGCCAAGCTGCGCCGGGCGCAGATGGCCGCCGAGGCGGGCCGGCCCTTCGCCGAGAAGATGGCCCAGGTGCTCGGCAACCTCGCGGGCAATCTGGTCGGCGGCGTCGGCGCTCCCAAGCTCCTCTCCGGGACCGGTTCCGAGCAGACCCATCTCCTGGTCGTCTGCACCGGCGACCGCGGCCTGTGCGGCGCGTTCAACTCCTCGATCGTCCGTCTGGCGGTCCGGGAATACATCCAGAAGCTCACCGCCGCGGGCAAGACCGTCAAGATCATGACGGTCGGCAAGAAGGGCGCCGATCAGCTGCGCCGCCTCTACCGCGATCAGATCGTCGAGAGCATGGACATCCGCGGCAATCGCCCGGTCGATTACGAGTTCGCCGCCGAGATCGCTGACAAGATCCTCACCCGCTTCGAGGCCGGCGAGTTCGACGTCGCGACGCTGTTCTATTCCGAGTTCCGGTCGGTGATCTCGCAGATCCCCACCGCGCAGCGCCTGATCCCGGCGGAGCTGCCCGAGGCCGACACCTCCGCGAAGAGCGCCAACGGCAACGCCGCCCTGGAGTTCGAGCCCTCCGAGGAGGCGATCCTGGAGACGCTGCTGCCGAAGAACCTCACCGTGCAGGTCTACCGGGCGCTCCTGGAAAATGCCGCGTCCGAGCAGGGTGCGCGCATGAGCGCCATGGACTCGGCTACCCGCAATGCGGGCGAGATGATCAAGAAGCAGACGCTGATCTACAACCGCACGCGTCAGGCCATGATCACCAAAGAACTCATCGAGATCATCTCGGGCGCGGAAGCCCTCTGAGGCTCCCCGACCTGAACGCACAGCTTGAAGGGTAGGTTTACGATGGCGAACACCGCACTCCCCGGCGCCGGCTCCAACAAGGTCGGCAAGATCACCCAGGTCATTGGCCCTGTGGTCGACGTCCAGTTCGACGGCCACCTGCCCGAGATCCTGAACGCTCTGGAGACCAAGAACAACGGCGCCCGCCTCGTCCTCGAGGTGGCCCAGCAGCTCGGTGAGAGCACCGTCCGCTGCATCGCCATGGACACGTCCGAGGGCCTGACCCGCGGCCAGGAGTGCATGGATACCGGCGAGCCGATCAAGGTGCCGGTCGGCATGAACACCCTCGGCCGGATCATGAACGTCATCGGTGAGCCGATCGACGAGCTCGGCCCGGTGGTGTGCGACACCTACCGCGCCATCCACCAGCCGGCCCCGTCCTATGCCGACCAGTCGACCGAGGCGCAGATTCTCGTCACCGGCATCAAGGTGGTGGACCTGCTGGCCCCCTACTCCAAGGGCGGCAAGGTCGGCCTGTTCGGCGGCGCCGGCGTCGGCAAGACCGTGCTGATCATGGAGCTGATCAACAACATCGCCAAGGTTCACTCTGGCTACTCGGTGTTCGCCGGCGTCGGTGAGCGGACCCGCGAGGGCAACGATCTCTATCACGAGATGATCGAATCCAAGGTGAACGTCGACCCGAAGGAGCATGGCGGCTCGGCCGAGGGCTCCAAGTGCGCCCTGGTCTACGGCCAGATGAACGAGTCGCCCGGCGCCCGCTCGCGGGTGGCGCTCACCGGCCTGACCATCGCGGAGCAGTTCCGCGACGAGGGCCAGGACGTGCTGTTCTTCGTGGACAACATCTTCCGCTTCACCCAGGCGGGCTCCGAGGTTTCGGCGCTTCTCGGCCGCATCCCGTCGGCGGTGGGCTACCAGCCGACGCTCGCCACCGACATGGGCGCCCTCCAGGAGCGCATCACCACCACCACCAAGGGCTCGATCACCTCGGTGCAGGCGATCTACGTGCCCGCCGACGATCTGACCGATCCGGCGCCTGCGGCGTCCTTCGCCCACCTCGACGCCACGACCGTGCTGTCGCGCTCGATCGCCGAGAAGGGCATCTACCCGGCGGTGGATCCGCTGGACTCGACCTCGCGCATGCTGTCGCCGGCGATCCTCGGCGAGGAGCATTACGACGTCGCCCGCCGCGTCCAGCAGACCCTGCAGCGCTACAAGGCGCTCCAGGACATCATCGCGATCCTGGGCATGGACGAGTTGTCCGAGGAGGATAAGCTCACCGTCGCCCGCGCCCGCAAGATCGAGCGCTTCTTCTCGCAGCCCTTCACGGTGGCCGAGGTGTTCACCGGCTCGCCGGGCGTGCAGGTGCCGCTCGAAGACACCATCAAGGGCTTCAAGGGCCTGGTGAACGGCGATTACGACGACCTGCCGGAGGCCGCCTTCTACATGGTCGGCACGATCGAGCAGGCCCAGGAAAAGGCCAAGAAGCTCAAGGCCGCGTAAGTAAGTGCGGGCATCCCCTCCCCCTTGCGGGGAGGGGTTAGGGGTGGGGCCGGTGCAGGATTGAGCGGATCCGGTGCCTCCTGCCACACCCCCACCTCCACCTCCTCCCCCCAAGGGGGAGGAGCGCGCGTTGCGGGTTCGGGAAGCTAGAGACCGATGGCCACCTTCCACTTCGATTTCGTCGGCCCCGAGCGGACGCTGTATTCCGGCGAAGTGACCGCCGTTCAGCTGCCCGGCACCGAGGGCGAGATGACAGTGATGCCGGGCCACGCCCCGGTCCTGACCTCCCTGCGGGTCGGTGTCATCGTGATCACCGAGAGCCAGGGCAGCGGCAAGCGGATCTACGTCCGCGGCGGCTTCGCCGATATCGGCCCGACCGCCGTGACGGTCCTCGCCGAGCGTGCCGCGCCGATCGAGGAGCTGACCCACGACTCCCTCGACAAGGATATCGAGGCGGCCGAGCTGCAGCGGGACGCCACCGAGGATCTGCAGAAGCGCGAAGAGCTGAACGGGCAGATCGTCCAGCTCCGGGAGACCAAGGCGCTCCTCAAGCTTTAAATGTGGGATTGGCGCGCGCTGTCGAGCGCGTGCGTTAAAAGCTCGGCCCGCGCCTCGGCGTCGGTCGGGCATCCGCGCTCCAGCCAGAGCGCTCGGGCCGCAGCCAATCCCCGGCCGATGGACGGTCCGGCCGATAGGCCCGCGGCCACCAGATCCGCTCCCGTGAGCGGAAAGCGCGGCGCGCCCCCCTCCCCGCCCAGAACCTGAAGCGCCCGCCGGGCCTCATCCTCCAGGATGGGCCGCGGCCCGCCGTCCAGGATCGCCAGCGTCTCGTTCAGCACCGGCAACCCGTGCTCGGCCGTGAGCGACCTGGCCGCTTGCGCGTCGATCGCCGCGCGGCCATGCAGGTTCGCCAGCGCGTCCGCGTAGGCGGTCAGCTGCGCGTGCTCCTGCTTCGACAGGCGCAGCCGATCCCGCAGCCGATCCGCGTCGTGCCGGCCATTGACCGAGAGCGCCGCCAGCCGCATCACGGGTGTGAGAGAGGCGGTTACCGCCCGCTCGAGCCGCCCCAGTTCGGCGACGCCGCCGGTGATCTGCTGGAGCAGTCCGGTCGCGCTCAACGTGCGGACCATCGGCAGACAGCCCCGGGCTTCCAGCAGCTTCATGAATTCCGACCGGACCCGTTCACGGGAGAGCCGGTCCAGGGCTTGCCGGGCGGCGATGCAGGCGGAGAGCGCGGCTTCATCCGGCGGCCCGGCGCCGAAGCGTGCGTGGAAGCGAAAGAACCGCAGAATCCGCAGGGCATCCTCGCGGATGCGGGTGGCCGGATCGCCGATGAACCGGACCCGCCCGGCCTTGAGATCGGCCAAACCGCCGACCGTATCGTGCAGGCGCCCGTCGGCCGCGAGGGACAGTGCGTTGACGGTGAAGTCGCGCCGCTCGGCATCGCGAGCGAAGTCGCGGCCGAAACGCACCACCGCGTGGCGGCCGTCGGTCTCGACATCCTCGCGCAGGGTCGTCACCTCGATCGGGCCGTCCTCGGTGACAAGGGTGATCGTGCCGTGCTCGATTCCGGTAGGCACCGCCTTGAGGCCCGGTGCAGTGCGGGCGGCGGCGATCACCGCGTCCGGCAGGAGCGTGGTCGCGAGGTCGATATCGGCGGACCGGGTCCCGAGCAGCGCATCGCGCACGCAGCCGCCGACCAGGCGGGTCTCGGCGCCGGGCCGATCCAGGGCCGTGAGCGCCCGGCGCACGCCCGGCTGGTCGAGCAGGGCGGTCAGTGCGCCGTGATCGAGCGCCCGCGTCACTTGAATGCGCCCGGCACCAGGCGGCCGTTCTCCATATGGGTCGGCACGTAGCCGCCGGCCCGGCGCTCCGAGAACAAGCCCTCGTAGACCAGCGTGCCGATCACCACGGCAAGGCCGGCCAGCACAAGGCGGACGATGTGCGGATCCCAATGCACCCGGCGCAGCGGGTTGCGGCCGGCCAGCACGAGATAGACCATGAACAGGGCGAAGGGGATGAGGAAGAGGCCGAACTCTTCGATGAGGCGGCGCAGCATGACGGTGTGTAGCCTTATCCCGCTGGGTCAGCGCTGGAGCGAGCGGCAGTTTTTCGTGAACGACAGCCCGTTTCCAACTCCGTGTCATCGCATGAGAGGTCCGAAAGACCGGAATCCTCTTTGCCGCATCACACTCTCGTCTCCGGGTAGAGGCGCTCCCGGAGGTTGTTCAGGATCCCGGCGGTGACGCCCCAGATCAGCCGGTCCTCGAAGGTCAGGGCATAGTATCGGCGCGGCCGTCCCTGCCAGACCCGGGCTTGCAGAACGTAGCGGTCCCGATCCATCAGCACCGCCAGCGGCACCTCGAACACGTCCGCCACCTCTGTGGGGTTTGGCGTGAAGGTGGCTTCCGGTCCGACGACGCCGATCACCGGCGTGACCAGGAACCCGGTGCCGGACAGGTAGGGGTCGAGATAGCCGAGCAGGCGTACGGATTCGGGTGGAAGTCCGATCTCCTCGTGGGCCTCCCGCAGCGCCGCGTCCGCGGGGCCGGGATCGGCGGGGTCGATCTTGCCGCCCGGCAGCGCGACCTGCCCGGAATGGTCGCGCAGATTGGCGGCACGCTGGGTCAGCACCAGGTACGGTCCGGCCGGCCGGAACACCACCGGGACCAGCACCGCGGCCCGCCGGTGCGGTGGCGGCGGGATCAGGGCGGTGCCGCCCGGGTCGAGGCTGTGGTCGCCCCCGGGATTCGAGGTCGGGTCGTCCGGGCCCGGCGGGTCCGGAGACAGGTGGCACGCGGCGCGGGCGAGGAAATCGGCGCGCGGGTCGCTCACGCGGCCTCGGCCGGGGCAATGGTGTGGAAAGTGCCGCCGGCCCAGAGGCCGAGCCATGGCCGCCCGTCGACCGAGCGTTCCTCGGCCAGATCCACCAGATCGTAGGTGAGCGCCCGGGTCACCAGCGCCCATAGCCCGCGCCGGACATGGAGATAGGGCTTCAACGCCCCGTCCGGGCCCTGCTCGAAGCGCAGGCCATGTTCGGGATCGACACTGACGAGGTCGTCGACATTGGTCCGGAACGAGATCCGCCGGCCTTCCCCGGTGCCGTCGACAGCCATCTCCACGGCGATGAAGGCGGCATCCTCCACGGTGATGCCGACGCTCTCCACCGGGGTGACCAGCACGACCCGCCCGTCCGGCTCGCACCGCAGGATCGTGGAAAACAGCCTGACCAGCTTGTCCCGGCGAATCGGCGAACCGTTGTGATGCCAGGTCCCGTCCGCGGCGATGCGGATATCGATAGGCCCGCAATAGGGCGGATCCCACTTTTCGACCGGCGGCAGCCCGCGCCTGGGCAGGTCGCCCAGGGCTGCGCTGAGGCGGCTCAGGTTCGGGTCGGGGTCGGGATCGTCGCTCATGCCGCTCCAGATAGCGCCGCGGAGGCCCGGCAACCACGGTCAGATTGCTACCTGTCGCCCTTGCCCGACCCGCCTCTCCCTGCTCACGCCGGTCCCGCCCCCTGTGTGTTGACGTAGACCGCGTAGAGCGACTGGCTGGCGGTCATGAACAGGCGGTTCCGCTTCGGACCGCCGAAGGTGAGGTTGCCGCAGACCTCGGGCAGGCGGATCCGGCCGATCAGCTTGCCCTGCGGCGACCAGACCGTGACGCCGTTGTAGCCCACGGCGCGGCCGGCATTGCTCGCCACCCAGAGGTTGCCGTCGACATCGGCCCGCATGCCGTCGGGGCCGCATTTCACGCCGTCCACGACGCAATCCGAGAACAGCCGCTTGTTCGAGACGGCGGGACCGGTCCCGACATCGAAGGCGTAGATCTCGCCCTTGCCGCCGGGTCCGGTATCGCCCGGGCCCTTGCCGGTGGAGGAGAGGTAGAGCGTCTTGTGGTCGGGCGCGAAGCAGAGGCCGTTCGGGTTCGGCACCTGCGCGTCGGTCAGCACCTGGTCGATCCGGCCGGTCGGGTCGATCCGGTAGAGCGCGTTGGGGAGCCCGCGCTTGCCCGTCCAGAGACCGGCCGGCTGCCCGAGCCGCGGATTGAGGCGACCCTGCGGGTTCGAGGGGCCGCCCGCCTCGTCCGGCGTTCCCTCGTACAATTGTTCGCCGTAGGGTGGATCGGTGAACCAGTACGATCCGTCGGCGTGCTGCTCGATGTCGTTGGGCGAATTGAACGGCTTGCCGTCGAAGTGGTCGGCCAGGATGGTTGCGGAGCCGTCGAGCTCGTAGCGCACCACCCGCCGGGTGATGTGCTCGCAGGAAATCTGGCGGCCCTGGCGATCGAAGCTGTTGCCGTTCGAGTTGTTGCTGTGGCTGCGGAAGATTCCGACATGGCCGTCCTCCTCGAGCCACCGCATCTGGCGGTCGTTCGGGATGTCGCTCCAGATCAGGAAGCGGCCGAGACTGTTCCAGGCTGGCCCTTCGGCCCAAAGCGCGCCGGTCCAGAGGCGGCGGATGGCGCTGTTGGGCACGATGTATCGCTCGAACGCCGGATCGACCGTGAGTACGTCGGGATCGGTGAAATACGTGGTCGGCGGTGCGCCGGGGCGGAAGTCGCGCGGCGGGTTGGTCACGGTGCTCGGCGGCTCCGGCTGGCCGAAAGCGCTCGTGGTGCTGGCCAAGGCCACGCCGGCACCTACCAGCATGGTGCGCCGGGACGGCATCGCGAGCCGGGTCTTGGTCGCATCATCCTGCATTTGCTGCATGACATTCCTCCCCGTGGGTCGATCGACCGTCGATCGAACCGTCGCGAGTCGCGTCATTATGACGCGGTGTTATGACGGTTCAACCGGGCCGGCGCCGCAGGATCTTCCAGACGCCGTCGGCCGACGCCACGAGGCGCGTACCCTCCCGGACGTCCCCGCGCATGAACACGAGGGAGCCGGTGCGCTTGACCACCTGGGGGTGCACCTCGATCCAGTCGCCGAGGCGGCCGACATCGATGAACTTCATCTCGAGCTGGATCGTGACGCAATTGGCGCCGTCGGCAGCCCGCATCGCGGTCTCGCCGAGCGCCCGGTCGGCGAAGCTCATCAGCATGCCGCCATGGACCACGCCGATCAGGTTGGCGTGCTTCTGCTCCGCCCGGAACGCGTAGGCCCCGTCCGCGTCGCGAAAGTGCAGTGGCCCGACATGGGCGATGAAGCCCCTGTCCTCTACCGCCGCCCAGCCCTCGGATACGGGATCGAAGGTTTTCGGGTCGGTCGTCATCGCGTCGCGTCCGTCCTGTCGTGGTGGTGGTCGATGAGCATCGGGGATTCATGTCCCGCGGGGCTTGGCCCGCCGGGTCGGCGCCTCGGCGAGCGGGTCTTCCGGCCAGGGGTGGCGGAGGTAGCGCCCGCGCATCTCCGCCCGCACCGAAGCCCAGGAGCCGCGCCAGAAGCCCGGCAGGTCCCGGGTGATCTGGATCGGACGGTGAGCCGGCGAGAGCAGGTGCAGAACGAGGGGCCGGCCGCCGGCGGTCGGGTGCCGGTCGAGGCCGAACAACTCCTGCACCCGGACGGCCAGGATCGGTTCGGCCTCGGTGTAGTCGACCGGGATGCGCGAGCCGGTCGGCACCTCGACATGGGTCGGCGCCTCGGCATCGAGGCGGCCGCGAAGCTGCCAGGGCAGCAGGCCCAGCAAGGACCCCGCGAGGTCGTCCGCGGTGATGGCGGCCACGGAATTGCGCCCGACCAAAGCCGGCGCCAGCCAGGTCTCGGCGCTCGCCGCGAGGGCGGCATCGGACAGGTCCGGCCATTCGGCCCCCTCGGCCGTGCGCAAGAACTGAACCCGGGCGCGCCATTGCGAAAGTGCCGGCGTCCAGGGCAGGCGATCGATGCCCAGCCCGACGATGCCCTGGGCCAGGATCGCGGCGGAGTCTTGGCCGGCCGGAACCGGCAGCGGCCGTTCCCCGAGACCGACCGCGCCCAGGCGACGGACCGCCCGCGCCCGCAGGGCGGCGGCCTGGGGATCGAAGGTCACCTCGGTGCAGGCCTTGATCCGGTCGGCGAAGAGGCGCTCGATCGCCTCGGCGCCGATCGAAGCCGCCGCCAGGATGCGGGCATTGCCGGCGGCGCCCGCGAGGTCGGCGACCACCAGATAGGTCTCCCGGGCGAGCGGGCTCGCCGGGTCGAGCCGGCCTGCGCGACCGCTGGCCATCACGAACTCGCCCTCCCGGCCCCGGGCGCGGGCGACCCGGTCGGGATAGGCCAGCGCCAGCAGCGGGCCGGCCGCTTCCCGGTCGTTCTGTCGAGCGCCCCCGGCGATGCGCGCCCAATTCTCGGCGAGGCGACGCATGTCCGCGGCCCGGCCACCCCGGTCCCGGAGGAAGCGCTCGACCCGCTCGTCGAGGTCGATGCCGTCGCCGCCGAGCCCGCGCTCCACCAGCACCGCCGCCAGGTCCGCGGCGGCCCGCGCCTGGCCGACCCCCGCCGCCACCGTGACCATCCGGGCGAGCCGCGGCGGTAGCGGGAGGGCGCGCAGTTTCGTGCCGATCTCGGTGAGCCGCCCGTCGGAATCGAGCGCCCCGAGGGCGGCGAGCATGGTGCGAGCTTCCGTGAGCGCCGCCGCGGGCGGCGGATCCAGGAAGGCGAGCCTGCGCGGGTCGGTGACGCCCCAGGCCGCGCAGTCGAGGAGCAGCCCGGCGAGATCGGCCGACAGGATCTCGGGACGGGTGAACGGTTCGAGCGCGCTGGTGCCGCCCTCCGACCACAGCCGCCAGCATAGGCCGGGCTCTGTCCGTCCGGCGCGACCCCGGCGCTGGTCGACCGAGGCACGGGACGCCCGCGCTGTCACCAGCCGGGTCAGGCCGAGGCCCGGCTCGTAGACCGGCACCCGGGCCAGGCCGGAATCGACCACGATCCGGACGCCCTCGATGGTCAGCGAGGTCTCGGCGATGCTGGTCGCCAGCACGACCTTGCGGGTGCCGGCAGGCGCCGGCGCGACGGCGCGGTCCTGTTCGGCGGGCGTGAGCGCGCCGTAGAGCGGGGCGAGCTGGACCTCGGGCCCGACCTTGTCGGCGAGAAGGTCGTGGGTCCTGCGGATCTCGGCCTGGCCCGGCAGGAACACCAGCACCGAGCCCGGATCCGCCCGCAGCGCCCGCAGCGTCACCTCGGCGACGGACTCTTCGATCCGCCGGTTCGGGTCGCGCTCGGCGTAGCGAGTCTCCACCGGAAAAGCCCGACCCTCGGAGGCGATCACCGGGGCGTCGCCCAGCAGCCGCGCGACCCGGGCACCATCCAGGGTCGCCGACATGACCAGGATGCGCAGATCCTCGCGCAACCCGCCCTGCGCGTCGCACGCGAAGGCCAGGCCGAGATCGGCGTCGAGGGAGCGCTCGTGGAACTCGTCGAACAGGACCGCGCCGATGCCCGCGAGTTCCGGATCGTCGAGGACCATGCGCGTGAACACGCCCTCGGTCACCACTTCGATTCGGGTCCGCGCCGAGATCTTCGAGCCGAGCCGCACCCGCAGCCCGACCGTGCCCCCGACCGGTTCGCCCAGGGTCTGCGCCATCCGGGCGGCGGCGGCCCGGGCCGCCAGACGGCGCGGCTCCAGCAGGATGATTTTCTGTCCCCCCAGCCAAGGCGCATCGAGCAGATCGAGGGGGACGCGCGTGGTTTTGCCAGCGCCGGGGGGCGCCACCAGCACGGCGGCGTTCCGGGCGGCGAGCGCGCTGCGCAGTTCGGGAAGCGCCGCCTCGATCGGCAGCGCGGTAACGGGACCGGCCATCACCTCCGCTGATGGCCCGGCCAGGCGCCAGGCGCAACCGCCCGGCCGCGGCGCGTGACGCCGTCGCGCGATCGATACCGATTGGGGCGTTGTGCTCTGGCAGGAACCGCAAGTCGGCGCGAACGTGCTCCCAACAATCTGGGAGTGAAACGATGCGTATCCGTCCCGCCGCCCTCGCTGTGGCGCTCGCCGTCCTGGCCCCTGCCCTGTCGGCTGCTGCCGATGCGCAGGACCGCCTGCCGACCATCCCGCCGCAGGATTACACGCCGGAGCAGAAGCAGGCGGCGGAGGCGTTCACGCAGGCCCGCGGCAAGCCCCCGTTCGGCCCGTTCGAGCCGCTGATGCACTCGCCCGAGGTGATGACCCTGGCCCGGTCGATGGGCGATTACCTCCGGTTCAAGCCGAAGATCGGCACCACCCTGTCGGAACTGGTGATCCTGCTCACCGCACGGCGCTGGACGCAGGATTACGAGTGGTACGTCCACGCCCCCATCGCCGAGAAGGCCGGGATCGCCCCCGAGATCATCGCGGCGATCCGCGACGGACGCCGGCCGGCGGCGATGAGCGACGACGAGACCATCGTGTACGCGTTTACGGCCGAATTGCAGGATACCAAGCGCGTCTCGGACACGACCTACGCCAAGGCCGAGGCCCGGTTCGGCAAGGCCGGGATCGTCGATCTGGCGGCGATCTCGGGCTACTACACGCTGCTCGCCATGGAGCTGAACGCGGCGCGCTACCCGATTCCCGAGGATGGCCAGCGCCTGCCGCGGCTGCCGGACTAAACAGGGTTCTCCACAGCTGGCAGGCAGCGGGGCCCCCGTTATCCACAGGGTTAACGGGCCGTTGAGGCGGCCCCGATCGGACCGTTGACGAAACGTTAACCCTTCTGCCTTGTTCTCTCTTCGTTCCGGGCGCAACGAAGGAGAACGCGATGCTGACCCAGGCGATTGCCGCACAGACGAACCACGGCTGCCCCGTCGACGCGATCAGCCGCGCCTATCTCGGCATTGCCGGCGGCGATGCCGGGATCGCGCTCCGCTGCGCCATCGCCGACGCCCTGTCCGATCTGATGGACGCCGAGCGGCGCACCCGCGAGCGCAGCCGCCTGATCTCGCGCGGCTACATCCGGGAAGCTCCGGTCGCCGCTGGCAAGGCCGAAAGCTGAACGGTGGCTGCAAGTCCGCGTCAGCGTCGATGCAGGCAATCCTGGGCATTCTGTCTCGCGTGATCGGGATCGCCCCAATGGTCCCGCGCTTCATTCGGAGTCAGGTCATGAGACGGATCGCTGTGCTCTCGGCCGCCGCGCTGATCGGCGCGGGGACCCTCGCGTCCACGGCCGCCGAGGCGCGCGGTGGCGGCGCCGTCGCGGCCGGCATCATCGGCGGCCTGGCGGCCGGCGTGCTGATCGGCGCCGCGGCCCAGGCCGCCCCCGCCTACGGCCATTCCTACGGCACCCCGTATGACGGCTATGGGCCGACACCCGTGGTCGTCCGGCCGCGCCCGGTCTATGGCGCCTACGAGGACGGGGAGCCGGTCTACGCGACGCGACGGGTCGTCACCTACGAGCGCGTGCCGGTCGGCTACGGCCATCGGCGCTGGCGCGACGATGCGGATAGCGACGACGATTATGGGTACGGCCGCCACTACCGCGGCTGGTGAACCGGGTCCGGCACCGGGACGAGACGATCGTGAAGATCTAAATCGCCGAACGGGCCGCTCGGATCGGTGCGGACGGCGCCGCCACTGGGTGGGGCCGCCGGCATCGTCGGGCCCGCGGCCTTTGCCGACCCCGCCCCGTGGAGTTTGCGGTGCGAGGCTTGCCCAAGCGATGCAGGTCTCGCCTGCGCCGTGTCCGCGTACTCCACCGCAGCGTCGTCGGTTACGTTTGCTGGCTCGGAGCCTCTCACAAAACGCCCCGTCACCGGGTGTTTCTCTCTGAGCATGACGGTGCAGAAAGCGTTTTGTGAGAGGCTCTGAGTCGGCACTGATCCAACGGCATCGGCGAATCCATGCTTGTCCATGAAGGCGAGACGCGCAGCTTCGCGGCGGACCTCAACCTCTCTTGGTCCCTGGCGGCGGTGGCCGGTGCGTTGAACACGGCGGGGTTCTATGCCGTCGGCTTCTACGCCTCGAACATGACCGGCAACGTCTCGGCGATCTCCGACCGGGCCGGGACCGGCGACCTGATCCTGGCCGTGAAGGCGCTGCTGCTCGTCGTCCTGTTCATGCTGGGCGCCGCGACCTCGACCCTGCTGATCCGCCGGCGGCGGCGCCATGCGGCCTACGGCGCCTATGCCTACAGCATCTGCGCGGAGGCCTGTCTGCTCGTCGCGATCGGCCTCCTCGCCCTGCCGCTGGCCGAGCCCGCCCGGGGGGAAGCCCTGGTGTTCGGCCTCAGCTTCGTCCTGGGCCTGCAGAACGCCGTGGTGACGAAGATCACCGATGCCCGGGTGCGGACCACCCACGTCACCGGCATGGTCACCGATATCGGCATCGAGCTCGCGCGCTGGCTGGACCGCAAAGCCGGCGATCCCCGGGCCAAGCGCTACGACCCCGACAAGCTGCGGCTCCATCTGATGACGGTCGGGGCGTTCCTCGGCGGCGGTCTCGTCGGCGTGGTGGCCTATCGCGCGATCGGCGTGGGGCTGCTGTTCGCCGCCGCCGTGATCCTGGCCTTGCTGGCCGCCCCGGCGATCGGTGCCCGCCATTCGGCCCCGGCCGAGTGATGGCGCCGCGGTCAGGCGGTGATGTCGAGGAGCTGGCCGCTCATGCGGTCGGCGGTGCGCGCCACCGCGGCGTTCAGCGCGAAGGATGTCCGCGATTCGACCAAATCCGCGGCGGTGCTCGACAGGTCGACCTGCGCGGCGGGCGGCAGTGCCGCGTCCCCGGCCGGGGCGCCGATCTCCGCGACTTTCTGCGCCGCATTCCCGAGCCGGTCGGTCGCCCGGGTCATGCCGGCTGTCGCAGTCTGAAGCGCATCGATCATGATCGGATCTCCTTCCGGGGACCCTGACACGGAGATGCGAGGCAACGGTTTCGCGGAACGCTCAAATGCGCGGCATCGCAGCCCATTCGCGTGCGAAGATGGCCAAGCGTCCCGCCATGTCGGGCGTCAGGCATCGCCGACGACGCCGGCCTCGTCCTGAGCCTGCAGCACGTCGGGGCGCGGCATCGAGATGATATTGAAGCCGGCATCGACGAAATGGACCTCGCCGGTGACGCCGCCGGAGAGCGGCGACAGCAGGTAGAGCGCCGAGCCGCCGACATCGTCGAGACTGACGGTTCGGCGCAGCGGAGCGTGGGCCCGCTGGTGGTTGAACATCAGGCGCGCGTCGGCGATGCCGGCACCGGCCAGCGTCCGCATCGGGCCGGCCGAGAGCGCGTTCACCCGGATCCCGTCCGGGCCGAGATCGCCCGCGAGGTAGCGCACCGAGGCTTCGAGCGCCGCCTTGGCCACGCCCATCACGTTGTAGTTCGGCATGACCCGGGTGGAGCCACCGTAGGTGAGCGTCAGCAGCGAGCCGCCGTTCTTCATGCGCTTGGCGGCGCGCTGGGCGATCTCGGTGAACGAGAAGCACGAGATCGTCAGGGTCCGCGCAAAGTTCTCGCGGGTGGTGACGTCGACGTAGCGGCCCTTCAGCTGCGCCTTGTCGGAGAAGCCGATGGCGTGGACGACGAAGTCGAGGTCGCCGTCGAAGCGTTCGTCGAGCGCCGCGAAGGTGGCGTCCACCGAGGCGATGTCTTCCACATCGCAGGGCAGCACGATATCGGACTCGAGCCGCGCCGCCAGCGGTGCGACGCGGCGGCCGAGCGCCTCGCCCTGATAGGTGAAGGCGAGCCGCGCGCCGTGGGCGTGGAGGGTCCGGGCGATGCCCCAGGCGATCGAGTGATCGTTGGCGACGCCCATGATCAGGCCGCGCTTGCCCGCCATCAAACCTGTCATGCCGACTCACATTCCGTACGAGCACGCCGCCCCGGGAAACGGGGACGGGCCGCGATGGGGTTGAATAAACCGGATCGCGACGGTGGTGCCTTAACGCGGCTTGGCGCGGGTTCCAAACTAAGCCGGCGTCGCCAGCGGCCAAAAAAAAGCCCCGCCTATGGGCGGGGCGTTCATTGCAAGGTGGAAACGCGGCCTAGAAATACCCGTCCGTATGCGAACGCGCTTCCTCGATCACGGCTTGCTTGGCGTAGATCGCGGCGCAGCCCGCAATCATCAGGCCGCCCAGCGCTCCGATCAGGAACGTACCCATCGTCACCACCCTATCCAACGAACGGTAAACGTCGTCCCGGCCGCGGTGGTTCCGAGATGACACAGTCAAGCGTCCACGTGCTTCAGGACCAGCGTGGCGTTGGTGCCGCCGAAGCCGAAGGAGTTGGTCAGGACGTGGCCGAGCTTAGCGTCGTCCCGGCGCTCCCGCAGAATTGGCATGTCGGCGAAGGCGGGATCGATCGTGTCGATATGGGCGCTCTCGCAGATGAAGCGGTTCTGCATCATCAGCAGGCTGTAGATCGCCTCCTGCACGCCGGTGGCGCCGAGCGAATGGCCGGTGAGCGACTTGGTCGCGGAGATCGGAGGACAATCCTCACCGCGGCCGAACACCTCCCGGATCGCCTCGATCTCCTTGTCGTCGCCGACAGGGGTCGAGGTCGCGTGCGGGTTGATATAGTCGATCCGCGCGCCCTTCAGGCCTTCCATCGCCTGGCGCATGCAGCGCACCGCACCCTCGCCGGACGGGGCGACCATGTCGTGGCCGTCCGAAGTCGCGCCGTAGCCGGCGACCTCGCCGTAGATCCGCGCGCCACGGGCCTTGGCGTGCTCCAGTTCTTCGAGGACCAACACGCCGGCGCCGCCAGCGATGACGAAACCGTCACGGTTGGCGTCGTAGGCGCGCGACGCCCGAGCTGGCGTGTCGTTGTACTTCGACGACATGGCGCCCATGGCGTCGAACAGATTCGACAGGGTCCAGTCGAGATCCTCGCAGCCGCCGGCGAAGATGATGTCCTGCCGACCGCCCTGGATGATCTCCGCGGCATTGCCGATGCAGTGGTTGGAGGTCGCGCAGGCCGACGAGATCGAATAGTTGACGCCGCGGATCTTGAACCAGGTCGCCAGCGTCGCCGAGGCGGTCGACGACATCGCCTTCGGGACCGCGAACGGGCCGATCCGCTTCGGACCCTTGTCGTTGGTGATGGCGGCGGCATCCACGATCACCCGGGTCGAGGGACCGCCCGAGCCCATGATGATGCCGGTGCGCGCGTGGGAGATCTCGGCCTGCTCAAGACCCGAATCGCGGATCGCCTGGTCCATCGCCACGTGGTTCCAGGCGGAGCCGCCGCCATGGAAGCGCATGGCGCGCCGGTCGACCACGCCCTCGGGATCGAGGCTGGGCCGGCCGGAGACCTGGCTGCGGAAATTGTGCTCGGCATAGCTCGCGTCGCGGGCGATACCCGAGCGCGCCTCGCGCAAGGAGGTGAGTACCTCCTGCGTGCTGTTTCCGATGGACGAGACGATACCCATCCCGGTGATGACGACGCGGCGCATGGTCGTGACGATTCCTCCGTCGCGGCGTCGGTCGCCCGGGCCGCGTCCCGGTCAGCTAAGGTGACGCGGGTATAATCTCAACTGCCGAGGGCGTCCGGCGTTGCCGGTCGGGTGCGAAACATGCCCTCGAAGGCGTGGTCCGGTCAGCTCTGGAACAGGCCAACCCGCATGTCCTGGACCTGGTAGACACGCTCCCCGTCCGCCTCGAGCCAGCCGTCGCCGATGCCCAGCACCAGCTTGCCCTGGCGGACGCGCTTCACATCGACATTGTAGACCACCCTCTTCATCGTCGGCAGCACTTGGCCGGCGAGCTTCACCTCGCCGACGCCCAGCGCTCGGCCGCGGCCCGGCGAGCCCAGCCAGCCGAGATGGAAGCCCAGCATCTGCCACAGGGCATCGAGACCGAGGCAGCCCGGCATCACGGGGTCGCCCTGGAAGTGGCAGGGGAAGAACCAGAGGTCGGGGCGGATATCGAGCTCGGCGGTCACGTGCCCCTTGCCATGGGCGCCGCCCTCCTGCCCGATGCTGGTGATCCGGTCGAACATCAGCATCGGCGGCAGCGGAAGCTGAGCATTCCCGGCACCGAAGAGTTCGCCGCGCCCGCAGGCCAGTAGATCCTCGTAGGAATAGTGCGACTTGCGGCTCGCGGCCGGTGCTGGCGTCTCGGCGTCTTGCGACATGAATGTGGCTGTTTCCTCTGGACTCTCTTGGCGGGCGGGCACGGGATGCTCGAGAGGCACCCGGTCATTCGGCGCGCGGGTTAGCACGAGGCGCAGCTCCTTCAAAGCCATCAACGACTTCGGAGGGGGTGCGAGGCGGCTCGGGTTGCGACCGCATGGCCACTTCCATATAGTAAGGCGAATCCCATTCCTTCAGGGTCCTCGTCGAGCGTTCAGTCCCGAAATGTCCGAACTGCTGCCCCTTCAGGCGATCCTCAACGGCCGGGTGCCCGCCCCCCAGCTGGAAGCCAACGGAATGCCGCGCCGCGGCTGTCCGTTGTCGGACTTGCGCGACCGCTTGCGCCGGGCCGGATTGCGTCCGACCCGGCAGCGCCTGTCTTTGGGCTGGCTCCTGTTCGGCCGCGGCGACCGCCACCTGACCGCCGAGATGCTGTACGACGAGGCGATGCGCGCCAAAGTGCCGGTCTCGTTGGCCACCGTCTACAACACGCTTCACCAGTTCACCGAGGCCGGGCTCCTGCGCCAGCTCGCGCTCGATGGGTCGAAGGCCTATTTCGACACGAACCCGAGCGAGCACCACCACTTCTACCTCGAGGACGAGAACCAGGTGATCGACATGCCGGATTGCGGCATCACGGTCGATTCCCTGCCCGAGGCCCCCGAGGGCATGGAGATCGCCGGCGTCGAGGTGATCGTCCGTCTCCGCCGGGCCCGGTCAACTGGACGTCGTCAGAGCTGATCTGGGCGGGATGGTCCGTCGCGGTAAGCCTGGGCCCGAAACAGGCCGCGAAGCGGTGCTGCGCCTTCGCGCATTGGGTCCGAGTGGCGGCGATCAGACCTCGATGTTCCAATAAGCCTGGGCGGCATCCGAAAGTGTTGCGAGCACGCGTTCGAACCGCCCCCGGTCGACGTGATGCGCAATCGCGCGTGCGACGGCCGCAATGGCGTCTCCGGGCGCCACGTTATGATCGATGCGGATGGCCTGAACGTCCCGCGTGAGACTCGCCCGGTCGCCGAAGGGCAGAACCGCCTCGTCCATGTTCCAGTCGTCGACGAAGAGAGCTCGCAGCAGCGGCGGCAACGCCCCTGCGAATCGTACGGCGTCGCTCGCTGAAAGGCGGCGGCGGAAGACCAGGAGAACGGCCCTCACCGCCGCGTAGGCGCGATGTGTGGTTTCGCATCCCAGGGAATCGCGTGCCGCGATCAGGAAGTTCTCGAAGTCGCGGGAGGCGGCAGCGTACTCACGGGGGACGGTCATCTCGGTCCGGCCAGCTTTTCTGACGGGGCTCGCTACTCGACTACCTCGTTCGGATACACGCCCCAGAGGCGGTTCTGGCGGACGTAGCCGTCGACGTCGCGGCGGTTGGGCAGCATCACGATCAGGCGGCACCACGTGCCGGTGCAGCTCTTCACGCTGCCGATCACGCCGGACTGGAGCCGGGCCTCGTCGTCGGCGCCGTCATTGGCCTTGGCGCGGAGCGCAATCGCGGCCTTCTCGGCGCCTTTGTCGGGGCCGGCATTGACGATCGCGGTGCGGCGGCCCGAGAGCAGCGAGTGCAGCACCCAGCCCTCGGTGCCCTCGGAGTCGCGGATCCGCCGCCAGGTCTCGAACTCGCCCACGATCTCAACCGGCAGGCCGGCGCGCTGGAACACCCAGAGGGTGCGGTGATCCTTGGAGGGCCCCTCGCGCAGGTTGACGCGGTCGGTCTTGAGGCTGGCGTAGCGCGGCAGCGGCAGCTTGGTCACGGGGCCGGTGCCGGTCTCGGGTATGGTGGGCGGTGGGGCCGCGGCCGCGGGGGCGAGGCCGGTCAGCAGCAGTGCCGCGACGGCGAAGCTCAGGCGTGACGCGCGCATGGTCTTCTCCCTTTCTCGACGAAACGATGCCGGGCGGACCCGCTTCGGGCCGATCCGCTCGGGTTCCGGATCTTGATTCCGATCGTCCCGGGAACCGGCAATCTTCTTTCGAGGTGATGCCAACGGGGCCCGGGACGTCGCGATCGCGGCCCATCGGTGCGCGGATCGAACCGGCATCCGATTGTGTTCCGGCCCACCTCTGGTAGAGAGGCCGATGGGTCGGAACAGGCTCCGGGACCGGTGCCTCGCACCCGACCTGTCTGGCCGAGTTCGGTTAACGGACGCTTGCCGACGGGGATCCGGATCGGGATCCACCGGGCAGGGATCGCCAACACGGCCGCGAGGCTGACGGGGAGAGAGACGTGTCGAAGCGCAAGCCGCTGGTGGTCGTGACGCGGCGCCTGCCGGATGCCGTCGAGACGCGGATGCGCGAGCTGTTCGACGTGCGCCTCAGTCCCGACGATGCCGCCATGCCGGCCGACGCCCTCGCGGCGGCCCTGCGCGAGGCCGACGTGCTGGTCCCCACCGTCACCGACGAGATCGATGCCGGGCTGCTGGCTCAGGCCGGCCCAAACCTGCGGCTGATCGCCAATTTCGGCAACGGCGTCGACCATATCGACGTGGCCGCCGCCCTGGAGCGTGGCATCACGGTCACCAACACCCCCGGTGTGCTGACCGAGGACACCGCCGACATGACCATGGCGCTGATCCTGGCGGTGGCCCGCCGGGTCACCGAGGGCGCGCGGATCATCCCGGACGACGACTGGACCACCGGCTGGTCGCCGACCTGGATGCTGGGGCGACGGATCACCGGCAAGCGGCTGGGCATCGTCGGCATGGGGCGGATCGGCCAGGCGCTCGCCAAGCGCGCCCGCGCCTTCGGCCTGCAGGTCCACTATCACAACCGCCGCCGGGTGCCGGCTGCGATCGAGGGCGCGCTGGACGCGACCTACTGGGAATCCCTCGACCAGATGCTGGCCCGGGTCGACATCGTGTCGGTGAACTGCCCGCACACCCCGGCGACCTACCACCTGCTCTCGGCGCGGCGCCTGAAGCTGCTCAAGCCCGAGGCGATCGTGGTCAACACCGCCCGCGGCGAGGTGATCGACGAGAACGCGCTCGCCCGCCTGATCGAGGCCGGCGACGTCTCGGCGGCCGGCCTCGACGTGTTCGAGCAGGAGCCTGCGGTGAGCCCGCGCCTGGTGAAGCTCGCCCGCCAGGGCAAGGTCGTGCTGCTGCCCCATATGGGCTCGGCCACCTACGAGAGCCGCACCGACATGGGCGAGAAGGTCATCATCAACATCAAGACCTTCATGGACGGCCACCGCCCGCCGGACCGCATCCTGCCGAGCATGCTCTGAGCGCAGGCTCGAGAACGCCATCCTTGTCTTTCCGGGGCCGCGCAGCGGAACCCGGAACCCATAGCCGCCGACGCGGCCGGATGGGCGCGTCGGCCAACGATCCGGTCCAGCCGCTCAGGGTCGGGGAGAGGTCCGACCAGTCCGGGTTGAAATCCTCGATCAGCCGGATCTCCCAGTCGCGGCGCCATTTCTTGAGTGCCTTCTCCCGGTCGATCGCCTCCGCGATGTAAGTATATGATTCATATGAGACCAGCCGCGTCACGCCGTAGGTCGCTGTAAAGCCCCGACTTGCTTCGATCCGATGCTCGTGGACTCGGCGGGCGAGATCGTTGGTGACGCCGACATAGAGGTGCCATGCTTTCGGCTGGCGAGCAGGTAGACGTGATACGCCACGGCGGACCTGCCTGGTCGGTTTCACTTACAAATTGAAGCCCACGGCGCTTATTTTCGGCAGCCTTGGCGGTTATGGGTTCCGGGTTTTCGCCTGAGGCGAGCCCCGGAAAGACAAGGTGCGATGTTCGCGATCGAAATGATTCAAGCGGTGAATCATAGCAAATCTCCTTCCGCCGCCAAGGTCTGCGTCGGCGTCTCGCTCCGCACGCTCTGGAACAGCCGCTCGCTGGTCAGCTTCAGGAAATAGAACCCGAATTCCGGGTTCTGGTAATAGAGCTGCTTCACGTCGGAATACGAGACGCACAGTGCGTTGCCGCCCTCGATGCAGATCAGCGACGCGGTCCGGGTGTTGCCCGGCGCGAGCAGGCCGAGCTCGCCGACGATGCCGCCCTTGCGCACCTCGATCCCGACCTCCGGGATCCGGAAGGCGCCGCTCTCGACGTAGTACATCTCGCCAGCGAGATCGCCCTTGCGGAACACCACCTCGCCGATCCCGAACGGGCGCTGCGACCCGAACGGCCGGAGCCATTCGAGGGACAGGTTGCCGTCGGCCGCGGTCTCGACGTCGCGCACGAGGCGCAGCATCTGCCAGAGCCGGTAAGCGTTGAACGGGATCTGGATCGCCTCGGTGAGCGCCACCGGTATGCTGCCGATCAGGATCCCGTAGGTGATCACGGCGCAGCTGGCGCAGAGCGAGATGATCCGAAGCGGGATCATGGTGCTCATCGCCGAGGCCGAGATGGTCAGCGCGGTGCCGAGATAGCCGATCGCCTCGATCCAATCCACGCGCGCCTCCACCATCCTGCCAGCGTCAGCGGGATGCCCGTCCCGCTCCGCTCCGGCAAGGCGCGCGGGCCGGAGCGGCGCGCGCGGCGCTCAGGCTGTGCCTGCGCGGATACGCTCGGCGGCGGCTTCGGCGGCGCGAGTGCCCTCCTCGTAGGCGCCGCCGACCGTTCCCCATTGCAGCCGCGACAGCGCCTCCCCGGCGAACCAGACCGTATCCGCCAAAGGCGTGTGCAGGAATTCGCGCGCCGGCGCGTGGCCGGGGGGCACCACCGCCCAGGAGCCGCGGGACCAGGGATCGTGCCGCCACGCGCTCACCGCCGGGATAGTCAGGTCGCGCAGCCGCGCCCGGCCGAACTGCTCGGCCAGTACCGCCCGGACATGGCGGCGCACGCCGTCGGGGCCCGATCCGGCAGCGTCGAGCGCCTCGGCTTCGTGCACGTCGAGCTCGTAATAGTGGAACGGTGTGCCGTCGATCCGGGTGAGCAGGCCGGCCGGCGACGGCCGGCTGCCGTGGATCGCCGCAAGCCGGTCCCGGCCCCGGAACGGGCTCGACGGCCAGTGCAGCACCGCGTGTTCGTAGAGTCCGGTGGAGAAGCCGTCGATCGCCGCCCGGACCGCGTTCGGCAGCGGCGGCGAGAAGGTGGGCCCGTCGCGCAGCACCATGACCGGCACCGTCACGATCACCGCCCGGGCACGGTACTCGGTGCCATCGGCCGTCGCGACGCGCACGCGCTTGTCCGACCAGTCGATACGCGTCACCGGGCTCGAGAGCGCCACCGGCAACTCGTTGGCGAGTCGAGCGAGGTAGCTGCCGTAGCCCCCGGCCAGAAAGAAGTTCTCGCTGTATTCGAGGCTCGGGAAGTCGTGCAGCGACACCTCGCCGAGCGGCCGGCCCGAGACCAGCCCGTGCACCTGCGCGACTCGGGATCCCCAGGGGCCGAGGCCTGGCGGCAGGGCGCTTTCGGCCGGCCGGTCGGGTCTCTGCTGCGCCGCGCCGCGGGTCATGGCCTGGTCGGCCCGGTCGAAGGCCCTGGCATTGGCCCGGATCTCGTCGGGCCGGCCCCGGCGGCGCTCGACCCAGACGTGACTCTCCTGCGGCGCCAGCTTCAGGCGCTCGCCGCGCGCCCGGCCCAAAGACACCAGCGGGTTGATCGGTCCGGCATGGAGCCAGTGCGCCCCGAGATCGAGGGCGTGGCCGCGGATCGAGACCGTGAAGGCCCGGCCGCCGATCCGGTCACGGGCCTCCAGCACGGCGGCCCGCACGCCCCGCTCCACCAGGGTCCGGGCCGCTCCGATGCCGGCGGCGCCGGCGCCGATCACCAGAACCTGCGGGTCCTCGGGCAGCGGCGCGAGGCGCGGCCGGTAGTCGGGCGCGCGCGGCGGGTCCGCCGAGCGAGGCTCGGACGTCCGCGGCGATGTCGTCGAGGTCGAGGCCGTCATCCTGCCATCCTGCACGCGCGCTCCTGTCCGCTGGCCCTGGTGCGGCGGCGCCCGGCCTTGCGCCGGTGGCCGCACCCCTTCACAACGCTGCCGCGCCGCCTCCAGCGCTAGCCGGATACCTCGCCCGATGCTCGTCGAGTCCGCAACGGCGGCCTTGCGCCAGACCTTCTCCCCGCCCCTGCGGGCGATCCTGTGGAAGTCCCTGGGCCTGACGCTCGGGCTGCTGGTCCTGCTCTGGCTCGGCCTGACCCGCCTGGTCCAGGCCTTTCAGGCCAGCCACCACATCTCCGCCCAGTACCCGATCCTCGACAGCCTCGCCTACTACCTCGCCGGGTTCGGCCTGTTCGTGGTGCTGGCCTATCTCATGCCGGCGATCTCGATCCTGGTGGCGGGCTTTTTTCTCGACGATGCCGCCGCGATCGTCGAGCGCACGGATTTCCCGAACGATCCGCCGGGCCGGCCGATGCCGCTCGGCACCGCCATGTTCTACGCGATCCGCTTCGCGGGTGTGACGCTGCTCGTCAACCTGGCGGCGTTGGTGATCTTCTTCGTGCCGGTGATCGGGATCGCGGCGTTCTTCGGCGCCAACGCCTACCTGCTGGCCCGGGAATATTTCGAGATGGCGGCGGCCCGCTTCCGACCCCTCCCGGAGGCGGCCGAGATGCGCCGGACCTTCGCGCTGCGCACGCTCAGCGCCGGCTGCCTGATGTCGGCCCTGATGATCGTCCCGATCCTCAACCTGCTGACGCCGCTGTTCGGGATCGCCCTGATGGTCCACCTGCACAAGCGGCTCAGCGGGCGCCTGCGGTTGGAAGGCCCGGCCATGCGATAGGGGGCGCATGCGTCGAAGCTCGCTCTGGTCGTCGCGGCCTCCCGCGGCTACCTTGGCTAGAACCCGGCGGCATTCGGGGCGGAGAGCCGAGCGATGAAGGCGCACGACGCAGCGCAGGGCGACCCCAAAGACATCCCCCCGCCGCCCGGCAAGGGCCCGTTCGTCTTGGTGGGGTTGATCGCGCTGGGCCTGCTCGGCTACGGCGCCTACAACCACTGGCAGCGGGATGTCGAGGCGACTGCGACGCTGGAGCGGATCAAGACCCTGGTGCCGCAGGTGCGCACCGTGGTGGCGGAGCGGGCGGACGGCCCTCTCGACCTCATGCTGCCGGGCGAGACGCAGCCCTTCACCACCGCGTCCATCGCGGCGCGTGCCACCGGTTACATCGCCGAGCGACGAGTCGATATCGGCTCCCGGGTCAAGGCCGGGGACTTGCTCCTGCGCATCGCCGCCCCGGATCTCGACCAGCAGCGGGCCCAAGCCGAGGCGCAGGTCGGCCAGCTGAAGGCACAGCTGCTCCAGGCCCAGGCGCAGGTCGAGCAGGCCCGCGCCAACGTCAACCTCGCCAACCTGACCAACAACCGCACCGCGACCCTGGCCGTCCAGGGGTGGGCCTCGCGCCAGAACGCCGACACGTCACAGGCGGGCGTGCTCTCACAGGCCGCGGCCCTGGCGGCCGCCGAGGCGGGCGTGAAGGTCGCCACCGCCAATATCGCGTCGCAGGAGGCGGCGGTCGACCGCCTGAAGGCGCTGACCGCGTTCGAGCGCGTGGTCGCGCCCTTCGACGGCGTGATCACGACCCGCAACGTCGATGTCGGCGATCTGGTGAAGGCGGACAACGGCGGCACGCCGCTGCTCAGCATGGACCAGGACAGCATCCTGCGCATCACCGTGAACGTGCCGCAGAACGATGCCGTGGGCGTCAAGCCGGGCGTTCAGGCCGAGATCAGCGTGCCGCAGATTCCGGGTCGTACTTTCGGCGGCTTCGTCGAGCGCAGCTCGGTGGCTCTGAATACCAGCTCGCGCACCCTGACCACGCAGGTTGACGTGCCCAACCCCGATCGGGCCCTGCGAGCGGGGCTCTACGCCACCGTGACGCTGAAGATTCCGCGCACCGAGGACAGCGTCTCGGTCCCCGCCGAGACGACGGTGTTCAAGGGCAATACGCTGCAGGTCGCTCAAGTCGGTGACGACGACACGGTGACGTGGCGGACGATCCGGGTGCGGCGCGATCTCGGCCGGACCCTCGAGCTCGAATCCGGCTTGGCTGCCGATAGCCACATCGTCTTCAGCCCGCCGCCGGAGCTGCGCGACGGCCAGACGATCGAGCGTGTGAAACCCGCCCCACAGGCCAAGCCGATCCGGGCGGCGGAGCGGTGATCGCTCCCAAGCGGTCGATCTGAGATGCCCCGCGACGCCTCGAACTGATCGGCGCCTCACTAACCCGACGCCTTCATCCTGAGTTGCCTGCGTCGGCGGGCCTCGAAGGAGTCTTCCAGAGACCCCTGCGATTGCCGGAGGCCTCCGCTACGCTTCGGCAACTCGGGATGGGGGAGGGATATTGGATCTCCCGCGATCCAGGCGTCGTTCGACTGGGATCGCAATGTCAAACGGGTCTCAATTCACCCGCACCACCAGTTTCATCTTCGGATGGATGCCGCAGAGCACTTGGAAGGTGCCCCGCTCGGTGAAGGTCACGGGGGTGCGGCTACCCGGCTCCTGGTCGCCGGAATCAAAGTTGAAAGTGTCCGATTCGACGAAGACGTGATGCAGCAGGTCGCTGTCGTCGTTGACGAACATCACCGTCTCGCCCCGACTGATCGCGAGGTTGCCCGGCTGGAACGCGCGGCCCTTCTGCGACACCAGAAGCCCGGAAGCCTCCAGATCGCCGACCAGGATCAAGCCGCACACCAGCCCGAGAGCCAGGGCGAGTGCTGCCGGGAGGGCCGATCTCCAGCGGAGCGATGCCGGCATACTTGTCGCTGCGGGGGACATGTTGTTCCTCGGGCTGATCGAAGCAATCTATCCCGGATTTTATTGAGAAATCATTTTCGAGATCGCTCGTCTTCCAGCGCATTCGGCTGTTTCCGAGACGAGCGAGGCGCCGAAGCCGCTATCTATAAGTCGAGTCGATAATCGGCCCGGCTAATCGCGTCTTAACATGTGGCAATTACGGTTCGCTGGACCTGTCACACGGCGGCCCGGTGCGATGCGAGACCCCGAGAGAGCGACGGACGAGCTGGCGCCTTCGGGTCCGATGCGAATCGTGCGCGGTATCACGGGCCTGTCCACGACGATCCGGGGCCGGATCTTTGTCGCCTTCCTCGGCATGAGCCTGCTCTCCGGTGCGCTCGGACTCTACGCCGTGGTGGCGATCTCGCATGTCGGGGTGCTCGTCAATCGCACCTATGACGAGTCGCTGATGTCGATCAATTACGCCCGGGCGACCGCGGCGGATTTCGCCAAGATGCGCAGCGCCTTCGCGCGCCGGACGCATGTCCGCGACGCCGCCGAGGCGGCCAAGCTCGATGCGGAGATCGCCGAACTCTCGACCACGCTGGCCGAAGACCTGACCATCGCGGTCGAGCGCTCGCAGTCGGACCGGTCGGTGCGCACGGCCGGCGCCGTGCAGGCGGCCGTGGCCGCCTGGGAGGAGATGCGCCGCGGCCTCGATCCGGCGACCGCCCGGCCCGAGCGCTGGGACGCCCTCGACCAGCGCGCCAACGCGGTCGACAGCCAGATCGATCTCCTGGTCAATTATACGGCGGGCGACGGCTTCACCTTCCGCCAGGCCGCCCGGATGCTCGTCGCCCGGGAGATGCACGTCAACGCCATCGTGGCCGGATTGGCGGTGTTCGCCTGCGCGCTGATCGCGTGGCTGCTCAACCGCCGCATCACCGGACCCCTCGCCGATGCCTCCGTGGCGGCGGAGCGGATCGCCAGCGGACGCCTCGATGACCGCATCCCGGCCGGCGGTCGCGACGAACTCGGCAGCCTGCTCCGCTCAATGGCGGTGATGCGCGACAATATCCACGCGATGATGCAGCGCGAGGTCAGCCAGCGCCGGGTCGCCGAGGCCCTGGTGACGGACGCGCTCCAAACCTCCCGCGAGGGCGTCGTGGTGGTCGATGCCGAAGGCGGCATCGCGCTGGCCAATGTTCAGGCCCTACGTTTCTTCCACGGGCTCGAGGAGGCGATCGCGGCCGGCGTGTCCCTGGCGCGCGCCTCCGAGGGATCCGTTTCGAAAACCCTCGACGAATGCTTCCGGGCGCTCGCCCGCGACGGTGAGATCCGGCTGGCCGACGGGCGCTGGCTGCGAGTGAGCCGCAGCGCCACCCAGTCGGGCGGCTTCGTAGCCGTGTGCAGCGACATCAGCCTGCTCAAGGAGCAGGAGGATCGGCTGACCGAGACCAATCTCCGGCTCGATGCGGCTTTGGACAACATGTCCCAGGGCCTCTGCCTGTACGACGCGCAGCATCGCCTGATGGTGGTGAACCGGCGCTACAGCGAGATTTACGGCCTGCCCGCCGATGCCATCGTTCCCGGGATGTCGGCGCAGGACGTGCTGGCGGTCAGCCTCGCGGCGGGCAATCACGCGGGCTGCGACCTCGCCGCCCTCCTCCGCCAGGAGCACGAGGCGCATCGCGGCGGCGCCTGGCACACGCAATTCCAGGAATTGAGCAACGGCCGCACCGTCTCGATCGACCGGCGCGAGACCGCCGATGGCGGCTTCGTGGCGACCTACGAGGACGTGACTGAGCGCCGCCGTGCCGAGGCGCGCATCGCCTTCCTGGCCCACCACGACACGGTGACCGGCCTGCCGAACCGGGAGGCGCTCGGCCAGCAGATCGAGATGGCGGTGGCCCAGGCCGGGCGCGATTCGGGCTTCGCGGTCTTCGCCATCGACCTCGACGATTTCCGGCCGGTCAACGAGACGCTGGGGCATGGGGTCGGCGACGAGCTGCTCTCCGCGGTCGGCGAGCGGCTCACGGCTTGCGTACGCGAGATCGACTGCGTCGCCCGGCTCGGCGCCGACGAGTTCATCGTCGTCCAGCGCAACATCGACCGGCCTGAGGAGGCCGCCGTTCTGGCCCGCCGGATCATCGAGGTGCTGAGTGCGCCCTACAGCCTGAGCAGCCACGAGATCAGCGTCGGGCTGACCATCGGCATCACCCTGGCACCCGGCGACGGGGCGAGCTGCGAGAAGCTCCTGAAGAACGCCGAGGTCGCCCTCGACCGGGGCAAGACCGAGGCAAGGGGCTCGTTCCGGTTCTTCGAGCCCGAGATGGATGCCCGTCTCCAGGCGCGGCGGATCCTGGAGCGCGACCTGCGCGACGCGCTCGCCCGCGAGGCCTTCGAGGTCTACTACCAGCCGATCTACAGCCTCGCCGCGGACCGGATCTGCGGCTTCGAGGCCCTGCTGCGCTGGGACCACCCGACCCGCGGCTTCGTCTCCCCCGCCGAGTTCATCCCGATCGCCGAGGAACTGGGCCTGATCGTGCCGCTCGGCGAATGGGTGCTGCGCCGGGCCTGTGAGGAGGCCGCCCGCTGGCCGGACGGGCTCAAGGTCGCGGTCAACGTCTCGGCGGTCCAATTCACCTCCGCGAGCCTCGTCACCGCGGTGCGCGAGGCCCTGCGCCGGACCGGCCTGCCCGGCCGCCGGCTGGAGCTGGAGATCACCGAATCGGTGCTGGTGGCCAATCCCGGCGCGACCACGGCGATCCTGCACAGCCTGAAGGCCTTGGGCGTGCGGGTCTCGATGGACGATTTCGGCACCGGCTACTCGTCGCTGAGCTACCTGCGCAGCTTCCCGTTCGACAAGATCAAGATCGACCAGTCCTTCGTGCGCGATCTGTGCGTGAAGGACGGGACCGACTTCATCGTCCGGGCGGTGATCGGGCTCGGCTCCAGCCTCGGCATGACCACCACCGCCGAGGGCGTGGAGACCGAGGCTCAACTCGCGCATCTGCGCGCCGAGGGCTGCGACGAGGTCCAGGGCTACCTGATCAGCCGCCCGGTGCCGGTCTCCCAGGTGGGCGAGGTGATCCGCCGCTGGAACGGGCCGACCCGGGCGATCGCCTGACCGGAGTGGTCCCTCCCCCGCCTAGGGGGAGGGGTTTGCGGCGCGCCCTACTCCGCCGCGTCGAGGCGCGGTCGCTCGATGTGGCTGCGCTCGGCCTTGACCAGCTCGGCCGTGCGGAACGCCACTTCCAGCGCCTGCTCCGCGTTGAGGCGCGGGTCGCAGTAGGTGTGGTAGCGGTCCTGCAGATCGTCGGCGGTGAGCGCCCGGGCGCCGCCGGTGCATTCGGTCACGTCCTTGCCGGTCATTTCGAGATGGATGCCGCCCGCGATCGTGCCCTCGGCCCGGTGGACGCCGAAGAAGCCCTCGATCTCCTGCATGACCCGGTCGAACGGCCGGGTCTTGTACCGGCCGGCCGCGACGGTGTTGCCGTGCATCGGGTCGCAGATCCAGACCACGGACCGCCCTTCCCGCTCGACCGCCCGGATCAGGCCCGGCAGGTGCTCGCCGACCTTGTCGGCGCCGAACCGGCAGATCAGGCTGAGCCGGCCGGGCTCGTTCTCCGGGTTGAGCAGGTCGATCAGGCGGATCAGGCCGTCCGCCTGCATGGACGGGCCGCATTTCAGGCCGATCGGGTTCTTGATCCCGCGGGCGTATTCCACGTGGGCGTGGTCCGGCTGGCGGGTGCGGTCGCCGATCCACAGCATGTGCCCGGAGGTGGCGTACCAATCGCCAGTGGTGGAATCGACGCGGGTCAGCGCTTCTTCGTAGCCGAGCAGCAGGGCCTCGTGGCTCGTGTAGAAATCGGTGGTCCGGACCTCAGGATGCGTCTCCGGGTTGATGCCGATCGCCCGCATGAAGTCGAGCGCGTCGGTCATGCGGCCGGCGACATCCTGATAGCGCGAGGATTGCGGCGAATCCTTCACGAAGCCCAGCATCCAGCGATGCGCGTTCTCCAGATTGGCGTAGCCGCCGGTGGCGAAGGCGCGCAGCAGATTGAGGGTCGCGGCCGATTGCCGGTAGGCCTCGAGCTGGCGGCGCGGGTCCGGAATGCGGGCCTCCTCGGTGAAGCCGATGCCGTTGACGATGTCGCCCCGGTAGCTCGGAAGGCTCACGCCGTCGAGGGTCTCGGTAGGCGAGGAGCGCGGCTTGGCGAACTGCCCGGCGATGCGCCCGACCTTCACAACGGGCGAGCCGCCCGCGAAGGTGAGTACCATCGCCATCTGCAGGAACACCCGGAAGAAATCGCGAATGTTGTCGGCCGAATGCTCGTCGAAGCTCTCGGCGCAGTCGCCGCCCTGGAGCAGGAACGCCTCGCCCGCCGCGACGCGCGCGAGCGCCGCTTTCAGCTTGCGGGCCTCACCGGCAAAAACCAGCGGCGGAAAGCTCGCGATCTGGGTCTCGACCGCCTGCAGCGCCGCAGAATCCGGATAGGCGGGGACCTGCTGGATCGGCAGGGTCCGCCAGTTCTTCGGTGTCCAACGCTCGGCCATGACCTCATCTCCGCGCACGTTCGTCGTGCGATCGCGCATGACGCGCGAAGCGCGGCTTATAGAGAGGTTCCCGGATGCTTGCGAGTGGCGGATTCCTGAGGGCTGGCAGGAGCCTGAAGCAGAGTCGCGGTGCGGTCAGGCTGAGCTCAGCTCACGACGAACGGTTCATCGCCGCTCCAGCGGGCGACGTCTTGAGATCGGCCCGGCCTCAAGCCTCGCCGTCCTCGACCTCGATCCCATGCTCAGCGAGGATCCAGAAAATCGCCTCCAGATCCTCCGCGGAGACGTCGCGGGGCGGGAGGGCCTCTTCGAGGTCGTCGTAGGTCAGGCAGCGGCTGCGCTGGGTCTCGGCCTTGGCCAGCAGCCGGTCGATCGCCCGGCGGATGTCGGCGGGCAGGGCGTCGTGGCTCGGCACCCGATAGGTGAAGGCCGGCCGCAAGGCATCGGCGAGCAGGCCGTCGATGATCGCCTGACGCCGCGCGTGCGCGTCGTCCTCGCGATTGCCCTTGCCTGCGCCCTGCTTGCCCATGACCCTGATATGGCTCGGTCGCGCACCGCGTCGAGACCCCCGCGACGCGGGGAAGTTAACCGACGCCGACCGGGTGCTTGGTCACCTCCGGCACCCGCATGGTCACGAGTTCCTCGGCGGCCGTCGGGTGGACCGCGATGGTGCGGTCGAAATCCGCCTTGGTGGCGCCCATGGTGACGGCGATGCCGACCGCCTGGATCACCTCGCCGGCATCGTGGCCGAAGATATGGACGCCGACCACCCGGTCGCTGGCGCATTCGACCAGCACCTTCATGAGGATCCGCTCCTCGCGCCCCGAGAGCGTCGCCTTCATCGGCCGGAACCGCGATTTGTAGACGTCGATCCTGCCGTAGATCTCCCGGGCCGCGGCCTCGGTGTGGCCGACGATCCCGATCTCGGGGGTCGAGAAAACCGCGGTCGGGATCAGCCGGTGATCGACGCAGGACGGCTTGCCGCCATAGACCGTGTCCGCGAAGGCGTGGCCTTCGCGGATCGCCACCGGGGTCAGGTTGGCGCGGTTGGTGACGTCGCCCACCGCGTAGATCGACGGGACCGGGGTCTGCGAATAGGCATCCACCGGGATCGCCCCGGCGGCGTCGGTCTCGATCCCGACTTTTTCCAGGCCCAGCCCGGTAACGTTCGGGCGCCGGCCGGTAGCCACCAGCACTTGGTCGCAGAGAATCTCCGAGCCGTCGTCGAGACGGGCGCAGAGGCCGTCGTCGCGCCGGTCGATCTGTGTGAGCGTGCGGCCGAGCCGCAGGTCCATGCGTCGGCCGTAGGCCTCGGCCAGGGCGTCGCGGACCTCGTCGTCGAAGCCGCGCAACAGCCTGTCGCCCCGGTGGAGCAGGGTCGTGCGGCTGCCGAGCGCCGCGAAGACCCCCGCGAACTCCACCGCGATGTAGCCGCCACCGATCACGAGGATGCGATCGGGCAGGCTCTCCAGCTCGAACACCTCGTTCGAGGTGATCGCCCATTCGATCCCCGGCACCGCGGGCTCCTTCACCGGATGGGCGCCGACCGCGATCAGGATCCGCTCGGCCCGCACCGTCCGGTTCGAGCCCGGCAGGCGGATCGTGTGCGGATCCTCGATCACGGCGCGCTCGGGCACGATCTCGACGCCGGCGCGCATCAGGTTGGTGTCGTAGAGGCCCTCGAGGCGGGTCACCTCGGCGTCGCGGCGCTGCTTGAGGATGCTCCAGTCGAAGCGTGTCCGCTCGACCGTCCAGCCGAAGCCGGCTGCATCCTCGAACTCGTCGGCGAAGCGGCCGGCATAAACCATCAGCTTCTTGGGCACGCAGCCGCGGATCACGCAGGTGCCGCCGACCCGGTATTCCTCGGCCAGCATGACCTTGGCGCCGTAGCCGGCCGCGATCCGGGCGGCGCGGACGCCCCCCGAACCGCCGCCGATGACGAAGAGGTCGACATCGTAGGCGCTCATGCGGGGCCGTCCATCTCGGGTCTCGTGTCCGCGCGGGACATTGCAGCCTCGCGCATCCAGGTGATGGCAGCGCCGAGCCCGGCCGTCCACCACGCCGCCCAGCCATTGTGCTCGACGAACGCGATCGCCGTTGCGCCGGCGACGAGGCCCAGAGCCGCGGCGCGGTCGGGCTGCGGCATGGCCGCGATCCGGCCGAGCATCAGCATCAGGACCAGTGCGCCGAGGAGCGCGCCGGGCAAGCCCAGCTCGGCCCAGACCTGCAGGAAGCTGTTATGCGGGTGGCCGACGCCGAGGAGGACCCGCATCTCCGGCGCGACCCTCCCGGCCACCGGCGTCTCGGCGAAGCGCGCGCTGGTGCCGTAGCCAGCCCCGCGCCACGGATCGGCCGCGACGGCGGCGCCGAAGCTGCGGGCGATGGCGACCCGCGCCCGGGACGAGGATTGGACCAGGTGCTCATGCGCCGCCTCCGGCATGACCTTGGCGAGCAGGTCGCCCTCCACCGGTGCGAGCGCCACGGCAAAGCCGAGACCTAGCCCCGCGAGACCGATCCCGATCCGCCTCGGCAGCAACTGGGCCAGGGAGAACAGGCCAGCCCCGGCCAGGAGACCGAGCTGGGCGGCGCCGCTGATCGAGCGCAGCACGCCGAGCGCCGCGAAGGCCAGGGTGGCGACTGCAAGGCCGCGGGCGCGGGCGCGCCACAGCACGAGGGCCAACGGGCCGGCCAGAAGATCGAGGGTCAGGGCAGGCCGGTTGTGGACGAAGGCGGCCACCCGGTGCCCGAGCGCCCGCTCCAAGGCAAGATCGGAGGCGAGATCGACCGCGATGACGAGACCCGCCAGCAGGATCGCCCCCGCGGCGAGGCGCGGCGCGAAAGCCGGGATCCGGCCGGGGGCGAGGCAGGCTAGCAGATAGGCCCCCACGAGGATCGGCAGGAACTCGCCGAGCACCCGCAGCGACGCGTGGGGGAAGGGCGTCCAGGCGAAGGAGACGAGGCACCAGGCGAGGCAGGCGAGTGCCGCGAGGCCGAGCGGCTGTCGGAGGGGGCTGAGGAGGCGTGGCGCGAGGGTGCGGCGATCCTCGAAGACGCGTCCGACCAGGAAAGCGAGCGCGGCGAGGCCGATGACGGCGGGGCTCGACCGGTTGGCGAGCACCATCGCCAGCGGCAGGACGGCGAGCAGGGCCGCACCCGCCGCGTAGAGGCGGCTGGCGAGCTCTTCAGACGCTGCCGGGCCGTTTGATGGCGCTCGCATAAGGGTCCAGGGCAACCGTTATCCAAACAACCCCCTCATCCTGAGGTGCGAGCGCAGCGAGCCTCGAAGGAGCCCTCCAGAAGGCTCTGCGATCCCTGGAGGGCTCCTTCGAGGCTCGCTGCGCTCCGGCACCTCAGGATGAGGGTGAGGGTAGGAATGGGCGGGCTGAGATCAGAGGCGCGACGGTCGATCCGACGACAGCGCCCTCACTGCAGCTGATGGCCCCGCTTGCCCATCTCGGCCCGTACCCGGACCATGACGTATTCGGACACTTCCTGCGTCCAGTCCTGCATCTCCCCCACCATCTCGTCGAGGAGCTGCGGCTGCGCCTCGACGTAGTGCCTGCCGGCCGGCGAGCGGAAAAAGGTCGCGATCTCCTTCAGCTCGGGCTCCGGGAACTTCGCCGCGTAGGTGCGGGCGGCGATGTCGATCATGCGCTGCTTCTGCAGCTCCATCTCGGGCTGCAGGGACGTCAAGACCTCGTCGAGATCCTTGGCGAGTTCGGGCCGCGTCACCGCCTGCTTGCGGATCTGGTCGGCGAAGGCCGGCAGCACCGAATCGAACGAGCGGGCGATGCCGGAGCTGAGCATCACCTCGCGGGCCAAGGCGAGGTGGCTTGCCGAGAAGGTCGGCGTCGCGGCGGCCGGGGTGTTCGGCTGCGCGGCCGGCTTGCCGGGTGCAGGCTTGGCGGCGGCGGGCTTGTTCGCCTGGGCCGAGGCCGCGTGCGGAAGAATCGTGACCGCGGCAAGCGCGAGGCCGAGCGCGGCGGTGAGGCGTCGGGACATGCTGAACGTTCCTGCGAGGAATATGGCGCTTCAGACCAAGCTGCCGAGAATGGTGACCTCGGCCTGCCCGCCCTGGTCAGCCGCCAGGATCGCGGCGTCGGCGATGCCGAGGAACAGGCCGTGCTCGACCACCCCCGGAACGGCCCAGAGGGCGGCGCCGAGGGCGTCGGGATCGGGGATGGCGCCCAGATGGGCGTCGAGGATGTGGTGGCCGCCATCGGTGACGATCGGCTTGCCGGCCGGATCGACCCGCAGTCGGACCGTGCCGGAGCAGCCCACCCGAGCCACGGCCGCCTCGACCGCGCGGTGCGTGGCGGCGAGGCCGAACAGGTTCACCTCGATCGGCAGCGGGAAGGCGCCGAGCCGGACGACATGCTTGGCCGCATCGGCAATCACCACCATCCGGCGGCTGGCGCAGGCGACGATCTTCTCCCTTAGGAGCGCGGCGCCCCCGCCCTTGATCAGGCGCAGTTGGTCGTCGACCTCGTCGGCGCCGTCGATCGTCAGGTCGAGCTCGGGCAACTCGTCGAGGGTCGCGAGGCGGATGCCGAGGCCCTCGGCCTGCAGCCGCGTCGCCTCCGAGGTCGGCACGCCGACGATGTCGAGCCCATCGCGGACCCGTTCCCCGAGCAGGGCCACGAAGGAAGCCGCGGTCGAGCCGGTGCCGAGGCCGAGCCGCATGCCGGGCTCGATCAGCGCGAGGGCGCGGGCGGCCGCGGCTCGGCGGAGGTCCGGCCCGCTCAAGGCCGGGCCGTCCGGTCGGCGAAGGGGATCGAGAGGGCGCGCATGCGATGCAGCCGGGCTTCCTGAGAGACTCGCGCGGCCCCTAGCACGCCGCAGGGCGGACCGGAACGCTTCCGCGGGATGGCGAGCTTCAAAAGCGGCCGCCCTGTGCCGGCGTGGCGCTGGCCCCGGCCCGGCCGGGAGACGGACCGGTCAGGGGCGCGTCCGAGGCCGCCTCGGCGCCGGGCTTGGCCTGCTGAGTGCAGACCACCTGCTCCTTCTTCACCAGCACGAAGCAGATGCTCATCTCGCCGGTGCGGTAATTGACCCGGAACACGCCGGCCTCGCGGGTGTGGCGGCTCGCGACCAGGCCGTATTCCGACGGCGTTTGTGCGCCGGCGCCCTCCCCTGGGCCGAAGCAGACGGTCTGGCCGATGCCGCCGGCCGATTCCTGGAGCCCGTACTGGCACGAGGTCACCTCTCCGGTGACCTTGTCGACCCGGTACATCCGGTTCAGGTCGGTCTGCGGCGCGGGCACGAACTCGAACGAGGCCGCCGCGACCGGCGCGCTGGCCAGCGCGAGGCAGAGGGCGAGGATAGGCAGGGACGGTTTCATCAAGGGATCCGGGAGCTGTCGCCCTTCGCCTTTCGCTGGGCTTTCGGGCGAGTGTGGGGCGCCGCGCCGCCTTGCCCGCGGCACCGGGCGGCTTTAGCGAGGC
The DNA here is from genome assembly GCF_022829365.1 of Methylobacterium sp. J-077. GTDB lineage: Bacteria > Pseudomonadota > Alphaproteobacteria > Rhizobiales > Beijerinckiaceae > Methylobacterium. Next base: position 87,078 of record NZ_JAKSYJ010000114.1, on the reverse strand, counting down.
CGGACCCCAACAGGAGCCCGACCGGATGCCCCCCGAACCGACGACCCGCCCGCCGATCGCCGTGTTCGACCTGGACGGGACTCTGGCCGAGACCGCGGGCGATCTGATCGGCACCCTCAACGTGCTGATGAAGCGCGAGGGCCTGGCCGAGCTGCCCCTGTCCCAGGCCCGCGGCCTGATCGGGGCCGGCGCCAAGGCGCTGATCCGTCGCGGCTTCGAGGCGGAGGGCCGCGCGCTCTCGCCGGAGGATCACGAGCGGCTGTTCGAGGCGTTCATTGCCCATTACGGGGAGCACCTCGCCGACACGTCGCACCTCTATCCCGGCGTGGTCGAGGCACTCGATACGCTGGAGGCTGCGGGCTTCCGGCTCGCGGTCTGCACCAACAAGTTCGAGGGCCAGTCGGTGGAGCTGCTGCGCCTGCTCGGGATCGGCCACCGCTTCGCGGCGATCTGCGGGCGCGACACCTTCCCGGCCTACAAGCCGGATCCGAGCCACCTCACCGGTACGATCGAGCGCGCCGGGGGCGACCCGGCCCGGGCCGTGATGGTCGGCGATTCCCGCACCGACATCGACACTGCCAAGGCCGCCGGAATCCCGGTGGTGGCGGTGACCTTCGGCTACACCGACGTGCCGGTGACCGAGCTCGGGCCCGACCGGGTGATCGAGCAGTTTTCGGACCTCGCCGAGGCGGTCCGCGCCCTGGTGCCGGTCGAGGCAGCCTGACGCGTCAGCGCAGCCAAGTCCGCAGCCGCGCCACCGCCTCCTGGCACTCGGCCTCGGACCCGGCGAACGAGAACCGGACGTGGTGGTGGCCGAGATCTGGGTCGAAATCGAGCCCCGGCGTCGCTGCGACATTGGCCTCGTCGAGCATCCTTCGGCAGAAGCCGGTGGCATCGTTGGTGAGGTTTGCCACGTCCGCGTAGAGGTAGAAGGCGCCGTCGGCCGGGTGCACGCGCCCGAGGCCGAGGCCCGGGAGCGCGTCGAGCAGGATCGCCCGGTTGCGGGCGTAGCCGTCGCGCACCGCGTCGAGTTCTTCCGATGCGTCCAAGGCCGCCAGCGCGCCGACCTGCGAGAGATACGGCGCCGAGATGTAGAGATTCTGCGCCAGCCGCTCGATCGGGCGGACCAGGACCTCCGGCACCACCATCCAGCCGACGCGCCATCCGGTCATGCAGTGGTATTTCGAGAACGAGTTGATCACCACCGCGTCGGGATCGAACCGCAGGGCGGTGACGGTCGGCACGCCGTAGCTGAGGCCGTGATAGATCTCGTCCGAGATCAGCGGCAGGCCCAGCGCGCGGGTGGCCGCGCAGAGGTCGCGCAACGCGTCTTCCGTGATCACCGTGCCGGACGGGTTGGCCGGGCTCATCACCAGGGCGCCGGCCACCGGGGCGCGGGCATGAGTCTCCCGCAGCAGGGCGGCGGTGGGGGCGAAGCGGTCCTCTTCGCGCAGCACCATCGGGGCCGGCATGAGGTCGAGTGCCGCCAGGATGCTGCGATAGGCCGGGTAGCCGGGCTGCGGCACCGCCACCCGGGCGCCGGCATCGAACAGGCTCATGAAGGCGAGCACGAAGCCCGCCGAGGAGCCGGTTGTGATCACCACCCGCTCCGGGCTCACCGCGACGCCGTAGCGGTCGGCGTAATCCCGGGCGATGCGCTCGCGCAGGGCCGGCAGGCCGAGCGCTTCGGTATAGGGCACGCGGCCGGTGGCGAGGGCCGCCTGCGCCGCCGCGATCACCGCGCGAGGTGCGGGCGCCGAGGGCTGGCCGACCTCCATGCGCACCACGTCGTCGCCGCGCCGGGCCTTGGCGGCGGCGGCGGCCATGACGTCCATGGCGAGGAACGGCTGGACGGCGGCGGCCCGCCGGGAGATCGAGATCATGCGGTCCTAACGGGGCGCGAGGGCGAGTCGGCGGAGCGCCGGGGTTAGACCCTGGCGGCCCCGGCCTCAACCGGCCTCAGTGCGGCGCGAGGCCGGCGGCCATGTTGACCACGAGTGCCAGGATGCCGGTGTTGAACAGGTAGGCTCCGATGGTCTGTACCGTCGCGATCCGCCGCATCCGCCTGCTGGTGAGGTTGGTGTCCGAGGTCGCCGCCGCCGCACCGATCGTCACGGTGAAGTACAAGAAGTCCCAGAAATCCGGCTCGGTCTCGCCATGGAAATCGAGGCCGCCGCGCTCGGCGCCGGCCTCGTCCTCCGCGCCATAATAGACGTGGGCGTAATGCACCGTGAAGATCATCTGCACGAACACCCAGGTGCAGAGCAGGCTCGTTCCGGCGAGCGCCAGGGCGAAGCGCTCGCCGGTTCCGGCGATGCGGCCGCCGACCACCAGCACCGCCACCGAGCCGAGGCTCGCCGCGGCTGCGAGCAGGGCGAAGACGGTGATCACCCCGGCGCTGTCGTCGAGCCGGGCGGCCTCGCGGCGCATGGCGTCCCGGGTCTGTCCCGTCGCCCGCCGCACGATCAGGACGGCGTGGACGATCACGCCGGCGCACCAGCCGGTGAGCAGGCGCATCCCCGGATCGAGGCCCGGCGCCAGCAGGGCGGCGAGGATCGCCACCATGATCGCGCAGAGCAGGTGCGGACGCAGCCAGAAGGCGCGGAACAGCTTGGGCATGACGAACCGGGTTACGCGCGGCGGGCGGAATCCGCGAGCCGGGGACGTGATTTGACCCGGCGCCGCGAAAACGCCTAACCCAGCCTCTACCGCTCGCGCCACGCGCGGGCCGGCTTGCCGCGCAAGCGAGGATCCATGCTCTTCAACCGCACCCTGCCCGCGCTGGCCCTGGCGCTCGGTCTCGCCGCCGTCCCGGCCTCGGCGCAGGACGCCACGCAATCCGCCGGGCCCACGGCCGCCGCCCCGTTCACGGACGCGCAGCGCGCCGGCATCGAGGCGATCGTCAAGGACTACCTGATCAAGCATCCGGAGGTGCTGCAGGAGGCTCTGGCCGAGGCCGAGAAGCAGCAGGCGGAGACGCAGCGCCTCGCCCAAAGTGCGGCCCTCAAGGAGGCCCGAGAGGCCCTCATCAACGGCCCGCACGACGTGGTCGCCGGCAACCCGACGGGCGACGTCACGCTGGTCGAGTTCTTCGACTACAATTGCGGCTATTGCCGCAAGGCCCTGGGCGACGTGCAGACCCTGATCAAGACCGACCCGAAGTTGCGCGTGGTGATCAAGGACTTCCCGGTTCTGGGCCCGGAATCGCTTGAGGCGAGCCAGGTCGCGGTCGCGGTGCGCCAGCAGCTCAAGGGCGACAAGCTGTTCGAGTTCCACCAGAAACTGCTCGAGACCAAGGGCCGGGTGAACGGCGCCCGCGCCATCCAGGTCGCCAAGGACCTCGGCGTCGACACGACCAAGCTACAGAAGGACATGGCGTCCCCCGAGGTGAAGGCCGCGCTCAGCGAGAATCGCGGGCTCGGCGACCGGCTCGGCCTCTCGGGCACCCCGGCCTTCATCGTCGGCGACGAGGTGATTCCCGGCGCCGTCGGCGTCGATCCGATCCGCAAGACTATCGCGGATGTGCGCCAATGCGGCCACGCCTCCTGCTGAGGCGTCGGGCCGGACCAACCCACCGGCGGATGGCGGACTGCGCGGCCTTGTCGCGGCGGGCCGCCTTCGTCTAAGAGCCGCCAGCCATGAGGCTGTGATCGAGTGCCAGCGCGCATGCCGGATGAACCGACCGCCGCTGCGCGATACGAAGAAGGCCGGATGCCCAAGAACGATCCCATCGACTCCGAGCTCGTGCGCGAACTCGCCAACCTCGTCACCGAGACCGGCCTGTCCGAGATCGAGGTCGAGAAGGGCGATCTGCGCATTCGCGTCGTGCGGCGCCTCGAGCCCGTGAGCGTCCAGGTCGCGGCGCCCGCGCCCATCGCCGCCGTGGCGCCCCCACCGGCGGCCGCTGCGCCGACCGGTGCCCTCGCCCCGGCCGAGCCCGCCCGCGCGCAAGCCGGCTCGGTGCCGTCGCCGATGGTCGGAACCGCCTATCTGCGCCCCTCCCCCGAGGCGAAGGCGTTCATCGATGTCGGCTCGAAGGTCGAGGCCGGCGACAAGCTGCTCCTCATCGAGGCGATGAAGACCTTCAACGAGATCGTGGCCCCCCGGGCCGGCACGGTCACGGCGATCTTCGTCGAGGACGGCCAGCCGGTCGAGTTCGGCGAGGCCCTGCTCGTCATCGCCTGACGCATCCTCCCGGACGGCTTCGGCCGGCGTCCGGACGACGATGCGACGACGGAGTTTTTCGCGAAGTGCCGGGCGGTGAGTCCGCTCCGCGCTTCGGTCCGCGTCCCGCGACGAGGCGGTGATCGCCTCGCCGCAGGGGGATTTGGGCGTCTTCCGCCGGACCGGCTTTCGCTTCGGCCCTGGAAAACGCTGCGCAACAAGAGGATAGATCGTCCTGCGCGATCCATTCCGGTCGCCACGATGTTCTAAGGGTTCGATGTTCGACAAGATCCTGATCGCGAACCGCGGCGAGATCGCCCTGCGCATCCTGCGGGCGGCGAAGGAACTCGGGATCGCCACCGTGGCGGTCCATTCCACCGCCGATGCGGATGCCATGCATGTCCGGCTCGCCGACGAGAGCGTCTGCATCGGGCCGCCCGCCGCCCGGGACAGCTATCTCAACATCCCGTCGATCATCGCGGCCTGCGAGATCACCGGGGCGGATGCGGTGCATCCGGGCTACGGCTTCCTGTCTGAGAATGCCCGCTTCGCCGAGGTGCTGGCGCATCACCAGATCGGCTTCATCGGCCCCAAGGCGCAGCATATCCGCACCATGGGCGACAAGATCGAGGCCAAGCGGACGGCCGTGAAGCTCGGCATCCCCTGCGTCCCGGGTTCCGAGGGCGGCATCGAGGATGCCGACGCGGCCAAGCGCGTGGCGGCCGAGATCGGTTACCCCGTCCTCGTGAAGGCGGCGGCCGGCGGCGGCGGGCGGGGCATGAAGGTCGCCCGCACCGAGGCCGATCTGGAGCAGGCGATCGGCATGGCCCGGTCCGAGGCCAAGGCCGCCTTCGGCGACGACGCGGTCTACCTGGAGAAGTACCTGGAGAAGCCCCGGCACATCGAGGTGCAGGTGCTGGGCGACGGGCGCGGCGGCGCGGTGCACCTAGCCGAGCGCGACTGCTCGCTTCAGCGCCGCCACCAGAAGGTCTGGGAGGAAGGCGGCTCGCCGGCGCTCAACGAATCGATGCGCGCCGAGATCGGCGGCATCTGTGCCAACGCCATGAAGGAACTGGGCTATCTCGGCGCCGGCACCGTCGAGTTCCTGTACGAGGACGGGAAGTTCTACTTCATCGAGATGAACACCCGCATCCAGGTCGAGCATCCGGTCACCGAGATGATCACCGGGATCGACTTGGTGATCGAGCAGATCCAGGTCGCCTCGGGCGGCCCGCTCTCGGTCTCGCAATCCGACATCAAGGTCGAGGGTCACTCCATCGAGTGCCGGATCAACGCCGAGCATCCCGAGACCTTCCGGCCCTCCCCCGGCCAGATCACCCATTATCACACCCCCGGTGGCCTCGGCGTCCGGGTCGACTCGGCGGCGTTCCAGGGCTACCGGATTCCGCCGCACTACGACTCGCTGATCGGCAAGCTGATCGTCCACGGCCGCACCCGCAACGAGTGCCTGATGCGCCTGCGCCGGGCGCTCGACGAATTCGTGATCGACGGCATCGACACCACCCTGCCGCTGTTCCGCACCCTGGTCCGCAACCCGGACGTCCAGAACGGCCTCTACGACATTCACTGGCTTGAGCACTTCTTGGACGCTGGCGGCATGAAGGTCTGAGGCCGGGCGGGATCAGGCTTCGCGCTTGCGGCGATCAAGTCCGGTGCCGGCTCTGGCATTTGGATCGGCGCCGCGCGACACTCGCTTCATGCACGATCCGACCCGCGTGGACATCACACCCGAGATCCTGCTGAAGGCCTACGCGGCGGGCATCTTTCCGATGGCCGAGGATGCGACCGACCCGACCCTCTACTGGGTCGAGCCGCGGGCGCGCGGCGTCCTGCCGCTGGACGGGTTCCGGGTATCCCGGCGCCTTGCCCGGACCGTGCGGTCCGACCAGTTCCAGGTCCGCTGCGACACCGATTTCGACGGGGTGATCAGCGGCTGCGCCGCTCCGCGCCGGGACAGCGAGAAGACCTGGATCAACGGCCGCATCCGCGAACTCTACGGCGCGCTGTTCGACATCGGCCACGTCCACACGGTCGAGGTTTATGCGGGCGCGGAGGGGCGCCTTGTCGGCGGCCTCTACGGTGTCTCGCTGGGGGCGGCGTTCTTCGGCGAGAGCATGTTCCACGAGGTGCGCGACGCCTCGAAGGTCGCCCTCGTCCACCTGATGGCCCGCCTGCGCGCCGGCGGCTACCGTCTCGCCGACACCCAGTTCGTCACCGAACACCTCACGCAGTTCGGCGCCGAAGAGCTTCCGCGGCACGTCTACAAGCGGAGGCTCGCCAGCGCCCTAGACGAGATCGCGGACTGGAACGTCTGGCCCTGCGACGGCTCCGTGCCGGGCGCGCGGGTGCTGGCGGCGCTGGGCGCCGCCGAGACCTAGCGGAAGATCGCGTCGAACAGGTTCTGGGGTTGCGGCGGGGGCGGCGGGGCCGGGGCCGGGCCCTCGTTCGACGGGAAGAATTTGCGCGAGGGTTTCTGGCGCGGCTGCACCGGCACGCCGCGCGGCCCCTCGACATCGACCTGGCCCGCGGCGTTGAGCTGCTGGGCGGTCTTGGTCGCATCCCGGCCGGGGCGCTTCGCCTTCTCGGGCTTGGCAGCCACCGCCGGCACGTCCTCCTGCTCCTTCGCCTCGGCGATCACGTCGCTGCCGCCTTTGCAGTCGACCAGCCAGACATCGTAGATCGGGTGCTCGATCGCGTGCAGGCCCGGGCTCGACGCGAACATCCACCCTGTGAAGATCCGGCGATACTTGTTGTCGAGGGTGACCTCGTCGACCTCCAGGAACGCCGTGGTCTTGGCGCTCTCGGTCGGCGGACGGGTGTAGCAGACCCGCGGGGTCATCTGCAGCGACCCGAACTGCACGGTCTCGTCCACGGCGACCTCGAAGGACACGATGCGGCCGGTGATCTTGTCGAGGCCGGAGAAGACCGCGGTCGGATTCTTGATCTTGTCGGCCGTGGCCGGGCCGGCGCCGATGGCGGCGACCAGACCGAGGGCCAGTATGGGGCGTGCGAGGGCTTTGGTGCGGCTCAAGGCTCGGACCCCTAAAGCATCGTCATGAAAGCGGGCGGCCGGCTTTCGGCAGGCGACGATGCGAGACAAGGACCCCAGGGCACCGGCCCGGATCCGGGACGAGGCTCTAGAGGGAGGCCGGTCGCGCCGTCACGGGTGCGGCGGTCGGATCGGATGGCTCCGAGGTGAACACCGGAACGGTGGCGGCAAAAGGGCGCCGGGGCCGCAAGCCTACTCGCCGGGCGTCCAAGACACGTAATCGCCGGTCGCGGCCGGCCGCTGGCCCCACGACAGCTGCGAGCCCTGCGGCCGGTAGGCGTTTGGCGTCCCGGTCTGGTTCTCGACGTGGGGCTGCTGCCAGGGTCGCGGCGTGTAGTCTTCCTCGCTCGGGGCGAGGTCGACGTTGTGGCACAGCCAGCCGCGCCAGCCGGGCGGCACCTTCGAGGCGTCGGCGTAGCCGTTGTAGACCACCCAGCGCCGCTCCGAGCCGACCGAGCGGTCGATCAGCGCACCTTCGGCTTTGTAATACTTGTTTCCGAAATCATCCTCGCCGACGAAGATGCCGGTGCGCGCGGTCTGGAGCGCCAGCGAGACGGTCTGGCCGTTCCACCACGTGAAGACGCGCAGCAAAGTGTCCTTCAGCGCCATCGCCGGTCCCGGTTTCAAGCCGCGCCGCGCGGGCGCCTCGTGACGCCGTTATGGTGAGCACGCGCGCTCGAGTCCAGCGGTTCGGCCCAACTGTCGCTGTGCCGCAACGCCCGTCTCCGCCAGCTGCGGCGTATTCGCGGGCTCCAATGTCGCGCCTCTACTTAGGGGTGTGGATCGAAAATTTTTCCGATCGGAATCCCGAATGCCGGAAGGGCACTTATCCGAGTCGCTCCAGATATCCACAGGCTTTTGGTTGCCAGCACAACATCTAGCGGGGAACCGGCCGGCTGCACACCACTTGTTGACGTGAGAGCGATGGCGGCGGTAATGTCTCTGCATCGGTCGCGCCGCCGCTGTGGTGCGTTTCGGCAGGTTCGACCGCCTCTGATTCATCTTCGCTGACTCGCCGCGTGCCCGGTTCCCGGGGGCGGGCGAACGCGACCCCCTTAATGGGCATCGTCCCCGCGTCGAGCGGGGCCGGGACATCCGTGTCCCGACGGGAGAGGTGTGTTTCATGCGGTTCGAGCGTCGCTACACCACGGCCGGACAGTCGCCCTACACGGGTATTCCGTTCCGCAAGGCCCTGAGCGAGATCCGCAATCCCGACGGCTCCGTCGTTTTCCGCCTGGACGGCATCGACGTGCCGGAGAGCTGGAGCCAGGTCGCCAGCGACGTGCTGGCCCAAAAATATTTCCGCAAGGCCGGCGTGCCGGCGCGCCTCCGGAAGGTCGAGGAGAATGACGTCCCGTCGTTCCTCTGGCGTTCGGTCGCCGACGAGGCCGCGTTGAGCGCGTTGCCGGAAGAAGAGCGCATCGGCTCGGAATCCTCCGCCACGCAGGTGTTCGATCGCCTCGCCGGCTGCTGGACTTACTGGGGCTGGAAGGGCCGCTACTTCTCCTCCGAGGAGGACGCCTCCGCGTTCTTCGACGAGCTGCGCTACATGCTGGCCAAGCAGATGGTGGCGCCGAACTCCCCGCAATGGTTCAACACCGGCCTGCATTGGGCCTACGGGATCGACGGCCCCAGCCAGGGTCACTTCTACTGCGATTACCGCACCGGTGAGCTGACCCGCTCGGCCTCCAGCTACGAGCACCCGCAGCCGCATGCCTGCTTCATCCAGGGCGTGCAGGACGACCTCGTCAACGACGGTGGCATCATGGACCTCTGGGTCCGCGAGGCGCGCCTGTTCAAGTACGGCTCCGGCACCGGCTCGAATTTTTCCGCGCTTCGCGGTGAGAACGAGAAGCTTGGCGGCGGCGGCAAGTCGTCAGGCCTGATGTCGTTCCTGAAGATCGGCGACCGGGCGGCCGGCGCGATCAAGTCCGGCGGCACGACGCGCCGCGCGGCCAAGATGGTGATCGTCGATATTGACCACCCGGATATCGAGGCGTTCATCGACTGGAAGGTGAAGGAGGAGCAGAAGGTCGCCGCCCTGGTGACCGGCTCCAAGGTCGTCTCCAAGCATCTCGGTTTGGTCATGAAGGCCTGCACCCAGTGCGAGGCCGAGGGCGACGCCTGCTTCGATGCCGAGCGCAACCCGGCCCTGAAGCGCGAGATCAAGGCCGCCCGCAAGGCCTCCGTGCCGGACGCCTACATCAAGCGCGTCGTACAGTTCGCGCGTCAGGGCTTCACCAAGATCGACTTCCCGGTCTACGACACCGACTGGGATTCCGAGGCCTACCTGACGGTCGCCGGCCAGAACTCGAACAACTCGGTTTCGCTCACGGACGACTTCCTGCGGGCGGTCGATTCCGACGCCGACTGGCACCTGACCCAGCGCACCACCGGCAAGACCGCCAAGACCCTGAAGGCCCGCGACCTCTGGGAGAAGATCGGCGAGGCGGCTTGGGCTTCGGCCGATCCGGGGCTGCACTTCAACACCACGATGAACGACTGGCACACGTGCCCGGCGGGCGGCCGGATCCGGGCCTCGAACCCGTGCTCCGAGTACATGTTCTTGGACGACACCGCCTGCAACCTGGCCTCGGCCAACCTGCTGACGCTGTACGACCGGCAGGCCAAGCGCTTCGACGTCGAGGCGTTCGAGCACCTCAACCGCCTCTGGACGGTGGTGCTCGAGATCTCGGTGCTGATGGCGCAGTTCCCGTCCAAGGAGATCGCGGAGCTGTCCTATCGCTACCGGACGCTCGGCCTCGGCTACGCCAATATTGGCGGCCTTCTGATGACCATGGGCCTGCCCTACGACTCGCATGAGGGCCGCGCGCTGGCCGGCGCGCTCACCGCGATCATGACCGGCGTGGCCTACGCCACCTCGGCCGAGATGGCGGCCGAGCTCGGTCCGTTCCCGGCCTATGACGACAATGCCGACGCGATGCTGAAGGTGATCCGCAATCACCGTCGCGCCGCCCACGGCGAGGCCGAGGGCTACGAGTTCCTCAGCATCGCCCCGGTGCCCCTGGACCACGCCAACATCCCGCAGGACAATCTCGGCACGCATGCCCGCGCGGCCTGGGACCGAGCGCTCCAGCTGGGCGAGATCCACGGCTTCCGCAACGCCCAGACGACCGTGATCGCGCCGACCGGCACGATCGGCCTCGTGATGGATTGTGACACCACCGGCATCGAGCCCGACTTCGCGCTGGTGAAGTTCAAGAAGCTCGCCGGCGGCGGCTACTTCAAGATCATCAACCAGGCCGCCCCCGACGCTCTGCGGGCGCTGGGCTACCGCGAATCCGAGATCGCCGAGATCGAGGCCTACGCGGTCGGCCACGGCTCCATGGGCCAGGCCCCGGCGATCAACCCGACGACCCTCCGGGCCAAGGGTTTTTCCGACGACAAGATCGCCGCGGTGGAGAAGGGGCTGAAATCGGCCTTCGACATCAAGTTCGTGTTCAACCGCTGGACGCTCGGCGACGACTTCCTGACCCAGACCCTCAAGGTCCCGGTCGAGAAACTGTCGGACCCGACCTTCGAGCTGCTGCCGTTCCTGGGCTTCTCCAAGAAAGACATCGAGGTCGCCAACACCCATATCTGTGGGGCGATGACGCTGGAGGGCGCCCCCGGCCTCAAGCCCGAGCATTACCCGGTGTTCGATTGTGCCAACCCGTGCGGTCGCATCGGCAAGCGCTACCTCTCGGTGGAGAGCCATATCCGCATGATGGCGGCGGCCCAGCCGTTTATCTCGGGGGCGATCTCCAAGACGATCAACATGCCCAACGACGCCACCGTCGAGGATTGCAAGGCGGCCTACCGCCTGTCCTGGACCCTGGCCCTGAAGGCAAACGCCCTCTACCGCGACGGCTCGAAGCTGTCGCAGCCGCTCAACGCCGCCCTGATCGCCGATGAGGACGACGAGGCCGGCGATGCCCTGGAGGCGGTGCTGCAGGCTCCGGCCGCGGCCCGCGCTGCCCAGGTCGCGGAAAAAATCGTCGAGCGGGTGATCGAGCGGGTCGAGCACATCCGGTCGCGGGAAAAGCTCCCGTCCCGGCGCAAGGGCTACACCCAGAAGGCGGTGGTCGGCGGCCACAAGGTCTACCTGCGCACCGGCGAGTACGACGACGGCCGCCTCGGCGAGATCTTCATCGACATGCACAAGGAGGGCGCGACTTTCCGGAGCCTGATGAACAACTTCGCCATCGCGATCTCGCTCGGCCTCCAGTACGGCGTGCCGCTCGAGGAGTATGTCGAGGCCTTCACCTTCACCCGGTTCGAGCCGGCCGGCTTCGTGCAGGGCAACGACGCGATCAAGAACGCGACCTCGCTCCTCGACTACGTGTTCCGCGAGCTCGCGGTGTCGTATCTCGGCCGCGCCGACCTCGCCCATGTCAGCCCCGCCGAGATCGGCGGCACGGTGCTCGGCGGCGGCGAAGCGGCCGACACCACCCGCGAGGGCCCCAAGCCCGCGCCGGCCTCCTCGGTGGTCTCGCGCGGCCTGCTGCGCGGCTCGGCCGACCGGCTCACCCTGATCCAGGGCGGCCCGGCGGGCGGAACGGTCGGCGTCGGCGCCGCCAGCACCGGCCAGTCGGCCCCAGCCGGCGGGACAGTCCACGCGATCCACGGCACCTCGGCGCTGAAGGCTGAGCCGGCTTTGGCCGCCCAGGCCGAAACGATCGCCGACACCCTCCCCTTCGCCAAGGCCGAGCGCACCGTCGCCGACCGCCGCGCCGAGGCGAAGATGAAGGGCTATGTCGGTGAGGCCTGCCCCGAATGCGCGAACTTTACGCTGGTCCGCAACGGCACATGCCTGAAGTGCGACACGTGCGGTGGCACGACAGGCTGCTCGTAGCGGTTGCGCCGCGACTTTTTTTGTAGCGTGTTGTGAAACGAAGCATAGAATCGACCTAGAGAACCATAGTCTAGGTCGCTTCGAAGCATAGAGTTGCTTTCTGGAAGGGCGCGATGCGAAAGCTTCGCGCCCTTCTCTCGTTCGTGTATGTGGACGCACAAATTTCGACGGCGGTTTTCGTAAGCCATTTACGCTTCGATTGGATCTGCTCATTTGACATCGTGCCGTATCCCGCCAAATTCGGGCTGCACATACCGAGCGAGCCATGCCGCCGCCCAACACCTTTGACGTCACAGAGCCCGACGCGAGAAAGAGCTTGCTCGGCAGGAAGATGTCGTCCGCATCGCGCAGGAGTTCGAAACCCCCGCGGCTGTGCGCGACCGGAACGGCCTTTTTTCGGCCCTTGGCCTAATTCGGGTCCGCGTGCTCGGCCGTCGTCGTCGAATCCTTTTGGATGTCTGACGATAGCGCTCGACAAGTACTACGCGGGCAGGGCTCGGGTCTGGCCGAGCCACGAGGTGACGTAAGCCGCGAGCATACCAAGTCGCCGTGGAGCAGGCGTGCCCTGGGGGATGACATCGGCAGCCTTAAATCCAACCATGCCCGGCCCTCAAAACCGAAGCTGCATGCGTGCGGTCCCGGCATGCGAGAGAAAGTGGTCGCCGACTTGGCCCTGATACTCGCCGGTTACCTCGATGCCGCCACCGAGGCTGACTTGGAAACCCAGTCCCAGCTCGCCGAGCCGATCGGGTATCGCCGACTCCGTAGCGAACAGCCCGAGTGCGCCGGTGCCCTGGAAGCTCGCTTTGCCCGTGAAGTGGTCGTCTGAAAGGAGCGTCACGCCCAGCGTGCCGAAGGGCCGGACCCAGCGCGCGTCGTCGAGGTCGATCCGGCCGCCGATCTCCAGCATCGGGCTGAACGCCACCAGCGTCTTGGCGACCGGGCGCATGTCGAGGTTGAAGCCCGGTGCGCCGGTCTCGGAATAGGCCGGACTGTAGCTGTAGAGCAGATCGAGATCGGCGTAGGGCTTGAGGTACCAGTCCCCGAACAGGACCTGATAGCTCGCCCGCAACCGCCCGCCCGCGGTGAAGATTCCGGACTTGCTGCGCGCCGTCGCGGTGATGCCGCCGAAGTCGATCAACCGTTTGTTGTCGGCCCAGGAATAGCCGAGATTGGCCGAGGCCGCGAGGAGCCAGGGGCCGATCTGGTGCTTGAGCGCGGCCGAGACGTCGCCGGCATCGCTGGTCGTCCCGGTGATCCGGTCCGGGTCGCTCTGGATGGCGCGGGTATAGGCGCCGGTGAGTCCGAAGAACCAGTCCGGGGCGAACTCGGTCTGGAGACCGCTCTGGTAGCTGAGCGCGCTCTGGTGGTAGCCGCCGTCGTCCACGGTCGCGGACTGGGTGGTGTGGGCGCTGGTGATGCGGCCCCAGACGCAGTCGCCCTCACGCAGGAGCGTGCCGGTGCCGGTGAAGGCCGGGCAGCTCATGGCCCGCTGGAGGCCCTTGCGGGTGTCGAGCGTCCGGTCGGTCAGGATGTCCTGGTTCGATTCGGGCTTCAACTCGTCCAGGGCGGCGGCATAGGCTTTCTGGCTGTCGACTGAGAGGAAGCGTCCGTAGAGGGTTCCGAGCTTGGTGGTGTTGCCGTCCCAGGCGTCCTGCAGGCCCTGGGCGACGCTGCGCTGGTCCGAGGTGAGCGTCACGCCCAGAGGCGCCGTGAAATGGGCCTGTGGGGTCAAGGCGATACTGTCGCCCGTCGACACGAGCGCCCAGGAGATCGGCACCGCGCCCGAGTGGGTGCTTCCGCCGGTGGCGATGGCGCTGGCATCCATGATCTGGCTGGCCCGCAGGAAGGTGTACCGGCCGGGCAGCAGCCCGTCGATGAGATGCGGCTCGACCACGCCCTTCAGGGAGGCGGTGCCGGTGACCGTCAGGACGTCGCTGCGCAGGGCCCCCTGCGGCGCCAGGGGTGCGATGTCGACCAGCAGGCGCCCGTAGGCGCTCTGCTCGAAATCGCCGGTCACGGTCGCCCGGGCGAGCGCACCGACCCCGCCGATGTCGAGGATGGCACTGTTGTTAAGGCGGCCGTTCGGACCCAGCGCGATGACGCCTTCGGGCCCGGTGCGTAGGATCGCCGACGTCGCACCCGTGTTGTGGAAGCCCCCGTTGATGAAGGTGACGCCCCCTGTCTGACCGCCGGCCAGGTCCACGTTGCCGATCACGGTGCCACGGTTGTTGATCTCGCCGGCGCTGAACGCACCGACGATGGCCCGGCCCGAGGCCGCGCTGACTACGGCGCGCTGATCGATGTCGATCGTGGTGTAGCGACCGCCATCGACGCGAATCGCCGCCCCGGGGCCGCTGCCGCCGGTGACGAGTCCGTCCACTCGGATGCTGATCCGGCCGCCCCGGGCCGGGTCGGGCTCGAGGCTGCCGTCGGTGCGCTGGACCCCGGATTGCGCGAAGATCGCGTAGGCATCCAGGCCCGACGCGATGATCGACCCGGTCGACCTGATGTCGATGTCGCCGCCCCGTCCGCTGGAGCCAGGCCTGCTCTGGCCCGACGCCGCCGAAGCCGAAATGGCCGGGCCGGACAGGTCGAGGAGCAGGCCGCCGCCGCCGCCCAGGCTCTGGGCCAGGATGCCGTGGGACTGCGCGCCGGTGGTGCGGATCACGGCGCCGTCGTCCAGCGTCACCCGGATGGCCCCGCCATCGCCGCTGGACCCGTCCCGAAGCGCATAGGGAACCGCGTAGCCCATCACCTGATGCGCGCCGCCATAGCCGCCGCCGCCGCCGATCGATTGCAACAGCAGGGCCGGCGCCGCGCTTCCGGTGGTGGAGACCTGCGCGTCCGCGGTGAGATTCACCGTGACCGGACCGCCATTCCCCGAGGCGCCCCCCGCGCCGCCGATCCCGAACGTGTATCTGTGGCCGCCCGGGCCGGCCGCGACCGAGGCGAGGCCGCCGCCGCCGCCGATGCTCTGGGCCAGGATACCCACGGCTCCGAAGCCGCTCGTGGCGATCGTGCCGGACTGGACGACCGTCACGCTGCCGCCGTTGCCCGCCATGCGTCCGGAGCCGCCGAGCGTCAGGCTTCCGGATTTCTCTGACACGCCGGCCGGATCCTCAGGAGGGGCGATCCGCTCGATATCGAGCGCCGAGAGCAGCGCGTCTGTCAGCGCCTGGGCGTCGCTCTTGGTGTCGCGCTTGGTTTGCCCCTTCCCGGAGGCTGCCGTCCCGTCCTCCGCCGCGGGCGTATCGCCTTGCGCGTCGGCCGTCTCGGCGGACGGCGCGTAGAAGCTGCCGCCGCCGCCGCCGATGCTCTGCGCGACCACGGCATGCGCCTCGGTCCCGGTTGTGGTCACCGTGCCGCGATTCTCGACCTGGACCCATCCGCCATGCGCCCCGGTCCCGCCGGACCCACCGACGGTCAGGTTGAGGGTCAGGCCCTTATTCGCGGAGCTGTTGGCGACGCCGCCGGCGACGCCATTGCCGCCGCCACCGCCGATGCTCTGCGCGTAGAGGCCGTAGGCGGCGTCCTCCGCCGTGGCGACGAGGCCTGTGTTGACGATCTTGACCGTGCCGCCGGTGTTGCCGCTGCCTCCCGAGCCGCCGAGCGTCACCGTGCCGTTGGCCCTATTGGTGGCCTCTGCGAACGAGAGCCCGCCCTGACCGCCGCCCCCGCCGATGCTCTGCGCGACGATGCCGTGGGAACCGATGCCCCGCGTCGCGATCGTGCCGGCATTCTCGATGGAGACCGTGCCGCCGCTCCCGCCCTGCACGCCATCACCGCCGAGCGCCAGGGTCAGCGAAAGATCGCGCAGCTTGGCGGCGCCCTTTTTCTGCGCGTCCAGGTAGCCGTTGATGCTGCCGCTGTAGGATTTGAGCGCCTTGCCGAAATCCGAATTCTTCAGTTTGTCGGCCAGGCTCTTGTACGTATCGCTGGTCTTGATGTCCTTGAGAAACTGGTCGAGCGCCCTCTTGTCGTCCTTGTTGCTCTTGTCCTTCGCCCATTTTTCGTAATCGGCGACACCGATCGCCTGCTTGATCTGCTGCCAGAGCGCGCCCACGGCGTCGGGATCGGAGTCCGCGCGCGCGGCGATGCTGCCGCCCGTGCCGCCGCCGCCGCCGATGCTCTGTGCGAGGATCCCGTGGGAACCGTCGCCCCAGGTGGTGATCACGCCGGCTGCGGTGTTGGTGACGGCCACGTCCCCGCCGCCGCCGCCGATACCGCCCTTGCCGCCGAGCTTCAGGCTGACGGCGAGCTTGCCCGCGGCCGACCCCGACGCGCCGCCGCCATTGCCGCCGCCGCCGCCGATGCTCTGCGCCTCAATGCCGTGCGCATCCGAACCTCTGGTGGTGATCGCGCCCTGGTTCGTGGCCGTGACGAGGCCGCCGCGGTTGCCGGTGCCGGACCCGCCGCCGATCGTCGTCGTCACCGTAAGGGCATCGGCGATGGGAAGCTTGCCGAGGAGGTCGTTGACGGTCTTGTCGAGGGAGAAGCCGGGGGCCGCCAGGGTCGAACTCGTGCCTCCGTTGCCGCCGCCACCGCCGATGCTCTGGGCGAGAATGCCGGCGGCGTAGGTGCCACCGGTCGTGATGGTCCCGGCCTGCGTGACGGTGACCGTGCCGCCGGTGCCGCCCCCGCCCCCGGTGCCGCCGATGGCCAGTGACACGTCGATGTTCCGCCGGAGGCTGATGCTGTTGCTCGTCGCGGTAGCGCCACCGCCATTGCCGCCGCCGCCGCCGATACTCTGGGCCTCGATGCCGAAGGCACCGTCCCCCGAGGTCTGCACCACGCCGCGGTTCTCGACCTTCACGGTGCCGCCATTGCCGCCCCCGCCGCCCGTACCGCCCAGCGTCGCTGACACGGACACGGCCATCTCGCCGGGCGGCGCGACCGCCAGCGCATAGGCCGCCGCATCGCCGCCGATGCCGCCACCGCCGCCGACGCTCAGGGCCAGAAGGCCCATTGCCGCGTTGCCGTAGGTCGTGACCGGGCCGGTATTGACGACGCCCGCGGTGCCGCCGTTTCCGCCATCCCCGCCCGAGCCGCCGATCGCGGCCGAGAAGGCGAAGCTCGGCAGCGCTTTGCCGCTCGGCGTCACCAGGGGCGCCGTGATCGCCGTCGCGCTTGCGACGCCCCCGACCCCGCCGCCGCCGCCGATGCTGAGGACGGACAGGCCGTTCGCCGCGTAACCGGCGGTGGTCACGGTCGTGCTGCTGTCGATCTGTGCTTCGCCGCCGTTGCCGCCCTTCCCACCGCTGCCGCCGATCGCCACCGAGGCCGAAATCACTGCGCCGGCCGCGACGCTCTTGACGTCGCCGCCCACCCCGCCGCCGCCGCCGATGCTCTGCACCAGCACGGCCGTCGATCCGTCTCCGCCGGTCTCGATCGCGCCGCCCAGGCCGGTGAAGCGGGCGAGGCCGCCATCGCCCCCGCCGCCGCCACTCCCACCGAGGCCGACCGAGAAGAAGGCGCCCGCCGGGAAGGCGCCGCCGCCGGTGCCGCCGCTGCCGCCGATACTCTGCGCCAGGGCCCCGAAAGCGGTCTCGCCCTCGGTTGTGATCCGGCCCCCGTCGTTGATGATCGTGGCAGGACCGCCCGTGCCCCCCGTGCCACCGGCACCGCCGCGGCCGAACCAGTACGAGATGCCGCCGGCTCCGCCGCCGATGGTCTTGGACACCACTTCGAGGGCTGACAGCGGCAGAGCTGAAAGGGCGCTGCCGCCGCCGATGCTCTGTGCCACGAGACCGGTCGCCCCCGCGCCGGACGTCGTCACCGTGCCGTTGTTGGTCAGGGTCACCGCGCCGCCGGTGGCGGCATTGCCGCCCTTGCCGCCGCCGAAGACGCTGCCGCCGCCCTCGCCGCCCGGGCCACCGACGGATTGTGCGACCAGGCCGAGGGCGTAATCACCCTCGGTGACGATCGTGCCGCGTTGGTTCACCGTGACCGTACCGCCGTCGCCGCCCCGGGCACCGGGCTGCCCACCGGCATCGGGCTGGCTCCCGCCGTCGCCGCCGATGCTCTGGACGAGGCCGCCGAGGGCGTAGTCGCCGGAAGTCCTGATCGTCCCGGACATGTCGAGACGCGCGGTGCCGCCTTCGCCACCCTGCGTCACGAACGGGTTGCTGTAGAATGTGCCGCTGCCGCGGATCGAGCCCGCGCCGCCGATGGATTCGATGATCACGGCCGTCGCCCCGACGCCGTCGGTGATCACCTGGCCGGATCGCGTCACCGTGAGCGCGGCCGGACCGCCGGAACCGCCCCGTCTGGACGCGGTCTGGTCCGCGTCGGTGCCGCCGAAGCCGGCATTGCCGCCGACCGCGCTGACCCGGACCCCGAGAAAGGCCTGCCCTTCGGTCGAGACCCGCGACGACAGAGTCAGGCTGGCCGACCCGGCATCGCCGCCGCCGCCGACATCCTTCTGGCCGTCGCCGCCGTTTCCGCCCCTGGAATAAACCCAGAACCGGGGGATCGGTTTGAAGTCCGTCTGCGCACCATCGGTGATCTGTTCGCCCCGCCCGGCCACGTCCTCTCCGAGCGTCACCGCGACCGAACCGCCGCGACCGCCGCGGGCGCCGGGAACGGATGCCAATCCGACGATCGCCGCGCCCCGGCCCCCCTTCCCACCGACCGAACCGCTCTGGATCGTCGCGGCGCCGTCGCTTCCGGCGACGGCGGTATCGATGTCGATCAAGCTCAGGTCGCCGCCGTTCTGACCGCGTGTCGCGGCGACGTTCGACGAAAGCACATTGGCTTCGCCGTTTCGGCCGTCGACGCCCATCGTCACCTGAGGCCGAGGTCGCTCGGCGCCATGCGCGGTCGAACCCAAGAGCAGCGCCACGACGGTGACGGTCGTGACCGAAAGTTGGCCCCCGTCGCGGATCTTCCGATCGCAGGTTGGGACGGACGGTTGGGCTTGCAGGAACGACATCGGAAATGAGGCTCATCGCCCGCATGGCTTTGCAAAAACGCTTAGCCATCATCGGGAAAGTCAGGGGCTTCGGCGCATCGGATCGCCATGCATCGACATGTCTTCGACGCAAGATCAACCTCTCATTGCTACGGTTAATGAAGATTTTATGACGGATTTCACCAACGGCAGCCTTACAGATCAGCAAGCATCAGACATTTTGTTGGTTCGATATGGCAATTTTGTAATTAATATTACAACTCAGGTGTCAATGTTTCCGATATTTGGGCATTTTATGCTGATAAAAATCTATATTTTGTCAGAACGTCCGATTTCATGGGCTGTTGAGAAAAATTCGGATGACTGAAACGGACGGGTTACTGCTGGACTGCTTTCGGGAAGCCACGTCGAGAAACCGGCCGTCCGCTTGGATCACGACGCATGACGGCTTTGCGGCCATCGCGGTCATTCGAGGTACGTCACAGACATCTCCGAAGCGGACGTCGCTGACGCTCAGTCCACAGGTTGGAGCTGGCGGTACTACCGGGACTTTAGCTTTAAGGTCCTGACGCGTTGCTTGATTTGATTTTAAACTCCGCTCGCTGGCATCCAGAACCGCGCTTGCTGCGGGACGAGCAGAGGCGGGCCACAACTGCTTTTGTTCTCAAAGGCTGGATCGCGCATCGGGGCTCGCCGACGCAGTTCCCCACGGTGTGGGTGGCAGGATCATGAAGGTTTCGACGCTGACTGATCGGTCTGGCGGCATCCAGGTCGCGGAGGTCGCGATGGTCAGGCGCGTCGCGGCGGGAACAGATTTATGGACAGGCCGACGACGTGGGTATTCCATCGCACCTGTGCGTAGGGTGCCCGTCCTGAACGGCCCACGCCCTGCATCCGAACCGCCATGCCGGACTTGAAGAGCCTCGACGTCTATTACTGGGCCGCCACCCTCGGCAGCTTCAGCCGCGCGGCCGAGCGATTGAACATGACGCAGCCCGGGGTCTCACAGCGGATCGCCGCGCTGGAACGGGAGTTGGGCCTGCCGCTTTTCGAGCGCGGTGCCCGGGCCGTCGTCCTCACGCCCAAGGGTCGTGAACTCCTGAGCTATGCCGAGCGATTCCTGCGCCTGCGCACCGAGATGATGGACGCCATCGCCAATCCCGCCGCGACGACCGGAGTGCTGCGGCTCGGCGCATCAGAGACCCTGGTCCACACGTGGCTCATGCGGTTCATTGAGGCGATGAGCCGGACTTATCCCGGCGTGGCCGTGGACCTCTCAGTCGATGTTTCCCCGAACATGCGCGACGCCCTCGCACGCCACGAGCTCGACCTCGCCTTCCTCGTCGGGCCCATCACGGCGCCGGACCTGATCAACCTCCCTCTCTGCCGGTTCTCGATAGCCTGGATCGCCGCGCCCGGCCTCGATTTCGGCGACGGCGAGATCGGCTTGGCAGAACTGGTGCGGCACCCTGTGATCACCTATCCACGGAACACCAATCCCTACGCCCAGCTGCGCGAGCTTCTGGCGTGCTCGAACCTGCCGCCGCCGCGGCTCTACAGCAGCGCCTCGCTCTCGACGATCGTACGCATGGCGGTGGAGGGCATCGGCGTCGGAGTGATCCCGGCCGAGACCGTCCGCGACGAGCTGGCGGATGGGCGTCTGCGCGTCGTCGACACGACCGTGTGCCTTCCGGACATCGATTTCACCGCAACCTACGAGAACGTACCGGATAACCGGCTCGCGGCGGCGGCCGCCAAGATCGCCCGCAGTATCGCCGTCGCCTGGTGTCGAAATCCATAAGTCAAACTTATGGATTTCGATGAAAAAAGATAATTCGATCTCTAGTGCCCATCAGATAGGCTTGCCGCATACGAAGGCAGAGGAGGTCGGTGATGGCGTCCACGGCGATGATGTCCGCGAGCGATCCGACGGCTCGGGCAATGTGGAGCGGCCGCGAGGGCCGGCTCGCCTGCCGCGATGGGAGGATCCCCGGCAGCACGGCGGGCGTCGCCGACGGCTACGTCCAGGGCAATCTCGCGGTCTTTCCCGAGCGGCTGGCCGACGATTTTCGCCTGTTCGCCGAGCGCAACCCGAAATCATGCCCGGTGATCGGCGAGTCGCGACCCGGCAGCCGCACGATCCCGGACCTTGGTCTCGACCTCGATCTCGCCACCGACGTACCTGGCTACCGCGTCTGGCGTGACGGCGCCGTGGTCGGGGAGCGGACGGAGGTCGCCGACCTCTGGCGCGACGACCTCGTGGCCTTCGTCATCGGCTGCTCGTTCTCGTTCGAGGCAGCCCTCGTCGAAGGCGGACTGCCCCTGCGCCACGTCGAGATGGGCGTGCGCGTACCGATGTACCGGACGAGCATTCCGTGTGTCGCGGCCGGGCCGTTCGCCGGGCCGATGGTGGTCTCGATGCGCCCGCTCACCCCGGCGCAGGCGATCCGCGCGGTGGAGATCACCGCCCGCTATCCCCGGGTGCACGGCGCGCCCGTCCACCTCGCCCGGCCAGACCTGATCGGCATCCACGACCTCGGCACTCCCGATTACGGCGACCCGGTGCGGATCGGCGATGACGAGATTCCGGTGTTCTGGGCCTGCGGCGTCACCCCCCAGTCGGTGATCGCATCGGCCCGCCCAGATTTCGCGATCACCCACGCGCCGGGCTGCATGCTCATCACCGACCGGCTCAACACCGAATTCGCGATGGCGTGAATCCCGCATTCCGGCTCCCGTACCCTTTGGAGAACGCCCCATGCTGCGTCGTCGCGAAGTTCTGGCCGCTGGCGTCTTGGCGCTCGCGGGCTTCGGGTCCCACCGCGCAACGGCCGCCGACGAGGCGGTGGTCGGCGTGCTCTACGCCTTGTCCGGTGCCAGCGCCCAGAACGGTGTCGATGCCCGCCGCGCCTTCGAGACGGCCCTCGACGTAATCAACGAGAACCATGACCTCGACCTGGCCGCCGCCAAGGGCGCCGGCCTCGACGGGCTCGGTGGCGCCAAGATCCGCCTCGTCATCGCCGACCACCAGGGCGACCCGCAGAAGGGCCGCGCCGAGGCGGAGCGCCTGATCACCCAGGACAAGGTCATCGCGATCGTCGGCGCCTACCAGTCCAGCGTCTCGGCAACCGTGAGCGCGGTGTGCGAGCGCTACGGTGTGCCCTTCGTCTGCGCCGATTCCTCCTCGCCGAGCCTGAGCCGCCGGAACCTGAAGTACTTCTTCCGCCCGGCCGCCAACGACGAGATGTTCTCCGCGGCGATGTTCGATTTCATGGACGGCCTGCGGAAGCAGGGCAAGACGATCGACTCGGTCTCCCTGTTCTACGAGGACACGATCTACGGCATCGATTCGTCCAACGTGCAGCGCAAGCTCGCGAATGAGCGCGGCTACAAGATTGCCGCGGACGTGAAATACAAGAGCAACTCGCCCTCGCTGACCGCGGAAGTACAGGCGCTCAAGTCCGCGGGTGCCGACGTGCTGCTGCCGACCTGCTACACCAACGATGCCATCCTGCTCACCAAGACGATGGGCGAACTCGGCTACAAGCCGAAGGCCATCATCGCCCAGGCGGCGGGATTCTCCGAGAAATCCGTGTACGATGCGGTCGGCGACAAGCTCCAGGGCTTGATCTCGCGCGCGAGCTTCTCCCTCGACCTCGCCGCCAAGCGCCCCTCGGTCGGCGTCGTCAACGCGATGTACAGGAAGCGCGCCGATCGAGACCTGAACGATAACACCTCGCGGCAGTTCACGGCGATGCTCGTGCTCGCCGACGCGCTCAACCGTGCCGGCTCAACCGACGGCGCCAAGCTGCGCGCGGCCCTCGCGGCGACCGACATTCCCGGCACGCGCACGATCATGCCCTGGAAGACGGTGATCTTCGACGCGGGCGGCCAGAACCCTGACGCGACGCCGGTCCTGATCCAGTACGTCGGCACCAAGTTCGTGACAGTGTTTCCCGAAGCCGCCGCCGTCGCCCCGGCGATCTGGCCCATGAACGTCTGATTGAACGGATCGCGCTCGGCGCATGCTCGCCGCCCCCCACGCGCGGAGCGAGCGCCCGCGCGTGAGCCCGATCAGCCCTCGATCATCCCTTCCTCGGACCTGCGTGGGATCACGCCGATGACGATGCAAGCCCTCGTGCAGGTGCTGGCGAGCGGGTTGCTCACCGGGCTGATCTACGGCCTCGTCGCGGTCGGCCTGTCGCTGATCTTCGGCCTGATGGACGTGGTCAACTTCGCCCACGGCGAATTCCTGATGCTCGCGATGTACGCGACCTTCGGGCTCGTCTTCGTATCCGGGCTGGATCCGATCGTGCTGATGCCGCTCGTCGCTGCGCTGATGTTCGTGCTGGGCGGCACCATCTACTTCGGCGTGGTCCGCTTCGCGATGCGGGCCAAGGCCAACCAGGGCATGGTGCAGATCTTCGCGACCTTCGGTTTGGCGATCCTGCTCCAGGGCGTGGCGCAATATCTGTTCACACCGGACTACCGCAGCCTCCAGGGTTCCTGGCTCGGAGGGAAGACCCTCGACCTCGGTGGCGTCTACCTGCCCTGGCCGCAGGTCTTCGGAGCCTTGGTCTCGCTGGCGGCCTTCGGCGGCCTGTTCCTCCTGATGACGCGGACCGATTTCGGTCGGGCCCTGGAGGCGACCCGCGAGGATCAGGGCGCCGTCGCCTTGGTCGGCATCGACCGCAACCGGATCTTCGCCCTCGGCTGGGGGCTCGGCGCGGCGCTCGTCGGTCTCGCGGGCGCCGTGCTCACCGTGTTCTACTACATCCATCCCGGCGTCGGGGGCGCCTTCGCGCTGATCGCCTACGTAACGGTGGCGCTCGGCGGTTTCGGCAGCGTCTTCGGCGCGCTGGCCGCAGGCCTGATCGTCGGGCTGGTCGAGGCGGCGACCGCCGTGGTTCTGCCGCCCTCCATGAAGTCGGTGGGCGTCTACGCCCTCTATCTTCTCGTGGTTCTGGTGCGGCCCCAGGGCCTGTTCGGGAGGCTCTGACATGACCGGCACGCCCCTGATTGCCGCTCCCGCGGTCTCCCCGGGCCTGGACGACGCTGCCCGGCGCTTTGCGGCCAAGCGCCGCCGCAGCCTCTACGTCGGCGCGCTCGTGTTCGCCGGCCTCGCCGCGCTGCCCTACGCGATCCGGGACGTCTACCTCCAGAACGTACTGGTCCTGACCCTGCTCTACGCGGCCCTGTCGCAGAGCTGGAATATTTTGGGCGGCTATTGTGGACAGATCTCGCTCGGCCACGCCCTGTATTTCGGCATCGGCGCCTATACCACGAGCATCCTGTTCGTGACGTACGGCGTGTCGCCGTGGTTGGGCCTCGGGCTCGGGGCAATGCTCGCGGCCTTGGTGGCCCTCGCCATCGGCTGGCCCTGCTTCCGCCTCGGCGGCCATTACTTCTCGATCGCCACCATCGTCATCGCCGAAGCCGGGCTGCTTCTCGTGCAGAACTGGGACTTTGTCGGGGGGGCGATGGGCGTGCAGTGGCCGTTCAATCCGGATAGCTGGGCAACCCTCCAGTTCGCCCGGGACAAGATCCCGTATGCCCATCTCGCCCTCGGCCTGTTCGTCGCGACCTGGCTCGTCACCTTCGGCGTCGCGGAATCGCGCTGGGGCTACGGTTGGCGCGCGGTCAAGGACGACCCGGCCGCCGCCCAGAGCCTCGGCGTCGAGGTGTTCCGCTCCAAGATGGCGGCGGCGGCGATCTCGGCCTTCTTCACCGCGGTCGGCGGCGGCCTCTACGCGTCCTACGTCTCTTACATCGATCCAGAGAGCGTGATGAGCTTCCGCTTCTCCCTCCTCTTCGCGCTGCCCGCCGTGCTCGGCGGCGTCGGCACCCTGTGGGGCGCGCTGGTGGGTGCGGCGATCCTCATCCCGATCACCGAGATCAGCCGCTCCTATCTGGGTGGCACCGGCAGCGGCATCGATCTGATCTTCTACGGCGGTCTCGTGATGGTCGTGGCGATCGCCCGCCCCGAGGGCGTGCTCAGCCTGTTCAAGCGTACGCGCGCAGCGCGCAACGAGGAGGGGTGATCCCGTGAGCCCGGACCCGAGCGGCCCGATCCTGCGCGTCGACGACGTGACGCTGGCCTTCGGCGGCCTCGTCGCCAACCGCGACGTGACCCTCGACGTGCGCAGAGGCGAGATCCTGGGGCTGATCGGTCCGAACGGGGCCGGCAAGTCCACCCTGTTCAATCTGATCTCGGGTGTCTACCGCCCGAGCAAGGGGCGCATTCTGTTCGAGGGGACCGACATCACCAGACTGCCGCCGGCCGAGCGCTGCCGCCGGGGCATCGCACGCACCTTCCAGGTGCCACGCTCCTTCGACTCGATGAACGTCTTGGAGAACGTCACGGTCGGCGCGCTCGCCCGCCACCCCACCGCCGCGTCCGCCCGCCGCGCCGCCCTGGACACCCTGGAGCGCGTCGAGCTGACCCACCGCGCCGAGGCGGTGGCCGGCGAATTGACGCCGCCCGAGAAGCGCCGCCTGGAGGTGGCCCGCGCGCTCGCCACCGGCCCGAGCCTGCTCCTCCTCGACGAGGTGCTCACCGGCCTCACACCGTCCGAGGCCAAGGCCGGTGTCGCGCTGATCCGGCGCGTAGCGGCTACGGGCGTGACCGTGATCATGGTCGAGCACGTGATGGAAGTGGTGATGCCGCTCGTCGACCGGGCCGTGGTGCTCCACCTCGGCAGCGTCCTGACCCAGGGACTGCCGGCTGACGTGGTGCGGGACGACGGGGTCATCACAGCCTATCTCGGGGAGCGGCACCGTGCTGCTTGAAGTCGATGGACTCTCCACCGCCTACCAGGGCCTGCTCGCGATCCAGGGCGTGTCGCTGGGCGTGGCCGAGGGCGAAATCGTCGTCGTGGCCGGCGCCAACGGCGCGGGCAAGTCGACACTGCTCAAGTCGATCGCCGGGCTCGAGCGGCCGTGCGACGGCGCCGTACGCTTCGATGGCGCCCGCCTCGATGGGCTCCCCGGCCACCGCATCACCGCTCGCGGCGTCGCCTACGTGCCCGAGAACAAGCGCCTGTTCCCGCGCCTCTCGGTCGCCGACAATCTGCGGCTCGGCAGCTACCTGCACCGGAGCAAGGCCGACCGTGAGGCGCCGCTGGAACGGGTCTTCGCACTGTTTCCCCGGCTTAAGGAGCGGTTACCGCAGCGGGCCGGGACCCTTTCCGGCGGTGAGCAGCAGATGCTGGCCATCGGTCGCGCGCTGATGACCCGCCCGCGCCTGTTGATGCTCGACGAGCCCTCGCAGGGCATCATGCCCAAGCTCGTCGACGAGATCTTCTCCGCCGTCACGGTGATCCGCGACGCCGGCGTGACCGTTCTGCTTGTCGAGCAGCGGCTCGCGGAGAGCCTCGCCATCGCCGACCGCGCCTACGTCCTCCAGACCGGGCGCGTCATCCTCTCCGGGCCGGCAGCGCAGGTGCGCGACGATCCGGAGGTGCGGCGGGCCTATCTCGGAATCTGAGAGCAGCCCGTGCCGGCCTCGCTGGTACACGGTAAGATAGGAGAACGGGCGATGACCCGCGTGGACCTCAACTCCGACCTCGGCGAAGGCTACGGCGCCTATGCCTGCGGCGACGACGCGGCGATCCTCGACGTGGTCACCTCGGCCAACGTCGCCTGCGGCCTGCACGCGGGCGATCCCGAGATCATGGCCCGCACCTTCGCCCTGGCGAAGGAGAGAGGGGTCGCAGTCGGCGCGCATCCGGGCTTCCCCGATCTGTGGGGCTTCGGCCGACGCCGCATTCCGTTCAGCCCCGACGAGATTGAGCGGCTGGTGGCGTATCAGGTCGGAGCAGCCCAGGCACTCGCCGCCTATGCGGGGCACCGCATCACCTACGTCAAGACGCACGGAGCGCTCGGCAACATTGCGGCTGAGGAGCGTTCGGTAGCCGACGCGGTCGCCCGCGCGGTCAGGGCCGTCGATCCGAACCTCGCCCTGCTCGCCATCGCGCTAAGCGCGCAGGTGGCAGCCGGAGAGGCCGCGGGGCTCGAGGTCCACCAGGAGATCTTCGCCGACCGAGGCTACACCGAGGACGGGCTGCTGATCCCGCGCAGCCAGCCCGGCGCCTTCGTCACGGACCCTGATGCGGCTGCCGACCGGGTGCTGCGCATGGTGCAGGGGGGCATCATCCTGACCGCGTCGGGCCGGGAATTGCCGACGCCGGTCCGTTCGATCTGCGTCCATGGCGACACCACCCACGCGGTGGCCACTGCGCGTGCCGTCCGTACCGTTCTGGAGGCCGGCGGCGTGACGCTCGCCCCGTTCCGGCCATGAGCGTCCCCCGCCTCCTCGACGCGGGCGAGGCGGCCCATGTCGTCGAACTCGCCAGGCGTGCCGGGCTGTCGCCCGAGGTGGTGGTCCCGCTCCATGCCGGGGCGACCTACCGGGTCTACATGTACGGCTTTGCTCCGGGCTTCGCCAATCTCGGCGGTCTCCCGAACGACCTCGCAACCTCGCGATGCCGAGGCGCGCGAGCCCGCGCCCGCCGCACCCGCGCAACGCCCTGGTCGCGGGCGGTGGCCTCGCCGCGATCGCCACCGTGCCGATGCCCACCGGTTGGTACGTGGCCGGCGCTACCCCGTCCCGGCTTTACGCTCCAGAGCGCGCCGAGAGCTTCTTCGTGGCGGCCGGCGACGCGATCCGGTTCGAGTTGGTGGACGCGGCAACCCTCGACGCGCTGGCAGCCCGCGGCTCGGAAGGGCGTCGCTGCATGAGCGCTCTCATCGTCGAGGCCGTCGGCCCTGCCATCACCCTGCAGGACGGCGGCCGGCACTGTACCCTGCGCTGAGGCTTCACCGCCGCCGGGCCGATTGACCCGCTGATGTACGCCACCGCCAATCGGGCGGCTGGCAACATGTTCGACGCGGCGGCAGTCGAGATCTCCAACGGCGGAGTTACGGTCGCGGTCGAGGGCGGCCCCCTCGGCCTTGCGCTCGCCTCGACGGGCTTCCGCATCGCCCTCGACGGCGCGCCGCTGCCGCCCGCCGTCGCGCTCACGCTGGAGCCGGGCCGGAGCCTGGTCGTGCGCGCCGGAGACACCGGGTCCTGGGGCTACCTGGCCGTCCAGGGCCGGCTCGATCCCACCCCGGTGCTCGGCTCCCCGGCGACCCACACGCGCTCCGGCGTCGGCGGTCTCAACGGGCGTGGGTCGGCCGCGAGCGACCGGATCCCAGTGATGCTTAGCCGCCCTGGCGAGCACGCACCCCACAGGCTGATCGCCCCTTGGCTCAACTCGCGCTCCGGACACGATCTGCGTGGTGCTGGGCCCCAGAACGACTATTTCGCTCCCGGACAGATCGCCGCCTTCCTCGCCGGTCCCTGGACCGTCTCGCCGCGCTGCGACCGCATGGCCTGCTTCTTGGACGGAGCGCCGCTGCTGCACGCGGAGGGGCACGACATCGTCTCCGGCGGGGTGGCGATGGGCGCGATCCATGTGCCGGGCATCGGCCTGCCGATCATCCAGATCGCCGACCGGCAATCCACCGGCGGCTATCCGAAGATCGCCACCGTGATCGGACCCGATCTTGGGCGGCTGGCTCAGGTCCGCGACATTGCGCGGATCGCCTTCCGGGCGGTATCGATCGCTGATGCGGTAGCGGCCTGACGCACCGAGGTGGAATTCCTGCGCGGCCCGGTCCCGCGGGCGCCGGTCCTGCTCGGCTTCAACCTCGTCGACGGCGTCACCGACGGGCGGGATTGGGGGCACGGGCATCGATAGGCGTGTCTCAGCTCGGTGACGCATGTGTGCCGCCGCCGCGTTCCGAAGCGAGATCGCGCTGCCACGCGGCCGTCCGCCGTCGCCTTCCCCACTTCAGGCCGTTCACAGGGCAGAGGACCACATCCTTCCGTCCGGTTCGGCGGCTCGCCGATCCGAAACCGTCGGACGGCTGTCGACCAGACTACGCCATGTTGGCTCGCCAATGGGTGCAGAACCGGCCGTTCGGCTTTGAGCCCCAAGCCGAAGTTGTCCGATGGCCCACGAACATCCGCTTTCGGGAAATGCCGACAGCGATCTCTGCGGCTTACATGCGGCCGAAGCTGCCGATCATAAGTGTCGGGAAAGCAACCCGATAACCGGTATCGCGCGGCTATAGGTTCGACGCATGCGTCGTTTTTGAGGGGCAGACCAACTGAAGTGCGTCTCTTGCGGTGTAGAGATGTGGTTCCCAATGATCGGGATGAGTGACTTTCTACCGATTTGCTTTTGAGCGGTAGACTTGATGAAGTGGACGTTGCCACCCTGCCCGTTTATGTCCCGTAACGAATCCATCTCTCGGACAAGAACCTTCGACATGAGCACTGAACCGTGAACTCATTACTCAAAGATTATTTGTTTGACCGGTGCCAATGCGGCTGCATTTGGCGAGATATGTCTGGAGAGGCTGCATAAGCATCCCGAGGCGTTCGGAGCATTCTGAAAATATGAAATTCCGCAAGCCGAAACACAGTTTTAGTCTCGTTTAGATGGTGCCGTTGTGTTTGAATTGTGCAATTTAGATTATATCCAGATTGATAAAATTAGTGGTGTTTATTGACTTGAGACGGCTAATACGAAACTTGAAGCGATGATTTGTGGCATTTATGTTCGGCCATGCTGTAACAGCTCCGATCAAGCCATATGTCGTTGTGAATGTGATTCTGGAATTATGGCTGGCGGCTCGGGAACAGTTTCCACGAGCAAGCTTTACATTATTACATGAATTTAAGCCTGCTCATACGCATTAGTGTTACGATCTCGAGCGTATTTTGAAATTCTCATCAGTCTTGCGGCTCGTTTGATCGTGAGCCAGACGAGGGCAACGATGACTAATTTTGCAAGAGTGGTAGCGTATCGCTCGTAGTTCTTGACCAAGCGCCGACAGCGCGTCACCTAAGCGAAGGATCGCTCCACCGCTCAGCGGCGCCATCGGATATGCCGAATCGATTAGGAGAAGCGAGCCAGGCACGTCCCCGTAACGCTCCAACCCCGTATCCGGTTCATAACAAGACCCCAAGCCTGACTCCGAACACCCTGTTTGTCGCCACGCAGCATTTCCGGATAAAATCTACCCTCGTTTCGAGGTGCCTATGCCCGCTCCGGCTTCCCCGCCGCCCGCCCCTGACCGCCTGCGCCACAAGACCGTCTCCGCGGCGGTCACCGAATCGCTCCGGCAGCGCATCCTGAACGGCGAGTTCGCGCCCGGAATCCAGCTGCGCCAGGACGCGCTGGCGGAGGAATTCGGCATCAGCCGCATCCCGGTCCGGGAGGCGCTGCTGCAGCTGGAGGCCCAGGGGCTGGTCAGGATCGTGCCGCATCGGGGGGCCGTCGTCACCGGCCTGTCCGTGGAGGAGGTCGAGGACATCTTTCGTCTGCGCGAGCAGCTCGAACCGCCGCTTCTGGCGCTCTCGGCGCGCCGCTTCTCCGAGGCGGATTACCGGAGGCTGCGCAGCCTGACCGACGGGTACGGCGCGGCGCTCGCGGCCGGTCAGGTCGACCGGTGGGGCGAGTTGAACCGGAGTTTCCACCTTGATCTGCTGCGCTACGCCGATCGCCCCCGCTCCCTCAGCATCGTCGCCGGCTTGCTCCAGGATTGCGACCGCCCGACACGGCTCCAGCTGTCCGCCTCCGGGGACACCGCCCGCGCCGACCACGAGCACACGCAGATCGTGGCGCTCTGCGAGTCCGGCCGGATCTCCGAGGCGGCCGACCTCTTGAGGGCTCATATCGCGCATGCCGCCGTCTCGCTCGTGGCGATCTATCGGCATGCCCATGCCGGGTCCGGGTGAGGGGCTCCCCGCAGACGCCGCGGAACAGAGGCCTTGACGTGTTTGCAGATTTTATACAATCTACAAAAACCGAATCGGCGAGGGCGTCGTGGCTGAGCACGCATTGGTGACGGAGGGGCTGACCAAGGCATTCGGAGGCTTCACGGCCGTGCGCGGGGTCGACTTCGTGGTCCGCCGCCATGCAATTCACGCGCTCATCGGCCCCAACGGTGCCGGCAAGACCACGTTCTTCAACCTGCTGACCAAGGTCCACACGCCGACCGGCGGGCGCATCCTCTACGAGGGCACCGACATCACGCACGAGAGTTCGGCGGCCATCGCCCGGCGGGGGATCGTGCGTTCGTTCCAGATCTCGGCGACCTTCCCGCACATGAGCGTGCGTGACAACGTCCGCGTCGCCCTGCAGCGGCGCCTCGGGACGCAGTACTGGTTCTGGCGCTCAATCCGGTCGCTGTCCGTCCTCGACGACCGGGCCATGGCGCTCCTGACCGATGTCGGCCTGGCGGACTACGCCGAGACGAACGCCGCGGACCTGTCTTACGGGCGCAAGCGCACCCTCGAGATCGCCACGACGCTGGCCCTCGATCCGCCCCTGCTCCTCCTCGACGAGCCGACCCAGGGCATGGCCCTCGACGACGTCGACCGGATCAAGCGCCTGATCCGGCGGATCGCCGTCGGCCGCACCATCCTGATGGTCGAGCACAACATGTCGGTGGTGGCCGATCTCTGCGATACCATCACTGTGCTTCAGCGCGGCGAGATCCTGGCCGAGGGCAGCTACGAAGCGGTCTCCGCCGATCCCGGGGTGAAGGCGGCCTATCTCGGGGGCGGACATGCTTGAAGCCGCCACCGCCCTGGAGATCTGCGGGCTCGAAGCCTGGTACGGCGAGAGCCACGTCCTGCACGGCATCGACCTCACGGTGCGCGAGGGCGAGTGCGTGACCCTGCTCGGCCGCAACGGCGCCGGGCGCAGCACCACCCTCAAGGCCATCCTGGGCCTGACCGACCACCGCGCCGGCTCGGTGCGGGTGCGCGGGCAGGAGACGATCCGGCTCAGCACGCACAGGATCGCCCGGCTCGGCATCGGCTACTGCCCGGAGGAGCGCGGCATCTACCGCTCGCTGACCACGCAGGAGAACCTCACCCTCCTGCCCCGCCTCGGGCCCGACGGGATGTCCGTGGCCGAGGTGCTGGCGCTGTTCCCGAACCTCGCCGAGCGGGCCGATAGCGGCGGCGGCCGCCTCTCGGGCGGCGAGCAGCAGATGCTGGCGCTCGGCCGCATCCTGACCACCGGCGCCCGCATCCTGCTGCTCGACGAGATCACCGAGGGGCTCGCCCCGGTCATCGTCGAGGCCCTCGGCCGGGCGGTGGCCCTGCTCAAGAGCCGGGGCTTCACCATCGTGCTGGTCGAGCAGAACTTCCACTTCGCCCGGCATCTCGCCGACCGCCACTACGTGATCGAGCACGGGCGGGTCGCGGCCGAGATCCGGGCGGACGAAGTGGCGGCCCGGGAGGCCGAGGTCGGGCGCCTGCTCGGCGTGTGAGGCCTGCACGATTGAACAGTCGGGACGAACAGGAGGCCAGGAACATGCGGTCACGGTTCATCGGTTACGTGCTCGGCGCGTCGCTCGCGTCGGCGGCCCTCCCGGCGCTCGCCGCCGAGGCGATCAGCGACGGCGTCGTCAAGATCGGCATCCTCAACGACCTGTCGGGGATCTATTCCGACTTCACCGGGCGCGGCTCGGCCGTAGCGGCGCAGATCGCCATCGACGAGATGGGCGGCAAGGTCCTGAACGCCCCCGTCGAGCTCATCGCGGCCGACCACCAGAACAAGCCCGACATCGCCGCCAACCTCGCACGGGAATGGTTCGACCAGGGCAAGGTCGACATGATCGCCGATTTCCCGACCTCCTCGACGGCGCTCGCCGTCATGGAGATCGCCAAGCAGAAGAACCGGGTGACGATGCTCTCGGCCGGCGTCGCCATGGCGGCGATCAACGAGAAGTGCTCGCCGCTCAATGCGCAGTGGATGGTGAACACCTACGCGCTCGCGGCCGGCACCGCCAAGGCGCTGCTGAAGACCGGCCGCAAGACCTGGTACTTCGTCACCGCCGATTATACCTTCGGCCATTCCCTCGAGAAGGATGCCTCCGCGGTGGTCGAGGCCGAGGCCGGCAAGGTGCTGGGCGTCTCGCGCCACCCCTTCCCGGGGGGCGACTTCTCCTCCTTCATGCTGAAGGCGCAGGGGAGCGGCGCGCAGGTGATCGCGCTGGCCAATGCCGGCAGCGACACGGTCAACGCCGTCAAGCAGGCCGCCGAGTACGGCATCGGGCGCAGCGACAAGCAGGTGATCGCCCCACTGCTGACCTACATCACCGACGTGAAGAGCCTCGGGCTGGCCAAGGCCCAGGACATGTACCTCACGGAAGCGTTCTACTGGGATTACGACGACCGTTCCCGCGCCTTCGCGGAGAAATACTTCGCCAAGATGAAGCGTATGCCGAGCGCCTCGCAGGCGGAGGTCTACTCGGCGGCGCTGAGCTATCTCAAGGCGATCGCGGCGGCCGGCACCGACGAGGCCGGCGCCGTGATGGCCAAGCTCCGCACCATGACCATCGACGACGCGGTGATCCGCAACGGCAAGCTGCGCGCCGACGGCGCCCTCGTCCACGACATGCTGCTCCTGCAGGTGAAGAAGCCGGCGGAATCGAAGCGCGACTGGGACTTCTACAACGTCCGATCGGTCCTGAAGGGCGACGACGTGTTCCCGAAGCCGTCCGATTCCTGCCCGCTCAACGCCAAGGGCTGAGGCGAGAAACCCTCCCCCTGGTGGCACCGAGCGACAAAGGTTGCATGGCGGACGCCGTCACATCGTTGCGCGTGGAAGGCGAAGGTCCCCTCTCCCGTGCGGGAGAGGGACAGGGTGAGGGATGCGACATCTCCGGAAAGACCTGGCCCCTCACCCCAACCCTTTCCCGCTCGGGAGAGGGGGGCACGTCGAGCCCTGCAAGAGCGACTGTGCCTCCACCCTGTGTAGTCGTAGCCCTTGTGGCGCATCCCCCAAAAGACCGCCCGATCCCTCAAACTCGCCGGTGACCCCGCCATGGACATCACCCTCCAGGCCTTCATGGCCCAGCTCACCATCGGCCTCATCGGCGGCTGCTTTTACGCCCTGCTGAGCATGGGGCTCGCGATCATCTTCGGGCTGCTCAACATCATCAACTTTACCCACGGGGCGCAGTTCATGATGGCCGCGTTCCTGGCCTGGATCGGTCTGACCCAAATCGGGCCCTGGCTCGGCTATCCGGACTTCCAGATCAACTTCTGGGTCGCGCTTGTGCTGGCGCCGCTCTGCGTCGCCCTGTTCGGCATGGTCATCGAGCGCACGCTGCTGCGCCGCCTCTACCATCTCGACCACCTCTACGGCCTGCTCCTGACCTTCGGGGTTGCTCTGGTGATGGAGGGGGCGTTCCGGTACGCGTTCGGCGTCTCCGGCCAGGGCTACGAGCCACCGGAGATCCTGCAGGGGCCGGTCGATGTCGGCTTCATGCTGCTGCCGAAGTACCGCGTCTTCGTGGTCGTGGCCTCGCTGCTGATCTGCTTCGGCACCTGGTACCTGTTCGAGCGGACCAAGCTCGGTGCCTATCTCCGTGCCGGCACCGAGAACCCGCGCCTGCTCCAGGCCTTCGGCATCAACGTGCCGGTGATGATCACCCTGACCTACGGCTTCGGCGTGGCGCTCGCCGGCATCGCCGGGGTGCTGGCCGCGCCGATCATGCAGGTGACGCCGCTGATGGGCGGCAACCTGCTCAATATCGTCTTCGCCGTGGTGGTGATCGGCGGCCTCGGCTCGATCCTCGGCGCGATGATGACCGGCCTCGCCCTCGGGCTGATCGAGGGGCTGACCAAGGTGGTCTACCCCGAGGCCTCCACCGTGGTGGTGTTCGTCATCATGGCGCTGGCCCTGCTGGTGCGTCCGGCCGGCCTGTTCGGCCGCGAAGCCTGAGGGGAGCCGATGTCGAACACCGTCAAGATCTTTCTGGTCCTGATCGGGCTTGCCCTGGTCGTGCCGTTCGTGCCGGGGCTGATCTACCCGGTCTTCGTGATGAAGGTGATGTGCTACGGGCTGTTCGCCTGCGCCTTCAACCTGCTCCTGGGCTTCACCGGGCTCGTGTCCTTCGCGCACGCCGCCTTCCTGGGCAGCGCCGGCTACGTCACCGGCGCCCTGATGATCCGCTTCGGCAACCACCCGCTGGGGATGCCGGCGGCGTTCGGAGCGGGCGTCGCCGCGGCGGCTTTGGTCGGCTTCGCCATCGGCGGCCTCGCGATCCGGCGGCGGGGCATCTACTTCGCGATGATCACCCTGGCGCTCTCGCAGATCGTCTACTTCCTGGCGGTGCAGATCCGCTGGACCGGCGGCGAGGACGGGCTCCAGGGCATCCCGCGCGGCAGCCTGTTCGGGCTCGACCTCTCCTCCGACACGGTGATGTACTACGTGACGCTGGCGCTGTTCGCGGCGGGCTTCCTGTTCGTCGACCGCGTGGTCCACTCGCCCTTCGGCCAGATCCTGCAGGCGGTGCGGGACAACGAGGCCCGGGCGACCTCGCTCGGCTACGACACCGACCGGTTCAAGCTCCTGGCCTTCGTGATCTCGGCGGCGATCGCCGGCTATGCCGGGGCGATGAAGGCGCTGGTGTTCCAGCTCGTCTCCCTCAACGACGTCTCGCTGCACACCTCGACCGAGGTGGTGCTGATGACTCTGCTCGGAGGCGTCGGCACGATCTTCGGGCCGCTGCTCGGGGCGGGGCTGGTGGTCGGGCTGCAGAACTACCTCGCGACCATCGGCGACCTCGTGACCGTGGTGATCGGCCTGATCTTCATCGTCTGCGTCTCGTTCTTCCGGCGCGGCATCGTCGGCGAGTTCCTGCACCTGCGCCGCCGCCGGGCCGAGCGGGGCAAGACGCGTCCGGTCCTGACCGCCACCCGCGCGGAGGCACCGGCCGTCGAGGCGGCCTGAGCCGCGCCCCCTGCCCCGACGGGCAGGCCGATTTCGCCGCCGCGCCGCGCGAGGCGTGGGCGAAGCCATGGCCGCGCAACCCAGGCGCGGTGCTGTTCAACGCGTTGACACAAAAGGAAAATCGACCATGTGGACAGGTGTCATCCCCGCCGTCACGACCAAGTTCAAGCCCGACGGCAGCCTCGACCATGCCGAGATGGAGCGCTGCTTCGCCTTCCAGATGGAGGCGGGCTGCGACGGCATCATCGTCTGCGGATCCCTCGGCGAGGGGCCGATGCTGTCCCACGACGAGCGCATCGAAGTGCTCCAGCGGGCCCAGTCGGTCACCCAGGGCAAGCCGACCCTGCTGACCGTGTCGGAGGCGGGCACCCGCGAGGCCTGCGACCTCGCCGCCAAGGCGGCCAAGGCCGGGGCCAGCGGCCTCATGGTGGTGCCGAGCCCGATCTATCACACCGACCCGGCCGAGACGGTCGAGGCCCTGCGGGCCGTCGCGGCCGCGGGCGACCTGCCGGTGATGATATATTCCAACCGCGTCGCCTACCGGGTCGACGTGACCCCCGAGATCATGGAGGACCTGGCCGCAGATCCGCGCTTCGTCGCCATCAAGGAATCCTCCGACGACATCCGCCGCACCACCGAGATCATCAACCGCTTGGGCGACCGCTACGCCGTCCTGACCGGCGTCGACAATCTCGCCCTGGAAGCCCTCGCGGTCGGCGCCTGCGGCTGGGTCGCCGGCCTCGTCTGCGCCTTTCCCTCCGAGACGGTGGCGATCTACCGGCTGATGCAGGCGGGCCGCATCAAGGAGGCGCTGGCGATCTACCGCTGGTTCCGGCCGCTCCTCGACCTCGATGTCTCGACGTATCTCGTCCAGAACATCAAGCTCGCTGAATCCCTCGCGATCAACTCGACCGAGCACGTGCGCGGTCCGCGCAAGCCCCTGTCCGGCGCTCGGCGCGCCGAGGTCGAGGCGGTCGTGCGCGAGGCGATCGAGAGCCGCCCTGCCCTGCCCGCGGCGGCGTGACGGCTGCCGGGAATCCGCAGACGGATACCCTGGCAGGTTCACCGCGTCGGCCTTCCGGGGCGGTTAATCTGCGATCCTGCGATCGTTTGGGACAAGCCGCCGGCTCAGCGGCCGACGCCGGTGCCGCCACCGATCGGGCCGATCGCGTTCGGCCCGGTATTGGGGGCCGGCGTCGCGGCCTGGTTCCGCTCGATGTTCATCTGGAGGGTGTTGCCCTGCGTCGTCTGCTCCTGCCGCAGGGAGCGCATCTGGCTGTTGTATTCCATAGATTGGTTGGCCGCGTTGGAATTGCCCTGTTGCACCTGCGCCAGGACGGGGGTCGCGACGATCGGAGAGAGGCAGAGGCCGGCGAGGAGAAGGGCGCGCATGGTCAGGCTCTCAAGGGTTTGGGGTTCACCGAGTCGACGTGTTCGGACGTCGCCGAGTTCCGCCCGGAGCCAGCGACCTGATGCATCAGGTCGCCTCTGCTGAGCCCGTGCTGACGAACCGATGCCGACCGCATCGGGAAGCGCTCAGCAGCCGATGCAGACGTGCGGATCCCATTTCGGCAGGGGTTTCAGCGGCGGCAACGGCTTCTGTACCGGCGCCGGCATGGTCACCCGCTGTTCGGGCAGGGTCACCGCGGCGGGCCGCGCGTCGGCGGCGCTGGCCGCGGCATCCTGAACCGGCTCGGCCGCGGTAGGCCGGTCGATGCTGTCGGTGAGATCGCCGTCCGCCGCCCGCGCGGCACTGAGGCTGAACACGACCGCGAGGCCGGCGGCAACGAGGCGGATGACGGTCATGGAGGCTCCACCCGCACAACGTGATGCGGGTGGCGGGGTTCAATCCCCCTCCCCGGCTGCCGTGCGGCGTTTCGGGGCCCATCCCGAAATGCGGCGGAGCGCAGCTCCGCAGCGTATCAGGATCGCCGCGGGTGCAGAGACGACGCGGGCAGGATCGTCGCATGCCACCGGTTATCGTCCTGCGGCACCCACGGTTGCTCGACGGGACGCTCGAGCAACCGGTACGCGACCGGCATCGACCCCACCGGCCATGTGACCGGCGCCGTGTGGAACTGCGCGAGTTTCCGCGGATGCAGGCGCTTCGCCAGCCGGAGGGGATGCGCCCGTACCGCGAACCTGCGGCGGTCGCGCCGCTGGAGCCGGGCGTAGCGCTTCCGCAGCTGGGCGAGCCGCACCGTCGCCCGGGGGCGGCGTGCGACCGTCTCAAGGCGCGGGACCGGCTGCGCCAGCGCGATCAGGCTCGGCTTGTCATAGCTGACGGGCGCGACGCGGTTGGCCGCGGTGATGCAGCCGGTGCAGATGGAGCCCGAAAGCTGCTGCCAGGTCCGCTGCTGTCGCTCGGCGATGAGCGCGCTGCGATCGACGCCTGTACCGGGTTGGCCCGCGGTCGGGCTCGCGGGGGCGGCCGCGCTCAAGGACGGCAACGCGACGGCGAATGCAGCAAGCGCGGCTGCCAAGGAGTGTACAACGCTCTTCATGACCCATCTCGGCGACGGTCCAGCGCCGCCAAGCTTCTTGTTGCCCCGAGGGCGCGGTCGAGCAAACCATTTTCTTGGGTCTTCGGTACTCAATACGTATGGCAAGGGCGCGGTTTCGGGCCGCCCGTACCGGCGATGCTTCGGATGCCCGGATTTGAGCTTCCCAAGATCATTGCCTGATTTTCGGTTATCAATCGATGGTTTCACGCTATTCGCAAGTCATGTTGCCAGAGGTCGATTGGACAAACGGCTTAATATGTGATTAATTCAGTGTCTTGCGGCCGGAGATTTCGGCCGGGTCTTGCATCTGGGCGCACATGATCTCTGTGAAGCGGATTGCGACTTTAGGTTTGGTGTTGCTGGCGGGGGCGTGCTCGCGTCTGCCGAACGTTCCGACCGCCTACAGCGCATTGCCGCGCACCGCTTTATCCGCCCCGGTGGAGCCGGTGTCGGTGGTTCCGGAGGCGCAAGTCGAATCGGTCGTCGACCTGCCGCGCATCGTCATTCCCGGGACCATGACGGTCCCGGTCGCCGCGGTAGAGCCGCGCGGCCTGAACCCGAACGCGGCCCTGGATACGTCCCGGCGCAGCCGCATGACCTGGGAAGCGTTGCGCCCCGGCGAACTCCTGAAGCCGCCGGTTCTCGCCTCGGCGGGCAGGCCGGCATCGACGGGTGTCGCGACGCCGACCTACGACCGCGAGGCAATGATGGACCGCCTGTTGAAGGGCGGTCGGGATGCCGCGAGCGGCATCTGCTCCGGGTGCTGATCCCGGGTTGCCCCGATCCGGCATGGTTAGCCGATCGCGTCGCGCGGCGCGGCCGGTTTACGCGCCGTTAACGCGTCCGCCCCACCGTGTATCGAGCGACCCGAGGGAGGCGTGGCATGGGTGCCTTGAAGGCGGAAGACGAACAGGCTGTCGAGCGCCTGACGCTGCGGCTCCTCCAGGACGCCTATTGCGATCTCGCGGCCGTGCTCCGAGGTGCACAGCCCGCGGCCGCTGCGGCCATCCTGACCGTCATGGAACAGCGCGTGACCGACGTCCTCACCCGGATCTGCCAGCAGGGCTCGGAAGGCGCGGCCTCGGCGGAGATCGCCATCGCCGTCGGCGAGCGGATCGGCGAGATCATGGATCAGGCGCAGGGCCGGGACGTCAGAACGGCTCTGGCGGCTTGAGGCGAGCCGTTCGGCGGGGTCTGCTTCGCGGCCATTGCCAGCACGGTTAGCCCGGGCCCATTCTGCTTCGAATGCGTCCGCCCGTTCCCCTGTCCGCCGTCCGGATCTTCGAAGCCGCCGCGCGGCGACGCTCGTTCAAGGCGGCGGCCGGCGAATTGAACCTGTCGCCGAGCGCGGTCAGCCACGCCGTGCGCAAGATGGAGGAGTCCCTCGGCGTCGCCCTGTTTGAGCGGATCGGGCAGGGCATCACCCCGACCCCGGCCGGCGAGGCCCTGTGCGACCATGTCGGCCGGGCCTTCGCCGAATTGAACCGCGGCCTCGACCTCGTGGCGAACCGCGGGCCGCAATTGCTGCGGCTGCACTGCGCGCCGAGCTTCGCCGCCCAGTGGCTGGCGCCGCGGCTGGCGCGCTTTCTCAGCGAGCATCCGGGCTTCGAGGTGCGCCTGGCGGCCGGCATGGACTACGCCCGCTTCATCACCGACGAGTTCGACGCCGACATCGTCTACGGCCCGCCCCGGGGCGAGGGGTTGGTGCGCATGCCGCTCGGGCTCGAGACGGTGACGCCGCTCTGCGATCCCGCGCGCGCCGCCCGGATCGCCGGTCCCGCCGACCTGTTCGCGCAGACCTTGATCCAGAGCGACAACAAGCAGGTGCGCTGGAGTCATTGGTTCGAGCGCAACCGGCTCGCCCCGCCGCCGACCGCCGCCATCCGGTTCGACCGGAGTTTTCTCGCCCTGGCAGCCGCCGCGGACGGGCTCGGCGTCGCCCTCGAATCGACCCGCCTCGCGGAGCGGGAGATCGCCGCCGGCCGCTTGGTCGCGCCGCTCGCCGGACGGGCAGAGGATATCCGCTACACCGGCCACCATTTCGTCTGCCCGGCCGATGCCCGCCGCCGGGCGCCCCTGCGGGTCTTCGCCCGCTGGCTCGCCGGCGAACTCGCGATCGAGCTGGACACCGAGCTCGCCTGAAACGCGTAAACAGGTGAATCTCAGTCACCTGCGGATGCAGAATTCGCGTTTGTCGCGAAGGCCGCCCCGGGCCAATGTCGCCGCAACGAACAAGACGCGAGGAAACGTCACCGCAAGGCTCCCGATCCCCGGATCGCGGTCGCCGGCCGGTCGCCTCCGTCGCGACGACAGGCTTCGATTCCGCACCAGCGCGGAACGCCGGGAGGGTCCCATGCTGTTGAACGATCGGGTCTGCGTGATCACCGGGGCGGCCTCCGCCCGCGGCATCGGCAAGGCCACGGCGCGCCTGTTCGCGCAGTACGGCGCCCGCATCGCCGTGCTCGACCTCGATGCCGGCCAGGCCGAGGAGGCCGCC
Organism: Methylobacterium sp. J-077; assembly: GCF_022829365.1. Taxonomy (GTDB): domain Bacteria; phylum Pseudomonadota; class Alphaproteobacteria; order Rhizobiales; family Beijerinckiaceae; genus Methylobacterium. The sequence continues at coordinate 46,267 of NZ_JAKSYJ010000114.1, read as the reverse complement.
CGCGACATCGGGGCCGGCCATATCGGCCTCGCCTGCAATGTGACCGACCGGGCCGCCTGCTCCCGCGCCGCCGAGGAGATCGTGGCGCGCCTCGGCCGCATCGACGTGCTGGTCAACAATGCCGGCATCACCCAGCCGCTCAAGATCATGGAGATCGCGCCGGAGAACTACGACGCGGTCACCGACGTGAACCTGCGCGGCACCCTCTACATGAGCCAAGCCGTGATCCCGGGCATGCGCGGCCAGGGCTCGGGGGCGATCGTGTGCATGTCCTCGGTCTCCGCCCAGCGCGGCGGCGGCATCTTCGGCGGCCCGCATTACAGCGCCGCCAAGGGCGGCGTGCTGGGCCTCGCCAAGGCCATGGCTCGGGAGCTCGGCCCCGACGGGATCCGGGTGAACTCGGTGACGCCCGGCCTGATCCAGACCGACATCACCGGCGGCAAGCTCACCCCTGAGCTCAAGGTCGAGATCGCCAAGGGCATCCCGCTCGGGCGCCTTGGGGTCGCCGACGACGTCGCCAACGCCTGCCTGTTCCTCGCCTCCGACCTGTCCGCGTACATCACCGGTGCGGTGATCGACGTGAACGGCGGCATGCTGATCCATTGAGGGCAGCGCCATGACCGCGTCGTCACCGACCGAACGGCCCCGCGCGGGCTCCAACGTCCCGCTCAGCGAGCGCGCCTACCACATCCGCCGCCACGCCCTGCGCATGGGCGAGGTCCAGGGCCAGGGCTACATCGCCCAGGCCCTCGGCATCAGCGACGTGCTGGCGGTGAGCTACTTCCACGCCATGATCTACCGGCCCGAGGATCCCGAATGGGAGGGCCGCGACCGGTTCCTGCTGTCGATCGGCCACTACGCCATCGCCCTCTATGCCGCGCTGATCGAGGCGGAGATCATCTCCGAGGACGAGCTGACGAGCTATGGCGGCGACGACAGCCGCCTGCCGATGTCCGGCATGGCCGCCTACACGCCCGGCATGGAGATCACCGGCGGGTCCCTCGGCCACGGGCTCGGGATCGCGGTCGGCATGGCGCTGGGCCTCAAGCGGAAGGGCTCGAAGAACGTCGTCTACAACCTGTTCTCCGACGGCGAGCTCGACGAGGGCTCGACCTGGGAGGCCGCGATGTCGGCGGGCTCGTTCAAGCTCGACAACCTGATCGGCCTCGTCGACGTGAACGGCATGCAGGCCGACGGCGCGTCCACGGGGGTGCTCAACTTCGAGCCGCTGGCCCCGAAATTCGAGGCGTTCAACTGGTTCGTGCAGCGGGTCGACGGCAACGACATCGACGCGCTGGTGGCCGCCTTCGACGCCGCCCGGAACCATCCGGGGCCGCAACCCCGGATCATCATCTGCGACACGCGCATGGCCAAGGGCGTGCCGTTCCTGGAAGCGCGCGAGCGCAATCACTTCCTGCGCGTCGAGCCGGACGAATGGCAGCGGGCGCTGGCGATCCTGGACGAAGGGAGGGTGCGGTGAGACGCTCGAAATACGAGAAGCCTGCCCCTCGCGAGGGCGGCAGCCTGAAGACCTCGGCGATGATCGCCTCGCTGGCCGCCCCCGGGCAGCGCACCAAGGCCGCGCCCTTCGGCCATGCCCTGGTCGAACTCGCCAAGACGCGGCCCGACATCGTCGGCCTGTCGGCGGACCTGTCAAAATACACCGATCTGCACATCTTCGCGCAGGCCCATCCCGAGCGCTTCTACCAGATGGGGATGGCCGAGCAGCTCTTGATGAGCGCGGCGGCGGGGCTTGCCCGGGAAGGCTTCACGCCGTTCGCCACCACCTACGCGGTGTTCGCGGCGCGGCGGGCCTACGACTTCATCTGCCTGGCGATCGCGGAGGAGAATCTCGACGTCAAGATCGCCTGCGCCCTGCCCGGCCTGACCACCGGCTACGGCCCGAGCCACCAGGCGACGGAAGACCTCGCGATCTTCCGCGGCATGCCCAACCTCACGATCATCGACCCGTGCGACGCGCACGAGATCGAGCAGGTCGTGCCGGCCATGGCCGCCCATAAGGGGCCGGTCTACCTCCGGCTCCTGCGCGGCAATGTCCCGCTGGTGCTCGACGAGTACGGCTACACGTTCGAGCTCGGGAAGGCCAAGACGATCCGCGACGGACGCGACGTGCTGATCGTCTCCTCCGGCCTGATGACCATGCGGGCGCTGGAGGTGGCGGACGCCTTGCGCGACGACCGGATCGACGTGGCGGTGCTGCACGTGCCGACGATCAAGCCGCTGGACGAGGCGACGATCCTGCAGGAGGCCCGGCGCGGCGGCCGGCTCTTGGTGGTGGCCGAGAACCATACGGTGATCGGCGGCCTCGGCGAGGCGGTGGCCGGCCTGCTGATGCGCAACGGCACGATGCCCGAGCGCGGCTTCCGCCAGATCGGCCTGCCGGACGAGTTCCTCGACGCCGGCGCCCTGCCGACGCTCCACGACCGCTACGGGATCTCGGCCGCCGCCATGGCGCGGAGCATCCGCGGATGGCTGTGAGCCGCCTCGCCTTCGTCGGCCTCGGCGCCATGGGCCTGCCGATGGCAGGCCACCTCGTCGCCGCGGGTTTTTCGGTGCGCGGCTACGACATCAGGCCGGAGAGCCGCGCGGCCCTGATGGCCGCAGGCGGCGAGCCGGCCGAGACCCTGGCGCAGGCAGCCGACGGCGCCGACGCGCTCCTGCTGATGGTGGTGAACGCCGCTCAGGCCGACGATGTGCTGTTCGCGCAAGGCGCCCTCGACGCCCTCGCCCCGGACGGGATCGTCGTCCTGATGGCGACCTGTCCGCCGGGGGCGGTGGAGGCCATCGCAGCTCGCGTCTGCGCCACCGGCCGCCGGTTCGTGGATGCCCCGGTTTCGGGAGGCGTCGTCGGGGCGAAGGCCGCCAAGCTCACGATCATGGCCGCGGCCCCAGCCGCGACGCTGGCGGCGATCCGCCCGGTCCTCGACGCGCTCGGCGACCGGATCTTCGTTGTCGGCGAGCGGCCGGGCCAGGGCGCCACCGTCAAGGCGGTGAACCAGCTGCTGTGCGGCGTCCACATCGCGGCCGCCGCCGAGGCGATGGCCCTGGCCGGGCGGGTCGGGGTCGATTGCGCGGTGGTGCTGGAAATTCTCTCGGGCTCCTCGGCGTCGAGCTGGATGCTGCGCGACCGCGGGCCCCGGATGCTGGAGGCCGAGCCGGAGGTGACCAGCGCGGTCGACATCTTCGTCAAGGATCTCGGCATCGTGCTGGAGGCCGGCCGCAGCGCCGGCGCGGCCCTGCCGCTCGCGGCGCTGGCCCATCAGCTCTTCGTCTCGACCTCGGGCCGGGGCGACGGCGCGGTCGACGACAGCCAGGTTGTGCGCGCCTATCGCGCGCTCAACGGCACGTAAATGTAGGGGCTTGCGGGCCGGCGCGGCTTGTCCGCGCGCCGTGGACCTCGGATGATCCGCGCCGGAGAAGAAGCGGCGCGCGAGACGCACGAAGACGGCACCGGGACCCGTATCCAGGGCCGAATAACGGAGGGGCGCACGATCCACATGACCGGATAACGGCGGGGATCGCGCGGCTCGGAACGACCCAGGGAGTGAAATCATGCGCGACACGCGTTTCAGCCGCCGCAGCCTGCTCGCCGGTGCGGCCGCCGTTCCGGTCTTCGGCAACCTGACCCGGCGCGGGCAGGCCGCCGAGTTTTCCTACAAGCTCGCCACCGGCCAGGACCCGACCCATCCGGTCAACGTCCGGGCGCAGGAGGCTCTCGACCGGATCCGCGAGGCGACCGGCGGGCGCCTGGAGATCAAGCTGTTCCCGGCCAACCAGCTCGGCTCCGACACCGACCTGCTGGCGCAGGTGCGCAACGGCAGCGTCGAGTTCTTCAACCTCGCGACCTCGATCCTCGCCACCTTCGTGCCGGCCGCAAGCCTGCCCAACACCGGCTTCGCGTTCAAGGATTACGACGCGGTCTGGTCGGCGATGGATGGCGGGCTCGGCGATTACGTCCGGGCCGAGATCGCCAAGACGCCGATCCTCACGATCTCGAAGGTCTGGGACAACGGCTTCCGGCAGATCACCTCCTCGACCCGCGAGATCAGGACGCCCGAGGACCTGAAGGGCTTCAAGATCCGCGTGCCGCCTGCGCCGATGCTGACCTCGCTGTTCAAGGCGCTCGATGCCGGTGCGGCGCCGATCAATTTCAACGAGCTGTATTCCGCGCTGCAGACCAAGGTGGTCGAGGGCCAGGAGAACCCGCTCGCCATCACCGCCACGGCCCGGCTCTACGAGGTGCAGAAATCCTGCAGCCTCACCGGGCATGTCTGGGACGGCTACTGGATCCTGGGCAACAAACGCGCGTGGCAGCGCCTGCCGGAGGATCTGCGCCAGACGGTTGCGCGCGAATTCGACCGGTCCGGCACTGACCAACGCGCGGATGTCGCCAAGCTCAGCCTGTCCTTACGCGAGAGCCTCACCGCCAAGGGTATCACCTTCGTCGATGTCGACCGCGCGCGCTTCCGAGAGGCGCTCGGCCGGACGAGCTTCTACCGGGACTGGAAGGCCAAGTACGGCGATGCGGCGTGGGCGCATCTCGAAGACGTGTCCGGCAAGCTCACCTGAGGGACGGGACGCCATGCAGATCGACATCGCGGCCGTCGAGAGCGCGGCAGGGCTTGAGCTGGCGGGACCGCCGCTCCGCGCCCGGAGCTGGCTGCGCAAGCTGGACGCGGCCCTCGGCTACCTCGTGGAGATCCCGGCGGCGCTGCTGGTGCTGGCCGAGATCGGCGTGCTGTTCGGCGGCGTGGTCAGCCGCTACGTGTTCCGCGAGCCGCTGGTCTGGTCGGACGAGCTGGCCGCGATCCTGTTCCTGTGGCTCGCCATGCTGGGCGCCGTGGTCGCCTTCCGCCGCGCCGAGCACATGCGCATGACCGCCATCGTGGCGATGTGCGGCCCGCGCCTGCGCGCCTTCCTGGAGACGGTCGCCCTGGTGGCCGGCCTGATCTTCGTGGCGCTGCTGCTGGAGCCGGCTTTCGAGTTCGCCAGCGAGGAGAGCTTCGTCCAGACCCCCGCGCTGGAGCTCAACAACGCCTGGCGCGCCGCCGCCCTGCCGATCGGCTTCGGCCTGATGCTCCTGGTCGCGCTGATCCGCCTGCTGGAGACCGCCGACTGGCGCCTCACCGTCGGGGCGCTCGCCCTGGGCGGCGCCATCGCGGCCGGGCTCGTCGCCCTGCAGCCCGTGTTCGCGGGCCTGGGCAACCTCAACCTGCTGCTGTTCTTCGTCCTCGGCGTCGGCGCCCTGGTCTTCTCCGGCGTGCCGATCGCTTTTGCGTTCGGGCTGTCGACCTACGCCTACATCACGCTCACCACCGGCGCGCCGTCGATGGTGGTGGTTGGGCGCATGGACGAGGGCATGAGCCACCTGATCCTGCTCGCGGTGCCGCTGTTCGTGTTCCTCGGCCTGCTGATCGAGATGACCGGCATGGCCCGGGCCATGGTCGGGTTCCTGGCCTCGCTGCTCGGCCACGTCCGCGGCGGCCTGCATTATGTGCTGGTCGGGGCCATGTACCTCGTCTCGGGCATCTCCGGCTCGAAGGCCGCCGACATGGCCGCGGTCGCACCCGTGCTGTTTCCCGAGATGAAGGCGCGGGGCGCCAAGGAGGGCGACCTCGTGGCGCTGCTGGCCACCACCGGCGCGCAGACCGAGACGATCCCGCCCTCGATCGTGCTGATCACCATCGGCTCGGTCACCGGCGTGTCGATCACGGCCCTGTTCACCGGCGGCCTGCTGCCGGGCCTGGTCCTGGCCGTGACCCTCTGCGCGCTGGTCTGGTGGCGCTACCGCCGGGAGGATCTGAGCCACGTCGCCCGGCCCTCCGGCGGGGTGATCGGCCGGTCGCTCCTGGTGGCGGTGCCGGCCCTGGCGCTGCCCTTCGTGATCCGCTTCGCGGTGGTCGAGGGCATCGCCACCGCCACCGAAGTCTCGACCATCGGCATCGTCTACGCGGTGCTGGCGGGTCTGCTGATCTACCGCCAGTTCGACTGGCGGCGGCTCTACCCGATGCTGGTGATGACCGCGACCCTGTCTGGGGCGATCCTGCTGATCATCGGCGCGGCCACCGGCATGGCCTGGGCGCTGACCCAGTCGGGCTTCTCGCAGACCCTGGCGGTGGCGATGAAGAGCCTGCCCGGCGGCGCCGTCGGCTTCCTGTTCGTGTCGGCCGGCGCGTTCATCGTGCTGGGCTCGGTGCTGGAGGGCATCCCGGCCATCGTGCTGTTCGGCCCGCTGCTGTTCCCGATCGCCCGGCAGGTCGGCGTGCACGAAGTCCACTACGCGATGGTGGTGATCCTCGCGATGGGCATCGGCCTGTTCGCCCCGCCCTTCGGCGTCGGCTACTACGCCGCCTGCGCGATCAGCCGGATCCACCCGGACGCGGGCATGCGCCCGATCGTCGGCTACATCCTGGCCCTCCTGATCGGCCTCGTCGTCATCATCCTGGTCCCCTGGTTCTCGATCGGGTTCCTCTGAAAATCCCGGATTCGAAAGGTCCGAGACCTTTCGTGGGTGCAGGGCAAGGCCTGCTGAATAGCGAAGTCCGCTGCATCAGGGCGCTGCCCTGATCACCCGCCAAAGGGCACGCCCTTTGGAAACCCCGACGCACGCCTGAACGCCGAGCCACCGCCATGCCAGAGACCCAAGAAGCCCTCACCGCCCGGATGGCGGACGCGATCCGCTTCCTGTCCCTCGACGCCATCGAGCGGGCGGGGGACGGGCATCCCGGCGCGCCCCTCGGCTGCGCCGAGATCGCGGTGGCTTTGTTCACGCGTCATCTGAAGTGCAACCCGGCCGATCCGGAATGGCCGGACCGCGACCGCTTCGTGCTCTCGAACGGGCACGGCTCGATGCTGCTCTATGCGGCGCTCCACCTCGCCGGCTATGCCGGCCTGCCCATGGAGCAGATCCGGCGTTTCCGCGAACTCGGCTCGCACACCCACGGCCATCCGGAGATCGCCCCCGAGCTCGGCATCGAGGCGACCACCGGACCCCTCGGACAGGGCATCGCCAACGCCGTCGGGATGGCCGTGGCCGAGGCCAAGCTCGCCGCGGAGTTCGGCCCCGAACTCGTCGATCACCGCACATACGCGCTGGTCGGCGACGGCTGCCTGCAGGAGGGCGTCGCCCACGAGGTGATCTCGCTCGCCGGGCACCTGCGCCTGTCGAAGCTGACCTTCCTGTGGGACGACAACCGGATCACCGACGACGGCGCCACCGACCTGTCGATCTCGGAGGACGTGCGCGCCCGCTTCCGCGCCGCCGACTGGCAGGTGATCGACGCGGACGGCCACAACGTCGACTCCGTCTCCGCGGCGATCCTTCTGGCCCAGGCCGATCCGCGCCCGACCCTGATTGCCTGCCGGACGGTGATCGGCCGCGGCCTGCCCCGGCTGGAGGGCCAGCGCGGCGCCCATGGCGGGCGGGTGTTCGAGACCGATCTCGCCGAGGCCCGGGCCGCGAAGGGCTGGGACCATTCGGCCTTCACGGTGCCCGACGATGTGGCTGCGGCGTGGCGCAGGGGTGTCGCCGAGCGCAACCGCGCGGCCTATGCGACCTGGCAGGCCCGGCGCGAGGCCCTGCCCGCCCCGGTCCGGGCGGAGTTCGACAGGGTGAGCGCCGGCCGGCTGCCGGAGACGTGGCGCGATGCGCTCCGCGCCTTACGCGACCGCTTCGCCGCCGCCGGCGCGGCCCGCCCGAGCATCGAGGTCTCCGCCGAAATCGTCGCCGCCCTGTCGGACGCGATCCCGGAGCTGTTTTCCGGCGCCCCGGATCTCGAAGGCCCGACCCGGCACAAGGGCGATCTCCACGCCTTCACGGCGCAGGACCGCTCCGGGCGCTACCTGCATTACGGCATCCGCGAGCACGCGATGGGCTCGATGATGAACGGCATCGCGGCCCATCGCGGCCTGGTGCCGGTGGGCGCCACCTACCTGGTCTTCTCGGATTACATGCGCCCGTCCCTGCGGATGGCGGCGCTGATGAACCTGCCGGTCATCACGGTCTACAGCCACGATTCGATTGCCATCGGCCGCAACGGCCCGACCCACCAGCCGGTGGAGTACCTCGCCTCGCTGCGGGCGATCCCGAACATGCTGGTGCTGCGCCCCGCGGATGCGGTCGAGACGGCGGAATGCTGGGCGATGGCTTTGGCCAACCGGCACGGGCCGAGTTCGCTGATCTGCTCCCGGCAGCCGCTTCCGGCCCTGCGCCAGCCGGGCGGGCCTGAAAATCGCAGCGCCCGGGGCGCCTATGTGCTGGCGGAGGCCGAGGGGACGCGGCGGGTCACGCTGATCGGTACCGGCTCGGAGGTGGCGCTGGCGCTCGCGGCCCGCGACGTGCTGCAGGCGGAGGGCGTCCCGACCGCGGTGGTCTCGATGCCGTCCTGGGAGGCGTTCGCGGCGCAGGACGAGGCCTATCGCCGGCAGGTCATCCCGCGGGACACGGTCCGGGTCGCCGTTGAGGCGGCCCTGCGCTTCGGCTGGGACCGCTGGATCGGCGAGGAGGGCGGCTTCGTCGGCATGACCGGCTTCGGCGCGTCGGGCGCGCCCGAAGCGTTGTTCCGCCACTTCGGTATCACCGCCGAGGCGGTGGTGGAGGCCGCGCGGGCGCGCCTGGGTTGAGGCTAACGGTCGGTCAGATCATCCCGGCGCCGCCGGTGCGCGCGATGCGCGCGCGCTGCTCGGCATAGCGACCGTTGGCGACGCGCTTCAACGCACCTTCGAGGCGGTCGGCGACCTGGCCGAGGAGCGAGCGCTCGGTGCGAAAGCCAACGAGATACGCGAGGGTCGCCATCGTGCCTAATCCCGAACGAGGACCGGGCCATGCGCCCGGTTGCTGCGGTGCAATATGCGCCCGCCCGGGATCGCGCGTCAGGGGGTTCTCAAGCGGCCTGCCATGCAGCGAAAGCATGCAGCGCAAACGGAATCTTCATTGAGCTGGTCTGGAGGCTGTATCTGGCCGGTGGAGTGCAGCGAATGCAGGCGTCCGCGCCCTCACCGTTCGGCAGCGGAACCTGCGTCGAGGGGCAGGCAGCCGCGGGCCTCGAGCCCTTCGCGGATCGCCCGTTTGGTGATCTTGCCGTAGCCGGATTTCGGCAACGCGTCCCAGAAGAACACCCGCTTCGGCAGCTTGTAGCGGGCGACCTCACCGGCGAGCCACGCGATCAGCGCGGCTTCGCCGATCTCGGCCCCGGGCCGGGTGACGCAGACCGCCACGCCGACCTCGCCCCAGGCCGGGTCGGGCACGCCCAGGATCGCGGCCTCGGCGATCGCCGGGTGCTTGAGGAGCTTTTCCTCGGTCTCGCGCGGGTACACGTTCGACCCGCCCGAGATGTACATGTCGGAGGCGCGGCCGGTGATGAACAGAAACCCTTCCGGGTCGAGATGGCCGAGATCGCCGGTGCGGAACCAACCATTGCGGAACGCTGCGGCGTTCGCGTCCGGGTTGTCGTAGTAGCCCGCGAACACCGCCGGGCCGCAGACGCAGATCTCGCCGGTCTCGCCCGCCGGCAATTCCCGGCCCTCCCCGTCCTGGATCTGCACCTGCATGCCGGTGCGCTCGAACCCGCAGGTGCCGACCTTCACCCCAGGCCCGTCCTCGGCGGAATGCAGACGGGGCGGCAGCACGGTGATGTTGCCGGTCACCTCGCCGAGCCCGAAATACTGCACCAGCACCGGCCCGAGCGCCCGCAGCGCCCGTTTCTGGTCCTCCCGGTACATCGGCGCGCCGGCATAGATCACGTGGCGCAGGCTCGTATGGTCGTGGGCCGCGACCGCCGGGTGCTCGGTGATCAGCTTCACGATGGTCGGCACCGTGAACAGGTTGGTGATCCGCCACCGCTCCACCAGGGACCAGACCTCCGCGGGGTCCAGGCGTGCGCCGCCGGTGAGCACCGTCTTGGCGCTGGCCGCGACCTGCGCGAGCTGGTGGATGCCGGCCCCGTGCGAGAGCGGCGCGACGACCAGGGACGCGTCGGCCTCCGTGGTGCCCGGCATCAGGTCGCAGAGATGGTTGGTGATCACGAAGGCCATCTGGCCGTGGGTGAGCACCGCCGCCTTCGGCCGGCCGGTGGTACCCGAGGTGAAGAAGAACCAGCACGGGTCGTCGTGCAGGACATCGGCGGTCGGGGCCGCCTCCCCCGCGTGCTCGGTGACCAAAGCGTCGTAATCCAGCCCGAAGGCGGAGCCGCTGATCTCGACCACCAGCCCCAGCTCGGGCGCGGCCGCGCGGATCGCGGCGGCGTGGTCGGGGAACTCCGTGCCGCAGATCAGCGCCGAGGCGCCGCTGGCGCGGGCGAGATAGGCGACCTCCGCGGGCGTCTGCCGGAAATTCGTCGGCACCCAGACGGCGCCGAGCCGGAAGCAGACGAACATCGATTCGAACAGTTGGTTGCCGTTGCGGGCCTGGACCAGCACCCGGTCGCCCTTGGTGACGCCCTGGGCCGCCAGCGCCGCCGCCATGGCGTCGACCCGGGCATCGAGGGCGCCCCAGCTCCAGCTCCGGTCGCCCCAGGCGAGGCCGATCGCGTCGGGCCAGCGTCGGGCCGCCCGGCGCAGAAAATGGGCGAGGTTCATCACCCGCCGCGAACAGGGCGCGACGCCGCCGCGCGGCGCCGGTCCCGCCGGGCCGCTCATGCGAGCTTCCCGCAGGCCTTCTCCAGGAGGGACCAGCCCTCCTCGCCGTAGCGGCCTTTCCATTCGGCATAGAAGCCGGCCTTGCGCAGCTTGTCGCGAAACGGCTCCGGATCTGGCTTGTTGAACACGAGGCCGCTCTTGGTCAGGTCGTCCTGCAGGCCGGCATTGAGCTTGGCGACGTCGGCCCGCTCCTTCATCCCGGCCGCGTTGATGTGCCGGGCGACCATCGTGCGCAGGTCCTCGGGGATCCGCTCCCAGGCGCGGCGGTTCGCCAGGAACCAGTAGCCGTCCCACATGTGGTTGGTGAGCGAGCAGTATTTCTGCACCTCGTAGAACTTCGTCGTGGCGATCACCGCCAGCGGGTTCTCCTGGCCCTCGACGATCTTGGTCTGGAGGGCGGAGTAGGTCTCGTTGAGGTTGATCGAGGCGGGCGACGCGTCGAAGGCACGGAACATCGAGGTCCAGAGCGGCGAGACCGGCACGCGGATCCGGAAACCCTTGAAGTCGTCCAGACTGGCGATCGGCCGCGTCGAGGAGGTGGTCTGGCGGTAGCCGTTGTCCCAGATCTTCTCCATGGCCACGAGGTTGGCCTTGGCGATTTGCTGGCGGACCCAGGCGCCCAGTTCCCCATCCATCGCCGGCCACACGGCGTCGTAATCCGGGAAGGCGTAGCCGATGCCGTTGATCGAGGCGTTGGGCACCAGGGTCGAGAGGATCAGCGGCGACATCGTGAAGAACTCGACGCTGCCGGAGCGCAGCTGGCTCAGCGTGTCGGTGTCCGAGCCGAGCTGGCTCGTGGGGAAGATCTTGAGATCGAACCGACCGCCGCTCTCGACGCGCAGAGCCTCCGCCATCTCGCGGGCGCGGATGTTCATCGGGTGCGTGTCGGGCAGGTTGTTGGCGTATTTGTAGGTGAAGTCCGCCCGCTGCGCCCGGGCCACGTGCGGCATCGCCACGGTTCCGGCGAGGACCGCCGTCGAACCGGCGGACAGGAACCGGCGGCGGGACAGGTGGAATGGCGACGACATGGGCGGCCCTCCTAGCATGGGCACGGGGGCCCGGCGTTTCCTCAGGGTCCACGTTCGTGCGCGGACTCTCTGCGTCTTGAGGCTTCGATAGCCGCTGTCCGGCCCCAGTCAACGGGGGCGTTCCGGCTCGGCTGTCGGAGTGGGCGACTTGTCAGGGCGGCAGCGCGGCGGATGACCCGATCCAAAGCCTACGAGGCCGGCACTTGCTGCTCCAGATGGGCGCGCAGGATCGAATAGTGCGCGACGACCTTGTCGAGCGTGTCGGCGTTCGCTTTCCGGATCCGCTCCGATCCCCCGTGCGGCTGATAGGTCGTCGCGTAGTGGGCAGCATGCGCCTTCAGCTTCGTCGCCACGAAGGCTAGATCGGCCGACCAGACGACTTCCGCGCGCACCTGCTGGAGCCGCCGCGCGATCGCGAGCCATTGCAGATCGAGCGCGATGCCGCTGCCCATCTGCTTGAACAGGTCGAACATCGAATCGAGAATTTCGATCGCTGTCTGCGCGGACACGACAGAGGGCTCCGTCAGGCGTGCGCGGCGACGAGATCGGGACGCACGTACCAATCGTCGAAAAGAGACAGTTGTCGGAACCGCCGACGGTATCCCAGCCCAGTCAGCAGAGCATGGATCCTGTCGCGGCTGTCCGAAAAATTGTGCTCGACGCTGATCAAGGCGATGTCGTGGCGCGTGAAATCGAAGCTTTGCAGCACGTCGAACTCCCCGCCTTCGACGTCGAGGCTCATATAGTCGATGTGCTTGGGCGCGCGGGCCTCCGCGAGGAAGCGCTCCAGGGAGATCGTCTGCACCGGGTATTGCAGACCCTCCTGGCGGAACCGGGCGTGGAAATCGCCCTCGACCAAGTCGTTCACGCCCGACAGCTCGCCGATATCGACCTCGTTGAACAGCACCTCGACCCCGTCGGTCCTGTAGACGCATTTGTCGGTGATGTAGCAGTTGCGGTTGTTGTAGAGCGCCGCGTGCCAAGCCCGGGCCGGCTCCGCGAGGGCGCCCTGCCAGCCGAAGGTCTTCTCGAGCAGGAGCGTATTGCTGAGGCTGACGCCGTCGCAGGCGCCGAACTCGACGAAATAGCCGTTCCGCTTCTCCTTCAGCTCGTACAGGACCCACAGGTCCTGCAGCAGCTGGGCGTTGGAGTACGGGGCCATCTTCGTGGCGAAGGCCAGGAATTCGATCTCGGCGCTGAGGAGATGGGACTCCGTATCCAGATTGTTCCTGAGATCGATCAAGGCGTTGAACACTGTCAGGAGCTCGACATCCATGGACCTGTGTTCCACCTGTTGACTGCGATCGATCGATACGGGGACGTGTTCGGATTGTGCGCGCTCAGCGCCGGAGGCTGCCGGAAGGCTGGCCCCCCAGGATCCGGTTCGAGCCGTCGAACAGGACGGCGTGCTGGAGTGAATCGGGCTCTCGGTCCGGGATGGCGCGCGCCGCGTTGCGAATGGCGAACACGAAGCGCTTGCGGCTGAACCCGTAGGGCCGGAGGCTCGCCAGCACGGCATCGACCAGTTTGGCCATGGCCTCGGAATGGGCCCGCGCCAGATCGCGGTCCCGCACGGCCGTGTCGCGCTCACCCTTGATGAGCGCCAGTTCGATCTGCTGCTGCTGGATCCGGCGCATGTAGTGGGTGTCGATGTCGTGGACGGGGGTCTTCGTCATAGGACAGTCTCTGAGGCCCGGAGCGGTATCAGGCCGGGATGCGGGAACCGATCGTGACGCAGCCACTGGCTGTCACGATCGTCACGATCGTCCGGCCTGTTCCGTCATGGCGGCCGCCGCTGCCGTCAGACCCCAGCGGACGAGATCCTGGGCGTCCCGCGCCGTCTTGGCCTCCGCATAGCATCGCAGTTCCGGAGCGTTGCCCGAGGCCCGGAAATGGATCGACCGTCCGCCGTCGAGCCCGATTCGGATGCCATCCTGCTCATCGACCGATTGCGGCGAACCGATCGGCCGGAGGAATTCGCCTCGGAAGGCCTCTTCGCGGAGGCGCTCGAGAAAGGCGCCGCTTCGCTCCGAGGACGTGTTCGGAAGCCGGTCGCTCGCCATCTCCCCGGCATCGAGCGAGGTCACGAGATCGGCCAGCGACGTACCGGCCGCGCGCGCTGCCGCGAGTGCGGCCAGGATCGGCAGTACCGCGTCCCGCGTCGGCAGCGCGGGCAGGATCTGGCTCCCGAGGGCGACATCCGATCCGAGCAAAAAGCCGCCATTCGCCTCGAACCCCACGACGGCCTGCGCCCCGGCTCCCGTCGCCTGCTCCATGCCGGCGATGACGAAGGGCGAGCCGACCTTGGTGCGCACGACCCGGCCGAAGCCACCGGATTGCTCCAGCGCCGAACCGGCTGTAACCGGCACCACAACCGTATCGGCGCCGAGGTAGCGGGCGGTGATCAGCCCGAGCACATCCCCGCGCACGATCCGCCCGGCGCCATCGGCCACCAGGGGCCGGTCCGCGTCGCCGTCGGTCGTCACGAGCGCGTCGAAGTCGCCGGACGCCATGACCTCGCGGATGAACGCGATGTCCTCGGGCCGATGCGCCTCGGTATCAATCGGCACGAACGTCTCCGACCGGCCGATCGGCGTGAGGTGCGCCCCGAAGCTGGCGAGCAGATCGGTCAGCAGGTCGCGCGCGACCGAACTCTGCTGGTAGACCGCGATGCGCAGGCCCTTCAGGATCTCGGGCGCGAAGGCTTCGCTGTAGCGCCGATGGTAGCGCTCGACAGCACCGGGTTCCGATGGTGCCGCAGCCAATGTCGGCATCTCGCCGACGGCTGTGACATCCCCCAGGGCTGCCAGGATGGCGACCTCGTCGTCCTTGGTGATCTCACCGTCGGGCCGATAGAATTTCAGGCCGTTGCGGTCCTCGGGGATGTGACTGCCGGTGACCATGACGGCATAGGCGCCGCGCCGCATCGCTTCGAGCGCGAGGGCCGGGGTCGGGAGGGCGCCACAGTCGATCGCCTCGAAGCCGGAAGCCGCCGCAGCACGCGCCACCGTCGCGGCGATGCCGTGGCTGCTGTCACGGAGGTCCCGACCGATCACGACCTGGCGGCGCCCCTCTCCCGCCGAGACGGATCGAAAGAACGCGCTGGTGTATGCGTAGCTCGGCCAGCCCACGAGATCCGTTACGAGACCCCGCAAGCCACTCGTCCCGAATTTCAAGCTGCTCACGGCGTTTCCATCGGCTTCAGCGCTAGATGTGCTCGGACGACTGATGCCGTGAATCGTGCTTCTTCACAACGTCTGCGGTCAAGGCCGTGAGGTTCGACGCGGATGCCGTCCTCAACCTCATGCCTGCCCCCGATCGCCGTTACTTCGTTCGCCGGGCGAGACGTTCGGCCTTTTTCCCCAGCCTGTTTGACTGCGCTGGTCAGCCATAAAATGTGTTATGAACCTGTCATCAGTCGTCCGGCTTGTTTGAGCATGAGGCAGACGAGGGCGACCCTGTGAAGTCCTGCCAGCGTGCTGGCATAACGCTCGTAATCCTTAATCAGGCGTCGATAGCGCGTCGCCCAGGCGAACGAGCGCTCGACCACCCAGCGGTGTGGCAGCAGCACGAAGCCGCGCCTGGCCTCGGGCGCCTCGACCACCTCCAGGGCGATCCCGTGCGCCCGGCCCGCCTCGGCTGCTCGCTCACCGGTATAGCCCTGGTCGACGAAGCCGGTCTCCACGGTGCCGCCCGTCTCCGCCTGCACCGCGCCGGTCAGGCGATTGACCTCGCCGCGATCGTCGGCATCGGCCGGGGTGACATGCAGCGCTACCACGTGGCCTGGCGTGTCGACCGCCAGATGCACCTTCGAACCGCGCTTGCGCTTGGCCCCGTCGTAGCCCGACCGCTCGCCGCTCTCGGGCGAGGGTCGCAGCGTCCGGCTGTCCAGGATCACCGCCGACGGCTCCGGCTTGCGATCCCCTGCCATCCGTAGAACCGCCCGTAGATCCCCAACCACATCGGTGAAGCACGCCGCAGCCAGCCAGCGCTGCGTCTGCTGGTACACCGCCGCCCACGGCGGCAAGTCGTGCGGCATGAACCGCCACGGCGCCCTCGTCTTCACGATGAAGCGCAGGCCGTTGAACACCTCGCGCAACTCATGGTCGCGCTGTCCCGAACTCTCCCGCACCAGCGCCCATTCCTCATCGGACCCGTCGGACGGATAGGGGGCGATCCAGGCTCATCCCCATAACACACCGACGCCGCATCCAGTTCTTAACACGCTGCAGACGAGCACCGCGCCGCAACGACATCCATCTTCTCGCTGGAGCCGATCGCGCGAAACACCTTCACTCGATCCGCTCGCAATACAGATCATCGTTTCCTTGTGCGCGGAGGACACGTCCATAGACTTCGCCGCTCCGCTGGACCACTCGCGCACGCTACGCCGAGCCACACGACAGGCCTCATGCCCCTCCGCTCCGACGCCCCCTGCCTCACCCGCCGGCGCACCGCCGCCTGGCTCGCCGCTGCCCTCGTGCTGTCGGCCGCCCCGGCCGTCGTGGCCGAGCCGGTGGTGCTGCGGGTCGGCGACCAGAAGGGCGGCAACCGCTCGCTGCTCGAGATCTCCGGCTATGGGAAGGACCTACCCTACACGATCGTCTGGTCGGAATTCCCCGCCGCGGCGCCGATCCTGGAGGCGCTCAATGCCGGCGCACTCGATGTCGGCTATACCGGCGACCTGTCGCTGCTTACCGCCTACGCGGCCGGCGCCCCGATCAAGGCGATCGGCGGCATCAAGTCGGACCCGCGGAGCCAGGCGATCCTGGTGCGCGAGGAGTCGCCGATCCGGTCGGCCGCCGACCTGAAGGGCAAGCGCCTGGCCGGCACCCGCGGCGGCTGGGGTCAGTTCCTGATCGACGCGACCCTGGAGAAGGCGGGGATCAAGCTGGAGGACGCCACCTTCGCGCCGCTCAACCCCGTGGACGCCAAGGTGGCGCTGGTGGCCGGCTCGGTCGATGCCTGGGCGGTGTGGGAGCCCTACGTCTCCTTCGCGACCCTCCAGGACAAGGCCCGGGTGATCGCCGACGGCGAGGGGCTGACGCCCACCATCACGTTCGTAGTCGCCTCCGACAGCGCGATCGCCACCAAGCGCGCCGCCGTGCAGGACCTGCTGGAGCGCCTGAACAGGGCCCGGCTCTGGTCGCTCGACCATCTTCCCGAATACGCCAGGAGCACCGCCGCGCTGACCCGCCTGCCCGAGAACGTGCTGCTGGCGGCCTATTCGGCGCAGCGGACCAGCCCGATCGGGATCGACGACGGCGTGGTGCAGGAGGTCCAGGAGGCCGCCGACCGCGCCACCCGCTACGGCATCCTGGGCAAGCGGCTCGACGTGAGCCGCGTCCTCGACCGCAGCTTCACCGCGCCGGCCCCGAACGCGAACTGAGGCGGGCCCCGCCGCCCCCCAATTCGCACCGCAAAAATCACCCGCCCCGGCGGGAGCTTCGCTGTGCCCGGGACGTTTGCGTTGCAGTCCGGGACACCGGCCGAGGCGTCCCGCGGCGCTCCGGCCGGCGTTCCGGGCTGCCAGCACCGGAGCTCCCATGGCCGACCCGACCCGTTCGACAAGTTCGTCCCGCGCGACCCGCACGCGCATCCAGGAAGGCCAGCCCTATCCGCTGGGCGCCACCTGGGACGGGCTGGGCGTCAACTTCGCCCTGTTCTCGGCCCACGCCACCAAGGTCGAGCTCTGCCTGTTCGACGACCAGGGCGAGCGCGAGATCGAGCGGATCGCGCTGCCCGAATACACCGACGAGATCTGGCACGGCTACCTGCCGGATGCGCGGCCCGGCACGATCTACGGCTACCGGGTCCACGGCCCCTACGAGCCCAAGGCCGGCCACCGGTTCAACCACAACAAGCTGCTGATCGACCCCTACGCCAAGGGACTGGTGGGCTCGATCACCTGGAACCCGGCCCTGTTCGGCTACCAGATGGAATCGGGCGACGACCTGACCTTCGACGAGCGCGACAGCGCCCCGTTCAACCGCCGCTCGCGGGTGATCGACCCGGCGTTCACCTGGGGCCGGCACCGCAAGCCGCATGTGCCGTGGGAGAAGACGATCTTCTACGAGGCCCACGTCAAGGGCATGACCAAGCTCGACCCGCGGGTGCCGGAGAAGCTGCGCGGCACCTATGCCGGCCTGGGCACCCCGGACGTGCTCGACTACATCAAGAGCCTGGGGGTCACCTCGGTGGAGCTGCTGCCGGTGCATTCCTTCGTGCAGGACGACTACCTGCAGCAGAAGAACCTAGTGAATTACTGGGGCTACAATACGATCTCGTTCTTCACCCCCGCCCGGCGCTACGCGGCGGTGCCGGATTTCGCCTTCTCCGAGTTCAAGGAGATGGTCTCGCGCTTCCACGGCGCCGGCCTCGAGGTGATCCTCGACGTGGTCTACAACCACACCGCCGAGGGCAACGAGAAGGGCCCGACCCTGTCGTTCAAGGGCGTCGACAACGCCTCCTACTACCGGCTGATGCCGGGGGAGCCGCGCTACTACATCAACGACACCGGCACCGGGAACACCTTCAACCTGTCGCATCCGCGGGTGCTGCAGCTCGTGACCGACAGCTTGCGCTACTGGGCCACCGAGATGCGGGTCGACGGCTTCCGGTTCGACCTCGCCACGATCCTCGGCCGCGAGCCCTACGGCTTCGACGAGGGCGGCGGCTTCCTCGACACCTGCCGGCAGGACCCGGTGCTCAACAACGTCAAGCTGATCGCCGAGCCGTGGGATTGCGGCCCGGGCGGCTATCAGGTCGGCGGCTTCCCGCCCGGCTGGGCCGAGTGGAACGACCGGTTCCGCGACGACGTGCGCGCCTACTGGCGGGGCGATCCCGGCCTGCTCCCGGACCTCGCCGCCCGGGTCTCCGGCTCGGCGGACAAGTTCGACAAGCGCGGCCGCAAGCCCTGGGCCTCGGTGAACTTCCTCACCGCCCATGACGGCTTCACCCTGCACGACACGGTGGCCTACAACGAGAAGCACAACGAGGCGAACGGCGAGGGCAACCGCGACGGCCACTCGCACAACCTCTCGAACAATTACGGCGTCGAGGGCCCCACCGACGACCCGGAGATCAAGGCGGTGCGCCTGCGCCAGATGCGCAACATGCTGGCGACCTTGTTCCTGTCCCGCGGCACCCCGATGCTGCTGGCCGGCGACGAATTCGCCCGCACCCAGAACGGCAACAACAACGCCTATTGCCAGGACAACGAAGTCTCCTGGCTCGACTGGGGGGCGATCGGGGACGAGCAGCGGGATCTCGCCGAGTTCACCCAGCGCCTGGTCATCCTGCGCAACGCCCTGCCGATCCTCAGCCGCGGACGCTTCCTCACAGGCGGCTACGACGAGGAATTTGGCGTCAAGGACGTCACCTGGCTGCGCCCGGACGGGGGCGAGATGGCCAGCGAGAACTGGTCCGACGGCGGCGCGCGCGCCTTCGCGGTCCAGCTCGACGGGCGCGCCCAGGCCACTGGCCTGCACCGCCGCGGCGGCGACGCGACCCTGCTGATCATGTTCAACGCCCACCACGACTTGGTGACGTTCACCCTGCCCGAATCGGTGGGCGGTGCGGCCTGGACCCGGCTGCTCGACACCAACCTGCCCGACAGCCAGGACGTGGAGAGTTTCTCGTTCGGCACCGGCTACGACGTGACCGGGCGCTCGCTGCTGATGTTCGTGCTCAAACCCGAGGACACCCCGGGCGACGACGCCACCGAGATGGAGCGCTCCTACCAGCACGTGATGCAGGCGTTCGAGCGCGCCAATGTCGAGAGCGTGCACTTCCACCTCGACCCCGAGGCGTAAAACGAGCGGGCGGGACGGTTTTCGTCCCGCCCGGGCACCATTACCTTGCGCCCGGCGGCGCACCCGGCTAACAGCACCCCACCGCGCGGCCCTGGTCGCGCCCGGCGCCTGAGCGCCCGGGCGCCCTGTCCGCGGCCGGAGGGGTGGCCGAGTGGTTGAAGGCGCACGCCTGGAAAGTGTGTATACGGGAAACCGTATCGCGGGTTCGAATCCCGCTCCCTCCGCCATCTAGACTGCCCTGACGCGACGGTTTGCGCCTATAGCCCCGCGGCCGTGAGCCGTTCGATGAAGCGGCCCTTCTGGGCGTGCCGCTCACCAATTTCGGAGAGGCGCGTGTCGACATCCGCAGTCGAGCCGCGTTCGGCAGGCAGAATTTTCAGGTCTGACAAAAGGTCGGCAGCTTTTGCGTAGCCGTTCGGGCTGCGGCGCTTGATCTCGTCCTCGATCTGGGGCCAGACCGCATCGCCGCGCCGCGCCAGGGCGTCGAGCCGGATGCGGTGCTGCTTCTCGGCCTCCTCGGCCTCGCGCCGGCGATGGGTTTCCGCCGCTTCGGACGCGGCCTGCTTCCGCGCGTGGCGGATCGCTTCGGCCCGGGTTTTCCAGGCTCCGACGGTCAGGGCGGGCGCGGCCCAGTCGCCTCCGGCTGCGACCGGGCGCGCAACAGGCGCTTCAACTGCGGCAATGGCCCCGAGATGGTCTCGAATGCGTTGTGTAAATGGGTCGCCAAAACTGGCTCGCAGATCCAGTACATCGCTCCCGGTTCGCCGTGGGAGAACGGGTCTTGCGAGAGCTTCAACCGCAAGCTGCGCGACGAGTGCCTGCGCCAGGAGATCGTTAACTCGCTGAAGGAGGCGCAGATCGTGATCGGTCTATGGCAGAACACATACAACCGCGTCCGACCGCATTCGTCGCTGGGCGATCGTCCGCCCGCGCCTGTCAGCGTGCCGGATCTGGCCTTCCGGCTATCCATGGCCGTCACCATGCAGGAGCTTCTCAGCAGGCCCGGTCCAAAATACCGGTCAGGTCAGTTGGCCACGGCTGCCACCAAGTCGAGGATCCGGCCCTTCGCCAGTGGCTAGGCCTCGGTCGCGAGGTCCGCCAGCACCGTATCGACCACGGCGGTGATCTCGTCATCGGTGACATCGGCAGTTTTGCGGAGGTTGGATCCAGGCGGATTGCTGATCACGGCGCAGGGCTACTGCGGCAAAACCGAACCGTGCACGGTGCCTTCATCCTGGTCGCTGGGGTCGCATCATCGATATCAGCATTGAAGGCCTGAATGTATCTTATAAACGCATCACCGAAGCGTGATGCATCGTATACCTTCGACTCCGGTTTTATTGCGGGCCACAGGAGCTCCATCCCATGCCCTACAGTCAATCGGCTACACGTCTTTGCTTCGCCGCCGCCCTATCGCTCGTGAGCGTCGCCGCGGTAGGGGCTGCGACCATCTCTGACGAGGACAAAGCCTTCGTCGCTAAGGTCTCGCAGGGTGGAATGTACGAGGTCGAACTGGGCAAGCTCGCTGAGAGCAAAGGGGCCCGACAGGACATCAAGGACCAGGGCAACACCGAGTCTCACGACCACGCCCTTGTCGGCGACAAGTTGAAGTCCATCGCCACAGGCGCGGGTCTGTCTTTCCCGGACACGCTCAACGCCGAGTTCCAGGGTCGGCTCGATCGGATGAAAGGCCTGTCGGGTGCGGCGTTCGACTCCGCCTATGTCAAGGACATGAAGGCGATCCACGACGCGGACGGCGCCGCCTTCGCGAAGGAAGCCAAGGGCGGGACCAATCCGGACCTCAAGGCCTTTGCCGCCGAGACCCATCGCATCGTTCAACGCCACCTCGGCGAACTCGGCGCCAAGACGAACTGAGGGCGCTTGAGATAGCGGAACGTGTACCGGCCGGGCAGCCATATCATCATGGCTCGCCCAGCCTTCGGCCGAGACTATTCACTGGCCCGCCGACGCTGCGAACCCATTCTGGTCATCTCGTGGAGCCGGACTGCTGCTCGGTGTCGCTCATCGCTCCCGCGCGTTCTGCATCGCGACCCGATCCGCCGCTGCAATCAACATCGCGTCGAGATGGCGGATGTACTGCGAGGTGACGTCGTGCCCGGCGTGGCCCAGCATCGCGCCGATCGGGGGAGCGCTGTACCTCTCTCCGCCTGCCGCAGGGCAAAGGCGATCTGTTCGTTCGTGAAGCGTCTGCGTGGCATGGCATCCGCGCTCCTTCAAGGTTCAGGATGTCCGGAAAACTTGCGCTCCGCGCGGACCAGTTTGCTGGGTCAGGGTCACACTAACGTTCGCGCCATGCCTTTGTAATTTGATCCGAGAGTGGTTTGATCAAATAGCTCAGCGCCGAACGTTCGCCGATCTGAAGGTAGGCTTCCGCCGGCATTCCCGGTACGAGGCGCACCCCGCCGAGACGTGCGAGATCCTCTGCGGTGAGGGCGATGCGTACCGTGTAGAAGCTCGCGCCTGTCTTGGCATCCTGGCTGATATCGGCGGAAACGCGGGTGAGTTCGCCGTCGATCTCTGGGGTTGTACGGGCGTTGAACGCCGGAAACCGGACCAGGACCCGCTGACCGAGGTGGACGCTGTCGATGTCGTACGGCTGAATGCGGGCTTCGACCAGCAGCCGATCGGCGTCGGGAACGATCAACATGGCGGGCTCGCTCGGCGTCACCAAGCCGCCGACCGTGTGGACACTCATCTGGTGCACGGTGCCGTCTTGCGGTGCTCGCAACTCGATGCGCTTGAGCAGATCCTCGGCGGCGACGCGCTTCTCGACGAGTTCCGACCATTTCGCGCGGATCTCGCCCAGATCCTTGCCGACCTCGGTACGCATGTCGCCGTCGATCTGGAGGATCTGCAACTCCGTCTCGGCGATCCGCCCGCGGGCCGACGCGGTGGAGGCCGTGAGCTGGCCCCGCTCCCCTTCCAAGCGTGTCGCATCGCGTTCGAGTGCCGTGACGCGCGACAGGGGGACGAGATTCTTGGCGTAGAGATCGCGAACGCCTGAGAGCTCATCCTTGATAAGCGCGATCTCACGGGTCTTGGCGGCGGCCTGCTCGATCAGCCCGGCGATCTCTTCCCTGAGTTGATTGACGCGCTCCCGCATCTGCGCGCGCTGCCCCTCGCGGCCGGCCAAGCGGGCCCTGTACAACCGCGTCTCACCCTCGAGCAGATGGGTAACGTCAGGTTCGCTCGCCGCCCGCGTGGCGATGCCGGGCGGGATCGCGAGCGCCGTCGCACCGTCGCGCTCGGCTTCGTCGCGCGCCCGACGCACCGCGAGCTCATCCAACGCCTTGAGCACGATATCCAGGTTGGCGCGGGTCTGCGTCTCGTCGAGGCGCACGAGCACGTCGCCGGCCTTCACGTGCGTGCCGTCCTGGACATAGAGCGCGCCGACGACCCCACCGGTCGGGTGCTGGACCTTCTTCACATCCGTTTCGACCACCACTTGGCCCGGCGCGATCACCGCGCCGGCGATCTGCGTGACGGACGCCCAGCCGCCGATCCCCAGGACGAGAGCCAGCGACAGGCCGATGCCGACGAGAAGATGGGCTCGGATCGAGCGAGCGGTGGCGTAGCCCGGTTCGAGTGGTGCCCCGAGATGGATCTCGGGTGCGAGGGCGGATCCTAAGCTCATCAAGCGACCTCCCGGAGCGGAGTTGTCTCGTCGGGAACCGGACCCGGTTGCAGGACGCGCGCGAGCACCTGATCCTTGGGCCCGAACGCCCGTACGCGTCCGTCGGCTACCGCGAGGACCATATCGACGCCGGCCAGCGCCGAGGGGCGATGGGCGACGACGATGCAGATACCGCCGCGCAGGCGCACCCCGAGGATGGCGCGGGTCAGCGAGAGCTCTCCCTCGGCGTCGAGATTGGCGTTGGGTTCATCGAGGACCACCAGGAACGGATCGCGGTAGAGCGCCCGCGCCAAGCCGATGCGCTGGCGTTGTCCGGCCGACAGACCCGTCCCCCCCTCCCCGAGCGCGGTATCGTAGCCGCGCGGTAGGCGTAAGATCAGCTCGTGGACACCGGCGGAACGCGCGGCTTCGACTACGGCTTCAGGCGGCGCATCAGGCTCGAACCGAGCGATGTTCTCAGCGATCGTACCGGCGAACAACTCGACCTCCTGGGAGAGATAGCCGAGGTGGGCCCCCAGGCTCGCGCTCGTCCACTGATCCAAACTCGCACCGTCGAGACGGACTGCGCCGCGCATCGGCGGCCACACTCCGACGAGGGCCCGGGCCAGCGACGACTTGCCGGACGCGGACGGGCCGATGATCCCCAAGCCCTGTCCCGCCCCCACCGAAAAGGTCGCGCCCTGGATCACACAGCGCCCGGTGCCGGGCAGCACGAGACTCACGTCCTCGACGGACAGGTTGGCCGCGGGGGCGGGCAGACGGTGCGGAAGAGCCTCCGGGGGAACGCGCGCCAATCCAGCGGCGAGCCGTCCCCAGGCTTGGCGTGCTCCGACGAAGCCCTTCCAATTGGCGATCGTGAGTTCTGCAGGGGCCAGCGCTCGTGAAACGAGGATCGAGGCGGCGACGATGATCCCGCCGCTCGCCTCCCCGCGGATGACGAGCCAAGCACCGATCGCCAGAACGCCGGATTGAAGCGCCGTGCGTAGCGTCCGAGCCAGGTGGCTGAGGAGAGCGGTCATGTCGGTGGTCGTCAGAACCGTCGTCCCGTAGCGGCTGTTGACGCGGCACCAGCGGGCGACGAGGCGCTCGCGCATTCCGAGCGCGGCCACGGCTTCGGCGTTCCTCCGCCCGGCTTGGGCCAGTCCGAGGCGGACGGCGCCATGAGCGGTCGACGCCTGGAGGGGACCGCGGGTCGCGCGTTCCGACAACAGGGCGATGGCCGCGAGCACAGCACTCATCGCCAAGGCCGCAGCGCCGATCAGAGGATGGAATAGAAAACAGACGGCGAGATACACCGGTATCCACGGGAGATCGAACAGGGCGCCGGGACCTGATCCGCTCAGGAAGGCGCGCAGCGTATCGAGATCGCGCAGCGGCAGGAGGCCTTCCCCGAGCGTCGTCGTATCCGACGGGACCACGCCCGGTGGCGTCCTGAGGGGGGCCCGCAGAATGAGTTCGAGGACGCGTTGGCCCAGGGTCTCATCGAGCAGCGCGCCGGCGCGGGCCAGGATGCGACCGCGCAGGATCTCCAACCCCCCTTGGAACGCGTAGAGGAGCAACGCGAGTGCGATCAGACCGACCAGGGTGGGTAGCGAGCGGCTCGGCAGCACCCGATCGTAGACTTCCAACATGAAGAACGAGCCGGTCAGCATGAGCAGATTGATGAGACCGCTCAGCAACGCGACGCCGAGGAAGCCCGCGCGACAGCGCTTGAGCGCCCCGGAGACTTCACAGGCGACATGCGATTTAGACACCGGCCCACCCCGAAATTCGGTCCGCCGACGACCCTCGTCGACCCCTTCCGGTGGTGAGTAGCAAAGATCAATGGACTATTAACCGTGTTGTGAAAATCCGGGTTTAGGGACGGAATATGGTCCTGTCGCGATGAGCCGGCTCCATGTTCCGTATTTCAGTGCCACGAGCGACGGCGTTGCTAGCCGTCTTCACCCTCACCGCGTTCCTCGGTAACGAGGTCGGGTGGTGCGCGAGTGCCATCGAGCGCGGAGGTCTCACGGAGGCGAATCGAGCCGCTCAGGCGCGGATGGATGCGTTCCAGGCGCGCCAGCAGGTTTCAGCTGAGCGGATCATCCGCTCGATCTGCATCGGTTGCCTGCCCGTCGTTCACGTCCGCATCCCACCGACGGTCGATCGCTCGGGTGCCGGAGCCGTCGCAGAGGCCGCGACCGCGAGATCCGGCGCCGCCAAGCCTCACAAGCATCCTCGACAGATGGTCGCCGGCTCACAGCATCGGCGCATCGGGGTGCGGTCCCTGCAACGGATCCTGCTCGCCCGCCTGATCGTCCCGGACTAGGACTAGGCGATCGCGCGCTTCCGATGATCCTCACCCGTCCAGGCGAAGGAGCACGCCGGTCGGGCCAAACGATCCCCTATCATCGACGGTGCCAGGGATGCCGCAAGGACTCTTTTTTAAAGCTCACCGCTCCTTGGGGAGAGGGCCCATGATCCGGCGGATGTCGCCGGTGCTCGCCGCGCTGGCGGTGACGTTCGCCGTTCTTGGAGCACGCGCCTCCTACCCGACCCCGTTTCTCCGGTTGCAGGCGTTGGCCTTCGACACACTCCAGCGGGGGGCCGGTCGCCCGCTCTCCGATGGCGGCCGGGACGACGTCGTCGTGATCGACATCGATGACGCGTCGCTGGCTGAGATCGGGCAATGGCCGTGGCCGCGCGATACTGTGGCGGAGCTGATCGAGATCCTGCAGGACATCGACGCCCGTGCGATCGGGCTCGACATCGTCTTCTCGGAGGCCGATCGCACCTCCCCCCGTCGCCTCGCGGCCGACTGGACCTCCCGGCTCGGTCTCGCCGTGGTGCGGTCCGACGGCGCGATCGGTCGACCGCTGCCGGACAACGACGACGTTCTCGCGCGTGTGTTCGCCCGCGGTCGCGTCGTCGCCGGCTTCGGTCTGATCCGGGACCCGAACGGGGCCGGGCGACCGAAGGCAGGTGGCCTCCTCCGTCAGGACGCGGCCCAACTCGAGGCTCTCCCGCCCTATTACGGGGCGATCCGGAATCTGCCGGCGCTTGAGCTGGCCGCCGCCGATCAAGGGAGCTTCATGGTCGCCGGGGAGACCGACGAGATCATCCGGCGCATGCCGCTCGTCCTCAAGCTGGAGGATGCGCCGATACCCTCGCTGGTGTTGTCCGTCCTTCGCCTCGCCCATTCGCCATCGACCCCGGTCCTGTTGAGGGGCGTGCGATCCGCCGGCATGACCGGGGCGATCGTCGGCTATGATCTCGAATTCGCGGGCCGGAGGATCCCGTTGGAAGCCGACGGCTCGATGCGACTGCGCTTCTCCGAGCGGGGCGAGCGCTCGAGCGTGTCGGCCGCGGAGGTACTCGCAGCAAGGCGCGATTCAACGAGGTGGGAGACATTGCGCCAGCGGGTCGCCGGGCGGATCGTCCTGGTCGGGGCGAGCGCCCTCGGCCTGGTCGATCGGCGCGCGACGCCGTTCGACGGCTTCGAGCCGGGGGTGAACATCCACGCGGGCGCCATCGAGCAGATCCTGCGCGGGGACATCCTGGTTCGCCCGTACTGGGCGGGGTCGATCGAGACGGTCCTCGCGGTCGCTGGCGCCTTGGCGGCGGCAGGCCTCGTCGCGGTCGCGCGCCTGCGCTGGTCCATCGGCCTCCTCGCCGCCGTGGTCCTGGGAGCGGCCAGCTCCGCCTGGGCCGCGTATCGATGCGGCGTGCTCATCGATGCCAGTCTGTTGCTGGGTTTGCCCCCCCTAGCCTTCGTGGCCGCCGCCCTCACCCGTCACTACGTCGCGGAGCGTGAGGCGCGCGCGTTGCGGACGGCCTTCAAACAATATTTGTCCCCCGACCTCGTGGAGACCCTGGCGCGCGACCCATCCGGGCTCCGACTGGGTGGGGAAGAGCGGGAGATGACGTTCCTGTTCACCGACGTCGAAGGGTTCACGAGTTTTACCGAGCGCTCCGAGCCGTCCGAACTGGTCAAAGCCTTGAACGCGTATCTCGACGGTGTGTGCGCCGTCGCCTTTCGTCACGGCGGCACGATCGACAAGATCGTGGGCGACGCCGTCCACGTGATGTTCAACGCGCCGCTCGATCAACCCGACCACGCGTCCCGGGCGGTCGCCTGTGCCCTCGAGATCGATGCGTTCGCGCGGGGCTTCGCCGCGCAGCACACGAGCGGCTTCGGCGTGACGCGGATCGGCGTGAACACCGGCCCGGCGGTCGTGGGTAATTTCGGCGGCGCGCGGCGTTTCGACTACACGGCCCACGGGGATGCCATCAACACCGCGGCACGGCTGGAAGCGATCAACAAGCGCTTCGGCACGTCGATCTGCGTCTCGCAGGCGACCGTCGAGCGAACCGGTACGGTCACCGGCATGCGCTTCCGCGCGGTCGGCGGGATCGTCTTGAAAGGCAAGGCTGTGGCGACCGAGATCTATACCGTGGTCGCCCCGACCGGCGCGAATACCGCCCATTTCGATCGGTACGATGCGGCATTCGCGGCGCTCGTACGCCGGGATCCCGGCGCATCCGACCAGATGCGCCGGGTGCACGCCGACGATCCCCAGGACCCCTTGGCGGCGTTCCATGCCGGCCGGTTGGACGCCGGCGAGAGTGACGTGGTCTTGAACCGGGCCGCCTGAATCGCGCCGGGATCCGGAAGGGCCGCCTCGAGATTCGCCGGCGCCATCACCGGATCCTTAAGCAGCGCCAGGCAGAGTGACACACGGCGACGAGTCCCGTCGCCAAATTCCAGAGGCGTCGATGCTGCCGACACACGATCCGACCGATCTCTCCCGATCGTCCGGAGCCTTCGGTCTGGTCAGCGTCGTCGAACACCCGGGTGGCAGCGGTTCGGACATCGTGGTCGATGCCGAGCTCCTGTTTCAGGGGCGCTATGCGCGTGTCCAATCGGATCTCGTCGTGTCGGACGCACACCACCGCGTCGTGATCCACGACTACTTCGACGCTACCACCCATCCCGTGTTGCGCTCGCCCGACGGCGCTCTGCTTCCGGACGCGCTGATCGCCTCCCTCGTCGGCGCCCAGGAGGCTCGGGTGGTCGGCGAGAACGCCCCGGAGGCACCGAGGGCGATCGGCCGGGTCGAGAGTGCCAGCGGCGGCGCCTCGGCGCTGCGCAACGGCGTCACGGTGGTGCTGCACCCGGGCGACCCGATCTTCAAAGGCGATGTGGTCCGGACGGATGACGGCGGCAAGCTCGGGCTCACCTTCGTCGACGGGACCGCGTTCAACCTCGACGGCGAATCCCGGATGGTCGTCGATGGCATGAACTTCCAGCCCGGGGCGGCCGGGAACAGCGCCCTGTTCAGCCTCGTCCAAGGCATCATCACCTTCGTCGCCGGTCAGACCGCGAAGTCGGGCGACATGAAGGTCGTCACCCCGTCCGCCACCATGGGCATTCGCGGGACGGCGGTGCACGTCGAGATCGCGAGCGATCACGGAGCGGTCAAGTTCTCGGTCATGACCGAGCCGGACGGACATACCGGACGCTACGACGTGTTCGACCGCGACGATCCCAATCATGTCCTGTTTACCGTGTCGGATCCCGCCACGGTCACCACCGTGACCCCGAACGGGCAGGGTCAGATCGCGATCAACAGCGTCGCGAAGACCGCGGTCGAGACCGATCACGAGTCCGGGTTTCTGAAGAGCGTCTTCGCGACCGTCGCGAGCGGGGTCCAGACCCCCCTCGTCACCGCGCCGAGCCCGACCTCAACCCCGCCGCAGACCCACGCACCGGCGGCGGGGTCGTCGAGTCCCCCGAACCTCGTCGCACCCCCGACGATAATACCGCTCCCGGCCGCGCCCACACAGCAGGGATCGCCCGGTGACCATGCCCAGGCCGAGCCTACGACGGGAACGCCGCTTCTCGCCTCCACAGAGGCGCAGGGCGCGAGGGCTCAGGACGTCACCGTCCCCACGAGCCTCGCTACGGTGCAAGAGGCCGCGCTACATTCGACGGGCGCCGCCGTCCAGATACCGACGCAGCCAGCCACGGAAACCCATTCGTCTGTGCAATCCGGTGCTTCGAGCTTAGGGGGTGGCGCGGTTGCGTCCTCCCAAGTCGAGCCGATCGCGGCGGCAATCCCCGCCCCAGCGCCAGCGACGCTTGCGGTCTCGGAGCCGCAAGCGAGCGTGCAGGTACGTCCGGAGATACAGAGCCCAGCATCTGAGCCGCACACAGCCCCTTCCGAGCGGACACCATCTGCACAAACGGTTGCGAGCTCGGCAGATCTCAGTACCCCGGTCGTTGGCGCGGCTGTGGAGCCCTCCGATCCAAGCGTGACAGGCTCCGTGTCGGCCGGGATCGGGACGGCCGTCGGTGTCGGCTCCGGATCAACGGTGCCGACCCCCGACCATCCGCTCTCCGTGGCCGACGCCGCGGGCGCGGTGATCGCCACCGCGCGGTTGAACGCCGATCCCGCCCACGGCCTTCTGGCCAACGTCCCGGGGGCCTCGGTCGCCTCCGCCGGTCCCGTCGGTGGGGCGAGCGTGGCGATGGTATCCGGTCCGCTGACGCTCGCCGGCCAGTACGGCGACCTGACCGTGCACGGCGACGGCAGCTACAGCTACAGCGCCGATCACGCCGCCGCGTTGCCCGCGGGCGGGACCGGGATCGACAGCTTCACCTACACGGCGCGAGACCTGAGCGGCCACACCGCCACGGCCACGCTCGCCCTGACCGTGACCGGGGTGAACGATGCCCCGGTGTTCGACGGGGGGGCGACGCCCGGAGCGACCTTGAGCTTGCCGACCCCCGTGGGATCGGGTGTCGAGCACGCCGCGGGCAGCCTGCACTTCACCGACCCCGATCTCACGGATCGTCCGACGGCCTGGGTCGTCGCGCAGACGATCAGCGTGCTCGATGCCTCGGGCCACACCCTGAACCTCACCACCGCGCAAACCGCGGTGTTAGAGCATGCCTTCACGATCGGAGCGTCCGGCGGTAGCACGAACGCGGGCTCTATCGCCTGGAGCTACGATCTCGCGGACGCGGCGTTCACCTTCCTCGGCGCCGGCCAGACGGCCAGTGTGACCTCGTCAATCGGGGTCGACGACCACCATGGTGGCGTCGCCACACAGGACGTCGTCATCCACTTGGCGGGGGCAGCGGCGACCGTATCGCCGGCTCCGTTCGCCCTGGACGACATCAGCGGTGTCGCCAAGGGGGGAGCCATCACGGTGGATGCGCAGCACGGTGTGCTCGCCAACGACACGGGCTACGGCTCGAGTGCAAGCCTGAACGTGATCGCCGTCGCCAGCGTCAACACCGGGCTAGCGGTCCCAGTGATCGGTCCCCTCGCCGTTCCCCTGGTGGGCGATTACGGCATCCTGACGCTGTCTGGCGATGGCAGCTATAGTTACCACGCGTATACCGGCGCGCTGCCGTCAGGCACCGTCGCACAGGACGTTTTCAACTACTTCGTCACCGACCAGCAGGGGCGAAGTTCGAGCGCGAGCCTGACGATTACCGTCGGTGATCCGAGCATGACTTACGTAAATGCGACTGGGATCAATGACGGGACCGGCCAAATCTCGTCCGGATCGAACGGTCCGACGGTTCTCGACGGCGGCAACGGCGCCGATCACCTCACCGCGGGCAATGGGCCAACAGCGCTGATCGGTGGGCCCGGTGATGATGTCATGACCGGCGGTGCAGGGCCCGACACCTTCGTGTTCCGCGGACAATTCGGGCATGATACCGTCCACGGCTTCGACGTCGGCAAGGACGTCCTTCAGTTCGACCACGCCGTGTTCAACTCCGTCAGCGCCGTCTTGGCGGCGGCCCACGATGGCATCGGCGGCGTCGTCATCACCGACCCACTGGGTGACAGCCTCACCCTTCTGAATGTCACGAAGCAGGCGCTGACGGCGCATGCTGGCGATCTTCACATCGTGTGAGCGCGTCCGCGTCGATTCCTCGGCGGTTAGGCGCTTCTTGACCACCTTCGTACATAGCTTTGCGCCTCCATCCCCCGGGGCGCCAAGCTGTGCGACTGTTTGAGACCGACGGCTCCGTGCTGACGATGGGCGCCCTCCTGACCGCGATGGCGGCCAAGCATTTCATCGCGGACTTCTTGGTCCAAACCGAATGGATGGCGCGTGGTAAGGAGCGGCTGCGTGGCTGGGGACCCCCGCTCGCCGCTCATGCCGGGGTACACGCCCTCGGCACCTTGGCGATCGTGGCGATATTTCGACCAAGCTTATGGTGGTTGAGCGGGATCGATTTGACCGTCCACTGGCTGATCGATCGCGGCAAGACGCTCTGCGCACATCGATTTCAGTTCTCGATCACGGACGTGCGGTTCTGGTGGTTGATCGGCTTCGATCAATTCCTGCATCAGGCTACAAATATCGTCCTGTCGTTATTGATGGTAGCGCTCTAACCGCATCGCTCACCGCCGTGTCGGGGCGAGCCCGTTACCGGTTCTTAACGGCATGCCTTCCGTCTGGCAGACGGCGCGTCAATGCTCGGGCGACATTTAGGTTTGCTAGACATGCGCGATAATCCGCTGAGGGGCGCCCGCCCGAACATGCAGATCTGCCTCACCGACGAGCCCGACTGGATTTTGCAAATCGCGCCTGCGTGTGAAAGCAATCGAATGCTATAGCCGTCCTCGCGCTGCGGGCATCTGCATCGATCCTCAACAAGGCGTCCTCGGATCGCGCCGTAGGATGGTTCCTTTAGGGGTTTCTGTGAGGCTTTCTTCGCCCTAGTGCACTGACGCTCTCAAATGGTGCATGGCGCATCCAGAATTATTAATATAATGCAGTTGGTTAGTTCTGTGCCCTTGGTGCGTCCGTCGGCATCAGTGCACTAGGTTGGTCGATCTCTAGCCGCGAGTCATCGTGCCCGTCGTGTCGCCGCCGTCATTGCATCGCGTGCACCTCTGCGCCGGTGTCACTCTTTTCAGAGAGGGGGATTCGGGCGATGCCGCCTACCTCATCGAGGAGGGGCGCCTGGAGATTTTTGCGACGCGCTCGGACGGCGATCTCGTGTTGGCGTGTCGCGGGCCAGGCGAGGTCGTCGGCGAGATGGCGATCCTCGATGGAGGAAAACGCTCGGCCACCGTTCGGGCGCTCGCGGACAGCGTCTTAATCGTCATCACGCGAGAACAACTGGCGCGGCGAATTTCTGGGACGGACCCCATCCTCCGCATGTGCTTGAGCGTCGTGCTTGAGCGCTACCGGGCAACGGTTGCGCGGCTCGAGGGGGCGAGCGGACGATCGGCCTGCCCGCCTCCCCCTGACACACACAACCCATCCCCATACTTCCGCGAAGCCATCGAAATGTTGCGGCTCGAGCAGGAAATTCAGTCGGGCATAGATCGGGCGGAGTTCTTCATGGTCTTCCAGCCGATCGTGAGCCTCGATACGGGATATACCGTCGGGTTCGAAGCGCTGATGCGATGGCAGCATCCGGAAAGAGGCCTGCTCCCGCCTTCGGAGTTCATCCCAGTTGCAGAATCGTCGGGGCTGATATCTCGACTAACGCTGGCCGCCTTGAGGATGGTCGCCGAGCTGATTCCTCAGTTGCCCGTTGTAAATAGGCCCGATGGTACTGGGCGCGAAAAGCTTTTTTTGAACTTAAATATTGCGGCGCAAGATCTTTTTGAGGGTGGGTTTCTCGAATTGCTCGAGAAATTCGTTCGGGAGGGAAGATTTGAAGCCAGCTCACTACGGTTTGAGGTCACAGAGAGCGGTCTGATAAAAGACCCTGATCGTTCAATCGCGACCCTTTGCAAGCTCCGTGAATACGGATTTGGAGTCGCTATCGACGACTTTGGGACGGGATATTCATCGTTGAATTATTTGAGTACGCTGCCTGCTACGGCTATCAAAATCGATCGCGGCTTCGTCAGATCGATGCTGGACGATCCAAAAAGCTTCAAGATTATACAGATGATTGTTCGGCTCGCTGACGAGCTGGGACTGCCAGTCGTTGCGGAGGGCATCGAGCGGCCGGAACAAGCCCAGGCGCTTGATAGAATGGGATGTGTGTATGGCCAAGGCTATCTTTACGGTAAGCCCATGCAGTTTGAGGACGCTGTAGATTTAATTGTAGATTTGCCTCGGTAGCGCAATAATTTTCATTGCAAATTTGACAGTAAAAACTGACTGGGGTTGGACGCGAATGTCCACGATATGGCGCTGTCCAGTTAGGAACCGTCTATCCCCGCGGTTTTGTCCCCCAATCTCAATCGATCGAGACCGCGTAAGGTTCGTGACGGCGCTCGAGCGTGGCATCAGCGCGCGCCGATTGAACGATCTCCGTAGCGCGCACGAGGCTGACCCCGTTGATCGAGGCGATGATCGTCATGGCCACAGCCTCCCCTCACGGGAGAAAATCATGAGATCGATGAGGATCTGCTTTGGCAGATGTGATCATCTTGATGGATATATCGCGAGCTGCATCTGGTGGCCGTCAGAGCCGTTACATGGATGGGAACGGATGCGGCCGCGCGGCGATGGATGCGCTTATTCCGCGCGTTGATCTACGTGGGCCGTAATTGACTTGTCAGCGGGAGGACGCTGCGCAAATTGGAGCGGGACGCGGCGCTGTGGATATGCACTGGGATCGACCGCTTACGATTAGACAAGGCGGCCGGGCGTGCTGGCGGCAGCGCGAAGCGCCTGAGAGAGCCAGACCGAGGCGTCATGTCGAACGCACGAAGGGCTTTTTGATGTGACGGACGCCGATGCGCCACCCGACAAGCTGGCCGAGGTCGCTGGGTTGGCGACAGCGCTGGCTGACCGCATTCTCGACCAGCACGTCGCTGGTACGACGATCCAGCCGAAGCAATTCTATATGCTCGTCCAGGCCACCCAGGTGCTCCAGGACAAGGGCGTGGCGTGGCCACCGTCGGTGGAACTGGTTCTGACGGAAATCGCCAAGCGCGCCGACCAAGCTGAAGGGGCCCCAGGGGACACGGAGGCGGGGGGCAACGGCGATGATGTCGTGGTGCACATGAGCCAGTTCCTCAGTGATGTTAAGCGACCCTGATGGAGCCGACTTGGGAGACGAGGATCGCGACTTCGAGCACTCCGTCCTATCGGGTTCGTTCACCCGCGACGGTGAGACGGTCGACGTGGAGATGTATCGGTTCGCGGGTACGCAAGATCCGTGGCAGCTGGCCGTCGTCCACATGTCCAGCGGTACAACCGAGTGGCGGGGGTGTTTCGCGACCGAGCAGGACGCCTACCGCGCCTTCATGGAGGTCGTCGAGAGGGAGGGGCTCGCATCGTTTGGTGCCGCCGTCAGCAGGGTGGTGCACTGACCCCACCGGCGGCTGATGATGGATCGACGCCCTCGCTACGGGATCTCCACGGTCAAACTAGACCGATAGGTGCGCTCTCGGGCGATCGGGCCCCGTGCCGACGAGCCCCTTCACGGGGAAGATGTCGGCCAGCACGCTGGTGTAGGTCGCTAGCTGGGCGGCGCCGTCGTCGATCGGCCAAGCGATCCGCGGTTGGCCTTTCGTTTCAGCTGCTGTGGTTATCTGTTGGCGCCACTCTAGATTGTCGGCCCGATGCTTGGCGCGTTTGAAAAACGCAACAACGTGATCGGGGAGAAATTAAGCTGCACTCCCGGTATCGGGGCGGCACATTGACTCTACCTTGCGCACCCACAATAACTTGTGATTCATCCGAAATTGTATTGATTTCTATCCGCCCTCGTCACAGTGTCAGATTTCTTCGAACGTAGGTGCATTTCGTGGACGAAAACGTGGAAACGATCGAGCGTGGACCGACCGATTTTATCGAGCTGACGGCGGGCCTCGTGTCCGCCTACGTCTCGAATAATCACCTGCAGCCGAGCGAGATTGCGAACTTAATCGCCAACACGCACGCTGCGCTGGCAGGGCTCGGCCACGGCAGCGCACCCGAGGCTCCAACGGTCGAGAGGCTGACCCCGTCGCAGATCCGGAAATCGATCACCCCCGACGCGCTGATCAGCTTCATCGACGGCAAGCCGTACAAGACGCTGAAGCGCCACCTCACCGGCAACGGCATGACGATCGAGCAGTACCGGGAGCGCTACGGGCTGCCGCGCGACTACCCGTCTACGGCCGCCAGCTACTCCGAGCAGCGCTCGGCGCTCGCCAAGAGCCTCGGCCTCGGTCAGCAGCGCAAGAAAGTCGCCCCGAAGACCGCTGCACCCGCGGCAGCCGTCTCAGAGAAGCCAAAGCGCGCGGGTCGGCCGCGCAAGGCCAAGGAAACCACTGACGCCTGAGGTCAGAGAGAGCGGGCCGCCCGTTTCCGCCGACGTTGCCCTTTTCCGGCCTATCGCGACGGTCGAGCACACACCGGCTCCCGTTCGCGAGCGCGACGGCCGCCGTGTTCGCCCTGTTCACGTGTGGCCGGCGTGTTCCTCGCAAGAGAGGGTAGTACACTACTCTGCTGGCGTTCGGGCTTCGAGCCGTGTCGCTGGCAGGATCCAGGGGGGGCGAGTCAACGAAGGCTGCGATGAGGCTCGTGTCGAGCTGCAGATCAGTGTGCCTAAACCGTACCATCCGGTCGAGCATTGCCACACACCGCGATAATCGTCTCACGCAGCTTCGAGGGCGTGAACGGCTTGATCAAGCAGGCGTTCACGCCAGCCCGGCGCGCGGCTGGGAAGCAATCGGCCTGCGCCTGCGTCGTCATCATCACGAACGGCGTCTCCCGCAAAGACGGATCGGTGCGCACGTGGCGCAACAGCTCGTACCCGGT
This sequence comes from Methylobacterium sp. J-077, assembly GCF_022829365.1. Classification (GTDB taxonomy): domain Bacteria; phylum Pseudomonadota; class Alphaproteobacteria; order Rhizobiales; family Beijerinckiaceae; genus Methylobacterium. Next base: position 10,385 of record NZ_JAKSYJ010000114.1, on the reverse strand, counting down.
CATCGGCAGCATGTTCCAGTCGGACAGCACTAGGCCGTAGCGGCGCTGCCGCAGGTACTGGAGGGCCGCCGTGCCATCGGACGCCGCATCGATGTCGCGAAAGCCAAGCTGACTGAGCACGGCACGCACGACCTCGATGATCATCGGCACATCGTCAACGAGGAGGACGGGCGGAAAGCCGGAATAAGGCATGAACTCTCGAGGCGAAGGCGCGCCTTCGAGAGGGCGCGCTGACCTGGCCCACCGCCGTCTGAATCGGGCCATCGTAGAGGGCAAGTCTTGTGAAAATCTGTACGAGGCATCGACCATCTGCGGTCGCGCCGCCAGCCCATAGCGTGCGCTTGATCGTGCTGACCGGCCGATACGGTAGGTGCGGCTACGCATAACCTTCTTGGCGTTGCCTGCCAGAGCGAGGTCAGCGAACCGTATCGGGTGGTGTCACCGAGCACCCGACGCGAAGCGGCGGTGCGAGGCGCACCGGTGTCTCGCCGCCGAATGACGGCGGAATGGCCGATCTCACCGGCCGCCCTGCCCCGCGCAGATTCTGGCAGACCCGCGATCAGGCCGCGAGAGGTAAATCAGACCTCGACGTCGGTCGGATCATCGGCGCAGGTGCGCGTTGCGGCGTCAGGAGGTCCAGCTGCGAGCAGTGCAGCGCGACCACGCCGAATTCTGCCGCCATGGCGGATGCCGCGCCGCTGAAGCGGCCGTTGGTGATCACGCAGGCGGCCTGGCAACTGTTATGCTGGGCCGCCGTCGCGACTTCGTGGACGGCGAGGCATTCGAGGTCCCGATCCGTCCACTCAAACCGGACGACGACGCGCCTGCGATCATGGAGGAGAACGAAATGCTCCCGGTCCTGATGGTCGAGTCGCCAGCCCATCGCCTTCAGGCACCGCAGCGTCAGGGCCGCGTAGCTCGCCGGGGAGAAACTCGCGTGATCGAGAAAGGTCCAAGAGACGATCTCGGCGTCCATGATCCCTTGAGACTCAGCGTGCAGCGCGCGTTGGAAGCTACTGAACCTGAAAATGATCCGGAGGGGGCGGGAGACGGATAGTTTGTACCGCTGTCTGAGTTCCATGCCCCAGCGCATCTTGAACTCCGCTCGGCTCTTGGCGTGCCGTTCCATCCAGCTGCATTCGATGACCAGGCGCTAGGCGTCCGGGCGCAATGTTTCGCGTCACGCTGTGGAAGTGCGGGCGTGCAGGTAGAGGTAGGTGATGAGCAGCAGAGCTGCCACCACCCATAGGGTCAGACACGACGCGAACATAGCGGCGAGACTTTATTAGCTGATGAGATTTTCAATTATCAGCCAGTTATATGAATCGGAAATGTCTGTTTCGAACTCGTTCCAAGCTGCTCGCCTGTGTTTATGCGATGGCAAATCAATCCTTTGGTCGGATATGTTCTTAGCCTCAGGCGGTGCGATCTCTGATCGCCCTGAGGCTGTCTCGGTTCGATCGGCCTCGATACGGAGTGTTTGAGCTGATCGCAGCTGAGGTTCCGCGAAGTGGCGTCCTCTTACCGCTCGCGCTTGGAGAGGCATGCCGACAGCCTGATCCGACAGCGCCGTGGCCGACATGCTTTCGCCGCGAGCTGATGGGAGTGCCCACGCACGCAACTGCACAGAGGCCGCCGGGTATCCGGTTCAGTCTCGACACTTCGCGGTCCGCCAGCGCCTGGGACTGGTCCATGAATATGGAAGCTCGGAAGGTCGGCGGAAAGCCCGTCGCCTCCTCTCAGAATCAGAGGGCGATCGCCAAGGTCCTGCGCCAGTTCCCAAACGTGCCGAGCTTTCGGGACCGTAAGAAGGGCGTCACGTCCTACCAGAGCCACGTCAAGAGCGATCCTTGGATCCTGATCCTGTTCGCGGTCTGCTTCGTAGTGCCGACACTGGCTGGCGCTCTGTACTATGGCCTCATCGCTTCGGATCGGTACGTGACCGAGGTGAAGTTCGCCATCCGCCCCTCGATTGGCACGGCCGACAAGGCGGCCCCCGATGCTGTCGGTACCAATGCCGGCGTGGTGAGTTCGACGATCGCGCAAGACACGCTGATCACCCAGGAATACATCCTGAGCCGGCCGATGTTGGAGGCGATGGAGGCTCAGATGCCGATCCGCGAGTGGTTCGGACGCAACAGCGTCGATTTCGCGTCCCGCCTCGATCCTGAAGAGCCGATCGAGAAAGCCCTTCGCTACTGGAAGCGGCGGGTGTCCATCGATGTCGAGTCGGCCTCGGGCATCATGGGGCTCACGGTGGAGGCCTTCGATCCAGACGAGTCGCTGGCGATCACGCAAGCGATCCTGAACGATGCCGAGCGGATGCTGGGCAACCTCAGCATGCCGGCGCGTGAGGATGCCTTGGTCGAGAGCACGCGCGAGCTGAAGATCGCTCAGGATCGCGTCGCCAAGCTGGAAATCGCCCAGACTGATCTGCGCAATCGCGAAGGTCTGCTCGACGCTGAAAAATCGAACGAGGCCAACCTGAAGCTCGTCTCAGAGTTGCGAGGTGCCCGCATCAACTTGGCCGTCCAACTCTCGATCGGCCAGCGGGATCTCGGACCTGAATCCCGCCGGATCATCGATATCAAGCAGCAGATCAGGGATCTCGACGACAACATCGCTCGGATCGAGCGGCAAGCCACGGGGCAGGATCCGAACCAGAAACGTCAGCTCGCCAGCGCGCTGACGCAGTTCGAGGCTCTCGAACACGAACGGAAGGGGGCGATCAAGTACGCCGAAGAGGTTCGGAAGGCCTATGACCGGGCACGCATTTTGGTCGCTCGGCAGCCTCAGTTTTTTAATATGATCACCGCGCCGGTAAAGGCAAATTCTGCCACGGAACCCCGGCGTGCTCTGATGATAAGCCTGGTCGCCGCGGGATCTGCTGTCTTATTTGCCGCCGCGGTGTTCGTCCGCAAGACAATGATGAGCTGATAAATTTGATTCGGTTAAATTTTGGGCGGAGTCCATTGGAGCGAGCATCTGTGTCGCGTAATGCTTGGCAGCCGCCTTAATCGTATGTGCAAACACGCCGATGGTCAAAAGCATCGCCGCCCTGAGCAACAAACCATCGCCCGCCACATGATGTTACCACTGATGTCTGGGCCAAGAGCTTGAGCCGGGAATGCCCGCTGGCCCTCAATCCAACCTGTCATCGTGACGGGGATATTCTTTCTCTCAAACCGCGGCAGCGCCCATTCAGTTTGTTGGTTCAGCCCACGGAGTGACCTAACCGCGTGGGCTCGGACGGATATCAGCCCGACATGGCCGAGCGCATAAAGTCACTCCCGCAAGAGCGAGGCTCCGTCCTGTTCGTCGTCGTCTCCGAGGATGGCAGCCCGGCCTCGAACCGGCGTATGCTGATGGAGGGTTTAGCGGCCTGGATGGCGATCAGCCGGCCTGCAATCTCATCCAGCAGCATGAGGCTGAGATCGCCGAGACGGCGGGTCGTCCTCTGCGGGGGATCCAGGGCCTCGTGCGAACCGCTAAGCCGGAACCGAAGCTCGTACGACAATAGCACGCCAGAGCCCGCACTTGGGCGATGGCATCCGATTCCTTGGCCTGCAGCATGGCGACGATCACCCGTTGATAGCGAGTTGGCGCTTGGCGAGATGTAGAAGCTTTGGCGCAGCGAAGCGCAGGTCGTAGCTTCTCACCTGCTACAGCGCCCCATTGGCGAATGGTGATTTCGCGCCGTTATTTTCGTATCGCTTGAAAATTCTCAGTTTCCAGCTTCGTCACAGCGTCAACAAGGGGGTGCCAACGAGGCTCTTGGAGCATCTGATGCGCACTGTGATACTGATTTCGCTTCTGATCTGTGATTTTTCATTTCCGGCTGTCGCACAGCATGCACAGCCTCGGCGAGACAATCGGGGAATCAGTTCTGATATAAATAGCGACGAAAAGGCTGAAGAGACTAGGAAATTTAACGCTAAGGCTAAAGAAAGGCAAAGATCGCTCAACAATCAAAACAAAAATCTATGGGATCGCTGGATCTACGCTGTTTGCCTGGGGCGCACCTGGGCGCCGAAAAACGTTCGGATCGTGCATACCCATCCTTCGCGCGTACTGATGGGGATCCCGGCCGCTGAGGATGATGCGCGAGAGCGCGCTGACATGCGCATCGGGACCTGACGGATACAGCGGCAGGCACGTTCCAGCAAATCGATGAGCACCGCATCGGCAGCCGCGACGACGTTCCCGCGGCCGCCTCAGCGCGGGGGCTCTCCCATGATCACCGTTGACGCAGTCTCGGCGCAGCCGCTCCGGTTTGCCGACGGCTCATCGGTGGCGCGCCAGTGTGGGGCGAGGCGCAGAAGCCGATCGCCCGAGCCCGATCAATCCGAGGAACGCGCCTCACGCCTCAACGCCGCCAGCACGTCGTCGGGTGAGGCATCGCAGTCCGCTGGCACGATGATCTTGACGGCCATGTCGTCCGTCGCGGGGAGCTTCTGCATCGCCAGTCGGGCATAGGCCCGACGGGTGAAGTAGATCGCGTTGAGGCTGGCCGTGGCGAAGCGGCTGCCGAGGTTCCAGCCGCGATAAACGTAGAAGACGTGATCGTTAGGGCGAGGTACGCCCAGGAGCGACGGGTCGGACCCGTAGGGGCTGGCCTGCACGAACTCGACAGACGCCGGCTCTCGGCATGAGCTGACCTGCACGCTGCGATGCTGAGCGACCGAGCGCGGTAACAGGACGCCCTTGCCGAGATCCACGGGGGCGCCGGCAGCTTCCCGGACCGCCGTGCCGCTCACCGACTGTTGCCGGTATGCGTAGATCCGCACCCCGACCGAGACAGCCATGAGAAGGCACAGGAGGGCCAGGCCGCTGCGTGCCCAGGGCGTCAGGTTCGCGGGCTGAGCGGGCATGTGCGCCTCTCCGCGCCCAGTAGGATAGGGGCGATGGCTGCCAGCACGGAGGCTAGCGCCACCACGGACGATCCTGCGCCGTCATGCCAGAAGATGAAGGTCTCGCGCGACGGCACCATCAGCAAGATGCGCGTTAGGTTGATCGCGACGACCAGGCAGGCGCTCATTCCCAGCGCGCGGAACGCCGTCTGGCTAGCCGGCTGCTCGGCGATCTTCAGGATGGACAGCCAGATCAGCACCGTCAGAGAGAGGTTGTGAAAGGACGAGCACCCCTCGAGGATCACGATCGACCAATCCGGCCGAACGCTCAGGCTCGCCCCCTCGACACCGAGATCGGTGTAGAACAGGCGTCCAACCCTGTAGATCATGCCCACTTCGATGACCTCGATCGCCTGGTAGGCGATCTTGAAGAGGAGCTTGCCCCAGAGTTCGTAGACAGACAGAGCCAACCAGATCTGGCCGATGCCGGCCAGCCGCGGGTGGGAGCGACTCTTCAGGAGAAACCACGATCCGGCGAGCGTCATGGCGAGGTAGACGCCGTGCTGCTCCGGCACGAACCACGCCAGCGCGGAGAGCAGCAGGACGGCGATATCGGACCCAGCCAGCGTCGGGATCTTATGCGGGCCAGAGAGCATCAGCGACAGGATCGCGGCGAGCCCGAACGCCTCGCCGACGTTGAACTCGACCAGATGCTGGGTGGTCTGTGTCTCTTCGAGCAGGTGCCGCTGCAGCACGGCCGATAGGACAGTACCAGCCGAGAACACCAGCAGAGACCAACTGGCGGTGTGGACGGGAAGGAACGAGGTTAGCGCGCGTGCCCTTCCGATCAGGCTGGCGGACGCGCACCGTGTGAGAACTTCGACCACGCCAGGCTCATCACGCTGCTGACTTGGCTTTGCCGCTCTTCCTACGGCGCAGGAAGGCCACAGTGCTGCCGGCCAGCATCAAGCCGAGCATGGCGTTGACCTCAGGTGAAGGCGCGCCCCCTGAGCTATGACTTGAGCTGCCTCCAAAGCCAAAATCGAAGAGGGATCCGCCAGAGCTTCCACTGACAAAGGCTGGTGCAGAGGATGGGCTACCATGGGTCGCCGGTGCGGTCGCAGGGGCCAAGCGTAGCGCACTTCCAGATATCTCGCCGTTCCACCCGCCGGCGAGAGCATTTCCATTCCCGGCCGAAGCGGGACTGCAGGAACTAAGCGCTATTGCAAAGCAAGAGCATATACCTACGTATTTCATTGCTGTATCTCGTTTCAATTCCTATTGATCTCAGACCAGAAGTTATAATCATTGCGGATACAAACCAAAAATACGGTTAATCAGAGCAATCCACAGCCTGTATCGTTGATTGGCCCATAAAAATCTGATTCGAGGGCTGAGAATAAGGTTTTTACGTATGTTTTGCGGAGCTGTCCGGAACCTCATTCTCGCCCTGCAATAACACTCAGTATGGCAATCTCGGCTGCAGAGACTGCGTCATCTCTCCCGCTCCAGCGCCGAGCTAGTGCCCCTAGCGCCACCTCGGGCAGCCCGGTCTGGGGTGCCTCAGCCTCGCGGTCCTAGTCGTTCCCGCGCAACCGCGTCGCCCCCGGCGCGCGACGGACAGCGGCCACGCCTCCCCGGTCCCGCGCAACCGCCTCGATCAGGACTTCACGGCAGCTCGGCCTGATCAGAAATGGGGCGCGGACATTTCCTGCATCTGGACGCGGGAAGGTTGGCCGTACCTGGCGGTGGGCTGACCCTGACGGTCCAAGGTTACGCCGGCGAATTCTGCGGTCGGCTCTCGTGAACGCTGCCGTTGGACAGAGAAATGGGGGGTGTGCCCATGCCGGGGCTTGTAACTCTCGCGCCGCACCCTGGCTCGATTGAAGCCGATCGGAATTGATCGATTGATGGTGGTCGTCTGGACTGAGCAAGCGGTTTCGGTGAGAGGCAGGACCTAAGTGCGGATTATTTTGGGTCGATAAGGCCGATCAGATCGCCGCTGGAATATTCCTTATCGCGGCGGTCATATTCGACTGGACTGCTCGGTCGAATGGAGCGCTACTCATCGTGCCACGAAGCAGCCAGCTTCTACGATGCAGAATGAGAAAACATCATGAGAAATGTCAGACTGTCATGCATATCTGGCTGCACGCAAAGGGGGCGGCTAACCGGTGCTGCGGCGCTATCGGACATCGCTGAGGCCTTCGCAGTAATCAGATCTGAGCCTCAGACTGAGTGCGCTTATTCATTGCCGCTCCACACCAGGAGACGGATGACCGGTATGGCAACCTGTAGCTCAACGGCAGAATGGTGACCAACATGAGTGCCATCATTCCGGCCGACTGAGGTACGCTGTCCGCGACCGGACCGAGACATTCAATGGATGGCATTACCCTGCAGGCCTACTGGGCCGCGTGCGGGGTCGGGGCAGTGGCGGGGCCGATCCTGCCGCGAACTCGATGGGTGCCATGCATATCCCCGATTTCCCCCGCCCCCGCCCCGTATCACCGCTCGGTTGCCGAACCCTGAGTCCGCGCTGCTGCTGGGTATCGAACCGGTACTTGGCACCGCCCTCCTCCTTCTCGGCGTGAGGGCGGCCATGTCAAACCGCAGCATCTCCTGGGCAGCCGCACTGCGCGAGCTAAAGTCAGACCGAGCGGCACGCTCGACGATCCGTGAGGAGCGCTTACGCACGAGCGCGGGCCTCCGTGGCGCCCCTGTCCTCGCCATGAGCGCTTGGCGGGGGCACTCGGGCCGACGCTATGTCGTTGTGGTCCAGCCGCTCGACACCGTTGATCTCGTCGCTGAAGATCCTGCGGTCGTCTTGGCAGTGCGCCGCAACGAGCAGGGACAGGCTTCGATTGTCGCTGTTCGCGTCTGCCAAGCCGGCGATCCCGGTTTTCTCGGGTGGCTCGCCGCTTGCGCAACACGCGGGGCGTGCGAGCTGCACGCCTACCGGCTGGCCGAGACCGGATCTGAACGCGCGGCGATCGCGACAGACCTGAGTGGACTGATCGCGACCGCCGGCGCAGGAGGGGTGTGATGCCCCGCCGGGAATTCAGCAAAGCGGTGCTGCGCGCGGCCCTCGCCCGAGCGGAGGGTCGGTGTGAGGGTGTGCTGACCGACGGCAGCCACTGTCCGTGCGCCCTGCAAGTCGGGCGGTTCCACTACGACCACATCGTGCCAGCAGCATTGACGGAGGACGCGTCGCTCGAAAATTGTCAGGTGCTATGCAAGCCCTGTCATGCGGCCAAGACGGTGGTCGACGTCGGAGTGATCGCGCGGCTACGCCGAGTACGCGACCGACATACAGGTATCACGGATGCGCATCGCCGCTCACTTCCGGGCGGCAAGGCCAGCCCGTTCAAGCGGCTGATCGGTGGTGGGGTCGTCCGCAGGGACACAGGCGAAAGGCTAGATAAGTAAGACCAATAGTGCTCCCGCCCACTTCACGCCACAGATAGCCGCGTGATTATCGGTATGGTGAGGTCTAATTTGACCTAACCGATCTTTTGGACCGGGCCAGATCAGCGACTGTCCTGCCGGTCCAGCGATTTGCCATAGCGTTCCGTCCGGCAAGATAGATTTGAGGACGATGATCCGCGTCCTTTCGGAGGCACTTGCCCCCTGATGTCCGAAGCGTGCGGTCGGACTGATCGCCCATGCGAAATGCGTTTGACCGCAGAAGCACCTGAGATGCTTTGCACTCATGCTTTCGATCTGAAATAATTCGAGCTCCGATTTGCATGATCTCTCGGTCAATCAAGAATTAAGTTTGCTAACTACGTGCTTGATGAGCAGAAGGCCGATGCTTGCTGAAGTCAGGCCAAACATAATGACGTATAAATAATCCACTTGAATGCCGGCATATGGATAGTAGGCTGACCGTACCCATTCCGCGCATTGCAGGGCCGGATTAAATTTCATCCAATAATAGACCTTATCAGGCATGAAGCTTGGCAGAAACATGACTCCGCTCGACACATACATGATAATACTAAAAAGCGCATAGCCGATCATCCATCCGGGAAAAAACCCTATGATCGCGACATTGATTGTCCCGACGCCAATCCCTAAAATGATCGCGGCCACGTAGCCAGAAACAGCAGCGATCGGATTTGCTGGGATAGGGTTTGTACCCAAGACAACTAATACTGAGGTAACGACAAGCAGAGCCAGAAATCCGGTAACAATTTCGACCAGTATGCGGGAGAAAACTAAATCAAAAAGCTTAACTTGAGGATAGTACGTCAACGGGCGATTCATGATGACGGATTTCATCACTTCCCGGGAGATATATTGAAAAACCAGGACGGGGACCGCGCCCGTAGCGAAAAATAGCGGCCTGCTATCGCCAAGGGGCGCAGCCAACTTCTGGAATGTGTAGATCGAGATCAACATGAAGACGTGGACGCAGGGCCATAGAACCACCACGGCATAGCCCCAAATCGACGCTCCAAAACGCGTGCGCATGTCGCGCAGAATCAGAGCGTGCAGGACGTGCAGATAGGACTCGACCGGGCTCTTCTGTGTTTGAGCCGTGAGGAGAGCGGACATCGGGGTGGCCTCTGCGTTTCTCCGCCTGCTTCGTCGAAAAACTGGGCTAAAGTGCGTTGTTCGGATGTGCCGAAGGGACCTGCCTTACGTTGTCGAGGGCGTAGTAGTCGCCCATCAGGTCCTCATATTCGGCCGCTTGAGCGGGCGCGGAGATCGGCCCGCCGACCGAGATGTCGATCGCCATCAGTTGGTCGTTCAGTGTCCCTGGATGTCTGGCGAGAGCGTAGGGCAGGACGTGGCCTTTCGGATGGGCGCGCAGCCGGTCGCCCTGGTCGCCGAGGTCGAAGGCCACCACCGGCATGTCGGTTCGCAGAGCCAGGGTCAGGGTATACGAATAAGTCTCCGGCCAGATCGCCGGTAGCAGGATTAAGTCGGCGGAAGCCATCGGCAGGAGGTCGAGGATCTCATCGTCCGCCCAGTGTTGCCCGGTCTCGGCGATCTGCAGGGCCGCCCGGGCGACCCGATCGAGCGTCGGGTCGTCGGTAGAGTAGCGGCCCGTCTCGGTGACGCCGGCCCGCCTCAGGCCATCCGTGAGTGTCGGATCGGAGAAGCCTACGATCGCAAACCGCAGCGGTAGATTCCTTTTCAGCGCGTCTGCGGCCAGGGCCTGGAGCAGAAGGCCACCTTCGGGCATGCTGATTCCACCCAGCACGGCGACCCGGCGCACGCGGCCCGGTCTGCGCAGGGCGGTGGATCGCACGCGCCGGTCGTGCTCGACATGCGGCCGCACCGTGATCGCCAGATCCGGATACACCGCCCCGATCCGGCCCGCCGTGTCGGCCGACGGCGCGAACACTCGCGCCGCACCGGCCAAAAACCGCCCGAATGCGGCCCGGCGCTCCGCCGGGTCCGGCTCCTCGTAGCCGTCCGCGTCCGCGGCCAGGCAGTCCCGGCACACCGGCACCGGCGCCAGGCCGCAATAGCGCCCGTCCGGCATCACCAGGTGGTTGCGGTGGCACACCGGCGAGAAGTCGT
>NZ_JAKSYJ010000052.1 GCF_022829365.1 Methylobacterium sp. J-077 | reverse complement strand
TGCCGGGCGACAACGTGACCATGGACGTCACGCTGATCGTGCCGGTGGCCATGGAGGAGAAGCTGCGCTTCGCCATCCGCGAGGGCGGCCGCACCGTCGGCGCCGGCGTCGTCGCCGCCATCAACGACTAAGCCAGGACAGGATCGGCGCGTCGCGGCGGTAGGTGGCGCGCCGGCCTGGCAGCCGGGATGCGCTTCGCAGCTCGCGGAGAGTCGTAGCAGGCAAATATCCCGGTCCCGCCAAGAGGCCCGGACTCTATGCTCGGGTTTAATGTGACGCTCGCCGGCGCTTCGTCTTGACGAAGCGCCGGCGTTGCTTTGTCATGTCTCTGCCGTGCTCCGGTGGAGACTCGCATGTCCGCTGGTTTCATTCTCCGCGCCCTTGGGTTCCTGGTCCTGATCTGTGTCGGGATCCCAATCTGGCCTGGTGCGGCGCGCGCCGATGGTTTGAGCGACGGGCGATTCCGCGACGAGGTGGCGGCACTGGTCCGGACCCTGCAGCCGGAGGCCGAGATCCGGCTCGATTCCGATCCGGCGCAGATCAATGTCGGCCCCAGGACGATCGCCCTCACCAACCTGTATCCGCGCGTCGCCAGACTCTCCAGCGCAGAGCGCCGACAGGCCATCGCGAAATTCCTCGCCGACGTCCTCGCGACGTCCGAGCCCGCAACGGATCCCGGGGATTTCGCGGCCGTCAAATCGCGCCTGCGCGTGCAACTCGTGCCTGAAGAGATCCTCCGACAGCACGCGGAGATCGCGCGCCGCCGATTTTCCGAGACGCTGTTCGTCGTCTACGTGCTCGACGAGCCGAAGCGCTACCGATACGTCACCCGTGCGATGCTCGCGGGCTGGCGGGTCGATCCTGCCCTGGTGGAAGCGACAGCCATCAAGAACCTGGCGGCGACCTCGAAGGACGCGCCGTTCAGCCTGGGCGTCGGGGATGGAACGCCGATGTTTGCCATCGCCGAATCGGGCGACGATTACGACGCTGCCCGACTGCTGGTGTCGAACTATCTCGATGAAATGCGTAGCGCCCTGAAAGCGGACAGCATCACCCTGGCCGCTCCCACCCGAGGTGCGCTCATGGCGTGGCCGACCGACAGCGCCGCCCGGCGCGACCTGGCCGCGGAGGTCACCAGGCAGATGCGTGCCGGGCCGTATGCCCGCAGCGACGAGCTGTTCCACTTTGACCGAAACGGATTGCGTCCCTTGACCGCCGCGGAGCGGACCGATCATGGCCGTTGACGCCGCGCGGAAGCGAGGATCCCGCCAGGACTCTCCGACTTGGCCCGTGACTGGTCGCTGCGATGGCCGCATTTGTCCCGCGCGGGCCTGTCTGTGCCGCCGAGCCTCTTGCAAGCCGGGCCGCAATCGGGCATTTGGCGGGACGCTAGGAGTGTAGCTCAACTGGTCAGAGCGCCGGTCTCCAAAACCGGAGGTTGCGGGTTCGAGTCCCTCCACTCCTGCCAGATATCTCACTCACCCCCGCGCGGTCGCCCGGTCGACAAGCCGGCGGAGTTGCGCTAGAGCGGGCGCAATCCGAGATCTGAAGCGACCGTCGGTGCGGGCCCGTCCAGGCCCTCGGCGCCGGATGTTCGCGTTCCCGGAAGCAGGCCCTGCCTCGGGCCCGCGCACGCAAATAACACTGGCGCCATGGCATCGAACGAAGCGACCAAGAAGGTGGATGTGGCGCGCGGCGCGGCTCGCGGTCCCGCGAACACGCCGCCGGCCCGTCCTGCCACGCCCGTCAAGGTGCCGCAGAAGCGCGTGACCCCGGGCGAGTTCTTCTCCCAGGTTCGCGACGAGGCCCGCAAGGTCACGTGGCCGTCCCGCCGGGAGACCACGATCACCACCATCATGGTGTTCGTGATGGTCGTGGTCACGAGCCTGTTCTTCACGGTGGTGGACCAGGCCCTGCGCTTCGTGGTGGGGCTGATACTCGGCCTCTGAGGCGCGCCATCGATCGGGGGAGACCTCGCGGACTTGTCGGAGTTGAACGGAACCGTGTCGAAGCGCTGGTACATCGTCCACGCCTACTCGAACTTCGAGAACAAGGTCGCCCAGTCCATCAAGGACCAGGCGGCCCAGCGCGGGCTGACCGAGCTGTTCGACGAGGTGATGGTCCCGACCGAAAAGGTCGTCGAGGTGCGCCGCGGCCGGAAGGTCGATGCCGAGCGCAAGTTCTTCCCGGGCTACGTCCTGGTGAAGTGCGACCTGACCGACGAGGTTTACCACCTCATCAAGAACACCCCGAAGGTCACGGGCTTCCTCGGGGCCGACAAGTCGAAGCCGGTCCCAATCCCCGATGCCGAGGCTGAGCGGATCAAGGGTCAGGTCGCTGAAGGCGTCGACCGGCCGAAGCCTTCGATCGCGTTCGAGATCGGCGAGACCGTCCGGGTCGCCGATGGCCCGTTCGCGAGCTTCAACGGCACCGTCGAGGAAATCGACGAGGCCCGCTCCCGCCTCAAGGTGGCCGTGTCGATCTTCGGCCGCGCCACCCCGGTGGAACTGGAATACGCCCAGGTCGAGAAGGCCTGACGTAAGAGCGAGTAGCGAGATTGCGGATGGCGAAGAGCGGGCGTTGCGCCTTCTGATCGCCATTCGCTGCTCTCTATTCGCCATCACCCGCGGAAGATCCGCCCGGCCTCGCCTCCGGGATCCACGGATCGCACCGCGACCTGCAATCGTCCGACCCGCCCGCGCTTAGGCAGCCCGGCGGCGGACGCAGTTTGGGAGATATCCCATGGCGAAGAAGATCACGGGTTACGTGAAGCTTCAGGTCCCGGCCGGCGCGGCGAACCCGTCGCCCCCGATCGGTCCCGCGCTCGGTCAGCGCGGCCTCAACATCATGGAATTCTGCAAGGCCTTCAACGCGAAGACCGCGCAGATCGAGAAGGGCACTCCGATCCCGGTGGTCATCACCGCGTATCAGGATCGCTCCTTCACCTTCGAGATGAAGCAGCCGCCGGTCACCTTCTTCCTGAAGAAGGCCGCCGGTCTGAAGATCGGCAAGAAGCCGGCTTCCGGCTCGAAGACCCCGGGTAAGGGCCCGACCGTCGGCAAGATTTCCGAGGCGCAGCTGCGCGAGATCGCCGAGAAGAAGATGCCCGACCTCAATTGCGACTCGGTCGATGCGGCCGTCGCCATGATCCGCGGCTCTGCCCGGGCCATGGGCCTCGAAGTCACGGCCTGAGGGAGGACATCATGGCACGCGAAGGAAAGCGCATCCGCGCCGCCCGCGAGGGCATCGAGGTGACCAAGCTCTACCCGCTCGATGAGGCGATCAAGCTGGTCAAGGAGCGGGCGACCGCGAAGTTCGACGAGACCGTCGAGGTCTCGATGAACCTCGGCGTCGATCCGCGTCACGCCGACCAGATGGTCCGCGGCGTCTGCAACCTGCCGAACGGCTCCGGCCGGACGGTGCGGGTGGCGGTCTTCGCCCGCGGCGCCAAGGCGGACGACGCCAAGGCGGCGGGGGCCGACATCGTCGGCGCCGAGGATCTCCTGGAGATCGTCCAGAGCGGCAAGATCGAATTCGATCGCTGCATCGCGACCCCGGACATGATGCCGCTGGTCGGTCGTCTCGGTAAGGTGCTGGGCCCGCGCGGCCTGATGCCGAACCCGAAGGTCGGCACCGTCACCATGGACGTGAAGAGCGCCGTCGCCGGCGCCAAGGGCGGTTCGGTGGAGTTCCGCGTCGAGAAGGCCGGCATCGTCCATGCCGGCGTCGGCAAGGTCTCGTTCGATGCCGACAAGCTCGTCGAGAACATCAAGGCCTTCGCCGACGCGGTCGCCAAGGCCAAGCCGGCGGGCGCCAAGGGCACCTACGTCCAGCGCATCGCCGTCACCTCGACGATGGGCCCGGGCGTGAAGGTCGAGCCGAACACGGTCCTGACCGCCTGAGCCCCGGCTCAACGCGATGACGAAGCGCCCGGCCGGAAACGGCCGGGCGTTTTTTGTTGCCTGCGCGGGGAGGCCCGGCCGGCTTCGTGGCGAGCCAATCGATCACGTCATTCTCACCATCGAAGGGGGCGCCATTCCCGACGGCTGTGCTAGATAAGCCTCCATGCGCAGCACTGTCTCCGTCACGACCCGCCGACGCATCCTGTGCGTCTTCCCCGCTTACACGCCCTCGTTCGGCACATTCTCGCACGCCTACCCGCTCATGGGCGGCGTCAAGGCGTTTATGCCCCCGCAGGGGCTTCTGGTGATCGCGGCCTACATGCCGGAGAGCTGGGAGTACCGCTTCATCGACGAGAACATCCGGCGCGCCTCCGCCCAGGATTTCGCCTGGGCCGACGCCGTGTTCGTTTCCGGGATGCACATCCAGGAAGGCCAGATCCACGATATCGGCCGGCGCGCCCACGCGGCCGGCAAGGTCGCGGCTTTGGGCGGTCCGTCTGTATCCGGCGCGCGCGAAAAATACCCGGATTTCGACTATCTCCATGTCGGCGAGATCGGTGACGCCACCGACCGGCTGATCGAACGTCTCGACGCCGACCTCGCCCGGCCGACCCAGCAGGTGGTGTTCGAGACGGCTGAGCGGCTCGCCCTCTCCGACTTCCCGGCCCCGGCCTACGAGGCGGCGCCGCTCAAGCGCTACCTGATCGGCTCGCTGCAATTCTCCTCGGGCTGCCCGTATCGCTGCGAGTTCTGCGACATCCCGCAGCTCTACGGCCGCCAGCCGCGGCTGAAGAGCCCCGAGCAGATGTGCGCCGAGCTCGACGCCATCATCAGCCAGCCCGGGCACCCGGCGGTGGTCTACTTCGTCGACGACAACTTCATCGCCAACCGCAAGGCGACCCGCGAGATGCTGCCGCATCTCGTGGCGTGGCAGAAGAAGAACGACTACCCGCTTCAGTTCGCCTGCGAGGCGACCCTCAACATGGCCAAGCAGCCCGAGATCCTCGAGCTGATGCGGCAGGCCAACTTCATGACCGTGTTCGTCGGCATCGAGACGCCGGAGGCGGACGCGCTCAAGGGGATCGACAAGACCCACAACGCCGCCGTGCCGATGTACGAGGCGATCGAGACCCTCAACTCCTACGGGCTCGAAGTGACCTCGGGCATCATCCTGGGGCTCGATACCGACAGCGACAAATCCGAGCAGAACCTGATCGACTTCATCGACAAGTCGGCGATCCCGGTGCTGACCATCAACCTGCTCCAGGCCCTGCCCAAGACCCCGCTCTGGGACCGGCTGGAGCGCGAAGGCCGACTTGTTCACGACGCGGCGCTGGAATCGAACGTCCTGTTCAAGCGCCCGCACGACACGGTGGTGTCGAGCTGGCGCCGGGCGATCGCCCATGCCTACGAGCCGGAGCAGCTGTTCGCCCGGTTCAAACACCAGTGTGAGACCACCTACCCGAACCGGATCGTGACGCCGACGAAGGGCAAGCTGACCTTCACGAACCTGCGCCGGGGCCTGATCCTCGGCTTCAACATCATCACGCGGGTCGGGCTGCTCTCGGATTACCGCAGGCCGTTCTGGAGCGCGGCGGGCTATGCCCTCAAGCGCGGGCAGATCGAGGCAGTGTTCAACATGGGCTTCGTCGCCCACCACCTGATCCGCTTCACCCGCGAGGCGCTGCGGGGCGAGCACAACGCCTCGTTCTACGCGGCCAAGGCCGCGGAGGCCGAGGATGCACGGCGGCGTTCGTGGTGGGAGAGCGCGCGGCGCAAGCTGGTACCGGAGCGCGAGGCGGCGTAGTTTGGCGCCGGATGCCTCGGCAGCAGGGAAGCCGCGTCATGGCCGATATCGACCTGAGCCCGGATCTCGATCGTTTCGTGCGGACTCAGGTTGCTGCCGGCCATTTCCGCGATGCGGCCGAGGGCGTAGCGGCGGGATTGCGCCTCCTTGAGGATCGGCTCGCCGTCGGGTCGTTCAAGCATCGCGATGATGTCCTGACTTCGATTCTCGCCGCCTTCGACGATCCGCCACCAGGCCTTCCTGCCCAGGTGGTCTTCGATCGGCTGGAGGATCGGCACGCCCACCGGGTAGCCGCCGGTGACAAAGCTTGAGGTCGCGCTCCAGCGGCTAGCCATCGCGGATCTCGGAGCGCTCTACGATCATATAGCCTAAGACAGCCCGGACCGTGCGATCGCCTTCATCCGGCGAATCCGCGAACGCTGTGAGCGCTTGTCTTAGAGGCCGAGGGCCGGACGGATTCGCGACGATCTGCGCATCGGCCTGCGACCCGTGGCCAACGAGCGTCGGGTCGTGATCGCTTATGCGTTGCGCGAAGACCGTCGCGACATCCTGCGTATCCTGTATCGTGGGCGAGACGTCGACGCGCTGCTCAGTGAGGCCGAAGGGGGCGCGTGAGAGAGACATGCGTCCCAAGCCGATCTTCCCCGTCGGCTCTCGCCTGCGGCGGAAAAGTCGCGCGTCGGGCCTTGGCAGGCGGCTTGCCAGCCTCTATACACCGCGCCTTACGCATTTCATCCTCACGGAAGGAGACGGCCAATCGGCCGGTTTCCGCATGAAATGTCGCCCGGGCAACCGGGTGGCAGTGGCCGGAAGGATCCAGAGGGCGATGAGCCCCGCGGAGCCTCGTCCGGCCATGTCCTGTCCGAGACTGCAGGTGCCGGTTCGCCGGCTTAATCCACGATCAGCCTGCACAGACGGGGAAGACCGAACTTAGGAAAAGCCTCGCCCCGGCGAAAGCCGCGGAGAGGTGTCGGTTTGAACCAACTCACCCGAAGCGACCCTCAGGGGCACGTGCGGGGACAGGGCCGCGAAGCGTCGTTCGGACGTTCCCGGTCTTTTGAAGGCCGAGACCACGTCCGGGCGGCATGTGCAACCGGCGGGCCCGAGATCGGGTTCCGCCAACCGGAGAGAGCCCAGTGGACCGGACAGCAAAAGCTGACCTCGTCTCGACGCTCAACGGCGTGTTCAATCAGAGCGCCGTCGTCGTCGTGGCCCACTACAAGGGCCTCACGGTCGCCGACATGCAGAAGCTGCGCTCGCAGATGAAGCAGGCCGGCGCCACCGTGAAGGTCGCCAAGAACAGCCTCGCCGGCATCGCACTCGATGGTACGGACGTCGCCTCCATCAAGCCGCTCCTGAAGGGCCCGACCCTGCTCGCCTATTCCGGCGACCCGGTTGCCGCCGCCAAGGTCGCGGTCGATTTCGCCAAGACGAACGACAAGCTCGTGATTCTCGGCGGCGCGATGGGGACGACAACCCTGAACCCGGACGGCGTGAAGGCCCTCGCCTCGCTCCCGTCCCTCGACGAACTGCGCGCCAAGATCGTGGGCCTCATCCAGGCGCCCGCGACCAAGATCGCCCAGGTCGTCAATGCGCCGGCGGCCAAGCTCGCCCGCGTGTTCGGGGCCTATGCCACCAAGGACGAGGCCGCCTGAGGGCCTTCAAAAACCATTCGTTCGAACCGATATCTGAGAGGAATAGAAAATGGCTGATCTTGCCAAGCTCGTCGACGACCTGTCCTCGCTGACCGTTCTCGAGGCCGCCGACCTGGCCAAGCTGCTCGAAGAGAAGTGGGGCGTCTCGGCTGCCGCCGCCGTCGCCGTGGCTGCTGGCCCGGCCGCCGGTGGCGGTGCCGCCGCCGTCGAGGAGCAGACCGAGTTCACGGTCGTGCTCGCTGCCGCCGGCGACAAGAAGATCGAGGTGATCAAGGAGGTCCGCGCGATCACCGGCCTCGGCCTCAAGGAGGCCAAGGACCTCGTCGAGGGCGCCCCGAAGCCGGTCAAGGAGAGCGTCACCAAGGACGAGGCCGAGAAGCTCAAGGCCCAGCTCGAGAAGGCCGGCGCCAAGGTCGAGCTCAAGTAAGGCGACGATGGGCCGGTTCCGGCCCATCACCCCACGGAGGCCCGCTTCGGGCCTGTCGTGACTGGAGCCCGCGGGTGCAGCACCCGCGGGCTTTAGGCCGCTTCGGCGGACGGCTCCGGACGGGAGCCTAGAGAGATTCGGTTCGGTGGCGCGGTCCGGCGGGGCGCGCGTCACAGTCCGGTGCGGGAGGTCCCTTTCGGGAACGCTTCCCCGGGCGCGAGGCACGCGGGATGGAGCGAGTTCACATGGCCAACACGCTGGTCGGTCGCAAGCGCATTCGGAAGTTCTTCGGCAAGATCAAGGAAGTCGCCGAGATGCCGAACCTCATCGAGGTTCAGAAGGCATCCTACGATCAGTTCCTCATGGTCGACGAGCCGGAAGGCGGCCGCGGCGATGAAGGCCTCCAGAGCGTGTTCAAGTCGGTGTTCCCGATCTCGGACTTCGCCTCGACGGCCCTGCTCGAGTTCGTGCGCTACACGTTCGAGCAGCCGAAATACGATGTCGACGAATGTCGCCAGCGCGGCATCACCTTCGCGGCCCCGCTGAAGGTGACGCTGCGGCTGATCGTGTTCGATGTCGATCCGGACACCCAGGCCAAGTCGGTCAAGGACATCAAGGAGCAGGACGTCTACATGGGCGACATGCCCCTGATGACGGAGAACGGCACCTTCATCGTCAACGGCACCGAGCGCGTCATCGTCTCGCAGATGCACCGCTCGCCGGGCGTGTTCTTCGACCACGACAAGGGCAAGACCCACTCCTCGGGCAAGCTCCTGTTCGCCGCCCGCATCATCCCGTATCGCGGTTCCTGGCTCGACGTCGAGTTCGACGCCAAGGACATCGTGCACGTCCGCATCGACCGCAAGCGCAAGCTGCCGGCCACCTCGCTGCTCTATGCGCTGGGCCTCGACGGCGAGGAGATCCTGTCGACCTTCTACAACCGCGTGGTCTACGACCGCGACGGCGCCGAGTGGCGCGTGCCGTTCGACCCCGAGCGGATGAAGGGCATGAAGGCCACCGTCGACCTGATCGACGCCGATTCCGGCGAGGTCGTGCTCGAGGCCGGCAAGAAGCTCAACGCCCGCAACGCCCGTCAGATCACCGACAAGGGCACCAAGTTCCTCAAGGCCACCGACGAGGATCTGGTCGGCCAGTACATCGCCGAGGACCTGGTCAACACCGAGACCGGCGAGATCTGGGCCGAGGCCGGCGAGGAGATCTCGGAGAAGCTCCTGAAGAGCCTGGAGGAGATCGGTATCACCGAGCTTCCGGTGCTCGACATCGACCACGTCAATGTCGGTCCCTACATCCGCAACACGCTGGCGGTGGACAAGAATTCCAACCGCGAAGGCGCGCTGTTCGACATCTACCGGGTCATGCGCCCCGGCGAGCCGCCGACGCTGGACACCGCCGAGGCGATGTTCCACTCGCTGTTCTTCGATTCCGAGCGCTACGACCTCTCCGCGGTCGGCCGCGTGAAGATGAACATGCGCCTCGACCTCGATGCCGCCGACACGGTCCGCACCCTCCGCAAGGAGGACATGCTGGCGGTGGTCAAGGCGCTGGTCGAGCTGCGCGACGGCAAGGGCGAGATCGACGACATCGATCACCTCGGCAACCGCCGGGTGCGCTCGGTCGGCGAGCTTATGGAGAATCAGTACCGCCTCGGGCTGCTTCGCATGGAGCGCGCGATCCGCGAGCGCATGAGCCAGGTCGATATCGACACGGTGATGCCGCAGGACCTGATCAACGCCAAGCCGGCGGCGGCGGCGGTGCGCGAGTTCTTCGGCTCGTCGCAGCTCTCGCAGTTCATGGACCAGACCAACCCGCTCTCCGAGGTGACGCACAAGCGCCGCCTCTCGGCCCTCGGCCCGGGCGGTCTGACCCGCGAGCGCGCCGGGTTCGAGGTGCGCGACGTGCACCCGACCCATTACGGCCGCATCTGCCCGATCGAGACGCCGGAAGGCCCCAACATCGGCCTGATCAACTCGCTGGCGACCTTCGCCCGGGTGAACAAGTACGGCTTCATCGAGACCCCGTTCCGCCGCGTGCGCGACGGCGTGGTCACCAATGAGGTCGCCTATCTCTCGGCCATGGAGGAGGCGAAGTACTACGTCGCCCAGGCCAACGCTCAGATGGACGAGGACAAGAAGCTGACGGAGGACCTCGTGGTCTGCCGCCGGGCCGGCGACGTGATCGTCGTGGGTCCTGAGCGCGTCGACCTCATGGACGTCTCGCCCAAGCAGCTCGTCTCGGTGGCCGCGGCGCTGATCCCGTTCCTGGAGAACGACGACGCCAACCGCGCCCTCATGGGCTCGAACATGCAGCGGCAGGCCGTGCCGCTGGTGCGCGCCGACGCGCCGTTCGTCGGCACCGGCATGGAGGCCGTGGTCGCCCGCGATTCCGGTGCCGCCATCGCGGCGCGCCGGTCGGGCATCGTCGATCAGGTCGATGCGACCCGTATCGTCATCCGGGCGACCGAGGAGGCCGACGCCACAAAGCCGGGCGTCGACATCTATCGCCTGCAGAAGTTCCAGCGCTCCAACCAGTCGACCTGCATCACGCAGAAGCCGCTGGTCCGCGTCGGCGAGCCGGTGAAGAAGGGCGAGATCATCGCCGACGGTCCGTCGACGGAATTCGGTGAACTGGCCCTCGGCCGGAACGTGCTCGTCGCGTTCATGCCGTGGAACGGCTACAACTTCGAGGACTCGATCCTGCTCTCCGAGCGGATCGTGAAGGATGACGTGTTCACCTCGATCCACATCGAGGAGTTCGAGGTGATGGCCCGCGACACCAAGCTCGGGCCGGAGGAGATCACCCGCGACATCCCGAACGTCTCCGAGGAAGCGCTCAAGAACCTCGACGAGGCCGGCATCGTCTATATCGGTGCCGAGGTGAATGCAGGCGACATCCTGGTCGGCAAGATCACCCCGAAGGGCGAGAGCCCGATGACGCCGGAGGAGAAGCTCCTGCGCGCCATCTTCGGCGAGAAGGCCTCGGACGTGCGCGACACCTCCCTGCGGGTGCCGCCGGGCGTCACCGGCACGATCGTCGAGGTGCGGGTGTTCAACCGCCATGGCGTCGACAAGGACGAGCGCGCCCAGGCGATCGAGCGCGAGGAGATCGAGCGGCTCGCCAAGGACCGCGACGACGAGCAGGCGATCCTCGACCGCAACACCTACGCGCGTCTCGCGGACGTGCTGATCGGTCAGGCGCCGGTGGCCGGTCCGAAGGGCTTCAAGAAGGACACCACGCTCACCCGCGAGCTGATCAACGACTATCCGCGCTCGCAATGGTGGCAGTTCGCCGTCATCGAAGACCGTCTCATGACCGAGATGGAAGCGATGCAGAAGCAGTACGACGAGTCGAAGAAGCGCCTGGAGCAGCGCTTCCTCGACAAGGTCGAGAAGCTGCAGCGCGGCGACGAGCTGCCCCCCGGCGTCATGAAGATGGTCAAGGTCTTCGTGGCGGTGAAGCGCAAGATCCAGCCGGGCGACAAGATGGCCGGCCGGCACGGCAACAAGGGTGTCGTGTCGCGGATCGTGCCGATCGAGGACATGCCGTTCCTGGAGGACGGGACCCATGCCGACATCGTGCTCAACCCGCTGGGCGTGCCCTCGCGCATGAACGTCGGCCAGATCCTGGAGACGCACCTGGGCTGGGCGGCTGCGGGCCTGGGTCGCAAGGTCTCGAAGGCGGTCGATGCCTATCTGAAGTCGCACGACATCGCGCCGCTGCGTCAGGAGATGGAGGCGATCTACTCTCCGGGCGAACTCGACGGCCTGACCGACGAGGAGCTGGCCGAGGCCGGCAACAACGTCCGGCGCGGCGTGCCGATGGCCACCCCGGTGTTCAACGGCGCCAAGGAGGCCGACATCGAGCAGATGCTCGAGATGGCCGGTCTCGACCGCTCGGCGCAGTCGACCCTTTATGACGGCCGCTCCGGCGAGCCCTTCGACCGCAAGGTGACGATGGGCTACATCTACATGCTGAAGCTGCACCACCTGGTGGACGACAAGATCCACGCCCGGTCGATCGGCCCGTACTCGCTCGTCACCCAGCAGCCGCTGGGCGGCAAGGCGCAGTTCGGCGGTCAGCGCTTCGGCGAGATGGAGGTCTGGGCGCTTGAGGCTTACGGCGCCGCCTACACGCTGCAGGAGATGCTCACGGTGAAGTCGGACGACGTGGCCGGCCGCACCAAGGTCTACGAGGCGATCGTCCGCGGCGACGACACCTTCGAGGCCGGCATCCCCGAATCGTTCAACGTGCTCGTCAAGGAGATGCGCTCGCTCGGCCTGAACGTCGAGCTGACGTCCTCCAAGAAGGCCGCGAACGACCAGCTGGAGCCGCCGGCCGACGCCGCCGAGTAGCGGAGTCGCGAAACACCTCCCGTGGCGGCGTCGCGCCGCCACGGTCGAGCGGGGAGGGGCGGGGCCTCCGGGTGACGACGGCCAGCGGCGCCTGAGCAGGGCGCGGCGCCGGATCTTTTTCAGGACACGATGGCCCGGCGCGGGGCCACCGGCGTCAACAAGGAGCGGATCATGAACCAAGAGGTCATGAACCTTTTCAATCAGCAGGCCACCCCGGTCAGCTTCGATCAGATCAAGATTTCGATCTCGTCGCCGGAGAAGATTCTCTCCTGGTCGTACGGCGAGATCAAGAAGCCCGAGACCATCAACTACCGGACCTTCAAGCCCGAGCGCGACGGCCTGTTCTGCGCGCGCATCTTCGGGCCGATCAAGGATTACGAGTGCTTGTGCGGCAAGTACAAGCGCATGAAGTACAAGGGCGTCATCTGTGAGAAGTGCGGCGTCGAGGTGACGCTGGCGCGCGTCCGGCGCGACCGCATGGGTCATATCGAGCTGGCCGCCCCGGTCGCGCATATCTGGTTCCTGAAGTCGCTGCCCTCGCGCATCGGCCTGCTGCTCGACATGGCGCTCAAGGACCTCGAGCGGATCCTGTACTTCGAGTCCTACTGCGTCATCGAGCCGGGCCTCACCCCCCTGAAGGAGCGTCAGCTCCTCTCGGAGGAGGAGTACCTGCGCGCCCAGGAGGAGTACGGCGAGGACTCGTTCACCGCCATGATCGGCGCCGAGGCCATCCGGCGCATTCTCCAGGAGCTCGACCTCGACAAGATCGCCAACGATCTGCGCGAGGAGATCGCGGTCACCACCTCCGAGCTGAAGCCGAAGAAGCTTCTGAAGCGCCTCAAGATCATCGAGGCGTTCCAGATGTCCGGCAACAAGCCGGAGTGGATGATCCTCACCGTCGTCCCGGTGATCCCGCCGGACCTGCGCCCGCTGGTCCCGCTGGATGGCGGCCGCTTCGCGACCTCCGACCTGAACGACCTCTATCGCCGCGTCATCAACCGCAACAACCGCCTGAAGCGG
Source organism: Methylobacterium sp. J-077 (assembly GCF_022829365.1). GTDB lineage: Bacteria > Pseudomonadota > Alphaproteobacteria > Rhizobiales > Beijerinckiaceae > Methylobacterium. The sequence goes on along the minus strand of NZ_JAKSYJ010000052.1, from coordinate 58,663 downwards.
CTGATCGAGCTGCGCGCGCCCGACATCATCATCCGCAACGAGAAGCGGATGCTGCAGGAGGCCGTCGACGCGCTGTTCGACAACGGCCGCCGCGGCCGCGTCATCACGGGTGCCAATAAGCGCCCGCTGAAGTCGCTCGCCGACATGCTCAAGGGCAAGCAAGGCCGGTTCCGCCAGAACCTGCTCGGCAAGCGCGTCGACTATTCCGGCCGTTCGGTCATCGTGGTCGGCCCGGAGCTGAAGCTGCACCAGTGCGGCCTGCCGAAGAAGATGGCGCTGGAGCTGTTCAAGCCGTTCATCTACGCGCGGCTGGACGCCAAAGGCTTCTCGGCCACCGTCAAGCAGGCCAAGAAGCTGGTCGAGAAGGAGAAGCCGGAGGTCTGGGACATCCTCGATGAGGTGATCCGCGAGCACCCGGTGATGCTGAACCGCGCGCCGACGCTCCACCGCCTCGGCATCCAGGCGTTCGAGCCGAAGCTGATCGAGGGCAAGGCGATCCAGCTGCACCCGCTGGTCTGCGCCGCGTTCAACGCCGACTTCGACGGCGACCAGATGGCCGTGCACGTCCCGCTGTCGCTCGAGGCGCAGCTGGAAGCGCGCGTCCTGATGATGTCGACCAACAACATCCTGCACCCGGCCAACGGTCAGCCGATCATCGTGCCGTCGCAGGATATCGTGCTCGGCCTCTACTACCTGTCGATCGTGGCCGACGGTTCGAAGGGTGCGTTCAATCCGGACAACCCGAAGAACCCGATGCAGGGCGTCTTCGGCGACATGGGCGAGCTGGAGCACGCGCTCGCGGCCAAGACCGTGTCGCTGCACACCAAGATCCGGTGGCGCTGGACCGGTATCGGCCCGGACAACCAGCCCCTGACCAAGACCTACGACACCACGCCCGGCCGGGTGATCCTGTCCGGCGCGCTGCCGAAGCACGCCAAGGTTCCCTTCGACGTCGTCAACAAGCTGATGACCAAGAAGGAGATTTCGGCGATGATCGACACCGTCTACCGCCACTGCGGTCAGAAGGAGTCGGTGATCTTCTGTGACCGGATCATGGCGCTCGGCTTCAACCACGCGTTCAAGGCCGGCATCTCGTTCGGCAAGGACGACATGGTCGTGCCGGACAACAAGTGGTCGATCGTCGACACAACCCGCACGCTCGTGAAGGACTACGAGCAGCAGTACAACGACGGCCTGATCACCCAGGGCGAGAAGTACAACAAGGTCGTCGACGCCTGGGCCAAGTGCTCGGACAAGCTGGCTGCCGAGATGATGAACCGCATCTCGAGCGTCCAGAAGGACGAGCACGGCGCCGACAAGCAGGTCAACTCGATCTACATGATGAGCCATTCGGGTGCCCGTGGCTCGCCCGCCCAGATGAAGCAGCTCGCCGCCATGCGCGGCCTGATGGCCAAGCCCTCGGGCGAGATCATCGAGACGCCGATCATCTCGAACTTCAAGGAAGGTCTGGACGTGCTGGAGTACTTCAACTCCACGCACGGCGCCCGTAAGGGCCTCGCCGACACCGCCCTGAAGACCGCCAACTCCGGCTACCTGACCCGCCGCCTCGTCGACGTGGCCCAGGACGCGGTGATCCGCGAGGTCGATTGCGGCACGACCAACGGCATCAAGATGCGCGCCATCGTGGATGCCGGCCAAGTCGTGGCGACACTGGCGACCCGCATCCTCGGCCGCGCCACGGCCGAGGATCTGGTGGCGGCCGACGGCACGGTGATCGTGAAGACCGGCGAGACCATCGAGGAGAAGCACCTGCCCGCCATCCAGGCGGCCGGGATCCAAGAGGTGAAGATCCGCTCCGTGCTGGTCTGCGCCACCCGGAGCGGCGTCTGCGCCACCTGCTACGGGCGCGATCTCGCCCGCGGCACGCCCGTCAACATGGGCGAGGCGGTCGGCGTCATCGCGGCCCAGTCGATCGGTGAGCCGGGCACACAGCTCACGATGCGCACCTTCCACATCGGTGGTGCGGCCCAGATCGCCGACTCGTCGTTCATCGAGTCGAGCTTCGAGGGCACGATCAAGATCCGCAACCGGGCCATCGCCAAGAACTCGGACGGGGACCTGATCGCCACCGGCCGGAACGTGGCCGTGGTGATCGTCGGCTCCGACGGGGTCGAGCGGGCGGTCCACCGCCTGCAATACGGCGCCAAGCTGCGGGTCGACGAGGGCGACAAGATCAAGCGCGGCCAGCGGATCGCCGAGTGGGACCCCTACACCCGTCCGATCCTCACCGAGGTCGACGGCATCGTGGCCTACGAGGATCTGGTCGATGGCCAGTCCATGACCGAGACCACCGACGAGTCGACCGGCATCGCCAAGCGCGTCGTCGTCGATTGGCGCGGTTCGGCCCGGACCTCGGATCTGAAGCCGGCCATGGTGGTGGTCGACAAGGAGGGCAAGGCGCTCAAGCTGCCGCGCGGCTCGGACGCCCGCTACTTCCTCCCGGTCGACGCCATCATCGGCTTCGATCCGGGCGCCAAGGTCAATGCCGGCGACATCCTGGCCCGCGTCTCGACCGACTCGGCCAAGACCCGCGACATCACCGGCGGTCTGCCGCGGGTGGCGGAGCTGTTCGAGGCCCGGCGCCCCAAGGACGCGGCGATCATCGCCGAGAAGTCGGGCACCATCGCGTTCGGCCGTGACTACAAGAACAAGCGTCGGCTCACGCTGACGCCGCATGACGGCTCGGAGGCGGTGGAGTACCTGATCCCGAAGGGCAAGCACATCCACCTGCAGGACGGCGACGTGGTGGAGCTCGGCGACTACATTGTCGACGGAAACCCGGCGCCGCACGACATCCTGGCGATCAAGGGCGTGGAGGAACTCGCGGCCTACCTCGTCAACGAGATCCAGGAGGTCTACCGGCTGCAGGGCGTGTCGATCAACGACAAGCACATCGAGGTGATCGTCCGGCAGATGCTGCAGAAGGTCGAAGTCACCGACGGCGGCGATTCGGACATCCTCGCGGGTGACCAGATCGATCGCACGGAGCTGACCGAGTTCAACGAGAAGCTGCTTGCCGAAGGCAAGAAGCCGATCCAGGGCGTCCCGGTCCTGCTCGGCATCACCAAGGCGTCCCTGCAGACGAAGTCCTTCATCTCGGCGGCCTCGTTCCAGGAGACGACCCGGGTGCTCACCGAGGCTGCGGTCAACGGCAAGGTCGACCATCTGGAAGGCCTCAAGGAGAACGTCATCGTCGGTTCGCTCATTCCGGCGGGCACTGGCTCGATGGTGGCCGACATCCGCGCCGTGGCGCGCCGTCGCGACGCGATGATCCTGCAGCAGAAGCAGGCCGGTAGCGCCGCGGATCCGATGGAAGGATTGCCGCCCGCCGCCGAGTGACGCTTCGTCACGAGCGACAGGTTTGAGATGAGACAGGGCGGCCCTCGGGCCGCCCTTTTTCTTGGCCGCAGCACGAACGAGCACCGAGTACCGAAACCGGGACGTCTGCTACGGGACCGGCTTAACCGGGGCTCAACCATGCCGGGCGATAAATCCGCGTCGGCCGCCGAAACGCCCTGGAAACGGGGAGGATGGCGCCGACGGTGGTGCATCGGTGCGAGTTGAAGCCGTGGGCGCGAGACGAGGACGACGGGAATCGAGCCTGCGCTGGCTCTCGGCTGCCCTGACGCCGTGGCTGGCGGGGCTCGGCTTGCTGGTCTCGTTCACGGCCGATGCCGGGACCGAGAATGCGATCGGCTCGAGCCGGCTCGGGGCGATCGACGCCTTCACGGTCCCGGCCCTGCCGCCCGGCACGGCGCTGATCGGATCCGCCCAGCGGCGCAGCGCCGACGATCCGCTCCAGGCGGTGTTCAAGACCGGCGCGCACGTGTTCCCGGTGGTGCAGCGCCAGGCCAAGGGTGACCCGTCCCAGCCGCCGGCCGCGAGCTACGCGCGCCGGGCCGCCGCCCTGCGCGAGACCGGGGCCGCCCTGGTGTTCGGCGACGTCACCGGCAGCGTCAGCGGCGTGCTGAGCGCGGGCTCGGCGGTCTGGGATCCCGAGGCCGAGCCGGAGGCCGGCTTCGTGCCGGTGCCCGATCTCGGCCTGACCACCGGTTCCGGGAGCGCCGCCTCCACGGGGGAGGGCCGCGCCGACCTGACCGAGGATGGCGAAACCGAGCGCCGCTACGACGGCTCGACCCCGCCCGTGCCTCGGGCCGTGGCCCTGTCCTCGACCACGCCCGCCCCCGCCGACGCGATCCCGATCGAGGTGGCGGCCGCGAGCCTGGCGCTGCCCGATTTCGCGATCCGTCCCGATCGCTCGGAGGCCCTTCAATCGGTTCCGGAGGATGCGAGCCGGCGCTACGCCGACCTGATCGACCCCGAATCCCTCGACAAGGAGCAGCGCTGCCTGTCGGAGGCGGTCTATTTCGAGGCCCGCAGCGAATCCGAGGCGGGGCGGGCCGCCGTGGCCCAGGTGGTGCTCAACCGCGTGAAGAGCGGCCTCTATCCGAGCAGCGTCTGCGGCGTCGTCTACCAGAACCGGCACCATTACATGGGCTGCCAGTTCTCCTTCGCCTGCGAGGGCAAGTCCCTGCGCATCACCGATGCTGGCGCCTGGGAATCCGCGACCCGGATCGCCCGCTCGGTGATCGAGGGCCGGACCTACCTGGCCGAGGTCGGGGCCGCCACCCACTACCACGCCGATTACGTGCGGCCGGGCTGGGCAAGGCGCCTGCGCAAGATGGATGTCATCGGGCGGCATATTTTTTATCAGCTCAAGCCCGGGCAGACCTGAGCGGCCTGTTAGACCGATCTTTCCCATTCTCGCCCTCATCCTGAGGTGCCGAAGCGCAGCGGAGGCCTCGAAGGAGCCCTCCCGGGATTGCGGTGACCTCAGGAGGGCTCCTTCGAGGCCCGGCGATCTTCGATCCCCGGGCACCTCAGGATGAGGGGGGTGGGTTGGAGGGGGGCCGATCAGGACCCTCCGAGCGCCTGTCGGGCACCGAAGCGCCGCCTTCAAAAATGGCGCTAAGGAACGGTAACGCTCTTCGATAGAATCTTACCTAGGTAGTGGAGCGCTAAGCAGTCCAAACCGAGGGTTAATTTTACCTTCATTTTGAACTTTGCTTGCGAACCGCGCAACGACTCTGGACTGTAGTGCGTCGAGACGTGCGCCGCCTTTGCGCAGCATCTCGCCCGTACCGCGTACCAGAGGACTTCCATGACCGCGCCGGTCGCACGCTCAACCCTTCTCGCCGCCGCCTTCGGCGGCCTGCTGTTCACCGCCCCCGCGCAGGCGGGCGGCTGCTACGGCTCCGAATGCTACCGCCACGTCACGACGCCGCCGGTCTACGACACCGTGCAGGAGAACGTCCTTGTGCGGCCGCCGCGCACGGTCTACCGCACCACGCCGCCGGTCTACGACACGGTGTCCGAGCGCGTGATGGTCTCGCCCGGTGGCCGTTTCTGGCAGACGAGCCGCGGTCCCGGCGGCGAGCTGATCGGCTGCTGGGTGACCGCGCCGCCGCGCTTCGCCCTGCGCACCCGGACCGTGCTGGTGCGGGCCGCCCAGTCGATCCCCGAGACGATCCCGCCGGAATACACCACGGTCAGCCGCCGCGTCCTCGTGGCGCCGGCCCGCTCCGGCTGGGTGCCGCTCGGCGGCTATGGTGGCGGTTATCGCGCCGCCTCCTATGGCGGTCCGCTGGTCGGCTCGATCCCGGACGCCGTGGGCATCACCGGCGCCAGCTCGGCCGATGTCGGCGTCGGCCTCGGCTTCTCCACGGGCAGCCTTTACGACGGCTACTGATCCAGCCGTCTTGATTCCGGACGTCCCGGCGACACCTCTCCGCGGAAGCATGGGAGGCGGCGATGGGGACGTTCAAGGCCTGGGTGGTCGACAAGGGTGAGGCCGGGCAGAGCCTCGCCTACCGGGATTTCGACGAGGCCGACCTGATGGACGGCGACGTCACCGTCCGGGTCACGCACTCGACCCTGAACTACAAGGACGGGCTCGCGCTCACCGGCACGTCGCCGGTGGTGCGCCGCTTCCCGATGATCCCCGGCATCGATTTCTCCGGGATCGTCGAGACTTCGGACCACCCCGAATACAAGCCGGGCGATGCCGTCGTGCTCACCGGCTGGGGCGTCGGCGAGACGCATCTCGGCGCCTATGCCGAGCGAGCCCGGGTCAAGGGCGACTGGCTGGTGCCGCTGCCCCAGGGGCTCACGTCCGAGCAGGCCATGGCGATCGGCACCGCCGGCTACACCGCGATGCTGTGCCGGATAGCCCTCGACGCGCACGGGCTGACCCCGGATCATGGACCCGTGATCGTCACCGGCGCATCGGGCGGCGTCGGCTCGGTGGCGGTGGCGCTGCTGGCCCGGTCCGGCTGGCACGTGATCGCCTCCACGGGCCGGGACGGCGAGGCCGACTATCTCAAGGGCCTCGGCGCCGCCGAGATTCTGGACCGGGCTGAGCTGTCCAAGCCCGGCAAGCCGCTCGGCAAGGAGCGTTGGGCGGCGGGCGTCGACGCGGTCGGCTCGACCACCCTGGCCAACGTGCTGGCGCAGACCCGAGCCGACGGGGCGGTGGCCGCCTGCGGTCTCGCCCAGGGCATGGACCTACCGACCTCCGTGGCGCCGTTCATCCTGCGCGGCGTTTCCCTGCTCGGGATCAACAGCGTCACCACCCCGCAGACCAAGCGCCGCGAGGCCTGGGCGCGCCTCGCCCGGGAACTCGATCTCGAGAAGCTCGCCGCCATGACGACCCGAGTCCGGCTGGAGGAGGTCGGGCGGCTCGGCGCAGAGATCCTGGCCGGCCGGATCCGCGGCCGGACTGTGGTGGAGGTCGGCTGATGCATCGGGCCGGAACCGTTGCCGTTCCGGCCGCATTGCATCCCTTATGAGTGTCGCATTCGTCAAAGAGCCCGAAGGCGGGGAAGCCTTCGAGAACCTACCCGACCGCCCCATCTCGCCCCATACGAACTTCGTTACCCCCGAGGGGCTGGCGCAGATCGAGGGAGAGGTCGCGCGTCTGGAGCGGGAATTGTCCACCCTGGACCACGCCGACAAGGCGGAGGATTCCCGGATCGGGCGGGACCTGCGCTACTGGCTCGCGCGCAAGAACACCGCGCAGGTGGTCGAGCCGATCGATGGGCAGACGGTTCATTTCGGTGCCACCGTCACGATCCTGCGCGAGGATGAATCCGGCAAGGAGACCCGGCAGACCTTCCGCATCGTCGGTGAGGACGAGGCCGACCCGCACAAGGGCTCGATCTCCTACGTGGCTCCGCTGGCCCATGCGATCACCGGCAAGAGCGTCGGCGACGTGGTCGAGGTCAACGGTCATGAGGTCGAGGTGGTCGAGATTCGCGCCTGAATGTGGCTATCTGCCCTCGAAGCGCGGCCGCAGGGGCAGGATCGCCTCAGCGAAATGCTCCATGAAGACCCGGACCCGTGCGGCATGCCGCAGATCGGGATGGGTCAGCATCCAGAGGTCGGCCCCGATCTCCGAGTGGGGGCCTGAAAGCCGGCGCAGGGTCGGATCGGCATCGGCCTCGAAGCAGGGCAGCGGGCCGATGCCGAGCCCGGCCGCCACGGCGGCGGTCAAACCCGTTACCGTGTTGATCCGCAGCTTGACCTGCTCGGACGGAACCCGTGCCTCGAAGAAGGCCGTGAACAGGCCGGCCGCCACGGCCGAACCCGGGATGACCCAGTCCTCCGCTGCGAGATCGCCGTAATCCCGGTCGGCCCGCCCGTAGATCGCCCAGGCGAGTCCGGTCAGGCGTCGCCCGACCAGGGTCTCGCTTGGATTTCGGCTCGCGCGGATCGCTACGTCGGCGTCCCGGCGCGACAGGTTCAGGGCCTCCTCGGCCAGGATCAGGTCGAGGCGAATCTGCGGATAGCGCGCGCAGAACGTCGCCAGGATCGGCATGAGAAGCCCGGTTGCGATATTCACCGGGGCGGTCACGCGCAATTCGCCCGCGGGCGTTTGCCCTTGGCCGGCGACCGTCCGGGCGAATCCGGTCACGTCGGTCTCGATCCGGGCGGCGGCTTCGATCATCGCCAAGCCGGCCGGGGTCGGCACGTAGCCGGTGCGCAGACGCTCGAACAGGCGCATTTCGAGCCGCATCTCGATCGATCCGAGACGCCGGAACGCGGTGGAATGGTTGATTCCGAGCTGCGCCGCAGCCGCGGTCAGGCCGCCGCGTTCAGCCACCGTCTTCACGAAACGGAACTCGTCCCAATCGAGCAAGACGCCGGCCTCCTTGCATGGCTGCAAGCCCATTCTTGCGCGCAGGGGCATTTTTGCAAAACGCGAAACGCGCGATGGAGACGCCATCGTGCCGTCGGATGAGGCCGGCGGCATGCCGCAAACCGAGACGGGAGATCGCGCGATGGCCAAGGTTCTGGTGCTGTACTACTCGACCTACGGACATGTGGAGCAGATGGCCTACGCCGTCGCCGAGGGCGCCCGGGAGGCCGGGGCCGAGGTCGTGATCAAGCGCGTGCCGGAACTGGTGCCGGAGGAGGTCGCCCGGCAGAGCCATTTCAAGCTCGATCAGGCCGCGCCGATCGCCACCGTCGACGAACTCGCCGAATACGACGCGATCATCTTCGGCACGCCGACCCGCTACGGCAACATGGCCGCGCAGATGAAGCAGTTCATCGACCAGACCGGCGGCCTGTGGATGAAGGGCGCTCTGGTCGGCAAGGTCGGCTCGGTCTTCACATCCACTGCCTCCCAGCACGGCGGCCAGGAGACGACGCTGACGAGCTTCCACACGGTGCTGTTCCACCACGGCATGGTGGTGGTCGGCCTGCCCTATTCGTTCCCGGGTCAGGCGGGCGTCGAGGCGGTGAAGGGCAACACGCCCTACGGCGCCAGCACCATCGCGGATAACGATGGCTCGCGCCAGCCGAGCCCGGTCGAGCTGGACGGGGCCCGGTTCCAGGGCCGGCACGTCGCCGGAATCGCGGCCAAGCTGGCCTGAATCGACAAGACAAGAAAAAAGGCTCGGATTGCTCCGAGCCTTGAAGGAAAAAGGCCATTTGGGGGCTGAGAAGGCCTTCGTGATCAATGAACGGTCGACGGTCCGGTCTGTTCCGGGCCGTCGAGAAAATTACTTTCCCGTCAGCGGGGTGCGGCGGCCCGGGCCAGCCGGTCCCGGATCGCCTCGCCCAGTCCCTCCGCGGGGATCGGCGCGACCGCGATGGTGGCGGCTCCCGAGGCGTCGAGGTTGCGCAACGCCCCGAACAGCCGGGAGGCCGCTTCCGCCAGGTCCCCCGCCGGGCTCAGGTTCAGCACGGCGCGTGCCTGATCATGGCCTTCGGGGCGTTCGGCGCCGAACAGCAGTAGGGCCTCGCCCGGCTCCACCGATGCCGCGTTGAGGCGCACGCGCGCGCGGGGCGCGTAATGCGAGGCAAGCATGCCGGGGCCGGTCGGCCGGTCGGCATCCGCTGCCTCAGGGTCGGCCGGGTCGAAGCCCAGCACGGCGCGGAGCGCATCCCGGGTGATCCCGCCCGGCCGCAAGAGGCGCGGCTGGCCACCGAGGCAGGCGACAACCGTCGATTCGACCCCCACCGGCGTGTCCCCACCGTCGAGCAAGGCGGCGATCCGCGCGGCGAGGTCGTCGAGGACGTGGTCGGCCCGGGTCGGGCTGACGCGGCCCGAGCGGTTGGCCGAGGGCGCGGCCACCGGCCGGCCGACGGCCTCCAGAAGCGCACGGGCGATGGGGTGACCGGGCACCCGCAGGGCGACGCTGGACAAGCCGGCCCGGGCGAGGTCGCAGACGCGGGTGCCGGCATGGGCCGGCACGACCAGGGTCAGCGGCCCCGGCCAGAACGCTTCGGCCAGCCGCCTTGCCGACTCGTCGAAGCGGCCCTCGGCCAGGGCGGCATCCCTGTCGGCCAGGTGGGCGATCAGCGGGTTGAAGCGCGGCCGCTCCTTGGCGGCGAAGATCCGCGCCACGGCGGCGGGGTCGGTGGCGTCGGCGCCGAGCCCGTAGACCGTCTCGGTGGGGAAAGCCACGAGTTCGCCCGCGCACAGCAGCGCGGCGGCCTGCGCGAGGCCGGTCGCATCGGGATCGAGCCGCAGGGTCGCGGCCGGGACCGTTGACCCGGGATCGTTCATGCGGGAAGCCGTCATGCGAAGTGATGGCGGCACGCCCGTCGCGCGCCTATCCTGGGGCCGCCGTAGCCCCGGTGCCCGGGCGCGGTCAAACCCGCCCCGGGTATATCAAGCGGGCGGGCCGAGAGGAGCGACGACCCGATGAGCTACCGCGCCCCCGTTCCCGAGATGCTGTTCACCCTCCGGCACGTGACCGGGCTCGACGGGGTCGATCCGGAGGACGCCGAGGCGATCCTGACCGAGGCCGGGCGGATCGCCGGCCAGGTCATCGCGCCGCTGAACCGGGTTGGCGACCGGCACGGCAGCCCGTTCGCGGATGGGCGCGTCACCACGCCGCCCGGCTGGCGCGAGGCCTACCGCACCTTCACGGAAGGGGGCTGGAACGGCCTCTCCGCCGAGGCCGACCATGGCGGCCAGGGCCTGCCGAAGCTGGTCGAGGCCGCCTGCACCGAGATGTGGAACGGCGCCAACCTCGCCTTCGGCCTCTGCCCGCTGCTGACCCAGGGCGGCATCGAGGCGCTGGCGGCCCACGGCTCCGACGAACTGAAGGCGCGCTACCTCGAGAAACTCGTCACGGGCGAATGGCCCGCGACCATGAACCTGACCGAGCCGCAGGCGGGCTCTGACCTCGCGCTGCTGCGCACCCGCGCCGAGCGCGCCGGCGACGGCACCTACCGGATCACCGGATCCAAGATCTACATCACCTACGGCGAGCACGATCTTTCGGACAACATCGTCCACCTCGTGCTAGCGCGCCTGCCCGACGCACCGGCCGGCACCCGCGGCATCTCGTTGTTCCTGGTCCCGAAGGTGCTGCCAGACGGGGCCGCCAACGACCTGCGCTGCTCCGGCGTCGAGCACAAGCTCGGCATCCATGCCTCGCCGACCTGCTCGATGGCCTTCGGCGACAACGGCGGCGCGATCGGCTGGCTGATCGGGCAGGAGAACAAGGGCCTGGCCTGCATGTTCACGATGATGAACGCGGCCCGGCTCAATGTCGGCCTCCAGGGCGTCGGCGTCGCCGAGGCGGCGACCCAGCGGGCGCTCGCCTACGCCCAGGAACGCCGGCAGGGCCGGGCAATCGGAGCCGCCGAATCCACCAGCCCGATCGTCGCACATCCGGACGTGCAGCGCATGCTGCTGACCATGAAGGCCTATACGGCGGCCGCGCGCGGCATCTGCTACCTCACGGCCGCCGCCCTCGACGCGTCGCAGGGCCCGGAAGGGCAGGGCGCCCTCGACCGCGCCTCTCTTCTGACCCCGGTGGCCAAGGCGTTCTCCACCGATCTCGCCAACGAGGTGACCTCGCTCGGCGTGCAGGTCCATGGCGGCATGGGCTTCGTCGAGGAGACCGGCGCCGCCCAGCTGATGCGCGATGCCCGCATCCTCGGGATCTACGAGGGCACCAACGGCATCCAGGCCATCGACCTCACCGCCCGCAAGCTGCCGCTGAACGGCGGCGCCACCGCCCGCTCGCAGATCGCCTGGATGCGCCGGGCCGCGGAGGGCCTGCTAAAGGCATCCGACCCCGCCTTCGGCCACATGGCGGCGCGGCTGCGCGACGGGATCGGCAGCCTCGACCGGGCGACCAGCCATCAGCTCGCGGCGCTGACCTCCAACCGCCCGAACGCGGCCTTGGCCGGCGCGGCGCCGTATCTGCGCCTGTTCGGCTTGACGCTCGGCGGCGCCTGCCTGGCCCGCTCTGCGCTCGCGGCCTCGGCAGCCCTGAAGGCCGGCGAGACCGACCCGGCCCACGCCGCCCGGATCGCGCTGGCCCGGTTCTACGCGGAAAACCTGCTGCCGGCTGCAGGTGGCCTGGAGCAGGCGGTGGTGGAGGGCGGCGCATTCACGAACGATGCCGCGCTGGCGCTGGCGGTTTGAAGCGGCACCGAAGCCTGCTCCAATGTGACCACGATTCGCCTTCGGCTATGGACGATGTGGTCGACCTTCCTCCTGTGGCTGCGGGACAATCAGATCGGAGATCTGACCGGAGTCGTTGGGCTTGTCCTCTCTCTGTTCGGGTTCGCGGCAACGCTAATCGGTGTGTCCCGGTCGAAAACGGCAGCCGAGCGCGCGGAGCAGGCTGCACGCTCCACGCGAGAGAGCATCCGGCATTTCGAAACCGTCGTCGACTTCAGCGGGGTTATCGCGATGCTGGAGGACATCAAGCGCGGCCACCGACAGGAGCAGTGGCCGCAGCTTTTGGATCGATATGCCGCCATCCGGAAGGTGCTGGTCACGCTCAAGGCGACGAACGTTGATCTCAGCGCAGAACAGCAGAGCGTGATACAATTGGCCTTGACGAACATATCGGCCATCGAGTGTGACGTCGAAGCCGGACTGAAGGATCCTGAGAATCTCCGATCCGCGCAATTCAACCAGATTGTGTCTCAGGACATCGACCGGCTTCTGACTGTTCTCGTGCAGATAAAGAGCGCACAATCGGGAGAGCGGCTATGAATTACGAGAGGCAGAAGCGCCTCGTCGAGCGGTTGCTGGATAGGACGCGTGCAGGCGAGCTGTCTTGGCAAGAAAGTATCCGTCCAGACACCTTCCAGGTCGCCTTTCCGAACAATAGCGTTCTGATAAGATCAATCGATGATGGTCGGTTTACGGATTTTCACGTGTCCATAGCCGATTCCACTGGGCGCGTTGTCGATGGTTTCGGGAAGGACCAGCTCGACCGGGATGGCCCTCCCGGATCGGGATCGGGATCTTGGTCGCGGGTCTTGGGTGAACTGCATGCGTTGGCGCGGAGAAGTGCTCTGAGGGCTGACGAAGCGATCGACAACATCCTCGTTGAAATCGATTAGGGATCGGGGCCAAGCGCCGTCATGCAGAATGTAGCAATCACCGATCTCGAAGGCGGCGTCCGCCTCATCACCCTGAACCGTCCCGAGAAGAAGAACGCGCTCACCGGGGCGATGTACGACGCGATGCGCGCGGCCCTGGCGGAGGCCGATGCGTCCCAAAAGATCGGCGCCGTGGTGTTCGCCGGGCAGCCCGGGATGTTCAGCGCCGGCAACGACCTCGCCGATTTCATGGGGGGCGCCGCGGGCGGTTTCAGTGCCTCGCCGGCCCTGGCCTTCATCCGCCAGCTCGCCCGGACCCGCACCCCGATGGTGGCGGCGATCGACGGGATCGCGGTGGGCATCGGCGCGACGCTGAGCCTGCATTGCGACCTCGTCTATGCCAGCCCGGCGGCGCGGCTGCGCATGCCGTTCGTGGAGCTCGGCCTCGTGCCGGAGGCGGCCTCGAGCTACCTGCTGCCCCTGCGGGTCGGGCGGCTCAAGGCGACGGAGCTGCTGCTGCTGTCCCGCCCGCTCGAGGCCGACGAGGCGCTGGCGCTCGGCCTCGTCAACGCCGTGCTGCCGGCCGACATGCTGCTGGAGCAGGCCATCGCCCAGGCGGTCAAGCTCGCCGCCCTGCCGCAAGGCGCGCTGGCGGCGTCCCGCGCCCTGATCCGCGGCGACCAGGCCCAGGTCGAGGCGGCCCTGGAGGCGGAGGCGCGGGCGTTCGACGCGCAGCTGCGCTCGCCCGAGTCGCAGGAGCGTTTGGCCGCCTTCCTGTCGCGCGCCAAGCCCGCCTCAACGGCGTGAGCACGCCCGACCTGTCCCAAAAGATCTGCCTCGTGGCCGGCGCCTCCCGGGGCGTCGGGCGGGGTCTCGCCCGGGCGCTCGGCGAGGCCGGGGCGACCGTGATCGTCACCGCCCGCTCCAGCGAGACCGGTCCGCGCACCGAGATGCGGCCGGAATCGATCGAGGACACCGCCCGGCTGGTCGACGCGGCCGGCGGGCGCGGCCACCATTACCTGTGCGATCACCGCTCCGAGCGGGCCACGGACACGCTGGTGCATTGGGTGCTGCGCCGGTTCGGGCGGATCGATGTCGCCGCCTGCAGCGTCTGGGGCGGCAACGAGGGCTATGACGGGGAGCGCTACCCGGACGGGGCCGGCTGGGGCACGCCGTTCTGGCGCCGCTCGGCCGAGCCCTATCTCGGTTTCCTCCAGGCCGGGCCGCTGCCGGCGCTGCTGCTCGCCCGCGCGGTCGCCCCGTCCATGGTGGCAGCACGGAGCGGCTTGATCGCGCTGGTCTCGTTCGGGACCGAGGATTACCTCGGCGACGTGTTCTACGATTCGGCCAAGGCCGCCACCAACCGGCTGGCGCTGGCCTTCGGGCAGGACTTGGCGCCGTACGGCGTGACCGCGCTCGGCCTCTCGCCGGGCTTCGTCGCCACCGAGCGGGCGCGGGATCTCGGTCAGGACGCGCGCGCCACCGAAGGACCGCTCTACGCCGGCCGGGCGCTCGCCGCGCTGGCGGCCGATCCGGACATCGCCGCCCGGGCCGGTGCGGTGCTGCACGCGGGCGATCTCGCTCGGATCTACGGCTTCACCGATGCCGATGGCACCCAGCCGGAGCGCTTCCGCGTCGGGCCGTGACCGGGCGTCGAAACCGATCCGCCGCCGCGCGGCGGCGAAAAACGGCCTTAATTCTCCCGCACGTTAGACCGTAATCATGGGCGTGGCTCTGCGGTGTTTGAGCTGGCTCACTTCGGTGCGACGAGGACAACAAGCATGTCGGATGCGAATAGGGCCCCGCGCGTGCTGATGGTATTTCCGAAGTTCTACGAAAACTCGATGTGGAACTTCAAGGAGGCCATGGAGCTGCAGGGCGCCCGCGCACCCGCGCCGCCGCTGGGCCTGATCACCCTGGCCGCGATGCTGCCGCCGGCCTGGCAGGTGACTCTGGTCAACCGCAACTGCGAAGACCTCAGCGACGCGCAGATCCTCGCGGCCGACCTGGTGATGACCGGCGGCATGTTGCCCCAGGAGCCGGACTGCCTCGTCGTCATCGACAAGTGTGCGGCGCTCGGTGTCCCGGTCTGCGTCGGCGGCCCGGCGCCGACCTCGACCCCGGAGATCTACACTAAGGCCGACTTTTTGGTGCTGGGCGAGGCCGAGGGTATCTTGGCCACCTTCGTGGAGGCCTGGGAATCCGGTGCGCGAAGCGGCCGGTTCACGGCGGAAAAATTCAAGGCGGACGTCACGACCAGCCCGATCCCGCGCTTCGACCTCCTGACCTTCAGCCACTACCTGTATATCGGCGTCCAGTTCTCGCGCGGGTGCCCGTTCACGTGCGAGTTCTGCGACATCATCGAGCTCTACGGTCGCTCGCCGCGCACCAAGACCACGCCGCAGATGCTGGCCGAGCTCGACCGGCTCTACAGCCTCGGCCATCGCGGCCATGTCGATTTCGTGGACGATAACCTGATCGGCAACAAGAAGGCGATCAAGCTGTTCCTGCCGCACCTGATCAAGTGGCAGGAGGCGCACGGATACCCGTTCAAGTTCTCGACCGAGGCATCGCTGAATCTCGCCGACGACGACGAGCTGCTCGGGATGATGCGGGACGCGAACTTCTTCGCGCTGTTTACCGGGATCGAGACGCCCGACGAGGCGACGCTGATCCAGACCCAGAAGAAGCAGAACACCAAGCGCTCGATCGCCGACAGCGTGCACAAGCTCTACGAGCACGGCATGTTCGTCACCGCCGGGTTCATCGTCGGCTTCGACACCGAGAAGGACAGCATAGCCAAGGCGATGTCCCTGTGCATCAGCCAGACCGGCATCCCGATCGCGATGGTCGGCCTGCTCTACGCGATGCCGAACACGCAGCTCTCGCGTCGCCTGCGCAAGGAAGGCCGCCTGTTCGAGAACTTCGCCTACACCACCGCCGAGCAGGGTGACCATTGCACGCAAGGGCTCAACTTCGTGACCCTGCGCCCGCAGCAGGACGTGCTGGCCGATTACCGGGACGTGCTGGCGGAGATCTACGACCCGCCGAACTTCTTCGAACGCGTCCGGGAGATCTCCCGCCGGGTGAAGCGGCCCAAATTCGCCGCCCACAAGCTCGATTGGCGCCACGTCGCCCGTGATCTGGGGTCGCTGCTCCGGATCTGCTGGCGGATGACCGTGCGGCGGCCGGAGCTGGCCAAGCATTTCTGGAGCGTGTTCCTGCAGACCGCCCGCCATAACCCGGCGGCCCTGGAGGCGGTTGTCACCAACATGGTGATCTACCTGCACGTCTACCCGTTCTCGCGCTACGTGATCCGCGAGATCAACGGCCGGATCGCCGAGCTCGAGGCCGGCCGCTGGGTGTCGCCCCCGATCCTGGCCCCTGAGAAAGACAACGGCGGCAAGGCCGCGCCGGTCGGCAAGGTGGTCGCCCGCGCCGAGGTCAAGCACCTCGCCGCGGTGGCCTGACCGGCCTCGGGGTCAGGCAGCGCGGACCGTCTGCAGGAAATCGCCGATCTGTCGGCGCAGGGCCTCGGACTGCGCCGAGAGGCTCTCCGCCGAGGCGAGCATCTGGGTGGCGGCGGTGCCGGTCTCGTCGGCGGCCCGGGCAACTGCGTCGATCGTGCCGGTGACAGAACCGGTCCCGGCGGCCGCATCGGCGACGTTGCGGGCGATCTCCTGGGTCGCCGCGCCCTGCTGCTCGACGGCGGCCGCGATGGTGGCCGCCACTCCGTCGATCTCGCGGATCCGGCCAGTGATGCCGTCGATGGCGCCCACCGTCTGACCGGTCGCGCCCTGGATGCGGCCGACTTGGCCGGTGATCTCGTCGGTGGCCTTGGCAGTCTGCGCGGCGAGCGCCTTGACCTCGGAGGCCACCACGGCGAAGCCGCGGCCGGCCTCGCCGGCGCGGGCGGCCTCGATGGTGGCGTTGAGCGCCAGCAGGTTGGTCTGGCCGGCGATGTCGGAGATCAGCCGCACCACGTCGCCGATCCGGCCCGCGGCCTCGCTCAGCTCCTGAACCAGCCCCGCGGTCTGCCCGGCCTGGGCGACCGCGCCCCGGGCGAGGTCGGCGGAGCCGTCGACCTGACGGCCGATCTCCTGGACCGAGGCGCCGAGTTCCTCGGCCGCCACCGCCACCGTGCCGACATGGGCGGCGGCCTCCTGCGCGGCGCTCGCCACCGCGGCCGAGCGCTCGGCCGTGCGCGTCGCCGTGTTGGTCATGGCCTCGGCATTGGCCCGGAGGTCGAGGGCCGCCTCCGTCACCGCCGCCAGCACGCCGCCGATCGCGGCCTCGAATCCATCCGCCATCTCTTGGACGGCGCGCCGCCTCTGCGCCTCTGCGCCGGCCCGGGCCAGCGCCGTCTCCTGCTCCAGCGCGCGGGTGCGGATGAGGTTGTCCTTGAACACCTGCACGGCCGCCGCCATCGCGCCGATCTCGTCGCGGCGGCCGGTCCCGGGGATTTCCACGGTCGCGTCGCCCTCGGCCAGGCGACCCATGGCGCCGGTCATCCGCTGGATCGGGCGGGCGATGCCGAACAGCGCGAACAGCATCGCCGCTGCGGCGACCAGCAGGCCGAAGGCGGTGGCGACCAGGGCGGTGCGCTTGGCTGAGTTCGCGTTGTCGGCGGTGGCCGCGACGTTGGCGTCGGTCTGCGACCGGGCCAGCGCGATCGCCTCGGTGAGGCTGCCGACCGCCGCCTCGCTCTGGGCGCCGGTCTCCGGATCGAGGACCAGCTTGAGGGCGCCGATCGTGTCGCCCGCGATCATCAGCTCGACCACTTGAAGCTGGATGTTCTGGTAGGCGTTCCAGGCGCCGGTGAAGCGCTCGTAGGTCTCGCGCTCCCGGGGCGTCGACAGGCGGTCCTGATAGGCTTGGCGCAACTCGGAGAGCGCGCTGAGGCCGTCGGTGAGCGCCGTCTGGTTCTTGTCGAGGGTGGCGAAGTCCGGCGATCCCACGACCAGCTTGTAGAGCTTCAGCCGCACGTCGCGCACCGCCATGCCGATGGCCTCGGCCTGGTTCTGGGCGGGCAGCGAGACCTGCGAGACTTCCTTGGCGTCCTGCTCGATCTCGGACAGCCGGACGACGCTGACGACACCCTGGCCGGCGGCAGCGAGGGCGAGCAGGCCGATGGCGCCGCACAGGACCATCTTCAGGGAGAATCGCATCGGAGCTTCCGTCGTCGCGGCCGGGCGGCGCTTCAACCTCGATGATCTCTATGATATTTCTTAACAGTCTGCTGCGCGTAGACAGCTATTCGTGACTAGAGCCACTTCTTCCAGCGGAAGAAAACGTAGGGCAGGACCGCGGCGACGACCATCATGACTACCGCCATCGGGTAGCCGAACGAGAGTTCTAGTTCCGGCATGGACTTAAAATTCATGCCGTAGATCGACGCAATCAGCGTCGGCGGCATGAAGACGACGGCCATGACCGAGAACAGCTTGATGATGTTGTTCTGTTCCAGGTTAACCAAGCCGAGTGTCGCGTCGAGCAGAAATTGAATTTTTGTGGAGAGGAAGGTCGCGTGCTCTTCCAGCGATTGAAGATCGCGCAGGGTCGAGCGGACATCCTCTCGCAGGTCGCGGGGCGCCTTGTTGGTCCGATAGGTCGCCGACAGCGACAACAGAATTCGCTCCATCGAGACCAGGCTCTCGCGCTGTTTCGAGATCAGGTCGCCGAGTCGTCCGAGCGCGCGCAACGTATCCTGGAGCGCTGTGTTACGCGCCGAGGGATCGGCCTGCACTTCGAAGATCTTGCCCGACAGGCGATCGATGCGCTCGCCCTGGAGCTGGAGCACGTCGGCAGCCCGATCGATCACCGCCTCGATCAGCCCCGCCAGGATGGTCTCGCCGGAGAGCGCGGAGGTGTTGCCGTTGCCCATCGTGCGGCCGGCGCGCTGGGTATACATCCGGAAGGCCTGCGGCTCCTCGTAGCGCACGGTGACGAGGCGGCTGCCGCGCAGGATGAAGGTGATGCCGGCAAGCCCCGGCTCCTCGGAATCGCTCACCTTCGAAAGCACGCGCCCGGTCATGTAGCGGGCGCCCTCCTCGACATAGAGAAGCTCGGACGGCTCGATGTCCTTCATCTCCTCGCGGGTCGGAACCTCGATGCCGGCGAAGGCCTCGACCTTGAGCTCCTCCTCGCGGCTCGGGCGGATCAGGTCGAGCCAGACGGTGTCCTCGGGGATCGTGTCCTGAAGGTCGACGATTCGGCGCTCGAGCAGCGAGGATCCGGCGCCGATTGCGGGCTGGTGGATGAAAATCACGAATGGGTCTCGGGTGCGAAACGGTCACAGGTCGGCGCTAGGTCCGGTCCGCATCCGGCACGGCGGCTCCAAGCGCAAGCTGTGCCGCGGGTGTGGCGTTGTTTTCTGACGCTTCCGTGACATCGCGGGCCGCCGCTGCGGTTCCGCCCGGCCGGCTTCGAGGGTCAGTTGCAGCCTTCGCAGACGCTGTTGTCGATCTTGTCGGTCAGCGCGCGTTCGCGCCGTTCCTCCTGGCGCGACGGCACTTCACCGGGGCCCATCGACGTGCCCGGCGGCTTGGTCACACCCAAACGATTGGTGTTCGGCGCGGTGATCGTCGAGGTCGGGCCGCCGCCGGTGCCGGTCTGATCGGGCGCGCGGGGCTGCGCTGCCAGTGTCGTGGGCAGGGCGACGCTCAGCACGGCGAGGGCGAGCAGGCGGATCGAGGCTGCAGTCATGACACCTCCAGTCATCTGAAGAAGGTCAGATTCCACAGAAAGTTGCAAGCGTCCGAGCTTTAAGCCTCAGCGCCGGCGTGGGACCTCGCGCCGGAACACACCGACCATTTCGACATGGTCCGAATGCCGGAACTGGTCGACCGGCGTTACCGATTCGAGCCGGAACCCGCCTTCCGTCAGCGTCGCCGCATCCCGGGCGAAGGTGCCGGTATCGCAGGCCACGCCGATCGCCAGGGGCACCCGCGAGGCGGCGATCTGCCGGGCCTGGGCTTCGGCGCCGGCCCGGGGCGGGTCGAACACCACCGCGTCGAGACCGTCGAGTTCCGTGGGCAGCAGCGGCCGGCGGAACAGGTCCCGGCGCTCGGTGGTGACCTGGCGCAGGCCCGTGGCGGACCGGGCCGACCGGTCGAGCCCGGCGAGCGCGGCCGCATCCGCCTCGACGGCATGGACCGCGGCATTCCGGGCCATCGCCAGGGCGAGGGGGCCGCAGCCCGAGAACAGGTCGGCGACGCGCCGTGCGCGGCTTCCCAGGGCTGCGACGGTGAGATCCGTGAGCGTTGCCTGCCCGGCCCCGGTCGCCTGCAGGAACCCCCCGGGGGCCGGGTAGAGCCGGCTCTCGCTGTCCGTGACCGAGACGGGCTCGGCCTCCATCAGGCGCTCGCCGTGGAGCGACAGCCGGGCGAGGCCGAGTTCGCCCGCGATCCGCACCAGAGCGGAGGCGACGCCGCCGCTCACCGGCCCGTGGCCGCGCAGGTCGATGTCGAGGCCCTGGTCGGTAGCTGTCACGGCAACGTCGAGGGGCTTGCGGCCGTGCCCCAGCGGCGCCGCGAGGCGGCGCGCCACCGCGGGGGCCGGGTGCAAAGCCGGCACGGTGATCGGGCAATGGTCGATCGGCACCAGCGCGTGGCTGCGCGCCGCCATCAGCCCGGCCTCGCCCTGTCCGTCGATCTCCCGGACATGCAGGGTGATGCGGCGGCGCCCGGCCCCGTGCGCGTCGATGGCGGCCTCCGGCTCGATATCGAGCCGGGCCTGCGACAGCGCCTGCGCGACGAGGCCGCGCTTCCAGGACAACTCTGCCGCCGGCGCGAGGTGCTGCGTCCGGCAGCCGCCGCAACGCATGTAGTAGGGGCAGAAGGGTTCGATCCGGTCGGGCGAGGGCTGCTCGATGCCGAGTAGTTCGGCCCGCTTTCCCTCCCGGCGGATCGTCACGCGCTCCCCGGGCAGCGTGTAGGGCACGAGGATGCCGTCCTCCGCGATGCCGTCGCCGCGGGCGCCGAGCTCCCGAATCGTGACCGTTTCGCTCATGGTAAGGTTGCGCCGATCAAGAATTCGGAATTGCCGTCGCCACCCGGCACGGGCGAATCGATCAGGCCCAGGATCGTCGCGCCGAGCCCCTCCAGCACGCCGCGGACGGCCGCGCAGACCTCGGCGTGGACGGCCGGATCGCGCACGAGGCCGCCGCGCCCGACGCGCGCGCGCCCGGCCTCGAATTGCGGCTTGATCAGCGCGACGATCGCGGCACCCGGCGCCAACAAGGCCGGCAGGGCCGGGAGCACCAGACGCAGGCCGATGAAGCTGACATCGACGCTGGCCAGTGCAGGCCGCGGCACGAGCTGCGCCGGGTCGAGATTGCGGATGTCCGTCCCCTCCAGGCTGGTGACGCGGGGATCCTGGGCCAGCCGCGGATGCAACTGCCCCCGGCCGACATCGACCGCGTGGACATGGGCCGCACCCCGGGCGAGCAGCACGTCCGTGAAGCCGCCGGTCGAGGCGCCGACATCGAGGCAGGGCAGGCCCGCTGGGTCCATCCGGAACGCGTCGAGCGCCGCCGCGAGCTTGAGGCCGCCCCGGGAGGCGTAAGGGTGCTCGGGCGCGGCCTCGATCCGCGCCCCCGGCGGGATCGGCTCCGAGGCCCGCGCCAGGGGTCGGCCGTCGACCCGCACCAGCCCGGCCCGGATCGCGGCCTGCGCCCGCGCCCGGCTCTCGAAATGGCCGTGCTCCACCAGGAACAGGTCGGCCCGTTTCGGCGACGGATCAGGGCGCGCGGGCGCCGTGCGATCCGGTATGGGCCGATCTCCGGTCATCAAGGCTTTATGGGCTGGCCGCAGGGATACGGCGAAGGTTTCGGGGGCCGGCCCTGTCGAACGGGCGGCGCGTATCCTAACTAGACCGGGCTTGAGAGGAGAGCCACCGTATGACACGCATCCTGCCGCTGCTCGCGTTGCTGGGTCCCTTCGCG
Source organism: Methylobacterium sp. J-077 (assembly GCF_022829365.1). GTDB lineage: Bacteria > Pseudomonadota > Alphaproteobacteria > Rhizobiales > Beijerinckiaceae > Methylobacterium. The sequence continues at coordinate 36,834 of NZ_JAKSYJ010000052.1, read as the reverse complement.
GCGAGCGGCGCCCTCGCACAGGAGCCGGCCGCCGCCAAGCCCACCGAGACATTCCAGGCGCCCGTGAAGAACGCCAAGGGCGATGCCATCGGCACGATCGCGATCCGCGACGGCGCCAACAGCCTGGTGCTGCGCGTCGCGATTCAGCCCGGCGGCCTCCCGCCCGGCTGGCACGGCATGCACTTCCACGCGGTGGGCGACTGTTCGGATCCGAAATTCCTGAATTCCAAGGCTCACGTGAACCACGATCAGAGCAAGCACGGCCTGCTCAACCCGGACGGGCCCGACGAGGGCGACCTGCCGAACCTCTACGTGGTTCCGGACGGCTCGGCCAATGCCGAGGTGACCAGCGAGACGCCGCTGACCGGCGAGGGCGGCCTCAAGGACGGCGACGGCTCGGCGCTGATCATCCACGCCAACGAGGACGACCACACCACCCAGCCGATCGGCGGTGCGGGCGACCGGGTCGCCTGCGCAGTGATCAAGTAGGGCGCGTCAGACCGCGTTGGGCGAGGGCACCAGGGGCGGGATCGGGCGCGGGCGCCCGGCCTCGTCGATGGCCACGAAGGTGAGGGTGGCCTGCGTCACCCGCTCGCGGACCTGGGTGCAGAACCGGCGCGCCCAGGCCTCGACCTCGATCTTCATCGAGGTCCGGCCGACATGCGAGACCCGGGTGTAGACGCACAGCACGTCGCCGACCCGGACCGGGCGGATGAAGGTCATCGCGTCGAGGGCCACGGTAACGACGCGGCCCTGCGCCCGGTCGACCCCCGCGATGCCGCCGGCCTGGTCCATCTGCGTGAGCACCCAGCCGCCGAAGATGTCGCCGTTGGCGTTGGTATCGGCCGGCATCGCGATGGTCCGGACCGTCAGGTCGCCGCGCGGCAGGTCCGTTTCCGGGGCCGGCATTGCCGCGCTCTCGCTCGCCGCGCGTTCGACGTGCCGCATGCCGTCCATCCGCCTGTCCCGCGCGCCGTCAGAGAAGGATGCCGGCGAGCTTCAGCCCGGCCGCCAGCAGAATGGCGGCTGCACCCAGGATGCATTCGAGCGGGATCGATTGCCAGAGGTCCGGCGTCGCGGCCGCAGGCTCGGCGCGCTGTGCGATATCGTTCATCGGGTTTCCTCCAGGACGGCCCGATCTGTCGCCGGCACGTCCGTTTCCTGCACTATACGGCATGGGGCCGCGGTGCGCATCCCGAATCACGGCATGAAAAAGCCCGGCGGCTCGTGTGAGCCGCCGGGCCGGTCAGGTCGGCGATCCGCTTAGTAGTAGAACCGGCGACGGTAATACGGACGACGGTAGAACGGGCGCGGGCCGTAATAGAACCGGCGGCGGTAGTAGGGACGGCGGTAGAACGGCCGCGGGCCGTAGAACCGACGGCGGTAGTAGTACTGGGCCTTCTGGGCCATGGCCGGCGCGGCGTCGGCCGGCAGGGCGATGCCCGGGCCGACCGGCGCAGCCGACGCGCCCTGGGGCGCAGCAGCCGCGAAGCCCAGCACCAGCAGGGCCGCGAGCAGGAATTTCCTCAGCACGGTCTCGACTCCCTTCGCGTGATTGCGTCTTCGACGACGAACCGCGCGAGGCACGAGAACCCTCCCGACGGTCCGAAACGCTGCAACGCACGGGTGAGGAGAAGCGTTGCAGCGTAACCGCTACGGAGAGTCGGACAGGGTTTATTTTTGACCGCCGCCGCTCGGATCGGTGACGGCACGTGTCAAATGAGCCGGTCGCACCCACACGTTCGGGATCCGGTCGCGTGGGTGCGGCCCGTGCTCAAGCGATCTTGGTGGTCATATCCTCAATGCGGGCTTCGGCGCTTTGACGGACCAGGGCGATGCCGTGCTCGCAATCCTCGCGGCGGACATAGCCCTCGCCGGAATCGGCGATCACCTCACCGTTGCGCGCGCGCAGGCGCCAGCGCCACTCGCCCTTCGCATCCCGATACAGTTCGAACCGCATGGTGCAGGCCCCTGATTCAACCATCCGATGAGATGGGACGCACCGCGCATAAAAAAAGCCGCCCCGGGGGCTTCCCCGGGGCGGCTTCGTGCTTGGATCGACGATCAGGAGCGGGGCGACCGCTCCAGCCAGCCGATGGTGCGGCCCTCGCCGCCGCCACCGGCGCTGCGCGGCCGGGCATCGGCCCGCTGAGGCCGGCTGTCCCGCGCCGGGCGCGCCTGCTGCTGGTTCGGGCGCTCGCCCTGCGGACGGGCGGGACGGTCCGACCGGGCGTCGCGTCCCTGCGGCGCGGAGCCGCGACCTTCGCCCCGACCCTCCTGCGGACGGCCCTGGCGGGGCGCGCCCTGGCCCTGACCGCCGCCGAAGCCGCGGCCACCTTCCGGGCGTCCCTGCTGGGGACGGCCCTGCTGCGGCCGGGACCGCTGGCCCGGACGGCCACCGGCCGGACGCTGCTGCTGGCGCTCGGGACGGCGCTCCTCCTCGCGGGCGATGTCGGCCGCCTCCTGACGAGACGGGGGCGTAAAGCCCTCGGGGAAGCCCGCCACCGGCACGCTCTGGCGGGTCAGCCGCTCGATGTCGCGCAGGTAGGCCCGCTCCTCGTCGTTGCAGAACGAGATCGCCAGACCGGTCGCCCCGGCGCGCGCGGTGCGGCCGATGCGGTGGACGTAGCTCTCCGGGACGTTCGGCAGGTCGAAATTGATCACGTGGCTGACGCCGTCGACATCGATGCCGCGGGCGGCGATGTCGGTGGCCACCAGCACCCGGCAATCGCCGTCGCGGAAGGCCTGGAGCGCCCGCTCGCGCTGGGGCTGGCTCTTGTTGCCGTGGATCGCGGCGCCGGCGATGCCGGCCTTGTCGAGGCCGCGCACCACCCGGTCCGCGCCATGCTTGGTGCGGGTGAAGACCAGGACGCGGTCGATGGCTGGGTCGCGCAGGATATGGGCGAGCAGGGCCTGCTTGGCGCCGGTATGGGCGAAGATGACCGTCTGCTCGACGCGCTCGGCCGTGGTCGCCACCGGGGTCACGGCGACCTGCACGGGATCCTTCAGGTACTGGCTGGCGAGGCCGGCGATGTTCTTCGGCATGGTCGCCGAGAAGAACAGGCTCTGGCGCTGGGCCGGCAGCATCTTCACGATGCGCTTGAGGGCGTGGATGAAGCCGAGGTCGAGCATCTGGTCGGCCTCGTCGAGGACCAGAATCTCGACGCCTTCGAGGGTCAGCGAGCGGCGCTCGATCAGGTCGATCAGCCGGCCCGGGGTGGCGACCAGGACGTCGACGCCGGGCGCCAGCGCCCGCTCTTGGCGGCTGATGGTGACGCCGCCGAACACCACCGTGGTGGTGTAGGACAAGTGGCGGCCGTAATCCGCGAAGGATTCGGCGATCTGGTTGGCGAGCTCGCGGGTTGGCGAGAGCACCAGCACCCGGCAGCCGCGGCGCGGGGCCCGGCGATCCGAAAGCGAGAGGCGATGCAGGATCGGCAGCGCGAAGGCCGCGGTCTTGCCGGTGCCGGTCTGGGCGATGCCGCAGAGGTCGCGGCCCTCCATGGCCGGCGGGATCGCCTGGGCCTGGATCGGGGTCGGCGTGACGTAGCCAGCCTCGCCGAGCGCCCGCAGAACGGGCTGGGCAAGGCCGAAATCGGTGAATTGGGTCAAAGAGATATCCGATGCAGCAGGGCCGGCCGGGCGCTTCGCGTCATAGGCGAGCAGCGCAGAATTCAGGTCGGTCCGTTGGCAGGGGGCAGCCCGCGTGATGGGGCGGCCCGGGTGCATGCACGTTATGAAGAGGGGGGCCGGATCACGCCGGGAGGCGCCCGATCCGTCACGCAGCCCCCTCAAGCGGACCATGACGGCCGCTGACGCTGCACCGCCGATATGCGGGTGTGCGGCTGCGAAGTCAATGCAAAGCTGTGCGCCGCACGACATGGCACCGATCGCGTGGGTGCACATCTCGGCACGGTATCGCGTACCGATACGGGCGCGATCGACCACCCAACTGCTCGTCCCGTCGGCTCGGATCGGCCCACGTCAGACTGCGGCCCGCCGCGTCTGGCGATAGAGGCCCGCCGCCAAGCCCACGAACAGCACCAGTCCGCCGATCAGCGCCGGGCCGCCGAAGCCGTCGCCCACCAGCGCCAGAGCGGCGTCGTTGCCGGACACGTAGACGATCAGCGCGAAGGCGACGCCTCAGAGGCTCTCGCCGACGATCAGGCCCGTCGCCGTCAGCGTGCCCAGCCGGACCGCCCGCTCCGGATCGGCCTGGCGGCGCGCCCACCGTTCGTACACCGCGCCGATCACCGCGCCGGCCACCAGGACCACGATCAGCTTCATGGGCAGGTAGATCCCGAGCGCGGTCGCCAGCGGCGGGAGGCGCAGGCGCTGCAGCCGGCCGAGAATCTCGTCCAGCACGATCAGCCCCATGCCGGTGGCCGCGCCCCAGCCCAGCATGCGCCAGTTGCCCGCGCCCGACAGCACGCCCTTGGCCAGGGTCGCGATCAGGCCGGCCTGGGGCGCGGCCAGCGCGTTCGGCCCGGCCCCGGGTGTTCCCACGAAACCGAAGCTCGTCGCCAGCACGTTGAGCACCGGCGGGATGATCACCGACCCGAACACCACGCCGACCACGAGGGCCGCTTGCTGCTTCCACGGCGTCGCGCCGACGAGCTGGCCGGTCTTGAGGTCCTGCAGGTTGTCGTTCGCGATCGTGCAGATGCTGAACACGATGCCGGTGGCGGTCAGCACGTAGGCGACGAGCGCCCCGCCACTCTCCGCGTCCGCATCGCGGCCGAGCAGGCCCAGCAGCATCGCCGCGCTGGCCAGCGCCGCCAGGATGCCGATCCCCGAAACCGGCGAGTTGGAGGCGCCGATCAGCCCGGCCATGTAGCCGGTCACGGCGGCGACCACGAGGCCGATCACCAGTACGAACAGCAGGCCGCCCGCAACCAGCAGCAGGCCGTGGCGTTCCAGGCTTGTGCCGGCGAGGACGTCCCACAGCAGCCAGCCGATCGGCAGGAGCAGGCTCAGCGAGACCAGGAGGACGACCGCGATCGGCAGGTCGCGCTCCTCGATCGCCAGCGCCGCGCCGGCCTGACGCGCCCGGCCGGCCGCGAAGGCCGAGCGGATGCCGCCCAGCACCGGGCGGGCGATGCGGATCAGGGTCCAGACCGCCGCGACGCCCATCACGCCGGCGCCGAAGAACCGCACCTCCTGCCGGAACAATGCGCCGACCCAAGCCTCGACGCTCGCGTCCGGCATTGGCTGCTGCGCGGTCAGGAGCGGGAGCAGCCCGGCCCAGGCGATCACCAGGCCGAGGGCCATCGCGGCCCCCACCGACAGGCCGACGAGATGGCCGACGCCGAGCAGCGCGAAGGACAGGTTAGCGGCGATTCCGCTCGCGCCGGCGCCGACGCGGAACCAGAGCCCGGCGTTGTCGAGTACCAGCCGGGTCTGCGCCAGGGCCGCGAACCCGGCCGAGGCCAGGCTGTTCCAGACGAGGATGCGCAGGCCCTGCGCGCTGTCGGCTGCCCCGGCGGCGCCCTGGGTGCCGAGCGCCAGCACCTCTGCGGCGGCGCGCCCCTCCGGGTAGGGCAGGTCCGAATCGACCACGAGGGCGCGGCGCAGGGGCACCGAGAACATCACGCCCAGGATCCCGCCGGTCGCGGTGATCCCCGCGGTGGTGAGCCAGGGGAAGCCGTGCCACCAGCCGATCATGACCAGGCCCGGCAGCACGAAGATGATCGCCGAGAGGGTGCCCGCCGCCGAGGCGACGGTCTGGACGATGTTGTTCTCCAGCACCGTGGCGCCGGGCAGCTGGCGCAGCACGGCCATGGAGATCACCGCGGCCGGGATCGATGTCGCGAAGGTGAGCCCGACCTTGAGGCCGAGATAGACGTTGGCCGCGGTGAACAGCAGCGTCAGCACGCCGCCGAGCAGGATGCCGCGCCAAGTCAGTTCGGCTGGATTGGCGCCACTGGGCATGCGAATCGGGCTCCGAGACCTAAGACCTCGAGTTTATCTTTAGGCGGCTGCAGAAGACAACAGGCTCGAACGCCACGTTTATCCTGCTGATAAAGCCTCTAGTCGATGTAAGTGTTCATATATTTGTCGATCTCGTGCTGTAAATATGAGCCTATATATTATATCAGAAATAGTATCGCTAAAAATTGTGGATCTCCCAGGTCGCCAGACCTGCATGCGTCTCCGTTCCCAGACGTGGCCGATGGGCTGCACGGGGTCGGTGTGCTAATCTCGGGGCATGCAGATCGACGAAGAGCGCATTGACGAGGCGGTGCTCGCCCTTCTGTGGCTGACGCTCCACAATGAATGTCGGGCCTGGAAAGGGTTCGACTGGGCGAGCCTCGGCCGCCTGCACGCGAAGGGGCTGATCGACGATCCGGTCGGGCGGGCCAAGTCCGTGGTGTTGACCGAGGAGGGCTTGCGCCAATCCGAGGCGCTGTTCGAAGCCCTGTTCACCCGCAAGGATTGAGCGTCCCAGCCATGCGACTGCGCAGAGGCATTCGCCGCCCTGGTCGCGCCCTTGCGAGCAACGGAAGATCGGGGACCGATGCGGCGGACCCGGCCTCTCGCCGAACGATCCGCCTTCGAAAGAAAAGCACCACATCAAACGTGTGGTGCGGCCAAGAGGACTCGAACCTCCACCCCTCGCGGGACTAGCACCTCAAGCTAGCGCGTCTACCAATTCCGCCATGGCCGCATCGGACGCGAAGATCCGCCCGTTCGCCCGAACGCTGCGACCTCCGGGAAACCCCTCGGGTCGCCGTCATCTCGGGCGGCGCAGCGGATAACAGATCGATCCGCCGCCGACAAGCGCCACGCTCAACCGGGCGCGTAGCTATCGTCCAGGAACGGCGTCGCGCTGTCGCCGATGGTGGTGCCGGGCTCGACGATCGCCGCCGCCTTGCGGATCAGTTCCGTGACCTCGACGGAGATGCGGTCGCCGGTCACCACGATCTGGCCGCGGGCGATCGGGTGGTCGTTGGCCAGGATCTCGACCATGTCGCTGTCACTGGCTTCCAGCTCGATCACGGCGCCGCGGCCCATGCGCAGCAGCATGTGCAGCGGCATCCGGGCCCGGCCCAGCACCACCGTCAGATCGACCTTCAGGGTCTCGAAGACCGCCACCGCCTGCCCATCCCGTCTCGCCGCCGACCCGGAGCATCAAAACCTTGCCACCGCCGGCCGCGGATGTTGAAGGCTTCGACCATCGACGCAGGATGGTGAACCCTTGGTAAACGCGCCCCGCCTCACGGTCTCGCCCCACGCCTTCCCGAAGCGGCCCGGCTCGGATCCGGTCGCCGGTCCGGTGTCCTGGCGCGTGAGCGACGCGCCGGTGGACTACGCGGAGGCGATCGCCTGGATGGAGGCGCGGGTCGAGGGGATCGCGCGCGGTGCGGCGCCGGAATGCGTCTGGCTGCTCGAGCACCCGCCGCTCTACACGGCCGGCACCTCGGCGCGGCCCGAGGACCTCGTGGTGCCCGATCGCTTCCCGGTCCACGCCACGGGGCGGGGCGGCCAGTACACCTATCACGGCCCGGGCCAGCGGGTCGCCTACGTGATGCTCGACCTCGACCGGCGCAGCCGCGACCTGCGCGCCTACGTGGCGAGCCTGGAGGGCTGGCTGATCGAGACGCTCGCGGCCTTCAACGTCCGGGCCGAGCGCCGGGAGGACCGAGTCGGCGTCTGGGTGCGCCGCCCGGAGAAGGGGCCCGGGGTGGAGGACAAGATCGCGGCCATCGGCATCCGGGTGCGCCGCTGGGTCAGCTTCCACGGGATCAGCCTGAACGTCGAGCCGGACCTGTCGCACTTTACCGGAATCGTGCCCTGCGGCGTGCGCGAGCACGGGGTGACGAGCCTGGTCGATCTCGGCCTGCCGGTGAGCTTGGCCGAAGTCGACATGCAGCTGCGGGCCGCCTTCGAGGATATTTTCGGCGCGACGGCGATCGAGGGGATGGACTGATACAGCGGCCGATTGCGGCATTCGGTTCAGGCGGGCCATCCGTCGTCACGCGCGTAGGAAGTGACCCAGGGCCGCATGACGCCGGCGATCGTGGCGCCGCCTGGATCGCTTCGCTCCGCTCGCGAGGACGGTTGGGCCACCGGTCCTTCCGCCGAAGACCGTATCACCGGCCCGCTCAGAAATCCGCGTGCAACCGCGAGGCGAAGAAGTGGGCCGGCCCGCGGTCGCGGTTGTAGCCGGGGTTGTCCACAAACTGGTAGTCGAAGGTCAGGGTCACGAACTTCGTGAGGTTCAGGGCGTAGTAGGTCTCCAGCGCCCGCTCGCTGCCGTAGTTGAGCCGCCCGTCACCGATCAGCAGCCCGTAGAAGCCGGCCGCGAAGGCGGCGCGGTGCGACGGCGAGAGCCGGTTCATCGCGGTGCCGATGCCGATCGTGTCGTCGGGCCGGTCCCAGGCCTTGCCCTTCAGCGACAGGCCGCCGGAGAAGCTCTGGTCGATATCGGTGAAGGAGATGTTCTCCGTGCGCCCGTCGTTCAGGCTGGCCCGGGCGAACAGCCCGAGTTCGGGGGTCAGCGCCTGCTCGAGGTTGACGTAGCCGCCGGTCTTGCGGCGGGGGCGCCGGGTCGCCGCCACGGCGTCGTTGATATCGTCGAACTGGCCGAGCTGCGTGAGGGTGACGACCTCGCGGTTGTTGGCCGAGACGCCGACATTCGAGAACAGCCCGATGCGGACCTTGCCGGGCTGCTCCAGCCACGGGAGCACGTGGCGCTCCTCAAACTCGGCGTTCAGCCCCGCGCGCCGGAACACCCGCGGGTCGAGCACGTCGCTCGACGGCTCCTTGGGCACCTGCGTGTAGGCGGCGCGGATCGCGAATTCCGGCCGGTTGTATTCGGCGTAGAGCCCTTGCGTGAAGCCCGGCAGGTTGGCCGGGAAGTCCCAGGCCGAGGCGCCCCAGAGCGACCAGTTGAAGAAGTCGACCCGCGGGTCGTGCGCGTAGACGTTGCCGTCGAAGAAGTCGCCCAGCGCGAACTTGCCGGCGATCAGGGTGATCCGCTCCGCGTCGTACCGGGTGGCGACCTGGTTCGGCCCGTCCGGCACCTCCACGGTCTCGCCGCCGAGCCCGATCGTCTGCTTCACGTAGTAGCGGTTCGAGCGCAGCTTCGGGAACGGGGCGCCGGCCTTCTGCGCCTCGCCGTTGACGAAGCCGGCGACGCCGAGCGTCCGCGAGAGGCCGAAGCCCTGGCTGAATTCGGGGTTGTAGTACAGCTCGGTGCTGTCGGTGACCTTGAACCCGAGGAAGATCGTGGCCGTGGTGGTCTGGCGCGCCTGGTGCGGGATCAGGCTCTGCGCGCCCTCGTAGGGCGAGCGGAAGCCCGGCACGCCCTGGGCGATCAGCGTCGTCTGCCCGTGCAGCGAGAAGCGCCCGGTATCACCGTTGTCGGGATCGTGCGGGGCGGTCTCGTCCGGATCGGCCGGGACTTTCAGTCCGCCCGGAAACCACATCAGCCGCGCGAACAGCTGGTTCGAGGTGAAGCTCGCCCGCGACGTGACCGGGCCGCCGTCGTCACCCGGGACGCTGCCCAGGGAGAAGCGCCGGCTGCCGCCGAGATCGACGTAGCGGTAGTCGATCCCGAGCGCGAGATTGTCGGTGATGGCGTACTGGACGCCCGCGCCGAGGGTGAAGCCGAGATAGCCGAGCTCGCGCCGCGCCGTGGTCTGGCCGCCCGCGTCGAGATCCGGATAGTTTGCCAGGAAGCGCGCATCGGCGCCGGCGAGCCCGAAGGTCCCGTAGACCAGGTAGCGGTCGAAGCTGTACCCGAGCCGGGCCCGGAGGGTGCCGTACAGGTCGGTCTTGGCGCGCACGATATTGAAGGTCGGGTCGGCATCCGCGTAGCCGAAGCCCGCGATGGTCGATGGCACCGGCCGCTTCAGGTTCGCCGCGTCGAGGGAGGCCTCGATCCCGTAGACCCAGGGACCCGCCTGCCAGTTCCAGCCGCCGAACACGCCCCCGACCGCCGTGGTGGCGTCGCGGCCCTGGTCGCTGCGGCCGGTGGAATCGCCGCTCTTGAACGCCGGAACCGCCCGGCCGCCGATCGTCGTCGGCCCGAAATTATACGCGCCGTAGGATCCGCCCGCGCTGCCCTGGAGGCCGACATAGCCGCCCGACCAATCCGTGTAGACCGGGAGGTCGGCCGCGGGGGCGCGCGCGGCCGGGTCGGCCGCGACCGCCGGGACCGATACGATCAGGGGCGCTGCCAGCACGAGAGCGGCATGGAAGAGGGGTGCGGAGCGGGACGGCATCGGACTCACGGAAAAATATAGCACTTGCTATAATGCGGTTTGCGGTGGCGCAAGCCGCTTCGGATCGTCTCGAACACAGGTCACACCGTTTTCTCGTCCCGCGTCGCATTGTCGAGGCCGCGGATGGCAACGGCATGACGATCCCCACATCTCTCCGCCGGTCAAGATACCCGCGGCCACAGCGGGCGGAATAACTTTGACGCTTACGCCATGACTCGCCACTTCTCCAGGTAAAGGCCAAGAACTGTCATTCCCGGGCCCTGTAATGGCATCAGATTAGAATTATTATGATTTGATTTGCGTCGGTTTGCCTCTTTGAAACTTTTGCCGAGAGCGTTATGTCCCAGGGCATGCGCGCATCAACTCCTCTCCCGATTCTCCGCGGCCTGGCTGCTTGTGCCCTCGTCGCGACCGCCGGAGCCGCTTTGGCCAAGGAGGTGCCGATCGGTCCGCACGTGACGCAGAACGGCCTCGAGGTCGCCGCCGTGTACCTGCAGCCGATCGAGATGGACCCGCCCGGCATGATGCGCGCCGCCGCGCAGTCGGACCTGCATCTCGAGACGGATATCCGCGCTGCCAAGGACAACCGGAACGGCTTCGCGGAAGGCGATTGGGTGCCCGCCCTGGACGTCCGGTTCGAGGCGGTGAAGCTCGACGGCGACAAGCCCACGGACCAGAAGGTCTCTGGCGCCCTCATGCCGATGGTCGCCAATGACGGTCCGCATTACGGCGATAACGTCAAGCTGTTCGGCCCCGGCCGCTACCGCCTGAAGGTCACGGTCGCGCCGCCCGGCAAGGACAGTCATTTCGGCCGCCACGTCGACAAGGAGACCGGGGTCGGCCCGTGGTTCGAGCCCTTCGACGTGACCCAGGACTTCACCTTCGCCGGAATCGGCAAGAAGGGCGCCTACTGAACCGCAGGGATTTTCGTGCCACGCTCGTCGCGTTCCATCCATCTCACCGCCGCCGTGCTCCTCGCCGCTTCCTGTGCGGCGGTGTCCGCGCGCGCGGACGATATGCCGGTGATCAAGGTCGAGATGCGGGACGGCGTGATCCTGCCGGCGACCATCGAGGTGCCGGCCAACATGCGGTTCAAGCTGGAAATCTCGAATACCGGCCAGTCGCCGGTGGAGTTCGAGAGCACGGAACTCAAGCGCGAGAAGGCGCTGGCCGCTGGCTCCACCTCGGCGATCGTGTTCCGGACCCTCGATCCCGGCACCTATCAGGTGTTCGACGATTTCCATCCCGAGGCGAAGGCCACCCTGGTGGCCAAATGAGCGCGTCCTGACGGTGGCGGCCCGAGCCTTCCTCGCCGACGCACCCGCGCGTCGGGACAGGATCGACGAGCGGCTCGCCCGCTTCGGCGACTGGCTGCGGCTGCACGCCTGGATGATCCGGTCCGTGCAGTGGGTGATCGTCGCGGTCTACGGCGTGCTGGTGATCGTGCCGGCGCTGCTGCCGCTGCCCGACAACACCGCGCATATCTGGACCAATCTGACCCTGGCCGCGCAATTCGCGTTCTGGGGCATCTGGTGGCCGTTCGTGCTCCTGAGCATGGTGCTGGTCGGACGGGCCTGGTGCGGCGTGCTCTGCCCCGAGGGGGCGCTGAGCGAGTTCGCCAGCCGCTGGAGCCGCGGCTACGCCGTGCCGCGCTGGATCACCTGGCAGGGCTGGCCGTTCCTGGCGTTTGCCGGCACCACCGTCTACGGGCAGATGACCAGCGTCTACGGCTATCCGAAGCCGGTGCTCGCCGTGCTCGGCGGCTCGACCGTCGCGGCGATCGTCGTCGGCCTGCTCTACGGGCGCAACAAGCGGGTCTGGTGCCGCTATCTCTGCCCGGTCAACGGCGTGTTCGCGGTGCTGTCGAAGCTCGCCCCGCTAAGTTTTCAGGTCGACCGTGCCGCCTGGGCCGCCTCGCCCAAGCCCGTGCGGGGCACGGAAAGCTTCAATTGCGCGCCCCTGGTGCCGGTCAAGGCGATGCGCGGCTCGGGAAGCTGCCACATGTGCGGGCGCTGCAGCGGCCATCGCGGTGCGGTGCGCCTGGCCCTGCGCTCGCCCAACCACGAGATCGTCCACGTCGCCGGGAACGAGCCGAGCCTCGAGCAGACCGTGCTGATCCTGTTCGGCATGCTGGCCCTGGCGGTCGGCGCGTTCCAGTGGTCGGCGAGCCCCTGGTTCGTGGAGGCCAAGCAGGGGGCGGCCACCTGGCTGATCGAGCACGGGACGACATGGCCGCTGGAGATGTCCGCGCCCTGGTTCATCCTCACGAATTATCCCGACCACAGCGACGTGATGACCCTGCTCGACGGCGGGTTGCTGCTGGCCTACATCGGCGCCGCGACCCTCGTTCTCGGGCTGGCCCTGTCGGGAATCGTGGCGCTCGCGACCCTGGCGCTCGGCGGCTGGTCGCGCGAGCGCTTCCACCACCTGACGCAGACGCTGATCCCGGTGGCGGGCTGCGGCGTCTTCCTGGGCCTCTCGGCGCTGACCGTCACGTTCCTGCGCGGCGACGGCATCGTCATCCCGTACGTGTCGGAAATCCGCGCCGCCATGCTGGCCGGCTCCGGCCTGTGGAGCGTGTGGCTCGCCTGGCGGGTCGCCGGCCTCGGGATGGGTGGTCTCCGGCGGGCCGGGGCCACTGCCTGCATCGCCTCCGCGGTGACCCTCTCGGTCGCCAACTGGGTACTCCTGTTCTGGATCTGGTAGCGCGATCCGCGTTCAACCGAGGAAACGCCATGATCGGCGCCTTCATCATCGCCTTCCGCGAAGTCATCGAGGCGGGCTTGATCATCTCGATCGTGCTCGCGGCCACCCGGGGCATCCCGGGCCGGATGCGCTGGGTGCTGCTCGGCGTGGCCGGGGGGCTCGCCGGGGCCGGCCTCGTGGCGCTGTTCGCCGAAAAAATCTCCGATGCGTTCGAGGGCAGCGGGCAGGACATCCTGAACGCTGCGGTGCTGATCGTCGCGGTGCTGCTGCTGATCTGGCACAACACCTGGATGAGCAAGCACGGCAAGGAACTCGCGGGCGAGTTGCGGGCGGCCGGCGCGGCGGTGCGCTCGGGCGAACGCGAGGCCGCCGCGCTCTCGATCGTGGTCGGCGCCGCGATCCTGCGCGAGGGGGCCGAGCTGGTGCTGTTCCTCTACGGTCTCGTCGCCTCCGGCACCTCGGGCGCGGACATCCAGTTCGGCGCCTTCGCGGGCATCGGCGCCGGCATGCTGCTCTCCGCGGTGACCTATCTCGGCCTGGCCGCGATCCCGAGCCGCTACGTGTTCTCGATCACCAGCGTGCTGATCATCTTCCTCGCCGCGGGACTCGCCTCGCAGGCGGCCCAGTTCCTGGCCAATGCAGGCGTCGTCGATGCCCTCGGCCAGACCCTGTGGAACAGCTCCGGAGTGATCGCGGAGAACTCCTGGCCGGGCCGGGTGCTGCACGCGCTCGTCGGCTACACCGACCGGCCGACCGCTCTGCAAGGCCTGGTCTATGTCGGCACCATCGCCGTGATGGTCGGGCTGATGCAGTGGAGTGCCGCCGACAAGCGCCGGTCGGTGCGCACCGCCTGAGTCAGGGGGTTCCAAAGGGCTGCGCCCTTTGGCGGGTCGTCAGGGCAGAGCCCTGACATTCGCGCTCAAGCGCCCGTCGCGACCGGGCGCGCCGTATCCGCGCCCCATTCGGACCAAGACCCGTCGTAGAGGCCGCGGGCCGGCCGGCCCATGGTCTCCAGCGCCAGGGCGATGATTGCCGCGGTCACGCCGGAGCCGCAGGTGGTCACGATCGGGCGGTCGGGATCGATGCCGGTCTCCGCGAACAGGCTCTCCAATTCCTCCGGGCTCTTCAGCCGGCCGTCGCGCTGAAGCGACGCGTAGTGCAGGTTGTGCGCTCCGGGCATGTGGCCCGGCCGCACGCCCGGCCGCGGCTCCGGCTCCTCGCCGCGGAAGCGGGTGGCGGAGCGGGCGTCGACCACCTGGGCCGAGCCGGTCTCCAGGGCCCGGGCGACGTCGTTGGAATCCGCCACGGCGCCGTGGTCGAGCCGGGCGGTGAAGTGGCGCCGCTCGCGAGGGGCCGGGTCGCCGTCCTCGGTGGCGTAGCCCGCCGCGATCCAGGCGGGCAGGCCGCCGTCGAGCACCAGCGCGTCGCGCACCCCGAAGGTCTTGAGCATCCACCAGACCCGCGGGGCCGCGAACAGGCCCTGGCCGTCATAGACGACGATCTGCATGCCGTCGCCGATGCCCAGCGCCCGCATCCGGGAGGCGAAGACGTCGGAGCGCGGCAGCATGTGCGGCAGGCTCGACTCGGTGTCGCTCATGGCGTCGAGGTCGAAGCGCAGCGCCCCGGGGATATGCGCCGCCTGGAACTCGGCCGCGGCGTCGCGGCCGGCGGCCGGCAGGTACCACGAGGCGTCGAGCACCACGATGTCGGGGGCATCGAGGCGGTCGTGCAGCCATTCGGGGGTCACGAGGGGCGGGTGGGCCATAATCCGCAATCCGGCTCTGTTCGCGAGAACGCCCACCAAATCACAGCCCGCGGCCGGTTGCACGCCCGGTCCCGGCCTCAAGGCTTCGCGGTCGGGCGGTTTCGTCAGGAGCCGAAGCCGGCCGTGGCGGAGCCGCAACCCTGCGGACAGCTACGCACCCCGCACCGTGGTCCGATGCAGTGAGCGCACGTTGGTCTTGTTTTCAATCGTTGTAACCCCAGTTACGACAACACGATGACGCTCACCGCGCCAGCCGTCGAGGCCGGCTCGGGCGGGTCGTTCCCGATGCCGTTCCGCGAGACGTCAAGTCCCGGACACGCGAGACGGGGCCGCCGCCTGAAGGAGGAGCGTTTGATCCTCCCTTCTGCCGAGGCGCCCGCGCCGACCGTGCAGCCTGCTTATTGAGCCGATCACCGCCATGAATCAACTCGTCCGCATGTCTCAGATCGGCGATGCCGAGGGCGTCCAGGAGCCGTCGGCCGATCTGCGCGTGCCCTTCGCGCAGTCCGGGGCCTTCGTGTGCAAGTACATCATCGGCGAGCCGAACGACCGCGCGGTCTGCTGCGGCGCGCCGGTCTCCGATGGCAAGAGCTGGTGTGCGTTCCACCGCCGCATCGTGTTCGAGCCGACCCGCCCCGGCCGCATCCGCTGAGCGTTTCCCGGATCGGACGCCGGGCCTTCACTGCGTCCGCATGATCTGGATGACGGCCGGCGTGATGATCACGACGAACAGCACCGGCAGGAAGAACAGGATCATCGGGACGGTGAGCTTGGGCGGCAGGCTGGCCGCCTTCTTCTCTGCCTCGTTCATGCGCTGGTCACGGCTCTCCTGGCTCAGCACCCGGAGTGCCTGACCCACCGGCGTGCCGTAGCGCTCGGCCTGGATCAGCGCGGTCGCCACCGACTTCACCGGCTCCAGCCCGGTCCGCAGCGCCAAGTTCTCGTAGGCTTGTCGCCGGTCGGGCAGGAACGACATCTCGGCCGTCATCAAGGCTAGTTCCTCGGCCAGCACCACCGAGGACGTGGCGATCTCGGTGCTCACCTTCCGGAAGGCGTTCTCGATCGCCATGCCGGATTCGACGCAGATCAGCGTCAGGTCGAGGGCGTCCGGCCACGCCCTGCGGATCTCGGCCTGCCGCTTCTTGGCGGTGTTGACCAGGAACAGCTCCGGCGCCTTGATGCCCGCATAGGCCGTGCCGATCACCATCCCGATCCGCATCAGGTACGAGGTGTCGACCGCCTCCAGCACGAACAGATAGAATACTGCCGTGATCACGGCCGCCATCGGGACGATCAGGCGGAAGAACAGGAACGTGGTCTCCGCGCCCTGGCCGCGATAGCCCGCCATCATCAGCTTGCGCTTGGCCGTGTCGGTGCCGAGCCAGCGGTTCAGCTGATACCGGTCGACGATGGACTTCATGTAGGCCTTGGGCGCCACGCGCAGCGTCGCGCGGTCGTTCGGCCGGGTCCGGTCCGCCTGGCGCTCCCGCCGCCGGATGAGTTCGCGCTCGTCGCTGACGAGCTTCATCCGCTTGCCGAGCTTGTCGGACTCGAAGAAGGGCTGCGCGACCGCGAAGGCGGTCGCGGCCACCGCGACGGCGGTCAGCAGCGTGCCCATGAACCGGGGATCGAACAGCTTCTCCGCGATGGCGTCGATCATGGAACGGGACCCGGATCCGACAGGGCTCAGAAATCGAAGGCAATCATCTTCTTGATCGTGAACACGCCGAGCGACATCCAGATCGCTGCCCCGACCAAGGCGATCTTGCCGACATCCGTCGTCCAGAGCAGCGAGATGTAGTCCGGGCTCGTCAGCGTGGTGATGCCCGCCACCCCGAAGGGCAGGCACGCGATGATCGAGGCCGAGGCCTTGGCCTCCATGCTCATCGCCTGGACCTTGCCGCGCATCTTGGCGCGGTCGCGCAGCACCACCGAGAGGTTGTTCAGCGCCTCCGACAGGTTGCCGCCCGATTGCTGCTGGATGTTGATCACGATCGCGAAGAAGTTGACCTCGGCGGTCGGCACCCGCTCGAACAGGCGCGAGACCGCCTCGCCCAGCGAGAGGCCCATCGCCTGGGTCTCGATCACCGTCCGGAACTCGCTGCGCACCGGCTCCTCGGCCTCGCGCGAGACCATGCGGAAGCAGTCGCCGACCGGGATGCCGGTGCGGATGCCGCGCACCACCACGTCGACGGCGTTGGGCAATTCCTTGTTGAACTTCGCAATGCGCCGGAGCCGCAGGCGGCGCAGCATCAGGGCGGGCAGGCCGAAGCCGCCCGCGAAGGCGGCGCCCGCCGCGGCCATCGGACTGTCGGTGATGATGAACAGCAACAGGGCGAGGACGGTGCCGCAGCCGGCCGAGACCGTGTAGTAGGTCCGCTTCGTCCAGCTCAGGCCGGCGCGGGCGAGCTTCAGCTCCAGCGTCGCCTTGTTGGCGTTCTTCGCCTTCGCCTCGATCTCGCTCAGCGTCTTGGCGACCTGCTCGCGCCGGTTGACCGCGACGCCGCGCACCGCCGCCCCGGAGGCCGTGACGCCGATCGCTTTCAGGCGCCGGTTCGCCCGGCGCTGGCCGCCGAGCAGCGGCAGCACCGCGACGTAGGCGACAGCCGCCACGGCGACGCCGATCAGGCCGGCGGCGAGCGGGAGCTGGGACGAATCCGCCATGGTCACGCCCCGTCGACGATCTCTGCGGCGTCGAGCGCCGCGCCGAGCCGGCGGTCGAGACCGTAATAGCGGGCGCGCTCCCAGAATTTCGGCCGGCCGACGCCGGTGGAGCGATGGCGCCCGATCAGCTTGCCGTTCGCGTCCTCGCCGATGACGTCGTAGAGGAAGATGTCCTGCGTGGTGACGACCTCGCCTTCCATTCCGAGAACCTCGGTGATGTGGGTGATGCGCCGGGAGCCGTCGCGCAGGCGCATCGCCTGGATCACCACGTCGATCGAGCCGCAGATCATCTCGCGCAGGGTCTTGGACGGCAGCGTGAAGCCGCCCATCGAGATCATCGACTCGATGCGCGACAGGCACTCGCGCGGGCTGTTCGCGTGGAGCGTGCCCATCGAGCCGTCGTGACCGGTGTTCATCGCCTGGAGCAGGTCGAACGCCTCGGGTCCGCGGACCTCGCCGACGATGATCCGCTCGGGCCGCATGCGCAGGCAGTTCTTGACGAGGTCGCGCATGGTGACCTGGCCCTGGCCCTCCATGTTCGGCGGGCGCGTCTCCAGGCGCACGACATGGGGCTGCTGGAGTTGCAGCTCGGCCGCGTCCTCGCAGGTGATGACCCGCTCGTCGTGCTCGATGAAGGCGGTCAGGCAGTTGAGCAGCGTGGTCTTGCCCGAGCCCGTGCCGCCCGAGATGACGACGTTGCAGCGCGACTGGCCGATGATCTTCAGGACCTCGGCGCCCTCCGGGGAGATCGCCCCGAAGCGCACCAGCTGCTCCAGGGTGAGCTTGTCCTTCTTGAATTTGCGGATCGTGAGCGCCGGGCCGTCGATGGCCAGCGGCGGCGCGATCACGTTGACGCGGGACCCGTCCGGCAGGCGCGCGTCGCAGATCGGCGAGGCGTCGTCGACGCGCCGCCCGACCTGGCTGACGATCCGCTGGCAGATGTTCATCAGCTGCTGGTTGTCGCGGAAGCGGACATTGGTCATCTGGATCTTGCCGTCGACCTCGATGAAGGTCCGGTTGGCGCCGTTGACCATGATGTCGGCGATGTCGTCGCGGGCGAGCAGCGGCTCCAGCGGGCCGTAGCCCAGCACGTCGTTGCAGATGTCGTCGAGCAGCTCTTCCTGCTCGGCGATCGACAGGACGATGTTCTTGAGCCCGATGATCTCCGTGACGATGTCGCGGATCTCCTCGCGGGCGGTCTCGGCGTCGAGGCGCGAGAGCTGCGTGAGGTCGATCGCCTCGATCAGGGCGCCGAAGATCAGGCTCTTGGTCCGGTAGTAGTCTTCGGAGCGCGGGTTCTCGACCACCACGGGGGCGACCGGTTTGGGCGGCTTGGGCGCCGGCGCGGCGTCGCGCAGCACCGGCGCAGCCGGCGATGCGGCCCGCACCTGCGTGACCGGCGCGGGCGCGGTCGGGGCGGCTCCGGTCTGTCGCCTACCGAACATGGGTCAGATCCAAGGCGCTCGCATGAGGCATCGTCCCGGCGAAGGTGCTGCGCATCACGAGGCCTTGCGGCCGGCGAGCTTGGCCAGCAGCGGCTCCAGCAGGCTCGACTTGCTGCGCCGGGTCTCCGGACGCCCGAGGGTGACCGCCGCCAGGTCGTTGAACAGCTCCGCCACCTTCGACCCGGCCTGGATCTCGGCGATCATCTGGCCATTGTTGGCGGCGGTGCCGAACAGGGTCGGCTCGAACGGGATCGTGGCGGCGATCGGCGCGTCCAGCGCCTTGGCGAACTCGGCGGCGCCGATCTCCGGCCGCTTGGCCATGCCGACGCCGTTGAGCAGGATCCGGGGCGGCTGGTCGTTCGGGCGCCCGTGCTTGAGCGCCCCGAGCAGGTTCTTGGCGTTGCGCAGGCAGGCGAGGTCAGGACCGGCGACGATCAGGATCTCGTCGGCCGCCGTCAGCACGCGCTTCGACCACGCGCTCCACTGATGCGGGATGTCGAGGACCACGCAGGGCACGCTCGCGCGCAGGTACTCGATCAGCGAATCGAAGGCCGGCTCCGACAGGTCGATGGTCCGGTCGAGGCTCGCCGGGGCCGAGAGCAGGCTCAGGTTGTCGCAGCATTTCGACAGCAGCCGCTCGACCAGGGCCGAATCCAGGCGCTCGGGGGCGAACACCGCCTCGGCGATACCCTGCGGCGGGTCCTGGTTGAAGTTAAGCGAGGCGGTCCCGAAGGCGATGTCGAGGTCGGCGATCACCGTCTGGACGCCCTGGTTGCGGGCGACCGACCAGGCGAAGTTGTGCGCCACCGTCGAGGCGCCGATGCCGCCCTTGACCCCGTAGACCGCCACCGTGCGGCCCACCGGCTTGACACCGGGCGCCGTGAACAGGTCGGAGATCGCCGCGATCAGGGTCAGCGGCTCGACCGGCGCCATCAGGTAATCGGACACGCCGCGCTGGATCAGCTGGCGGTACAGAGTCACGTCGTTGACGTGGCCGATCACCAGGACGCGGGTGCCCTCGTCGCAGACCTCGGCCAGGGCATCCAGGCACTCGACCGGCTTCGAGCGCACGCCCTGCGTCTCGATGACGATGACGTTGGGGGTCGGCGCATGCCGGTAGGCCTCGATCGCCGCGGCACCACCCCCCATCCGGACCTTGACCTGTGCCTTCTGCATGCGCCGGTCGAGGGCCGCGCCCTCGATCATCGCGGCGGTCTCGCCGGTCTCGCAGAACGCCTGGATCGTGATCCGGGGCACCGGGGCGATCGTGCGCTCGGATGTCTCGGACGAATCCGCCATGACGGGACTTTCGGGTTCGTGGTCGAGTCGCGGCTTCGATGACGGCGTGGGAGGTTGCACCGTCCGTCCTAGTTGCTGACCTGGGACTTGACGGCGTTCGTCCCATCTTGCCGCCATGTGGTTGACGGATCCTTGCCGTCCCGCAACTGGCCGATGTCCCGCACCCGCTTGACCGTGTCGATCCGGCCTTCGGGCCGTCCGCGCACCAGGTCGATCGGGTCGGCCACCTGGGCGGCCACGTTCGCCTGGGTGGCGCAGCCGAGATTCCAGCTCGGGCGGTTGCCGTAATCGGACGCGAAGTTCGAGGTGCCGAGATCCTGGGGCCACAGCCCGCACTGATCGGCGACCTTGGCCTGCATGCGCTGGAAACTCAGCCGGATCGGCGCGGCCAGACCCGGCGCCGCGACCGGGTAGGGCGACTGGAAGATCTCCCGGGCGCCGACGCCGTCCTCGGTGCCGCGCCGCAGCAGGGCGGACGCCGTGCGCGCGACGGAATCGGCCTGGGCCGGCGGCAGGCCCTGGGGCACCTCCACCAGGATGCCGCCGCGGCCGTAGCGGCGGTATTCCAGCATGAACGCGTCGATGTCGCCGGCTTGCCTCGGATCGAGATGGCCGGGCCCGGTGGCGAACACGTCGAGGCTTCGGGTGCCGTCTGCCAGGACGATCGGATGCCGCGCGCGGTAATCCGACAGGTCGATTCCCCCGGTGGTGGCGGGCTCGCCCTTGCAGGAGGCAACGAGCAGGCCGAGCGCGCAGGCGGCCAGGAGGCGGGACGGGGCGGGCGGGTAACGTCGGGTCATGGATCCGATCCTGGAAGCGGGGCGCTACTCGACGATGAAGCCGACGCGGCCGCGATAGCTGCGCCCGAGCGGGGCGGCGCCGACCTTGCCGTAGATGCGGTTGACCTGCCCGAGCAGCACCGCCTGCCCGTCGGTGGCGTCGACGAAGTTGTCGTCGGGCCGGGTCACCTGCTTGGGCTCCATCGCCCGGGCGATGTAGGGGGTGCACATGATCATCAGCTCGGTTTCCATGCGCTGGTAGTCCCGGGACCGGAACAGCGCGCCGAGGATCGGCAGGTTGATCAGGCCGGGCAGGCCGGAGATCGCCTGCTTGTTCACCTGCTGGATCAGGCCGGCGGTCATCATCACGCCGCCGGAGGGCAGCTCGACGGTGGTCTCGGAGCGGCGCACGCGGGTGCCTGGCACGGCCACCGTGTTGTTGCCGACCGTGTAGTTGAAGCTCTGCTGCGGATCGATCTCGGTCACGTCCGTGGCCACGCGGATCGAGATCCGGTTGTCGGCCAGAACCACGGGCGTGAAGGAGAGCGAGACGCCGTAGGGCTTGAAGGTGATGCCGGGCGTGCAGATGCCACCGACCACGCAGGAGGCCGAGGACGGAACCGGGAATTCACCGCCGGCCAGGAACTTCGCGGCCTCCCCGGAGATCGCGGTCAGCGTCGGCTCGGCCAGGATGCGCGACACGCCCGCCTGTTCGAAGGCCTTCAGCGTCGCCTGCAGCGAGAAGCCGGCTCCCTTGATTGAGGCCTGGAGCTGGTTGCCCGAGGGCGTGCTGCCGCCGGTGATCGGGAAGGGCAGGGTGTTGTTGAGCGCCGGCGAAGTCACGAGTCCGGTGACCGCGTCTGTCGCCGTGCTGACCGGATTCAACGCCGACCAGTTGCCGGTCATGTTGATCCCGAACTGCTTCAGGACGTTGCGGGACACCTCGACCACGGTGACGCGGAGCATCACCTGATCCTTGTTGCGGATCGTGAGGTTGTTGATCACCGCGCCCCGCGCCCCGGATGAGACGCCGCCGCTCGGGGCGCCCGTGGCGGCCGCGCCGCCGCCCAGGCCGACGAAGGCGTTGGCGATGTCGATCGCCTGCTGGGCGTCGGAGGATGAATTCACCGAGCCCGAGAGCAGCACCGAGGCACCCGACGAGCGCACGTCGAAGCGGCCGCCCGGGATGCTCTGGCCGAGCAATTCGCGCAGCGTCCCAAGGTTGAGGTCCCGGGCCACGGTCACGTCGAGGGCGGCGATCTGGCGGCCCTCGGCATCCATGATGAAGATCGAGGTGGCGCCGTCGGCCATGCCGATCACGAACACTTTTCGGGTCGAGCGGACCACCGCGTTGGCCACCGCCGGGTTGGCGACGAACACCTCCTTGGCGTCCCGCGGCAGGTCGACGATCACCGAGCGGCCCGCGGTCAATTCGACCCGGCGGGACGAGGCGGCCTCCGCAGAGCCCACCGTGAGCACGGGCGCGGGGCCGAGGGTCGAGCGCTCCTGTGCGAAGGCGGGTCCCCCGGCCACCAGGGCGAGCAGCGCGAGGATGCGCGCCGGGCGGAGGAGGATCGGCAGGTCGGTCATGGGGATCACGGCGTCTGCTGCCGCGCGACGCCGAAGCGCACGACGGTCAATCCGGGTTCGGGCGTCTGCGCCATCGCGGCATCGGCGGGCTGGGCCTCGACCGGCCGGCCCGCATCCGCGAGGCTGCGCAGCGCGAGCGACAGCGAGCCGACCTTCTGGGCGAGCGTCAGGGTCTCCGCCTGAGCGGGGGTGACGGCCAGAGTCGCGGTCTCGCCGGTGACGACGTTGGTGCCGTTCTTCTCCTGGATCAGCTGACCGATCGCGAGGACGCGGATGTCGGTCAGGATGGTCTGGGAGAGCTGCACGTCGCTATTGTTGGCGCGCGAGTTGGCGTCGTCGCGAAAGGTGCGGATCACGTCGACGCGGTCGTTGGGCAGGATGAAGCCGCCGGCCGAGTTGGTGCCGCGGCTGTCGGTGACGATGGCGACCGCGCGCATCCCGGCGGGCAGGATCGCGGCCATGAATCCGCTCTCGGGCCGGACCAGCTTCTGCGCCCGGATCGGTTCGCCGGCCAGGAAGCCCGAGCGCACGGAGGCGCCGACCGTCTCGTCCAGCGCCTTCGCGTTGTCCTTGCGGCTGATGTAGCCCGCCGTCATGGCGCCGTCCGGCCAGGGCTGCCAGCGCAGGTCCGCGGCCCGCAGAACCTGGCCCATCGGCATGTCGGCGGCGGCCACCAGCACCTCGGTCATCGGCGGCGGCGGCGGCATCTCGGCCTTCGGGGCCGGCGGCGGCGGGGGCGGGTCGCCGCCGCTCATCAGGAACGCCGCCCCGCTGCCCGCTGCGAGGGCGATGCCGAGGACGGCGAGACGGGCTGGATTCATCGCATCGCCACGCGCCGGAGACGGCCGAATTGCCGTCCATGACCGGACCCTGCGCGGCCATTCGTGTAATTATGGTTAAGGTATTATAACCTCGCCGGTCAGTACCGGTCCGGGAACGGGGCGAATGCCGGGGCGTCACAACGCCCGCGATCCCTCAATTCCCGGCCGATCTCGGCCGTGGCGCGGCCTGCACCCGTGCAATATTCTGCATTCAGCCCGCGTCAGAATCGGGTGGCTCGGATAATCCGGGGTCGACCATGCCGGGGAGTGACATGATCAGGACATTTGGCGGTGCGGTGCTGGCCGCCGCGCTGGCGGGCGCGGCCCTGGGCTCGAGCCCGGTCGCGGCCCAGGGCGCCGGAGCCGGCGCCTTCTCGGGCAATGCGGTGCGCATCGGCGTGCTCAACGACCAGTCCGGCCTCTATGCCGAGTTCGGCGGCCAGGGCTCCATCGAAGCCGCCCGGATGGCGGTGGAGGATATCGGCGGCAAGATCGACGGCGTGCCGATCGAGATCCTGTCCGCCGACCACCAGAACAAGCCCGACATTGCCTCGGGGATCGCCCGGCAATGGTACGACCGCGACGGCGTCGACGCGATCATGGAGCTGACCACCTCGTCGGTGGCGCTGGCGGTCCAGGGCCTGTCCCGCGAGAAGAAGAAGATCACGATCACCACCGGGGCGGCGTCGAGCGACCTCACCGGCAAGGCCTGCACGTCCTACGGCTACCATTGGGCCTACGACACGCGGGCGCTGGCGGTCGGCACCGGCGGCGCGCTGACCCGGGCCGGCGGCGATACGTGGTTCTTCCTCACCGCCGATTACGCCTTCGGCTCGGCTCTGGAGGCCGACACGAGCCGCGTCGTTCTCGCCAATGGCGGCAAGGTGCTGGGCAGCGTCCGCCACCCGCTCTCGAACCAGGATTTCTCCTCGTTCCTGCTCCAGGCCCAGGGCTCGAAGGCCAAGGTGATCGGGCTCGCCAATGCCGGCCTCGACACCTCCAACTCGATCAAGCAGGCGGCCGAGTACGGCATCGTCGAGGGCGGCCAGAAGCTCGCGGCCCTGCTGTTCACGCTGTCGGAGGTGCACGGGCTCGGCCTCAAGGTGGCGCAGGGCCTGACGCTCACCGAGGGCTGGTACTGGGACACCAACGACGAGACCCGCGCGTTCGGGCAGCGATTCATGAAGCGCACGGGCCGGATGCCGAACATGATCCAGGCCGGCACCTACTCGGCGGTCCTGTCCTACCTGAGGGCCGTGAAGGCGGCGGGCACCGACGAGACCGAGGCGGTCAACGCCAAGCTGAAGACACTGCCGGTGGACGACGTGTTCGCCCATGGCGGCATCGTCCAGCCGAACGGCCGCATGGTGCACGACATGTACCTGTTCGAGGTCAAGAAGCCGGCCGAATCGAAGGGCGAGTGGGACCTCTACCGGCAACTCGCGACCATCCCGGGCAGGGAAGCCTACGCCACGCCCGCCGAGAGCGGCTGCCCGCTGACGGCGAAGTAGGGGCCTGCCCGGGTGCCCCGAGCTTCCGGGCACCCGGGCCGAAGGTGTGCCAATTTGTGAGAGGGACTGCCTCGATTGGCCTCGCTTGCAATTCTAGGAAGCTGTTCGACCAACCTTTCCCATCCTCGACCTTAGGATGAGCGAAAGATTTGGATACCTGTTAGTTTTTAACGTCGTTCGACTGAGATCGCACAGTCGAAACAATCCTTACCCGAACACTTCGCTGTGCGACCCGAGCCGGGCCAAACGCAGCGTGTCCGCGTCGGGCTTTCGATAGATCAGCACGAGATCCGGCTTGACGTGACAGTCGCGATAGCCGGCCCAGGTGCCGCTCAGGGCGTGATCCCGATGGCGCGCTTCCAGCGGATGGTCGCCGGCGAGGGCTCGGAGGATCGGGATTGGATCCCGATCGAGGGTGGCAGCGTGGCGCCCCTTCGCTTCGCGCTTGTAGTCCCGCTTGAACTGCGCGGAACGCTCAATCGTCCGCATGCAGGTCGGCCATCAGCGCGTCGATATCGGCGAACCGCTCGCCCTGGCCGGCCTCCAGTTCGGCGATGGCCGCCTGGGTTGCCGCATTCGGGACCTTCACGGCGAACGGCAGGCGTTGCTCGTCCGCGATCCGCACCATCAGGAGCCGGATCGCATCCGAGACCGAAAGCCCCATCGCGTCCAACGCCTTCGTCGCACGCTCCTTCGTGGCGAGGTCGATACGCGCGCGAACGACCGTATTGGCGGGCATGATCTTCGACTCCTGGTGTAGCCTAAACGTAGCTACGCCGCGCGTGGATTGCCAGCCTGTCGCCGCCGCCGGGTCCCGGTCGGCCTCACGCCGCCCACACCCGCCGATACAGCGCCTGGATCTCCTCCGCGCTCGGCTCGATCGGGTTGTTGGCCGGGGAGCCGGAGGCCAGGGCCTGGGCGGCCATGGTCGGGAGCAGCGCCTCCCAGCGGGCCGGGTCGATCCCGTATTCCCGGGGGCCGGGCACGTCGAGGTCGTCGTTGAGGGCTTCGAGCTCGGCCACCAGGGCGTTCACGGCGGCCCGGTCGTCGCCGTCCAGGCCGGGGATGCCCATGGCCCGGGCGCAGGCGGCGTAGCGCGCCACGGCGGCGGGGGCCGAGAAGGCGGTGACCACCGGCAGCAGCATCGCGTTCGAGAGCCCGTGGGCCACGTGGAAATGCGCGCCGATCGGCCGGCTCATGCCGTGGACCAGCGCCACCGACGCGTTCGAGAACGCGATGCCGGCCTGGGTCGCACCCAGCATCATCGCCTCGCGCGCCGCCCGGTCGCCGGGGTCGGTCCAGACCCGGCGCAGGTTCGGGGCGATCAGGTGCATCGCCTGGAGGGCGAGCCCGTCCGAGAACAGGTTGGACTTGCGCGAGACGTAGGCCTCGATCGCATGGGTCAGCGCGTCGATGCCGGTATCGGCGGTGAGACGCTTGGGCTTGGTCAGCGTCAGCTCGTAATCCACGAGCGCCGCCACCGGCAGGTAGGCCAGCCCGATGCAGAGCATCTTCTCGTCCGAGGTCTCGTCGGTGACGATGGTGAAGCGGGTCGCCTCCGAGCCGGTGCCCGCGGTGGTCGGGATCGCCACGATCGGCAGGCCGGGCTCGTCCTGCAGGTGGGGCGCCTTGTAGTCGCGCATGTGGCCGCCGTGGCGGGCGAGCACGGCCACGGCCTTGGCGGTGTCCATCGGGCTGCCGCCGCCGAAGCCGACCACGCAGTCGAAGTCGCCGGCCTGGAGCGCGGCGAGCGCCGCCTCCACGGAGGCCACGGTCGGATCCGGCACGGTCTCGGAGAAGATCTTTGCCCGGGCGCCGGCGCTGTTGAGCCGTTCGAGCAGCATCTCGGTGCGGCCGCTGCTGACCAGATACGGGTCGGTGACCACGAAGGGGCGCGACAGGCCGAGCTGGCCCAGGATCTCCAGCAGCAGCCGCGAGGCGCCGGCGCCGATGCGCATCAGCCGGGGCAGGGCGATCGAGGCGACCATTCTTTTGATCCTTGACTCAGTGCCAATGCTGGCCTGCCGGAACCGTCGATCTTACGACTTGGGGCCCCGCCGCGAAACCGCCGCCGCTTACACCGCCGGCCCGGCGAACAGCGCGCCGGCCGCCTCGACCTCCCCGGCGATGAAGCCCGCCACCGCCCGGATATGGGCGGCCTTCCGGTGGTCCTCGTGGATGTGCATGTGGAACGAGCGCGTCAGCGACACGGCGCCCGGCAGGACCGGCGCCAGCCCGGGATGGGCCGCCGCGATGAAGGCCGGCAGGATGCACAGGCCGGCGCCGTTCAGGGTCGCGTGGACCTGGGCCAGCAGGTTGGTCGAGCGCAGCCGCGCGGTCACGGCGGGCTCCAGGGCGCCGAGATAGTTCAGCTCGCGCGCGAACAGCATGTCCTCGATATAGCCGACGAAGGGATGCGCGGTCAGGTCCGAGACGCCCGTGATCGGCGGCGCCGCGGCGAGGTAGGCTTCGGCCCCGTAGACGAACAGCCGGTAATCGGTGAGCCGGCGCGCCACAACCCGGGCCTGCTGCGGGGTCGACAGGCCGATGACGATGTCGGCCTCGCGCTTCGACAGGCTGAAGATCCGGGCGGTCGCCATGATCTCGACCTCCAGCCCCGGATGGCGCTCGGTCAGGCGGTGCATCCGCGAGGCCAGGAACACGCTGCCGAACCCGTCCGGGGCGCCGATCCGCACCGTGCCGGAGACGGCCTGGGCGCCCGCCTCGGTGGCGGTCTTGGCCGACAGGAACGCGCTCTCCATGGTCTCGGCCACACTCAGCAGGTGGGCGCCGTCCTCGGTGAGCGCGTAGCCGAGGTTGCTGCGGTGGAACAGGCGGGCGCCGAGCCCCTCTTCCAGGGCGCGGATCCGGCGCCCGACCGTGGTGTGCTCGGTGCCGGTGCGCGCCGCGGCGGCGCTCAGGGTACCGGTGCGCGCCACCGCCAGGAAGAACCGCAGGTCGTCCCAGTTGCGCCCCGCCCGGCTCATGCCCGCAAACCCGCTGTGCATCGATGCACGACGGCTGTAAGCGCATCCGGCTTTATCGTTCAAGCGATCCTGTTAGGCTGCACCAAACCAAATCGAAAAACGACAGCAGGGAGGCGCTCATGCGCACGATCGGGCACTATATCGGCGGCCGTCTCGTCGGCGGCGAGAGCGGGCGGTTCGCCGACGTGTTCCACCCCTCGACCGGCGAGGTCCAGGCGAAGGTGGCGCTCGCCAGCAAGGCCGAGATGCGCGCCGCGGTGGAGAACGCCGCCGCGGCCCAGCCGGCCTGGGCCGCCACCAACCCGCAGAAGCGCGCCCGGGTGATGATGCGCTTCCTCGAGCTGATCCGCGGCGAGATGGACAGCCTGGCCGAGCTGCTCGCCTCCGAGCACGGAAAGACCGTGCCGGACGCCAAGGGCGACATTCAGCGCGGCGTCGAGGTGGTCGAGTTCGCCTGCGGCATCCCGCACCTGCTCAAGGGCGAGTACACCGAGGGCGCCGGCCCCGGCATCGACGTCTACTCCCTGCGCCAGCCGCTCGGCGTGGTCGCCGGCATCACGCCGTTCAACTTCCCGGCCATGATCCCGCTGTGGAAATGCGCCCCAGCCATCGCCTGCGGCAACGCCTTCATCCTGAAGCCGTCCGAGCGCGACCCGAGCGTGCCCCTGCGCATCGCCGAGATCTTTCTGGAGGCCGGCCTGCCGCCGGGCATCCTGAACGTCGTCAACGGCGACAAGGAAGCCGTCGACGCGATCCTCGACGACGAGGACATCAAGGCGGTCGGCTTCGTCGGCTCCTCGCAGATCGCCGAGTACATCTACGTGCGCTCCGCCCAGACGGGCAAGCGCGCCCAGTGCTTCGGCGGCGCCAAGAACCACATGATCATCATGCCCGACGCCGATCTGGGCCAGGCGGTCGATGCGCTGATCGGCGCCGGCTACGGCTCGGCCGGCGAGCGCTGCATGGCGATCTCCGTGGCGGTGCCGGTGGGCGAGGCCACCGCCGACCGCCTGATGGAGAAGCTGATCCCGCGGGTCGAGTCGCTCAAGATCGGCCCGTCGCATGACGCCTCGGCCGATTACGGCCCGATGGTCACGGCGGAAGCGGTCCGGAAGGTGGCGGGCTATATCGACCAGGGCGTCGCCGAGGGCGCGCATCTGGCCGTCGACGGCCGCGGCTTCAAGCTCCAGGGCTACGAGAACGGCTTCTACATGGGCGGCTCGCTGTTCGACCGCGTGACCCCCGACATGACCATCTACAAGGAGGAGATCTTCGGGCCGGTCCTCTCGGTGGTGCGGGCCCGGAACTACGAGGAGGCCCTGGCGCTGCCCTCGACCCACCAGTACGGCAACGGCGTCGCGATCTTCACCCAGGACGGCGACGCGGCCCGCGACTTCACCGCCCGGGTCAATGTCGGCATGGTCGGCGTCAACGTGCCGATCCCGGTCCCGATCGCTTACCACACCTTCGGCGGCTGGAAGCGCTCGGGCTTCGGCGACCTGAACCAGCACGGGCCGGACTCGATCCGCTTCTACACCAAGACCAAGACGGTGACGCAGCGCTGGCCGTCCGGCATCAAGAGCGGGGCGGAGTTCTCCATCCCGACGATGCGGTAGGGACGCCTTACCCTCCCCCCTCTGCGGGGGAGGGTGCCCTGCGGATGCAGGGCGGGCGAGGGGCAGCGCGACGGTTCAGGATCGAACGACCGGCGCGACCTATCCGGCACCGTCGCTCCCCTCTTGCGGGACTTCGTCCCGACCCGACCCCTGCTGACGCAGGGGCCACCCTCCCCCCGCAGAGGGGGGAGGGAACGCGCCAGTTCTGACCTATTGGAGTGACGCCCATGAGTTTCGGGCTCGATGAGGACCGGACCGCGATCCGCGAGATGGCGCTCGGCTTCGCGGCCGAGCATATCGCGCCGCACGCCCTCGACTGGGACCGGGACAAGACCTTCCCGGTCGAGACCCTGCGGGCGGCCGCGGCGCTCGGCATGGCCGGCATCTATGTGCGCGAGGATGTCGGCGGATCGGGCCTGTCGCGGCTCGACGCCGCCCTGATCTTCGAGGCGCTGAGCACCGGCTGCCCGACCGTGGCGGCGTTCCTGTCGATCCACAACATGTGCGCCTGGATGATCGACGCCTACGGCGACGCCGACCAGCGCCAGCGCTGGATCCCGGCCCTGATGGGCATGAAGACGATCGCCAGCTACTGCCTGACCGAGCCGGGCTCGGGCTCCGACGCGGCGGCGCTCCGCACCCGCGCCGAGCGCGACGGCGACAATTACGTGCTCACCGGCGAGAAGCAGTTCATCTCCGGCGCCGGTGTCAGCGATCTCTACGTCTGCATGGTCCGCACCGGCGAGGCGGGACCGAAGGGCATCTCGGCGATCGTGGTCGAGAAGGGGACGCCCGGCCTCTCCTTCGGCGCGGAAGAGCGCAAGATGGGCTGGAACGCCCAGCCGACCCGGGCCGTGCGGTTCGACGGCTGCCGCGTGCCGGTGGCCAACCGCCTGGGCGCGGACGGCCAGGGCTTCCGCATCGCCATGAGCGGCCTCGACGGCGGCCGGCTCAACATCGCCGCCTGCGCTCTGGGCGGCGCCCAGTCGGCCCTCGACAAGACCCTGGCCTATATGGGCGACCGGCGCGCCTTCGGGTCCCGGCTCAGCGACTTCCAGGCGCTCCAGTTCCGGCTGGCCGACATGGCGACCGCCCTGGAGGTGTCGCGCACCTTCCTGCGCCACGCCGCCGCCGCCTTGGACGCCAAGGATCCGGCAGCCACGACGCTCTGTGCCATGGCCAAGCGCCACGTGACGGATGCCGCCTTCGAGGTCGCCAACCAGGCCCTGCAACTCCATGGCGGCTACGGCTATCTCGCCGAGTATGGGGTGGAAAAAATCGTCCGCGACCTGCGGGTGCACCAGATCCTCGAGGGCACCAACGAGATCATGCGGGTGATCATCGCCCGCGCGCTGACCGGGGGACGCTGATGAGCGATGTGATCGTCGAGCGCGTCGGCGCGCTGGGCCGCCTGCGCCTCGACCGGCCGAAGGCCCTGAACGCCCTGACCCACGGCATGGTCCGGGCGATCGACGCCGCCCTGAACCAGTTCTCGGCCGATCCCGGCCTCGCCGCTGTGCTGCTCACCGGCGAGGGCGAGCGCGGCCTCTGCGCCGGCGGCGACCTGCGGGGCCTGTACGAGAACCCCGGTACCGCCTTCGCGGAAGCCTTCTGGCGGGACGAATACAGGCTCGATTCCCGGATTGCGGCTTACGAAAAGCCGTTCGTGGCGGTGATGGACGGCATCACCATGGGCGGCGGCGTCGGCCTCGCCGGGCATGCCGCCCACCGGGTCGTCACCGAGCGCTCCCGCGTCGCCATGCCGGAGACCGGCATCGGCTACCTGCCGGATGTCGGCGGCACCTGGCTGCTGCCCCGGGCGCCCGGCCAGATCGGCACCTATCTCGGCCTGACCGGCGAGCCGGTCGCCGCCGCCGACGCGATGTTTTGCGGGCTCGCCGATCTGCTGGTGCCCACGCAGGCGCTCCCCGACCTGATCGACGCGCTGTCGGCCCTGCCGCCCGATGCCGGCGACGCGGGCGTGCGCGACGCGCTCGGCCGGCTGGCGCGCGATCCCGGCGAACCGCCCCTGGCGCAGCATCGCGAGACCATCGATCGCTGCTTCAGCTTCGACATGGTCGACGAGATCCTGTCGGCCCTGGAGGCGGACGGCTCCGACTTCGCGGCAGCGACCCGCAAGACCCTGCTGACCAAGTCCCCGTCGAGCCTGGTGCTGACGCTCTGCCTGCTGCGCCTCGGCCGGCGCTCCCCCAACCTCGAAGCCTGCCTGGAGCGCGAGTTCCACGCCTCGCTGGCACTGCTGGAGGAGGGCGATTTCCGCGAGGGCATCCGGGCCGCGGTGATCGACAAGGACAAGAGCCCGCGCTGGAACCCGCCGCGCCTCGACGCGGTCGACCCGGCCCGGATCGCAAGCTGGCTCGAGCCACGGGCGGAGCCGGTTTTTTCGCAGGGCCGCACGGGACCGGTGTGATGTGAGTTCGCCCCCTCTGCCCCGCCCAAGATCGGGATCGCGGGATCCGGGCTCGAGCGCGGATCCCCTCTCCCGTGCAGAAGAGGGGCAGGGTGAGGGACCCAATTTTTCCGGAGAGGGCGTATCCCTCACCCCAACCCTCTCCCGCACGGGAGAGGGAGCCCGTCATGCCCTATTCGGAACGGAGGGGATGCCGGTTGGGTGGGAGCGGCGCTGCGATAAGCAGGGAGGGGTATGATGGCACAGACCGTCGGGTTCATCGGTCTCGGCAACATGGGCGGCCCCATGGCGGCCAACCTCGTGAAGGCGGGGCACACCGTGCGCGGGTTCGACCTGGCGCCGGCCTCCCTGGAGGCGGCCCGGGCCGCGGGCGTCGCGGTCGCGGGTTCGGCCCTGGAGGCGGCCGAGGGGGCTGAGGTGGTGGTCACCATGCTGCCCGCCGGGCGGCACGTGGTCGAGGTCTGGATGCAGCTCGCCGACGCGCTGCCGACCGGGACGTTGCTGATCGATTCCTCGACGGTCGATGTCGAGAGCTCGCGCAAGGCCCACGGCCTCGCCGAGGCGCGGGGCTGCCTGTCGGTGGATGCGCCGGTCTCCGGCGGGACCGGCGGCGCCAAGGCCGGGACGCTGACCTTCATGGCCGGCGGCGCCGACGCGGCCTTCGCCAAGGCCGAGCCCCTGCTGAAGGCCATGGGCAAGAACGTGTTCCATTGCGGCGCGGCCGGCGCCGGGCAGGCGGCCAAGATCTGCAACAACATGATCCTCGGGATCTCGATGATCGGCGTCAGCGAGGCCTTCGCGCTGGGCGAAAAGCTGGGTCTGTCGCATCAGGCGCTCTACGACGTCGCCTCGGTTTCCTCGGGCCAGTGCTGGTCGCTGACCACCTATTGCCCGGTGCCGGGCCCGGTGCCGACCTCCCCGGCCAATGCCGGCTACAAGCCGGGCTTCGCCGCCGGGCTGATGCTCAAGGACCTCCGGCTGGCGCAGGCCGCCGCCCTCGCCTCGGGGGCGGCGACGCCGCTAGGGACCGAAGCCGCGCAGATCTATGGGCTGTTCGAAGGCCTCGGCCACGGGGGAGAGGACTTTTCCGCGATCATCCGTATGCTTCGCGGTCCAGGGAGTGAGTCGTGATGGACGCCTACGAGACGATCCTGACGGAGACGCGCGGGCGCGTCCTGCTGATCACCCTCAACCGCCCGAAGGCGCTCAACGCCATCAACGCCCAGCTCACCCGTGAGGTGATCCGGGCGGCGACCGAGGCGGATGCCGATCCGGGCATCGGCTGCATCGTCATCACCGGCTCGGCCAAGGCCTTCGCGGCCGGGGCCGACATCAAGGAGATGCAGCACGCGACCTACGCGGAGATGTATGCGCAAGACCGCTTCGCCGACTGGGAACGGTTCACGGGGGTGCGCACACCGATCATCGCCGCGGTGGCGGGCTACGCCCTCGGAGGCGGCTGCGAGCTCGCCATGATGTGCGACTTCATCCTGGCCGCCGACACGGCGCAGTTCGGCCAGCCCGAGATCAAGCTCGGCGTGATGCCGGGGATCGGCGGCAGCCAGCGGCTCACCCGCTTCGTCGGCAAGTCGAAGGCCATGGAGATGTGCCTCACCGGCCGGATGATGGATGCCGCCGAGGCCGAGCGCGCCGGCCTGGTCTCCCGGGTGGTCCCGGCGGACCAGCTCCTCGACGAGGCGCTGAAGGCGGCCGAGACCATCGCCTCCATGTCGCTGCCGATCGCCATGATGACCAAGGAGGCGGTCAACCGCTCCTACGAGACCACCCTCACCGAGGGCGTGCGCTTCGAGCGCCGGGTCTTCCACGCGATGTTCGCCACGAAGGACCAGAAGGAGGGCATGGCCGCCTTCGTGGAGAAGCGGCCGGCCCGGTTCGAGAACACATGAGCTGGGGCATGGGCGATGGACGTCCTGGACCGCGATAGCGAAGCCCGTTTCGAGATGGCCTTCCCGCGCGCGATCGTCGCCCAGGAGGCGCGCGGGCGGGAGGAGACCATCAACGAGCATCTCGTGAAGCTGCTGGCCTTCGACGTGGCCCCGGAGACGCGGGCGGTCTGGCGCAAGGAACTGCTCCGGCATTTCCGGTTCCTGGCGGCTTTGCGGGTCAAGCCCGGCGCGAGCCTGGTCCCGGCCCGGGACTGGTGGACCTGGCTCTATGCCGACCCGTTCGAGAACAACGAGACCGGCTACACTGCCGGCCTGATCGGGCTCAACGCCGACGACTTTCCCCGCAACAGCCGCGCGGTGGAGGCGATCGCCGACGAGATCCGCCATTTCCACACCGGCATGGTGCAGCGCCTTGCGCGCGGTGAGGCCGGCGAGGACCTGATTCCCGCCTGAGGGCGGGATGGGCCGGATCTGCCGGCCGAACAAGAACGACGGGGGGAACGACCATGCCCAGCTTCCGGGAGGCCCGCGATCTGCTGCTGGCCCATCGCATCGACTACGCAGCGGCCATTTCGGCCTTCGCATGGCCGGACCCGGTGCCGTTCAACTGGGCGCTCGACTGGTTCGACGCGGAGCTCGCCGGGCCCGAGAGCCGCGACCGCACCGCGCTCCACATCGTTGAGGCCGGCAGCGGCGCCGAGCAGAGCCTGACCTTCGGGCAGATGGCGCGCCGGTCCAACCAGGTCGCCAACCACCTGCGCGGGCTCGGGCTGGAGCGCGGCGACCATCTGCTCCTGTTGCTCGGCAACGTCCCGGCCCTGTGGGAGACGATGCTGGCGGCGATGAAGCTCGGGGCCGTGGTCATCCCGGCCACCACCCTGCTGACGGCGGACGAGCTCGCCGACCGCCTGGCCCGCGGCCGGCCCCGGGCGATCGTGGCCGGGCCGGAGCAACTCGGGCGCTTCTCAGGCCTGGAGACCGGCGGCGCGATCCGCATCGTCACCGGGGCGGCGACGGCGGGCTGGAGCGCCTACGACGATGCGTTCGGTGCTTCCGAGACCTTCACCCCCGACGGGCCGACCGCGGCCGACGATCCGCTGCTCCTGTACTTCACCTCCGGCACGACCGCGAAGCCGAAGCTGGTGCGCCACAGCCACCGCTCCTATCCGGTGGGGGCGCTCTCGACCATGTACTGGCTCGGGCTCCAGCCCGGAGACGTGCATTGCAACGTCTCCTCGCCCGGCTGGGCCAAGCATGCCTGGTCGTCGTTCTTCGCCCCCTGGAATGCCGGCGCGACCATCCTGGTGATCAACCAGGCGCCGTTCAACGCGGCGGCGCTGCTTGCGCAGCTGGAGCGCACCCGCGCCACCACGCTCTGCGCACCGCCGACCGTGTGGCGGATGATCATCCAGGAGGATCTCACCGGCCGGTCGCTGGCCCTGCGCGAGATCTGCGCCGCCGGCGAGCCCCTGAATCCCGAGGTGATCGAGCGCGTGAAGGACGCCTGGGGCGTCACGATCCGCGACGGCTACGGCCAGACCGAGACCACGGCCCTGATGGCCAACACCCCCGGCCAGCCGGTGGTGCCCGGCGCCCTCGGCCGGCCGCTGCCGGGCTATCGCGTGCGCGTCCTCGACGCCGACGGCGAGCCGGCCAGCGAGGGCGAGGTCTGCCTGGACCTCGGCGCGCATCGCCCCGCCGGCCTGATGCAGGGCTACGACGACGGCCGCGGCACCCTGTCGGGCGCGGACGGCCCGCTCTACCGCACCGGCGACGTCGCCTTCGTGGACGATCAGGGCTGCTACACCTTCGTCGGCCGCGCCGACGACGTGTTCAAGTCGTCGGGCTACCGGATCAGCCCGTTCGAGCTGGAGAGCGTGCTGATCGAGCATCCGGCCGTGGCGGAAGCCGCGGTGGTGCCGATCCCTGATCCGATGCGCCACACGATCCCGAAGGCCTATGTCTCGCTGGTGGCCGGCGCCTCGGCCGGACCCGAGACGGCGCTCGACATCTTCCGCTTCACCAACGCCCGGCTGGCGACGTTCAAGCGCCTGCGCGGGCTCGAATTCGTCACCGAGCTGCCCAAGACCATCTCGGGCAAGATCCGCCGGGTCCAGCTGCGCCGGCTGGAGCATGACGGCGTGACCGAGGACCCGCACCGCGGGCGGGCCTACACGCAGGCGGATTTCCCGGAGCTCAAGGGCGAGACGGAGCGCAAGCTCGACCAGACGGCCGGGTGAGGGAGGCCGTCGATCCGGCTTCCGCATAGCCGGATCGACGGTCGTCCCGGGCGGGTGCGAGCCCCTTGCCGTCGCGCCGGGGAGCCCTCAGGTTATCGCAACGGTAACGCCGAGGAATCAGGGCCGATGGCCGACACGTCCGCTCCCGACTCGCTCGATTTCGCCGAGCAGGTCACGCGGGTGCTGCACGCGATCGAAGAGTCGCAGAAATTCGTGGCCGAGCAGAAGAAGCTGATGGCCGAGGCGGCGAAGCTGGAACGCGACCGCGCGCTTGCCCCCTGGCAGATCGGCCTCGCCGGGATGGCGGCCGGTGCCGCGTTCTTCGGGGCCGGTGCCGCCTTCGTGAAGCTGCTCGGCCCCTGAAGAAACCCTCAAGGTTTCCGGTTTCCCAACCGGAAGCCGCGGATTTTCCGGGTTTCCCAAGGAGCCCGTCGACGGTGTCGCGCTACAGCCCGCCGCCGCGGGCGAATCGATAAAATTGCGCCGATCCGCTTCAGCGCCGCGGAGGCTCTGCGGCGCAATCCTGTCCTCAGCAGCGAGGACGGGTTCGATGGGCGCGGGGCTTCTCAAGACGGTTCGGGTGACGCTCGCCGGCGCGCTGGTGCTGTTCGGCCTCGCGGTCACCGCCGAGGCCCAGACCCTGGCGAGCCTGCCCGCGGAAGCCGGCGCCAAGGTGCTCGGCGATGCCCGCCCGATCGCGGCTTGGGTGACGTTCTGCCAGTCCTACGCGGCGGAATGTGCGGTGGACCGGAGCGAGCCGGCCCGCATCAGCCTCACCCCGGCGACCTGGGCGACGATCGTCTCGGTCAACCGCCGGGTGAACAAGTCGGTCGAGCCGATGACC
>NZ_JAKSYJ010000024.1 GCF_022829365.1 Methylobacterium sp. J-077 | reverse complement strand
CACGACCCCTTGCGGAAGGTCGGACGGTCTGCTTCGGGGCACTCTACGACAGAGAGCCCTGCGATTGGATCGCGTGGGAAGTGGTCGTTGCGGCCTTTCCAACGGGAAGGTCCTATCTCTCCCCCGCAGAGGAGATGAATTATGCCGACACAAACAGTCCTAGCCGCTGCAACGGCCCTGGCGCTTGGACAAGGAACGCCGCACCCGCTTCCCTCCACCCAGGCTACGACGACTTACCATCGGGTCGAGGTAAACGGTGTTGGCATCTTCTACCGCGAGGCTGGGCTGCGCGATGCGCCCACGATCTTGCTGCTGCACGGCTATCCGTCGTCATCCCGCCAGTGGGACGCGCTGCTGCCGCTGCTCGCCGATCGCTACCACCTGATTGCGCCGGACTACCCTGGCTTCGGTCAGAGCGATGCGCCGACGCCCGCGCAATACACCTATACCTTCGACAACCTCGCCGCGACGATGGAGGGCTTGACCGCGCAACTCGGCCTCGCGCGGTACACGCTGTTCATGCAGGATTACGGCGGCCCGGTCGGCTTTCGCATGGCGCTCGCCCATCCCGACCGTGTGAGCGCGCTGATCGTCCAGAACGCCAACGCCTACGTGGAGGGGCTCGGAGCGAAGTGGCAGGGCATCGCCCAGTACTGGGCCGACCCCGCAGCCCATCCCGAGCAGGTCGACGCCTTCATGTCCCTCGAAGGGGCCAAGCAGCGCCATCTCGGCACCAGCCCAAATCCGGAGCGGTACAACCCGGACACCTGGATGGACGAGTACGCGATCCTGTCCCGGCCAGGTGAGCGGGACATCCAGGCGGTCCTCCTTTCAGACTACCAAACGAACGTCGCATCCTACCCAGCTTGGCAGGCGTGGATGCGCACGCAACCGTTGCCGACCCTCGTGCTGTGGGGCCGTTACGATCCCTCCTTCATTGTGCCAGGAGCCGAAGCCTATCTGCGCGACACACCGAAGGCAGAGTTGTACATCCTCGATGCTGGCCATTTCGCGCTAGATGAGGCGACGGACAGGATTGCTTGGCTGACACGAGACTTTCTTGGCCGCAGCATTGGAACCTCGACAGCCCCATCATCCGTACCTCGATAGTCCCGAGGCCACTCCCCCGAACGTCGGAGAAGGGTTGGAGACAGAACGTCCGCTTCGCGGCGAAAGGTCAACGTCCGATTGCCACCCCGAGCCG
>NZ_JAKSYJ010000018.1 GCF_022829365.1 Methylobacterium sp. J-077 | reverse complement strand
GCCGCAGCATTGGAACCTCGACAGCCCCATCATCCGTACCTCGATAGTCCCGAGGCCACTCCCCCGAACGTCGGAGAAGGGTTGGAGACAGAACGTCCGCTTCGCGGCGAAAGGTCAACGTCCGATTGCCACCCCGAGCCGCAGTTGCCGCACGGCTGACGAACGTCCGCTTTGATCGGCCCCCACAGGGTGGTCCAAGGGTGAAGTTAGTGCGCGGTAGGCCGCTCCACCACGGTTAGCTTGGCCGGTGGAGCTGGTCGGGCGAGCGCAGCCGGCCAAGCGGTGAAGGCTGGCATGAACACCTCTGGTGCCGGCGGCCGGTATCCCAGTGAGGCGTGCGGGCGTACGGTGTTGTAGTGACGTCTCCAGCTTTCGATCACGA
>NZ_JAKSYJ010000015.1 GCF_022829365.1 Methylobacterium sp. J-077 | reverse complement strand
CGAAGACACCATGCCGATGATGCCGCCGACCTCCTGTTCGAAGCTGTCGGCCATCTGGCGCATGCCGGCCTTGCGCTGTTCCTCGGCTGCTAGGCGGGCCTCCGCGGTCTCTTCTTCCAACGCCTTCATGCGGATCAGGCCATCCTTGAACACCTGAACCCCGTCTGCGATCGTCCCGATCTCGGTCTTCTCGCCCTGATGCGGAATGGCAGCGTTGAGATCGCCAGCGGCAAGGGATTGCATCGGCCCCACGACCGAACGGATA
>NZ_JAKSYJ010000004.1 GCF_022829365.1 Methylobacterium sp. J-077 | reverse complement strand
TCCCCCGAACTCAACCCCGTGGAGAACCTCTGGCAGTTCATGCGCGACAACTGGCTCGGCAACCGCGTCTTCAAATCCTACGCCGACATCCTCGACCACTGCTGCCACGCCTGGAACACCCTCATCGACCGACCCTGGCGCATCATCTCCATCGGACTGCGCGCCTGGGCTCATGGGTTCTGATCAATGAGGATCGGTATTAGTGCCGTCGTCCGTGATGCTGATGCGCCGGGCGGTCCGGTCGAACAATGTCGCGCCGACCTGGCCCTTGAGACGGGCGATGCGGCGGCTGATCGTTGAATGATCGAGGTTCAGGAGGCGTGCAGCGGCAGCCATCTGCCCTGATCGTACCACTTGCAGGAAAACCCGAAGATCATCCCAATCCATTTCCGAGCTCCGAATTTTCGCAATTGGGTATCGCATCCCGTCTCGTTGCGCAGCGTAGCGCAGGCCGACATCAATCCGCATGCGACGTGCCAGACGGCAACGACTGCAAGGAGGTGTCGCGATGACGAGACGAACTCTGGTTGCTGCCCTTCTGGCCACCGCGTCCCTCACGATCCTTTCGGCGGCATCCGCGTAGGAGACGGTGAAGATTGGCGTCGTGGTCCCGTTGAGCGGTCAGAACGCGCAGTTCGGAGCCAACATCCGCAACGGCATTGAGATGGTAGCCGCCGACATCAACGGGCGCGGCGGGATCGCGTCCCTCGATGGGGCAAAGGTTCAGGTCGTCTATGCCGACGCCCCGGCGCCCAGCGCAGCGGGTGTCGCGGTCCAGCGCCTCGTCAGCCGGGACCGGGTGGTGGGGATCGTCGGATCATTCATCAGCAACATCACCCTAGCCGCCTCCGAGGTCACGGAGCGGCTCGGCGTGACCATGGTCACGCACTCGTTCGCCGATCAGATCACGGAGCGCGGCTACAAGCACATCTTCCAGCTCGCGCCAAAAGCGTCCGTGCTCGGCGAGGCCGCCTTCGATCAGGCGCTCGAACTCGGAAAGCAGGCGGGCGAAAAGATCGAGAAGATCGCGATCCTCTGGGAGGACACGTCCTACGGCACGTCGCAGTCGAAGGGTCTGCGCGAGGCCGCCCGGAAGGCCGGCGTGCAGGTCGTCCTCGACGAGGGATATCCCCCGGGCATCACGGATGTCACGCCCCTCATCAACAAGTTGCGCGCTTCCGGGGCGCAACTCGTCTTCCCGGTGTCCTACCTGAACGACGCCGTCCTGATCATCCGCTCGATGCGCCAGCAGCAGATCGATGCGACCGTCGTCGGCGGAGCGGGCGGCTACATCATCCCGGATTTCCAGAGGGCCCTCGGTCCGCTCGCGACAGGTGTCCTGTCGATCGCGCCGGCGAACTACGACGCAGATCCGGCCCTCGAGAAGCGCTACGAGGCGAAATACGGCGTCTGGCCGTCGCATGAGACGATCATGTACGCGGCCGGCTTCGAGCAACTCGTGCAGGCCGTCGACACCGCCAAGTCGCGGAACCCGGAGGCGATCCGCGACGCATTCGCGGCGTCCCGCTACTGCGGTGGGTTCGCCAGGGCCCTTCCCGGCGGCTGCAGCGCTTTCGACGCGAACGGCCTGACGACGACGGGGCGGCCGATCACCGTCGAATGGCGCGACGGCGGACTGATCGGCCCCCACAGGGTGGTCCAAGGTTAAAGTTAGTGCGCGGTAGTCCGCTCCACCACGGGTAGCTTGGCCGGCGGAGCTGGTCGGGCGAGCGCAGCCGGCCAAGCGGTGAAGGCTGGCATGAACACTTCTGGTGCCG
>NZ_JAKSYJ010000001.1 GCF_022829365.1 Methylobacterium sp. J-077 | reverse complement strand
TGGGGGCGCTGCAGAACATCCGCCAGGCCAGCCAGCAGACCGCGGCCGGCACCCGCCAGGTCGAGGCGGCGTCCGCCAACCTCACCGACCTCGCCCAGGCGCTCATGGCCCTGGCCGA
Source organism: Methylobacterium sp. J-077 (assembly GCF_022829365.1). Taxonomy (GTDB): domain Bacteria; phylum Pseudomonadota; class Alphaproteobacteria; order Rhizobiales; family Beijerinckiaceae; genus Methylobacterium. The sequence continues at coordinate 370 of NZ_JAKSYJ010000001.1, read as the reverse complement.
ACGCTACCGGCACTGAGGGCGGGGGCAGCGGGGGCGGGACACCGACCCACGGCGGATGACCATCCGTGCGGGCTCTCGGCGCCGGCTCGACAATGCCGACACAGCCGCCCGGCAGATCGTGCTTCCCGCAAACGAAAAGCCCCAGACGCGGATGCGGCTGGGGCTGGGTCGAACGTTCGGTCTGCCTCTCGGCTCAGGCGGACGCACGCCCGCCTCCGCCAGAAAACAGCGCTCCCGGCCCGGAGGCCGGGAGCGGTTTTCGGGGTCCTAGTACGAGCCGAACTTGTAGTTCAGGCCGGCGCGGACGACGGCGAACTCGTCGGCGCGGCGGCCGATCGGGCTGTAATAGGCCGGGACGAGGTTGGCGGCG
>NZ_JAKSYJ010000218.1 GCF_022829365.1 Methylobacterium sp. J-077 | reverse complement strand
CGATGCCGCGGGTCGCCGCGGGGATCGGACCCCGCGCGTAGTTGGCCGACACCAGGGTCCCCGCGGCGTCCCGCGTCCCTCGTGGTTGGATCTCTTGGGCCATGCCCCCGGCGCCATTGGCGGGTGGGGACGTTGACGCGTGTCCGGGAATGGGTCGCGGACAGCCGGGCTCGCGGCGCTGGACCTGATCCGGAGAGGCTCGAAGGAGACGGGAATGGATCGGGCTCTACAGCAGCCTGCCGGAGGAGGACGAGCGCACCGTCAGCGACTTGCCGGCCCGGGACACTAGGTGGGCGAAGGCGAGGGCGGCCGCTGAGGCCTGCGCGGCCGATGGAAACGTCCGATGCGACTCGGCGACCATCTCGTCGGCTTCGTTGAGCAGGACCCAGGACCAGAGATGCTCGGCCTGGCGGATCTGGAAGTGCATGGCGGGCTCACCCGGTAAGGTCCATGCCCCACCATGCGCCGCGAAAAGACGTTGCGGGTTAATGACTTGCGCCGGCAAAGTCCAGTAGTCGACGAACCATCGACTTGTCCGCGCTTTCACCGCTGTTCACAGGGTGCCGATTGCCGCGGTCTGCGACCCGCTCGGATGGGAGAGACGAAGGGCGCCGCATTCAGCACCCGGGGACCGGTTGAAGGATCGGGGGGAAGCTCGGGAACGCCGCAGCGGAGGCTGTCCAACAACAAAAAAAGCAAGGCCCGAGGCCTTGCTTTTCAAGCTGCAGTGGCTCGACCTTTGATTTGTCCTACGCATTGCCTGCGTGACGGTCGGTTTTCCTCCCGAGACTCGGACCCTGCGCCGCCTCTTGCGGGCGTCGCAAACATCACGACCCGCTTATAGGAACAACAATTCGTGTTGTCACCGGGTCTGCGAGAAAAATCTGCGCTTTCTTGCCGGCAAATGGGCAGATCGACTCCGAATGGGGCAATCAGGCCGGTCGGCATGGCCCTCGGCGGGGCGGCCCGATTACGCCGCCCCGTGACCGACAGTGCTTGTAATTTACGTCCCCGGCGTGTTGTGTGCCCGCGCGCCTCGGTTCCTCCCGGCCGGATCCAGGCCGAAACCCCCGAAGACAAGCCTCCGAAACCATGCGTCTGTCCCGCTACTTCATGCCGACCTTGCGCGAGACGCCCAAGGAAGCCGAGATCGTCTCCCACCGCCTGATGCTGCGCGCCGGCTTGGTGCGCCAGGAGGCGGCCGGCATCTACGCGTGGCTGCCGCTTGGCCTGCGGGTGCTGGAGCGGGTCTGCGCGGTGGTGCGCCGGGAACAGGATCGCGCCGGCGCCATCGAGATCCTGATGCCGACCGTGCAATCGGCCGAGCTGTGGCGGGAATCCGGGCGCTACGAAGCCTACGGCAAGGAGATGCTGCGCCTGAAGGATCGGCACGACCGGGAGATGCTCTACGGCCCGACCGCCGAGGAGATGGTCACCGAGATCTTTCGCGCCAGCGTGCGCTCCTACAAGGACCTGCCGAAGAACCTCTACCAGATCTCGTGGAAGTTCCGGGACGAGGTGCGGCCGCGCTTCGGCACGATGCGCTCGCGCGAGTTCCTGATGAAGGACGCCTACTCGTTCGACTTCGACCAGGCCGGCGCGCGCCATGCCTACAACCGCATGTTCGTGGCGTATCTCCGCACCTTTGCGGGGCTCGGCCTCAAGGCGATCCCGATGCGCGCCGATACCGGCCCGATCGGCGGCGACCTGTCCCACGAGTTCATCATCCTGGCCAAGACCGGCGAGAGCGAGGTGTTCTGCGACCGGGCCTATCTCGATTTCGAGCCGCCGCCCGAGACCGTCGACTTCGACGACGTGGCGAGCCTCCAGGGTATCGTCGATGCCTGGACCTCGCATTACGCCGCCACCGACGAGATCCACGAGCCGGAGGCCTTCGCGGAGGTGCCGGAGGAGAGCCGCCTGAGTGCGCGCGGCATCGAGGTCGGGCACATCTTCTATTTCGGCACCAAGTATTCCGAGCCGATGGGCGCCAAGGTCGCCGGGCCGGACGGGATCGAGCGGCCGGTCCATATGGGTTCCTACGGCATCGGCCCGAGCCGGCTGGTGGCGGCGATCATCGAGGCCAGCCACGACGAGGCCGGGATCATCTGGCCGGATTCGGTCGCGCCCTTCGACGTAGCCTTGATCAATCTCAAGGTCGGCGATGCCGGCACCGACGCCGCCTGCGCGCAGATCCAGGCGGAGCTCGAGGCCGCCGGCCTGTCCGTGCTCTACGACGACCGCGACGAGCGGCCGGGCGCGAAGTTCGCAACCGCCGACCTGATCGGCCTGCCCTGGCAGGTGGTGGTCGGGCCGAAGGGCCTGGCTGAGGGCAAGGTCGAGCTGAAGCGCCGCGCCGGGGGCGAGCGCGAGAGCCTCGCCACCGTCGACCTGCTGACGCGCATCCGCCGGGTGTAAAACCCGTTCTCGGCGGGGTCCGGACAGCGTCCGTAAAGGGTCCCGGACTCAAAGGATCCGAGACTTTTCGTGGGTGCAGGGCCAAGCCCGAGACATCGGGGCTCCGCCCCGATACCCCGCCAAAGGGCTTGCCCCTTGGGATCCCGTGACGTTCCTGTCGGCCGGAAAGTGGATTTGCGGGAGGCAATTCTGCCTGGATTTGTGTTCATGCATCGGCACGGCGGCCATTCGGCACAGGATGCGTAGGACTTTCCCCATGGCGGGCGCAGCGGCGATCGATCGGGTGCGAGGCTTCGCGGCCTCCTTGCGCGAGGGGACGGCCCCGTTCGCACCGTTCGAGTGGATCATCGCCGGCCGCTACCTGCGGGCGCGCCGCCGGGGCGGCGGCGTGTCGGTGGTCGCGTTCTTCTCCGTGCTCGGCATCGCGCTCGGCGTCGCCACCCTGATCATCGTGCTCTCGGTGATGAACGGGTTCCGCGCGGAGCTGCTCTCCAAGATCGTCGGTATCAACGGACACCTGTTCGCCACGCCGATCGACCGCCCGTTCAACGATTGGGTCGATCTCTCGGAGCGCCTGTCGAAGGTGGCGGGCGTGCGCGCCGCGGTGCCGCTCGTGGAAGGCCAGGCCTTCGCCTCGTCGCAATTCGGCGGCTCCGGCGTGATCGTGCGCGGCGTGCGCGCCGCCGATCTCGACGCGCTGGCCGCGGTCTCCAGCTCGATCCGTGGCGGCACCCTGGAAGGGTTCGACGACGGCACCGGCGTCCTGATCGGCCGGCGGCTCGCCGATACCCTCGGGCTGCAGGCCGGGGACAACATCACGCTGGTGACGCCCAAGGGCGCGTCCACACCCTTCGGCACGGCGCCCCGGACCAAGAGCTACGCGGTCAAGGCGGTGTTCGAGGTCGGCATGACCGAGTTCGACCAGACCTTCGTGTTCATGCCGCTTACCGAGGCGCAGGCGTTCTTCAACCGGGAGAGCGACGTCAGCATGATCGAGATCTACGTCGACAAGCCCGATCAGGTCGGCGAGATGCGCGAGCCCCTGGAGATGGCGGCCGAGCGCCCGGTGCTGCTCACCGACTGGCGCCAGCGCAACCGCACCTTCTTCGGGGCGCTGGAGGTCGAGCGCAACGTGATGTTCCTGATCCTCAGCCTGATCGTCGTGGTGGCGACGCTCAACATCGTCTCGGGCCTGATCCTGCTGGTTCGCGACAAGTCGAGCGACATCGCGATCCTGCGCACCATGGGGGCGACCCCCGGCACGATCATGCGGGTCTTTTTGATCAACGGCGCGCTGATCGGGCTGGTCGGGACCCTGAGCGGCCTCGGGCTCGGCGTGCTGATCACCCTCAACATCAAGCCGATCCAGCACGTGCTGTTTCCCGGCGCCTGGGATCCGACCGTGCGGTTCCTCGCCGAGATCCCGGCCCAGATGAACCCGAAGGAGATCACCGCCGTGGTGATCACCTCGCTGTTGCTGTCGCTCGCGGCGACGCTCTATCCCTCGTGGCGCGCCGCCCGGCTCGATCCGGTGCAGGCCCTGCGCTACGGCTAACGGTCCGCACCCCATGAGCGATGCAAGCCCGCCCGCCGGCACCCCGCCGGTGCCGGCCCTGTTCTTCGCCCGCGTCGAGCGGCGCTATCCCCAGGCCGAAGGGGCCCTGGACATCCTGCGCGGGGCCGATCTCGCGATCTGGCCCGGAGAACTGGTGGCCCTGGTGGCGCCCTCGGGCGCCGGCAAGTCGACGCTCCTGCACCTCGCCGGCCTGCTGGAGCGGCCGGATGGCGGCGAGGTCTATATCGGCGGCCGGCCCACCGCCGCGATGCCGGATGTCGAGCGCACCCGCCTGCGCCGGGAGGAGATGGGCTTCGTTTACCAGTTCCACCATCTGCTGCCGGAATTCTCGGCACTCGAGAACGTGGTGATGCCGCAGCTGATCCGAGGCCTCGGCCGGGCGGAGGCCAAGGCCCGCGCCACCGAACTCCTGAGCTTCCTCGGCCTCAAGGACCGGCTGCCGCATCGCCCGGCCGAGCTGTCGGGGGGCGAGCAGCAGCGCGTCGCCATCGCCCGGGCGGTAGCGAACGGCCCGCGGCTGCTGCTGGCCGACGAACCCACCGGCAATCTCGACCCCGGCACCGCCGGCCACGTCTTCTCGGTGCTGATGGCGCTGGTGCGGGCCTCGGGCCTCGCAGCCCTGGTCGCCACCCACAACCTGGATCTCGCCGCCCGCATGGATCGCCGGGTGACGATCCGCGACGGGCTGATCACGCCGCTCGATTGAGATCGGATCGGCTCAAGCCGGCCGTTCCCGCGGGGCTGTCTCGGCTTCGGCGTCGCGGGGGTGCGACGCGGCGTCCGTCTCGGACCTTGGCGTCGCAGCCTCCGGCATCGCCAACGCCTCGACGTGATCGCAGGCCGCGATGATCGCGTCGGAGCTCTCGGCCATGCGCGCCTTGGCCTGGGCGCAAGCGCGCGCCACGCCCGGATCGCTCAGCAGCCGGACGAGGACGCGGGCGGCCCGCGCCGGCCGGAAGGCGCGGCGGCTCAGGGTCGCGCCGAGCCGCCGGTCCTTCAGGCGGCGCCCCTCGTCGAAATGGTCGAACGCCACCGGGACGACGAGCTGCGGGATGCCGGCCGCCAGGGCCTGCGCCACCGTGCCGACGCCGCCATGGTGGATCAGAGCGGCGCTGCGCGGCAGCAGCGCGCTCAAGGGCGCATAGGGCAGATGGATGATCCCGGGCGGCAGCGTCTTCGGGATCTGGCAGTCCTGAGGCGCGAGCAGGACGCCGCGCCGGCCCATCCGGCGGCAGGTAGCCAAAGCGGTGTCGAAGAAAGATGCGCCCTGGCGCATCGCCGAGCCGTAGGTGAACACGAGCGGCGCCGCGCCGTCGGCCAGGAAAGCCTCCAGCTCCGGCGGCATCGCCGGCACGTCGCCGAACCGGTCGACCAGCGGGAAGCCGAGCTGCACAGCCTGGACCGGCCAATCCGCCTGCGGCGCGGCGTACCAGTCCGGGAACATCAGCAGCATGCGGGTCGGGCTGTTCCACCAGTGCCGCAGCCGGGTGACCGGATCGAGGCCCAGGCGCTGACGCAGCGCGTTCAGCGGAGGCAGCGTGAACGGGCCGACCGCCACCGTGTCGGCGCCCTGGTTGAGCCAGGCGCGCAACGCCGCCGGGAGGATCCGCGGCAGCGGCAGCCCCGGCAGCCGGGGCGGATCGGACCGGCTCTCGATGAGGAAGGGCATCACGTGCAGCGTGGCGGCCGGGATGTCGTAGAGTTCCTGCGCGAGCCGCGCACCCCAGGCCAGCGGCGAGGCGACCACGATCTGCTCGACCCCCCGCGCGCGCGTCGCGCCGAGCCACAGACAGGTCGTCTCGGCAACCCGCATGGCGAAGTCGAACATCGGGCGGAAGCCCCAGCGCGGATGCCAGAGCTCGGGCTGCCCGATCACGGCCTCGTAATCGGCCGCCGAACCGAGGGGCTGGAAGGCGAGGCCGGCGCGGCGTGCCATCGCCTCGAACGGGGCCGGCGCAGCCAGCGTAACGCCGTGACCGCGGGCCAGAAGCGTGTGGCCCAGCGCGATGAACGGCAGCACGTCGCCATGTGTCCCGATGGCCACGAGAGCGACCTCGATCCGCCCCCCAATGTTGTGCGCGGGAATAGCCTGCTCCTTTGACCCCACCGGTCAAATAATGAACGTCCCCCATAAGCCGCGGGACATGCCAGCCCGCCTGATCTGTATCAAGCCACTATTTGTTTACCATGATTTGAAGCTGCAGGTCTCGTCCGGCTCGGGCCTCTTTATTTAGAACAAAACATGAACATAATAGAGGACGAACACGAGAGGCACGACGATGCTGAAGCGGTTGGTCCTGACCGGAATGGTCGAGTTCATGGCGTTCGGGATGCTGTTCGCGGCGGTCGGCGCCTGGGCGATAGCGTTGGCACCGGTCCGTTAGCCGGGGTTTGCGTTTCGGCGCCCGGTTCCCGCCCGAAACGGCTTATGCACAGGCGATCGGCCCCGCGGAGGGTGCGCGAATTATGGACCGATCGGCGAGAGGGTAGTGGATAGCAGCCTTGATGATGCAGTGCGGGTACAGCCCCGTTAAGCGCAACACGCGATGTTGGCAGGCCGTCAACGAGCCCGTCATGCCAAAAATCCTAAAAGAAGTCGGATTCGTCCACCTCCACGTCCATTCGTCCTATTCCCTCTTGGAAGGCGCGCTGAAGGTCGGCTCCCTGGTCAAGGCCGCGGTCGCCAACCGGCAGCCGGCCCTGGCGCTCACCGACACCAACAACCTGTTCGGCGCGCTGGAGTTTTCCGAGAAGGCGGCCGGGGAGGGCATCCAGCCGATCGCCGGCGTGCAGCTCTCGGTGGCGTTCGAGGCCGCCGATCCGCACCAGCGGACGGCACCCACAAGCCATGGCGTCGTACTGCTCGCCCAGGACGAGACCGGCTACGCCAACCTGCTGCGGCTTGCGAGCCGCGCCTATTTCGACACCGCGCTCGGCGAAGCGCCCCGGGTCGAGGCCGCCGCCCTGGCCGAGGCCGGGGCCGGGCTGATCGCGCTCACCGGCGGTCAGTCCGGGCCCCTGGACGCCGCGTTCCGGGCCGGGCGGCCCGAGCTGGCGCTCAGCCGCCTGAAGCAGCTCAAGGCGGCCTTCGGCGAGGACCGGCTCTACGTCGAGATCCAGCGCCACGGTACGCCCGAGGAGGGGCGGATCGAGACGGCGCTCCTCGACCTCGCCGGCCGCCACGGCCTCGGGATCGCGGCGACCAACGAGCCGTTCTTCGCCAAGCCCGACGATTACGACGCGCATGACGCGCTCTTGGCCATCGCGGACGGGCGGCTGGTCTCGGACGAGCGCCGCCGCCGGGTCACCCCGCGCCACGCCTTCAAGACCCGGGCCGAGATGGCCGAGCTGTTCCACGACCTGCCGGACGCGCTCCAGGCCACCGTCGAGATCGCCATGCGCTGCGCCGTGCGGGCGCGGACCCGCAAGCCGATCCTGCCGAATTTCGGCTCGGTGGCGGCGGGCGAGACCCCGTCGATGGCCAAGGCGCTGGCGGAGGCGGCCGACGCCCCCGTGCAGGCCGTGACCGCCGACGAGCCGACCGAGCTGCGCCGCCAGGCCGAGGCCGGTCTGGAGCTGCGGCTGAAGCAGCACGGCACCGCGCCGGGCTTCTCCGAAGACGATTACCGTAAGCGCCTCGCCTTCGAGCTCGACGTTATCGTGTCGATGAAGTTCCCGGGCTACTTCCTGATCGTCTCCGACTTCATCAAGTGGGCCAAGGACCATGATATCCCGGTGGGGCCGGGCCGCGGCTCGGGTGCCGGCTCGCTGGTGGCGTGGTCGCTGCTGATCACCGACCTCGACCCGCTGCGCTTCGGCCTGCTGTTCGAGCGCTTCCTCAACCCCGAGCGCGTCTCGATGCCGGATTTCGACATCGATTTCTGCGTCGAGGGTCGCGAGCGGGTGATCCGCTACGTCCAGCAGCGCTACGGCGAGCGGCAGGTCGGGCAGATCATCACCTTCGGTACGCTGCTCGCCCGCGGCGTGCTGCGCGACGTCGGCCGCGTACTGGAGATGCCCTACGGGCAGGTCGACAAGCTGACCAAGCTCGTGCCGCAGAACCCTGCCAACCCGGTGACGCTGGCCCAGGCGATCGAGGGCGAGCCCAAGCTCCAGCAGGCCATGGAGGAGGAGCCGATCGTCGCCCGGCTCATCGACATCGCCAAGAAGCTCGAGGGCCTGCACCGCCACGCCTCGACCCACGCCGCCGGCGTGGTGATCGGCGACCGGCCCCTCGAGGAGCTGGTGCCGCTCTACCGAGACCCGAAGACCGGGATGCGGGTGACACAGTTCAACATGAAGTGGGTCGAGCAGGCCGGCCTCGTGAAGTTCGACTTTTTGGGACTCAAGACCCTGACGATGCTGCGGTGCTGCACGGATTTGCTGCAGCAGCGCGGCATCGAGATCGACCTCGCTTCTTTGCCTCTGGACGACCCGGAGACCTACAGGCCGATGGGCCGGGGCGAGACGGTCGGGGTGTTCCAGGTGGAATCCGCCGGCATGCGCAAGGCGCTCTGCGAGATGCAGGCCGACCGGTTCGAGGACATCATCGCCCTGGTCGCCCTCTACCGGCCGGGCCCGATGGCCAACATCCCGGTCTATTGCGAGCGCAAGCTCGGCCGCGACGCCGGCAACGAGGCGTCGTGGTATCCGGATCCGAAGCTGGAGCCGATGCTGAAGGAGACGTTCGGCATCATCGTCTACCAGGAACAGGTGATGGAGATCGCCAAGGTCCTGGCCGGCTACTCGCTCGGCGAGGCCGACATGCTCCGGCGCGCCATGGGCAAGAAGATCCGCGCCGAGATGGATGCGCAGCGCGACCGGTTCCTCAAGGGCTGCACCGAGCGCGGGCTGACCAAGGCCAAGGCCAACGAAATCTTCGAACTGCTGGCCAAGTTCGCCGATTACGGCTTCAACAAGAGCCACGCAGCGGCCTACGCCCTGCTGACCTACCAGACCGGCTACCTCAAGGCGAATTTTCCCGTCGAGTTCCTGGCCGCCGCCATGACGCTCGATATCGACAACACCGACAAGCTCGCGGAATTCCGGCAGGACGCGCAGCGATTGAAGATCACGGTCGAGCCGCCCTCGATCAACACCTCCGGCGAGGTCTTCGAGGTGCGCGACGGCAAGATCTTCTACGCGCTCGCCGCCATCAAGGGCGTCGGGCGCGAGGCAGTGCGGGCGCTGGTCGAGGCGCGGGGCGACCGGCCGTTCAAGGACCTCGACTGCCTGGCCCGCCGGCTCAACCCGCGGATGATCAACAAACGGACCCTGGAAAGCCTGGTCCAAGCCGGCGCTCTCGACTGCATCGAGCCCGACCGCGCCCGGGCCTTCGCGGCCGTACAACCGATGATGACGCTAGCGCAGGAATGCGCCAGCGCCGAGGACGGCTACACAGATTTGTTAGGAGGAGTAGCAGCGACTGGGGTGCCGCTGCGGATCCCGCCGCACGAGGTCTGGCCGATGGCCGACACCCTCAAGCGCGAATATACGGCGATCGGCTTCTTCGTCTCGGGCCACCCGCTCGACGAGTACGGCGACCTCCTGGACAAGCTGCGGGTGCAGAGCTGGACGGATTTCTGCCGCTCGGTCCGGGCCGGGACCAGCAGCGTCGGCCGGGTCGCCGCCTCGGTGCTCGACCGGGCGGAGCGGCGCACCAAGACCGGCAACAAGATGGGCATCGTCACCCTCTCGGACCGGACCGCGCATTTCGAGGCGATCATCTTCTCCGAAGGGCTCGGCCAGTACCGGGACATCCTCGAACCGGGCCGGCCCCTGGTGCTCCAGCTTCAGGCGAACCTTGAGGGCGAGGACGTGCGCGCCCGGATCCTGACCGCGGAGCCCCTCGACCACGCGGTCGCCCGGCACCAGAAGGGCATCCGCATCCATCTCAGCGACCCGCGCGGGGTCGCGCCGGTGCAGCAGCGGCTGTCGATGCGAGGGGAGAGCGAGGTCTCGCTGATCCTCAAGCTCGACGGCGGCGGCCGTGAGGTCGAGATCCGGCTCCCGGGAAAGTTCCAGGCCTCCCCTCAGCTCGCAGGACAGCTCCGAACCGTGCCGGGGGTGGTGCAGGTGGAGGTGAGCTAGCTCGCCGCCGAACCACCTGCCGGCAGCACCACGGCCCGCGTGCCCACCGGCACGCGGCCGTAGAGGTCGATGATGTCCTGGTTCAGGAAGCGCACGCAGCCCGAGGACACCATCGTGCCGATGGTCTGCGGTGCCGTGCAGCCGGTAGAGCGTGTCCCGGCCGTCCCGGTAGAGGTAGAGCGCCCGCGGCCCGAGCGGGTTGCCGGCGCCGCCCGGCAGGCCGCCGGCGACCGGTCCGTAGCGCGCGGGCTCGCGCTTGATCATCGCGGGGGTCGGCGTCCAGCGCGGCCATTCGGCCTTGCGGGCGATGGTGGCGGGGCCCTGGAAGTTGAACGCCTCCTCCCGACCGACGCCCACGCCGTAGCGGATCGCCCGGCCCTTCTCGCGCACGAGGTAGGCGAAGCGTGCGCCCGGATCGACCACGATCGTGCCGGGCGGTTCGGCCGTGGCGTAACTGACTTCTTGGCGGAGGAAGCGCGGATCGATCCCCGTCAGGTCCACGGCCGGCACCGGGAACGGCTCGCCGGGGAGGGCGGCGTACATCGCGACATAAGAGGGATCGACCGGCGGCCGCAGATCCGCCACCGGTGCCGTTTCGCGGGTGACGCAACCGGCGAGCAGGAGGGGCGTGCCTGCGAGCAGGGTCCGGCGGGTCAGAGTCATGGGTGGCTGATCTCGCGGAAGGGTGCGGTCTAAGAAAACTGCCACGCTGTCGCCCCGTCCAGCGGCTATGGAGTGATCGGCCCCATAACCGGATGGCATCCATGGACCTCGCCCTTGCCCTGCGCGCCTTCCTCCGCACCGTCGAGCGCAGCTCGTTGAGCGCGGCGGCACGGGATCTCGGCGTCTCGCAGCCGGCGGTGAGCAAGCACCTGCGTAACCTGGAGGCCCATGTCGGCGCCCGCCTGCTGGAGCGCTCCACCCGGCTGGTGCGGCCGACCCCGCAGGGTCAGCGGCTCTATGAAGCGAGCCAACCGGCGCTCGCCGCGATCGACGCGGCGCTCGAAGATGCCCGGGCCGAGGGTAGCTCGGTCGAGGGCCGGCTGCGCCTGCACGCACCCTCCTGCATCGGCGCGAAGCACCTGCACCCGATCGTGGCGGCATTCCAGGCGGAGCACCCGCGGGTGACGGTCGATCTGGTGCTGGAGGACCGGGTGATCGACCTCGTACACGAGGATTACGACCTCGCGCTCCGCTACGGCCGCCCGGAGGGGCAGGACCTCATGATCCGGCGGCTCGGATGGGTGCGGCGCATCCTGGTCGCCGCGCCCGCCTACCTGGCGCGGGCCGGCGGAATCGGGACGCCCGAGCAGCTCGCAACGAGCGATCTCGTGGCGACCCGGGCTGCGGTCGATGTCCGCAGCGCCCTGATCCTGCACCGGGGCCGCGAGACCGTGACCGTCCCGGTCCGGCCGGTGCTCCGCACCAACAGCGCCGAGGTCTTGATCGCGACCCTGCTGGGGGGCCGCGTGATGGGGCCGGTGCAGCACCTGCTGGTCGCCGACGACCTGGCAGCGGGCCGGCTCGTGCGCGTGCTCCCGGATTACGAGGTGCGCTCGACCGAGGCCTATCTGGTCTACCTGTCCGTCCGCCACATGCGCCCGGCGGTGCGCGCCTTCACCGATTTCGCCGTGCCGCGGATCCGTGCCGTGGAGGGAATCCATTCGAACGCGTGACGCGCGTGACTGCCGAAACGAAGCAACACGAAGGGCTTCGTCGTATCATAGATTTGTTTTTCGCAAGATTTTTCCGCCCGGCTGCGCTTTAAAACTAAAAATGTCTTTTGCCGAACATATGAAGAAGCACGGTCGCAGGCAGGAACATGTGGGTGCCTCACCCGTAGGTCCCATGCGCACCTCGCGCAAACGGAGCTGCCCGCATGTTCATGAAGATCGACCGTCTGCTGACGGAGCTGCCGGAGCCGAAAAAGCCCGAGCCCAACGCAGCCGCCGCCCTGCAGGAACTGCTCGGTGGCAAGTACGGTGAGATGTCGACTCTCGGGAACTACATGTTCCAGAGCTTCAATTTCCGAAACAAGACCAAGCTTCGGCCGTTCTACAGCCTCGTATCGAGCATCTTCGCCGAGGAGATCGGCCACGTCGAGCTGGTCTCGACCGGCATCGCCATGCTGAACAATGGCCCGGGCAATCCGAAGAAGGATGTCGACATCTCCAAGGCTCCCTTTGCCGAGATGCAGGATGTCCGCCTCGCCGGCAGCTTCCTGTCGAACGGCGGTGGCGCCATGCCGATGAACTCCAACGCCGCGTCCTGGAACATGGACATGGTCACGACGACCGGTAACCTGATCATCGACCTCCTGCACAATTTCCATCTGGAATGCGGCGCGCGCATCCACAAGCTCCGGGTCTACGAGACCATGATCGAGCCGACCGGCCGGGAAGTCTGCGCCTACCTGCTGGTGCGCGGCTCCCTGCACGCACACGCCTACGCGCTGGCGTTGAAGAAGCTGACCGGCGTCGAGATCGAGAAGATGCTGCCAACCCCGAATATCGACCTGTCGCGCGTGCCCGAATGCCAAAAATACCTCGACGAGGGCAAGCACCGCCGCCTCTACACGTTCAGCGAGGCGGATTATCAGGAAGCCGCCGGCGTCTGGTCGAACGACGAGGTGGCGCTCCCGGGCGACCCGCCGGGCAACCTCGAAGTGGTCGACGGCTATCCCGAGGGTGGCAAGATCCCGGAACTCGACGGCAATTACGGCGCCTTCGCGCCGGATTACGCGCCGGAGGAGATCTTCGAGATCGCCAGCAAGCTCTACAAGAAGGGCCGCTGAGGTCATCGAGTGCGGCGTCGCCCTGGCCGGCGCCGAACGAGATGATTTCTACAGCGGCGGCGTTGCGAGGCAGCTTCCGAGGGCCGTTTTCAACGCCGCCGCATCACCGTCCGAGACCGAAAAGCTCGCCGTCAGGGTTTGATCCCCGGCGCGCGGGCTCGCCTGTGTCCAAGTGAGCCGAGTCCCGGCCTGGGCAAGCGCAATCGCGATGCCGCGCAACGGATCCTCGCCCCGGCGAGCACCGGCTACCATCAGGCTGACGCTCTTGTCGGGATCGTGAGCTTCCGCACCCTGGGCCGCCATCCGCACGGATCGGACACCGGCAGCGTTCGAGACCAGGATACTGGTGAGCGGCGCCGCATGTCCGGCGCCCTGTAGGCCGGCGACATCGAAACTTTCCGCCAGTTCTGCGAAGCGCGCCACCGTCAGCATTGCCGACAGGCCGGACCCTGCCGGATTGCAAGCGAGCCGCAAGGTCGCCGGGTGCTGGCCTGCGCCGAGGGTGGCGTCGCCGGCGAGTTCCGCGGATCCGGCTGCCGGCCGCGACCCGTCTGGTAGGACGGGGGTTCCCCCGGTCAGGATATCCGACAGCCGGAAGCCGTGGGGCCAGGGCCCGGCCGCGAGCACGGCGACCGCAACCACCAGAATCGCCAGGGCTACGCCGATCCGGAGCCGCATCCTGTCCTCCGCCTGTGGGAAACCCGGGCCGGCGGCATAGACGATCGCGGCGCGACTGCAACCTTTCGTTCACCACGCTCGACGAAACGGCCCACAACCACAACCTGTGAGCTTGGTGGCAACTCCGTAAAAACCGATCGATCCTATGCACGCTCGCTCAACCCTGAGCGTCGCGATGCGCATCAAGATCCTCCTCGCCCTCACCCTCGTCGTCTACGTCACCACCGGGCGTGCGCCGGGCATCCGCGAGCCGCGCAACCCGGATACGGAGCAGGCGGGCGGCCGCGTGGTGATCGCCATGAAGCGCCCCTGGGCGTGAGCCTCACGCGCCCGGCGCGCAGGCCCTGAGCCGGGCGGCCACAAGCGCCTGGAGGTTCCAGAGGTGCCGGTCGCGGATGCCGAGCCGCTCGCAGGCCTCGACGGTCCGGAACAGGTACTCGGCGCTCGGGCCGGCATGCCCGCAGGCGGCCGCGATCTTGTCCGCGATCTCGGCATCCGAGAGGCGACCAGCGTAGCGTTCGCTGGCGCGGTTGGCCAGGAAGGTGAGCGCCGAGACGGTGCCGGCCTCGGTCGCCACCGGCAGCCAGCGGGCGACGTAGCCCCTGCCGCGCATCTCGCGCCGCCAGACCGGCATCAGCGCCTCGCGAAGCTCCATCCCGGGCAGGCGGAACGCCACGCCCTTGCACAGGCCGCCGCGATCGAGCGCCAGGACGAAGCCCGGCCGTTCCGGCGTGCCGCGGAACCGGCGCTGGAGCAGGCAGAACCGGCGGTGGAAGCCCCGCACGGTGCCGACCCGGCCCTCCGCCACCGAAAATTCCGGCCGCCACATCAGGGAGCCGTAGGCGAAGATCCAGATGTCGTGCCCCTCTCGGCCCGCGGTGATCGCGTCGAGGCCGGGGCGCAATTCCGCGTCGCTCAGCACGTCGAGGGCGCTCGGGTCGTCCGGGACCGGTATGGAATGGGCGCGGGCGATCAGGTCGAGGCTGAGATCGAGACGGCGCGCTGGCAGCGAGGGCATGCTGCTCAACGCGGCAGCCTCACCGGGCGTTGCCCAGGGCGTCCAGTTCCGGGAACGGCTGGCTGCGATGGCCGGTGCAGACCTCGTCGTCGTCGATCACCTCCAGCCGGTCGGCCGCGTAGCGCATCACCACCTTGGGCCGCTCTGGCTTGCCGAAGGTCCGGCCGCTCATCCGGCTCGACACGCAGTAGAGCGTCCGGCCGCCATCCTCGATCGGTCCGGCGAGCCGGCTGCCTGCGAACCGCACCGGCAGCAGCGAGATAGATCCGAAATCGACCTGCTTCAAGGCGAGCGCCGCGATCCGCTGCCTGAGGGCCGGGGAGGGCGCGTCCTCGGCGGCGGGCTTCGCCTTTCCGGGAGCGGCCGGCGCGCCGGTGATGGTCAGGGCCAGAACGAGGACCGGAGCAACGCGGCGCATGCGGGTGATTCCTTCCCGGCCAAGCTACCGCCCCTACCGGGCGCGCAAAGACGGCAGTGCGGCCCCGAAGCCCTATATGAGGGGTTCGAGCTGGATCGCCGGTGGCGCGATCCGCGCCCCTGCGCCGGTGATGGGACCCCGATGCAATGGACCGACGACGCGCTGGTACTGGGCCTGCGCCGGCACGGGGAGAGCGGCGTCATCCTGGAAGCGATGACCGAGGCGCACGGGCGCCATCTCGGCCTCGTGCATGGCGGGCGCTCGCGCCGGATGCAGCCGGTGCTCCAGCCCGGCAACCGGGTCCGGCTGACTTGGCGGGCGCGGCTCGACGAGGGGCTCGGCGCCTACACGGTGGAGCCGCTCGAATCGCAGCTGTCGCGGATGATCGGCTCGGGCATCGCCCTCTACGGGCTCGGCCATATGGCGGCTTTGCTGCGGCTCCTGCCTGAGCGCGATCCGCATCCGGCGCTCTACGAAGCGGCGGGCATCCTCGTCGCGCATCTCGACGACCCGGCCGTGGCGCCGCCGCTGATGGTGCGGTTCGAGCTGGAGATCCTGTCGGAACTCGGCTTCGGCCTCGATCTCACCGCCTGCGCGGCCACCGGGGGCAACGACGCCCTCGCCTACGTGTCGCCCAAGAGCGGCCGGGCGGTCAGCGCCTCGGCGGGGGAGCCGTTTCGCGATCGGCTGCTCGCCCTCCCCACCTTCCTGCACGCGGGCGGATCGCCGGGGCCGGACGGCGTTGCGCAAGGGTTTACCTTGACGGGGTACTTCCTCGACCGGCACGTCTGGGGTCCGCGCGGCCTCGCCGCGCCGGAGGAGCGCGCGCGATTCGTTGCGCTCGGTCGCGAGGCCGAGTAATGTTCGCGCTATGTTCCGGACATGACCGAGCCGGGAGCTATCCGAGCCTCGGTTGAGACCAACCCCGTCATTCCGGGGCCGCGCAGCGGAACCCGGAATCCAGATCCGCACCGTCGAACGGGTGGACGCGTCCGTCGACCCCAACAGGGTCGGCGGCCCTGGATTCTGGGTTCGCCTCCGGCGCCCCGGAATGACGGATCGCGCGTTGAGACGGTGCTGCCGGTCGGCGGCCCCGCCCTGAGACAGGAGCCGTCATGGGCCAGCCCTTCGAGCCGCCGTCCGGCGACGGGATCGAGAGCGTCGAGCTGAAATCCGCGCTGGAGGAGCGCTACCTCGCCTATGCGCTGTCCACGATCATGCACCGGGCGCTGCCGGATGCCCGTGACGGGCTGAAGCCCGTGCACCGGCGCATCCTGTACGGGATGCGGCTGCTGCGCCTCGACCCGACCACCGCGCACAAGAAATGCGCCAAGATCGTCGGCGACGTGATGGGCGATTTCCACCCGCACGGCGACCAGGCGATCTACGACGCCCTGGTGCGGCTCTCCCAGGACTTCGCGCAGCGCTATCCGCTGGTCGACGGCCAGGGCAACTTCGGCAACATCGACGGCGATGGGCCGGCCGCCTACCGCTACACCGAGGCCCGCCTCACCGAGGTCGCCCGGCTGCTGCTCGACGGGATCGACGAGGACACGGTCGATTTCCGCCCCTCCTACAACGGCGAGAAGGAGGAGCCGGTGGTGCTGCCGGCCGCCTTCCCGAACCTGCTCGCCAACGGCAGCCAGGGCATCGCGGTCGGCATGGCGACCTCGATCCCGCCGCACAACGCCGCCGAGCTCTGCGACGCGGCGCTCTACCTGATCAACCACCCGGGCGCGACCTCGGCCCAGCTCAACAGCTTCGTGCAGGGGCCGGATTTCCCAACCGGCGGCATCCTGGTCGATTCGGCCGAGTCGATCACCGAGGCCTACCGGACCGGCCGGGGCGCCTTCCGGGTCCGGGCCCGCTGGCACAAGGAGGATCTCGGCCGCGGCACCTGGAACATCATCGTCACCGAGATCCCGTACGGGATCCCGAAGGGCCGGCTGATCGAGAAGATGGCCGAGCTTCTCCAGGAGAAGAAGCTGCCGCTGCTCGCCGACGTGCGCGACGAATCGGCCGAGGACGTGCGCGTCGTGCTGGAGCCGCGCTCGCGGACGGTCGATCCCGTGATCCTGATGGAATCGCTGTTCCGGCTCACGGAACTCGAAGCCCGCATCCCGCTCAACCTCAACGTCCTGGTTGGCGGCCTCGTGCCGAAGGTGATCGGGCTCACCGAGTGCCTGCGGGAATGGGTCGACCATCGCCGGGTGGTGCTGCAGCGCCGCTCGCGCTACCGCCTCGGCCAGATCGACCGCCGGCTCGAGATCCTGGGCGGCCTGCTGATCGTCTATCTCGACCTCGACGAGGTGATCCGCATCATCCGCGAGGAGGACGAGCCGAAGCCGGCCCTGATGGCCCGGTTCGAGCTGACCGAGGTCCAGGCCAACGCGATCCTCGACACTCGCTTGCGCTCCTTGCGCAAGCTGGAGGAAATGGAGCTGAAGCGCGAGCTGGACACGCTCACCGCCGAGAAGGCGGAACTCGACGCGCTGCTCGCCTCCGAGCCGGCGCAGTGGAAGACGATCCAGGCGCAGATCCGCGCCGTGAAGAAGACGTTCGGGCCCGAGACCAAGCTCGGCAAGCGCCGGACGACGCTGGCGAGCCCGCCGGATGTCGGCGGCATCGACTTCACCGCCGCACTGGTCGAGCGCGAGCCGATCACCGTGATCGTCTCGACCAAAGGCTGGATCCGGGCGCTCAAGGGCCATGTCGCCGACCTCTCGGGCGTGGCCTTCAAGGGCGACGACGGGCTGAAGATTGCCTTCCCAAGCGAGACCACCCAGAAGATCCTGCTGCTGGCCTCGAACGGCAAGGTGTTCACCATCGAGGCGTCGAAGCTGCCGGGCGGACGCGGCTTCGGCGATCCGGTGCGGCTGATGGTCGATCTCGACGACGGCACCGAGGTGGTGGCGGCGCTGTCCTACAGGCCGGAGACCAAGCTGCTGATCGCCGGCTCGGACGGGCGCGGCTTCGTGGCACCCTCCGACGCGCTGGTGGCCAACACCCGCAAGGGCAAGGGCGTGCTCGGCCTGGACGGCGACGCCACGGCGGTCGTGCTCGTCCCCGCCGACGGGGACCACGTGGCGGTGGTGAACACGGAAAAACTGCTGCTGATCTTTCCGATCTCGGAGGTGGCCGAACTCGCCCGCGGCAAGGGCGTCCGGCTCCAGCGCTGCCGCAGCGGCGGACTCACCGACGCCCATGTCTTCCGCCTCGCCGACGGACTGCCCTGGCAGGACGGATCGTCGGAGGGGCGGCTGGCCAACGCCTCGGTGCTGGAGAAGTGGCTCGGCCACCGCGGCGAGGTCGGCCTGATGATGGCGCGCAGCTTCCCGAAATTCGAGCGGTTCGGGCGGTGAGGGGCGCCTACCGGCCTCACACATCGCATTCGGCAGCAAGTGACTGGGATGTTGCGTTTTCTCCCTCCCAGCAAGGGTTACGGCCTACCTAGGTTTCGACTGTAACCGTTTCAGACCGTGGGCGCTGGAGGCGCGGGTCCCCTCTCCCGTGCGGGAGAGGGACAGGGTGAGGGATGCGACTTCTCCGGACAGACCTGACCCCTCACCCCAGCCCTCTTCCGCACGGGAGGGGGGCGCGTCGCGGTCTGCAACAACGCCAGCGCCTCAAACCTGTGTCGCCCGTAGCCACAGGGAGAGGAGAGCGCATCGCGCCTTGCAGACGACGATGCGGGAACATCGAAGGAGCGGAGAGCGGCCTCTCATTCGCCACGTCGACCTCAGTGCATCCGCCGGCTGAGCTAGAGCACACCGAAGGCCAGCACAGCGCCGCCAACCGGGACCGCGAGAAAGAGAAGCATCTACGCTGTCGTCATCGGAGACGAGATCCGGAAACGTGCGTCGCACCGATCAAGGTACGACGCCGCTCGTGGTCCGGCCACTCATCACTCCTCGCGCGGAAGAACCTCGTCGGCGGCCCAGAGGTGCTGGGCCGCGTAGGCCCGGAACGGCCGCCACGCCTCGGCCCGGGCCAGGAGCGCGGCCGGGCTCGGGCGGCCGGTGGCGGTCTCGAGGGCGCGCAGCAGGCCGACATCGCCCACCGGCAAGGCGTCCGGCAGCTTGAGCGCGCGCATGGCGACATACTGCGCCGTCCAGGGCCCGATCCCGCGGATCGCCGTGAAGCGCAGCACCGCGTCCTCCAGGGTCCCGGCCGGGGCGAACAGGTCCGGGTCGGCCAGAACCGCCGCCGCCAGAGCCCGGATCGCCGCGCCGCGGGCGCGGGGCATGTTCAACGCCAGCGCCACATCGGCCTCGACCAGTTGCGCCGGCATCGGGAAGACGTGGGTCAGGGTTCCGGCCGGCTCTGGCAGCTTTGTCCCGAACGCGGCGACCAGTTTCGCGGCGAGCCGGATCGCCGCCGAGACCGAGATCTGCTGGCCCAGGATCGCCCGGCAGCCGGTCTCGAACGGATCCCAGGCGCCCGGAAGGCGCAGTCCGGGCCGCGCCGCCACCAGCCCAGCCAGGACAGGGTCCCGGGACAGGCAGGCCGTGATCGCCGCCGGGTCGGCGTCGCAATCGAACAGGCGGCGCAAGCGCCTGGCGATTTCAGGCGCGGCGCTCGAATCGAGGCCGTGGAGCGTCGCGTGCAGCGCGTCGTCGGCGAACGCGACCGCGACGACGCCGAGCCGGCCGCCGATGCAGACCGTGCGCGCATAAGTCTGGTCGCCAGACTCGGCCGATTCGACCCCAAAAATCGCCCGCTTCGCCAGGAAGGCGCGGAGCGACGCCCAATCGTAGGGCGGCCGGCAGGGGAGGCGGAGCGTGACGCCCGGCTCCCGCCCAAACGAGAGAGGCGGCCCTGCGGCCGCCCCCGGTGTCGCGTCGGGTTCGATGGCCCGGCTCAGCCGCGCTGGTCCACCGGCACGTAATCGCGCTGGGCGGGCCCGACATAGAGCTGGCGCGGGCGGCCGATCTTCTGCATTGGGTCCTCGATCATCTCGGCCCATTGCGCGATCCAGCCGACCGTGCGCGCCACCGCGAACAGCACCGTGAACATGTCGGTCGGGAAGCCCATCGCCTTCAGGGTGATGCCCGAATAGAAATCGATGTTCGGGTAGAGCTTCTTCTCGATGAAGTACTCGTCCTTCAGGGCGATCTGCTCGAGCTCCATGGCGACGTGAAGCAACGGATCCTCGGTCTTGCCGAGTTCCTTGAGCACCTGGTGCGTGGTGCTCTGCATGATCCGCGCGCGCGGGTCGTAGTTCTTGTAGACCCGGTGGCCGAAGCCCATCAGGCGGAACGGGTCGTTCTTGTCCTTGGCCTTGGCGACGTACTTGCCGACGTTCTCGGGGGTACCGATCTCCATCAGCATCTTCAGCGCCGCTTCGTTGGCGCCGCCATGGGCGGGCCCCCACAGGCAGGCGATGCCGGCAGCGATGCAGGCGAACGGGTTGGCCCCCGAGGACCCGGCGAGCCGGACGGTGGAGGTCGAAGCGTTCTGCTCGTGATCGGCGTGCAGGATGAAGATCTTGTCGAGCGCCTTGGCGAAGACCGGGTTGACCTCGTATTCCTCACACGGGACCGCGTAACACATCCGCAGGAAGTTCGAGGTGTAGTCGAGGTCGTTCTTCGGATACACGAAGGGCTGGCCGATGGAATACTTGTAGGCCATCGCGGCCAGCGTCGGCATCTTGGCAATCATGCGGATCGACGCGATCATCCGCTGGCTCTCGTCCGTGATGTCGGTCGAGTCGTGGTAGAAGGCCGAGAGCGCGCCGACCGAGGCGACCATCACGGCCATCGGGTGGGCGTCGCGGCGGAAGCCGGTGAAGAACCGGTTCATCTGGTCGTGCACCATGGTGTGGCGCGTGACCCGGTAGTCGAAATCGGCCTTCTGGGCCTCGGTCGGCAGGGCGCCGAACAGCATCAGGTAGCAGGTCTCGAGGAAGTCGCCCTTCTCGGCGAGCTGCTCGATCGGGTAGCCGCGATAGAGCAGCACGCCCTCGTCGCCGTCGATGTAGGTGATCTTCGATTCGCAACTCGCGGTCGAGGTGAAGCCCGGGTCGAAGGTGAAGGCGCCGGTCTTGGCGTAGAGCTTGCCGATATCGATGACGTCCGGGCCGATCGTGCCGGATTTGACCGGCAGTTCGATCTCCTTGCCGTCCACGGTGATGGTGCTGGATGCGCTCATGGAACGTGGACCCTTCTCTGGCGACGTGGCGGATGCCGGCCTCGGGCTGCCCGAGGCGACCCCGGGGCCGGAGCACGCCGCCTTATGTTGCGGGTGCTCACGCGCCATGGGTTACCCAAACGGCAGTGCAGCAGCAACGGGGTCGGTGACATCCCGACCTCATCGCCAAGCGAAATCCCACCAAGCGAAATCCGGGCCGGCAGCCTCGGTTCCGCCCGCGCAGCCCGGCCGGCGACTCACACGCCACCGTGACCGGGGTTACGGATGTTTCACGCAACCTGCCCCCAGCGCTGGGTTTAACCTGACACCTCCGTGGACGCCCCGAGACACCCCTTGTCGGGCGCCAGCGCTCCCCGGAGAGTGAGGACATCCCGCCATGACCACAACGATCAGATTGAAGACCCTCGCGGCCGCCCTGGCCGCCTCGACGTTCCTTGCCGGCGCCGCCATCGCCGCCGACCAGGCGGCCCCGGCGCCGAGCGCCCAGCAGAAACAGGTCGACACCGATGTCGGCAAGCTGTCGACGGACGGCATCGCCGCCTATCGGGACATCCACTTGGCAAGGCTCGCGATTTACGAGGCCAAGCCCGACCAGGCCCGGATGTTCGTGAGCCACGCACAATCGGCCCTGGAGAAGGCGAAGACCGACGCCACCGCCTTCACCAAGGCCGAGGCGGACCTGAAGCCGCCGGCCGGCATGGGGACCGCCGCGACGATGACCGGCACCGACAAGACGGCTGCCGAGGACGCGACGGCGCCGGCGGCCGGGACGGCGGCCTCGACGCAGCCGGTGAAGTGGCTGCCGGTCGACGCGCAACTCGTCCTCGCCGACGACTTCGTCGCCCGCAACAAGGATCAGTCGAAGGCGATCGACGAAGCCAACCAGCATCTGAAGACCGGTGACCAGAAGGCGGCGATGGACCGGCTGAAGCTCGCCGGGATCGATGTCGACTTCACGATGGCCGTGGTACCACTCGACAAGACGACGCAAGAGGTCGATGCCGCAGCCAAGATGATCAAGGACGGCCAGTACTACCAGGCCAACGCGGCCCTGAAGGGCGTCGAGGACGGCGTGCGCTTCGACGTGATCGATGCCACCGCGGTGCCGAAGGCCGCCGATGCCAGCCAATCCGCCGGCCAAGCCAATGGCAAGGCCGGGATGAAGACCGAGACGGGCAGCACGACTGGAAGCACGGCCAAGGCCAAATAAACACGCGGCCTGAGCAAGGACGGGGGCGCTCCCGGGATCAGGCCGCTCCGGCCTGGTCCTGCAGGCGCGCCAGGGTCTCGTCCCGGCCCAGCACCGCCATCACATCGAACAGGGGTGGCGAGGTAGTCCGCCCGGTGAGCGCAGCCCGCAAGGGTTGCGCCACCTGCCCGAGCTTGCAGCCTGCGGTCTCCGCGTACTGGCGCACCGCACCCTCGGTCGCCGCCGCGCTCCAGTCGGGCAGGGCCTCGAGTGCCGGCAGCACGCCGGCAAGCCGCGCCCGACCCTCGTCGGACAGGAGCGCCCGGGCCTTGTCGTCGAGCGTGAGCGGACGCTGGGCGGTGAGGTAATAGGCGCTGTCGAGGAGCTCGATCAGCGTCTTGGCCCGCTCCTTCAGGCCCGGCATGGCCTGGGTCAGCTTGTCCTTCAGGTCGGGCCGGAGCGGCGCCTCAAGGCCGCGCTCCGGCCCGACGTTGGGCAGGATCGTCTCGATCGCCGCGACGAGCTCGGCATCGGCGCTGCCGCGGATATAGAGGCCGTTGAGGTTGGCGAGCTTGGCGAAGTCGAACCGCGCCGCCGAGCGCCCCACCGAACCAAGGTCGAAGGCCGCGATCATCTCCTCGGTGGAGAACACCTCCTGGTCGCCGTGGCTCCAGCCCAGCCGCACCAAGTAGTTGCGCAGGGCCGCCGGCAGGTAGCCGAGATCGCGATAGGCCTCGACCCCGAGGGCGCCGTGGCGCTTCGACAGCTTCGCCCCGTCGGCGCCGTGGATCAGCGGGATATGGGCCATCCGCGGGATGTCCCAGCCGAGCGCGGAAAAGATCTGGCTCTGCCGGGCGGCGTTGGTGAGGTGGTCGTCGCCCCGGATGATCTGGGTGACGCCCATGTCGTGGTCGTCGACCACGACGGCGAGCATGTAGGTCGGCGTGCCGTCCGAGCGCAGCAGCACGAGATCGTCGAGATCGCGGTTGGCCCAGGTCACCTGGCCCTGCACGGCATCCTCGACCACGGTCTCGCCCTCGAGGGGCGCCCGCAGCCGGATCACCGGCTTGACCCCGGCGGGGGCCTCGGACGGGTCGCGATCGCGCCAGCGCCCGTCGTAGCGCGGGGCGCGGCCCTCGGCCCGGGCGGTCTCGCGCATCTGCGTGAGTTCCTCGGCGGAGGCGTAGCAGTGATAGGCGCGGCCGGCGGCCAGCAGTTCCTCGGCGACGGCGCGGTGGCGCTCGGCCCGGGCGAACTGGAAGACCACATCCCCGTCCCAGTCGAGGCCGAGCCAGGACAGGCCGTCCAGAATCGCGTCGATCGCGCCCTTGGTGGAGCGTTCCCGGTCGGTATCCTCGATGCGCAGCAGCATCTTGCCGCCGGTATGGCGGGCGTAGAGCCAGTTGAACAACGCCGTGCGGGCCCCGCCGATATGGAGGTAGCCGGTGGGCGAGGGGGCGAAGCGCGTGACGACGGCTGAGGACATCGGGCCGATATGTTCGGGGGGCGTAAGGCGACGGTGCGGTGCAGGGCATGCGGGCAGCGCCCGTCGCACGGAGTGGCGCCCGTAGCACGAAGCGCTCTCTGTAGCACGGGCCGACGGGTGCGTTAAGAATCCCCCACCGGGACTGAGTCGTCCGGTACGGGGCGGGGCGGATGCGGCGGATCGGCGCGAGGCTGGCAGGCGGCGCGGTGGCGCTGGCCGGCCCGCGCGCTGCCTGGCTCCCGCTGTTGGGCGATTGGTTTGCCGAAGGCCTCGTCCGAGAGATCGAACAGCGCCGCTTGTTCCCCTGGCTGGCGGTGGCATTCGGCGCCGGGATTTTAGTGTTCTTCGCGGGCGCCGACGGGACGCCGTGGCTCGCCGCGCCGCTCGCCGGGGCGGCTTTGGCGCTCGCGCCGGTGCCGTTCCTGGGAGCGCGGCCGGCGGCCCTGGCCGTCGCCCTGGCGCTGGCGGCCGGATTCCTCGGCTTCGCGGCGGCGACCTGGCGGGTCGCGCAGGTGGCGGCCCCGATCCTTGCCCGCACCACCATCGGGCCGCTCACCGGGATGATCGAGGCGCTCGACGAGCGCGAGGTCGGCGCCCGCCTGGTGATCCGGGTCGAGAGCTTCGCTGGGCTCGACCCCGCGGCGAGGCCGCTTCGGGTCCGGGTCTCGTTCCGGAAGGCGCCGCCCCTGCGGCCCGGGGACTTCATCGCCGCGACGGCGCGGCTGCTTCCGCCCCCGGAGGCCGCGCGGCCCGGGGGCTACGACTTCGCCCGGGACGCCTATTTCCAGGGTATCGGCGCGGTGGGCTCGCTGCTCGGCGCGATCACGGTCCGGGAGCCGCCTGCACCGCCACCCCTGCGCCTGCGGCTCGCCGCCCTGCTGGACGAGGCCCGCAACGCGCTGACCCGCCGGATCGCGCAGGCCGAGGGCGGCCAGGCCGGGGCGGTAGCCGCGGCGCTCGTCACGGGCAAGCGCGGGCTGATCGGACCGGCCGCCAACGACGCACTCCGGGCCGCGGGCATCTATCACGTCGTCTCCATCTCGGGTCTCCACATGGTGCTGGCCGCCGGCGTGGTGTTTTGGCTGGTGCGGGCGGTCCTGGCCCTGATTCCCTTCTGCGCCCTCGTCTGGCCGATCAAAAAAATAGCCGCCGGCTTTGCGATGCTGGGCGTCACCGCCTATTGCGCCTTCTCGGGCTGGGACATCGCCGCCGAGCGCTCGCTGATCATGACCTTGATCATGCTGGGGGCGATCCTGGTCGATCGGCCGGCCCTGTCGATGCGCAACCTCGCGCTGGCCGCCCTGATCGCCCTGGCCCGGGAGCCGGAGGGGCTGCTCGGGCCGAGCTTCCAGATGTCGTTCGGGGCGGTGGCCGGGCTGATCGCCTGCGCGCGGTTGATCGACGGGCGCCTGTTCCGGCGTCCCGGGGCCGGGCGGATCGAGCGGGTCGTCGGTTCGGGCCTCTCGGCCGTGGTCGGTACCCTGGCAACGACGCTGGTGGCGCAGATCGCCACCGCGCCGTTCGCCACCTACCATTTCCAGACGGTCCAGCCGTTCGGGCTGATCGGCAATGCCCTGACGCTGCCGCTCGTCTCTCTGGTGGTGATGCCCGCGGCGGTGATCGGGATCCTGGCCTATCCCTTCGCCCTCGACCGACCGGTCTGGTGGCTGATGGGGCAGGCGGTGGGCGGCATGCTGGCGATCTCCGAATGGATCGCCGGCTTCGATCGCGCCACCCTGGTTCTCCCGGCCTTCGGCACCGGTGCGCTGGCGCTGCTGGCGGCTGGGCTGCTCCTGGCGACGCTCCCGGTCTCACGGCTGCGCTGGCTCGCCCTGCCGCCGGCCCTGCTCGGGCTCGGCCTCGCCGCGATGCCGGACCGTTTCGACCTCTACGTCGACCGCCAGGGTGGCGGTGCGGCGGTCCGCGGGCCGGACGGCCTCTTGTCGGTGCTCGGCAGCCCCTCGTCCTTCGTGCTGGAGCAGTGGCTGAAGGCGGATGGCGACGGGCGATCGGCCAAGGCGGTGATCGGCGGCGCTTCGAAAGGCGGCCGATGCGACAGGCTGGGCTGCACCGCGCGCCTGCCGGATGGGCGCGCCGTCGCCCTGGTCCGCGACCGGCGCGCCTTCGCGGAGGATTGCGTCCGGGCGGCGGTGCTGATCACCCGGCTCGCCGCGCCACCGACCTGCACAGGGCCGCTGGTGATCGACCGCCGCATCCTCGCAGCCCGCGGCGCCGTTGCCCTCCGGGCCGAACGCGACGGGTTCACGGCCCGCGACACCCGCGGCGACGGACGCTCGGTACCGTGGCGGCCTTCACCCACGGCCAAGCCGTCGCCGACGCAGCGCCCGGAGGCGCCGACAAGCTCCGGCGACCCGATCCCCGCGGAACCCGACTCGGCCGGCACCGATGCCGCCCCCGGCGAGGCCCCGGCCGAGCCGCTTCAGTAGCGGCGCACGAGGCTGACGAGCCGGCCCTGGATCTGGACCCGATCGGGCCCGAGCACGCGGGTCTCGTAGGCCGGGTTGGCCGCCTCCAGGGCGATCGAGGAGCCGCGGCGGCGCAGGCGCTTCAGCGTGGCCTCCTCGTCGTCGATCAGCGCCACGATGATGTCGCCGGTATTGGCCGTGTCCTGCTTGCGGATCACCACGAGGTCGCCGTCGAGAATGCCGGCATCGACCATCGAGTCGCCGCGCACTTCGAGCGCGTAATGCTCGCCGCCGGCCAGGAAGTCCGGCGACATGGTGATGGCATGGCTCTGGTTCTGGATCGCCGAGACCGGCGTACCGGCCGCGATCCGGCCCATCACGGGGATCGAGATGGAACGCCCGCCATCGTCGATCATCCGGGTGGTCGCGGGCTGGGCCGGCAGCTTGGACTTGCCGCCCTCGACCACGCTCGGGGTGAAGCGGCGCGGCTCCGCGGGCGGCGCGGCAGGCTGGGACAGGCTCTCGGGGATGCGGATCACCTCGATGGCCCGCGCCCGGTTCGGCAGGCGCCGCAGGAAGCCGCGCTCCTCCAGAGCCGTGATCAGCCGGTGGATGCCCGACTTGGACTTGAGATCGAGGGCGTCCTTCATCTCGTCGAACGAGGGCGGGACACCACATTCCTGCATGCGGCTCTGGATGAAACGCAGGAGGTCCAACTGCTTGCGCGTGAGCATCGACGGGGGACTCGCGGCTGGGCGGACCGCATCGACGCGGCCGCGGAAACAAATCACGAACACGTTAAACGTTCCGCAAGTGTTCTGCAAGCGCAATCCGGCCAAGCTTGCGGGGCCTAGGCGGCCCGTTGCGCAAGACTGCGCAGTCTGCCGGTCGGCCTCACGGTGACCTGAATCGCGTTGGATGGTCCGGACGCTAGGAAGGTTCGCGCTGGACGGCGAGGTCCCGACCTCCCCCCGGGCAGAATAGGCTTCGACCGGTTCGGATGGTCGAGGTCCGAATGCAAGACATGGGTCGCATGGACGTTTCAACATTCGATACGGTCGAACCGGGCAGCCGCGTGAAGCGGCTGCGGTCTGCGACCGCGGCGGCCCATGATCAGCTCGACCGGCGCGTGATGGCGCGCCAGCCCTTCGCGAGTCTCGAACGGTACGCGCTGTTCCTTGAGGTCCAATACCGCTTCCACGCACGCGTCGATCCGCTTTATCGGGACGGCGCCGCCCTTGGACCCGTCCTGCCCGATCTCGATGGACGGCGGCGTCTCGCCTTGATCGCGCAGGACTTGCGCGACGTGACCGGCAGGATCCCCGACGCGCCCACGGAGGGCGGGGAAGCGATCGATCCCCTGGCCGGCCTCGGTTGGCTCTACGTCGCCGAGGGCTCGAATCTCGGCGCGGCCATCCTGCTCAAGGAAGCCCGGAAGCTCGGCCTCTCGGAGGCCCACGGCGCCCGCCACCTCGCCGGGCATCCGGATGGACGGGGGCTCCACTGGCGGCAATTCACAACGGCCCTCGACCGGATCGCGCTCGCGGACGACGGCGAGGCGCGCGCCGCCGCCGGGGCGGCGGAGGCGTTCCGGTACGTGCATCGACTCGTTGGCGAGGCGTTCGGGAACTGAGGGCGCGCCATCCACCGCCGAGTCGCGACCACACGGACCGCTGGCGTGCGCTGAGACGTTCGGGGCGACAAACGCATTGACTGGTCAAGCGGGGCCGTTTCAATGCACCACCGTGCGTCCGCCGGGCGTCGGCTTCGCGGCGGGGCTGGTATTGGACTTGGGATGACGAGGATGCGACGGCACGCGGCTCTGCTGCCCATCGGCTTGGTGACCTGCGGATTGGCGCTGGCCGGCTGCACCACCGGGTTCTCGTATATCTCGCGCAACTACGTGGCGCTCACCCCGCAGGTGGTCACCATCGGCTGCAAGGAGCCCTACGAGGTCTACGACAACCGGCAGCTGCGCCGGATGCTGGTCGTTTCCGATGCCCTGCGCGAATATGCCGGCTGCAATCTCAACGAGGTGCGGATCGATCCCGATCCGGCGGCGAGCCGGGTCAAGCGGTTCCGCACCGCCGCTCGTGCCTATCTCGACGAGACGGTGCGGGAGGATTGCCGGATCACCGGCGAGACCGTGTTCGATCCGCTGAAAAGCGAGTTCGCCTATGCCTGCGATGCGCCGATCGAGAAGCGGGGTACGGTGGTGCCGCGCCTGCCCGGCCGCCATCCGGGACTGAACCAGCAGTAATTTTTCCAGGGGCAGACGCCGTCCTGAGGGCCGGTCAGGTCCCGGGCTTCGGGAAGGTGCGCTCGGCGGCATCGCCGGCCGCCGCCAGCAGGGCGCGGGCGAAGGCGCGGGCCTCCGACCGGTCCAGCACGATCGCCGCCGTGACCGGGCTGCCGCCGAGGTCGGCGAGGGCGAGTTCCAGCCGCACCCCGTCCGGGACGGCGCTCGCCTGGAGGCTCCAGCCGCCTCCGCGATCCGTGCTCTTCGCCATCACAACCCCTTCCCGCGTGCCGGGCCTGAGAAAACGCCGCAGGCCCCCGCCGGAACGGCCCTCGCCCGGGACTGTTCCGGAGCCGTGCCGAACGCCGCTTCCCTGCCTCGCCTGTCCACGTTCCTCAAGACCGCCGGGCCCGGTCTCGTGGTGATGCTCGCCGACACGGATGTCGGCAGCCTCATCACGGCGGCGCAGAGCGGTGCCCGCTGGGGCTACTCGCTGCTGCTGCTGCAGATCCTGCTCGTGCCGATCCTGTATATCGTCCAGGAGCTGACGGTCCGCCTGGGGACCGCGACCGGCCGGGGCCACGGGGAGTTGATCCGCGCGCATTACGGGCCGGTCTGGGCCTGGATCTCGTATGCCGGCCTCGTCGTCGCCGGGGTCGGGGCGATCGTCACCGAGTTCTCCGGCATCGCCGGGATCGGCGACCTGTTCGGGGTGCCGCGGCTCGCCAGTCTCGGACTACCCGCCGCCCTGCTGCTCGGGCTGGTGTTCACCGGGAGCTACCGGCGCGTCGAGGTCGTGGCGATCGCGGTCGGGCTGTTCGAGCTGGTCTTCATCGGGCTCGCCATCGCGGCCCGGCCGAATCCCGGCGACATCGTCGCCTCCTTCGCCCACATGCCCCTCGGCGACGGCTCCTACCGGGTGCTGATCGCCGCCAATATCGGCGCGGTGATCATGCCGTGGATGATCTTCTACCAGCAATCGGCGATCGTCGACAAAGGCCTCGGCTGGGACCACGCCCGGAACGCGCGGCTCGACACCTTCGTGGGTGCCGTGGTCTCGCAATGCGTGATGGGCGCGATCCTGATCGCGGCCGCCGCCACGATCGGGCAGGCCGGGCAGGGCACCAAGAACGGCCTGGAGACCGTCGGCGATCTGGCCGGCGCCTTCACGCCGGCCCTCGGCCCCTGGCTCGGGCAGGTGGTGTTCGGGGTGGGCATCGTCGCGGCGGCGTTCGTGGCGCTCAACGTGGTGGCGCTGGCGCTCGCCTGGGGCTTCGGCGACGTGACCGGCCGGCCGCACTCCCTCGAACAATCGCCCCGCGAGGCGCCGGCCTTCTACGGCGCCTTCGCGCTGGTGGTCGCGGCGGGAGCGGTCGCCGTGCAGCTCGTGCCGAATCTCGTGGCGCTTAACATCGCCGTAGAGGTGATGAACGCCCTGCTGCTGCCGCTGGCGCTGGGCCTCCTGATCCTGCTCGCCACCCGGGCCCTGCCGGAAGACCGGCGGGTGCGGGGCGCCTACAAATGGGTGGTCTACGGCGTGTCCGGCCTGACCGTAGCGTTCGCCATGGTCGGCGTGCTCGACGGGATCGGCCTGCTCTGACCCGATTGACGCAGCCGCCCCGATGATGTCTCCCCCGGGCGACCTGACACGGGGAGTCGCGACACATGCAAGAGATCTGGTTCCGCACCGGCGAGGCCACCGTTCTGGCGGCCGAAGGGCAGTATACCGACGCGATGCCCGAGGTGCTGATCGGCTCGGTGCGCGGGCCGGTGGGTCAGGCCTTCGCGTCGATGATGGGGCAGGTCCAGGGCCACACCCGGATGTTCGTGGTGCGCGACCTCAACCAGCTGGTGCGCCCGGCCACGATGATGACCACCAAGGCGACGATCCACACGGCCGAGTATGTCGAGCTGCTCGGCGGAATCGTCCAGGCCGCGACCGGCGACGCGATCGTGGATTGCATCATCGAGGGCGTGCTGCCGAAGGACGGGCTCGACGAGCTGTGCATGATCATCATGATCTGGCTCGATCCGCGCTGCGCCGAGGACGACAACCTCGACCGCAAGGACCTGTACCGCACCAACTACGAGGCGACGAAGCTCGCCATCGCCCGGGCCCTAAAGGGCGAGCCGACCGTGGACGAGCTGATCGCCAACCGGAAGACCGTGAAGCACTACGCGCTCGAGGACGTGATCGAGTATTGATCAGCCCCGCGCCCGCGCCAGCGCGGTGCGGGCGTAGACCTCGTCCAGCCGGCATTCGAGCCCGGCCGAGGCGATGACGAGCCTGTCGTCGGGATCGGTCAGCCGGCGGCGGACCCAGCCGGACCCGGCCCGCTCCGACAGGGTGACGTCAAAGCCGCGCTGCTCGACCAGCAGCACGGCCTCGCACATCGGCAGGGCTTCGTAGCCGGCGAGCTTCACATCGATCTTCCGGCTCTTCGTGCCGGCAGGCCGGCGCCGGTCGCTCGGGGACAGAATCTCGGCCGCGAGAAAGCAGGCCGACATCACGTTGCGGCCCGGTTCGACCGCGTCGGCGTCGATGACCGCGACATCCGGGACGTAGACATGTCCTTCGAGCGCCGGCCTCAGATCGATGGCCGGGTTCTGCACGGAGATGCGGCCGAGTTGCAGGCGTTCGATCCCGTCGGTCAGGAGGCGGTCCAGGTTGCCGGCGATGATCTGGTGATCGATGTTCGACGGGGCCTGCATGAGGAAGCGTCCCGCAACGAGTTCCCACCGCTCCTCGTCGGGCCGCGCGGCGACGAAATCCTGGAAGCTCTGGTGGAGATCGAGCGGTGCGAGTTCCGCTGCCGAGGCCGTCATGACGGACTCCGTCCGGGTGATGAGGCCAGGATCGGACCGGCGGCCGCCCCGGTCAAGCCGGCCTCAGCGCGGCGGGATCCGCCCCACCGAGCACAGGGTGCGCATCGTGCTGCTGCCGGGGTCGGTGTAGCAGGAGGCCGACCAGCCGTTCTGCTGGATGAACGACTTGCGGCGCTCCGACAGGGCGGTCCGGTAGGCGTCGGCGATGATCGGCTCGACCCGGGCGGCCGGCTCGCCGAGCAGGATCTCGGAGGCGGTGGAGAGGTCGCGGAAGAACGCCGCCGAGGGGGCGGGCTCCGCGGAGGTGGCCTGCACGATCGGCTCGGCCCGGCAGGTCACGTCGAACCGGATCGGGCCGGCTAGGCGGATGTCGATGCTCGGCCCGGAGCGCTTGCCGACCGTGCCGCCGATCGCCCCGGCGATCTGGCGGGCGAGGTCGTCGCAGGGTTCGGCGCGGCCGGCCCCCGGGAGGAGGAGGAGGCCCGCGAGGGCGGCGAGGAGCGGGCGCGGAACGGCGAAGCTTGGCATGGCCGGCACTCTAGCCACGGCGATGGGTCTGTCGAGGGCGGGATTCAGGTTCGCATCTGGGCGAAGCTCTTGAGCAGGGCCGGGGCGACGCGCATCCCCGACGGCACTAGGTCGGCCGGGGGCGGCCGGCGGACGCAATCCTCGAGATAGGCCAGGGATTCCTCCAGAACCGCGCCGGTGAACGGCTTGGCGATCACCGCGGTGGCGCCCTCCAGGTCGTCCGAGAGGGCTCGGGCGTTGGCGGTCATGAACGCGGCCGTGATGCCGCCGATGGCGCGCACCGCATGCGCCACGTCCACGCCCGACGAATCGTCCCCGAGGCGCAGGTCGATCAGCACCAGTTCGGGCCGGGTCTCGTGGACCAGGGCGATGGCCTCGGCCGCATTCATGGCGGTGCCGACGACGCGATAGCCGGCCTCTTCGAGCATCATCTCGATCTGCATCAGGATCAGGGCCTCGTCCTCGACGACGAGGATCCGCATCGGCTCGCTCATGTGCCCTCCAGGCCGGTCGCCATCTCGCGGGGCAGGCGGACGTTGACGACCGTCCCCGGGTCGTTCGCCTGCCAGGCGATGCTGGCACTGAGCTGGCGGCACAGGGTGCCGATCAGCCGTTTGCCGAAGGAGCGCTGCTCCATGACCTGCACGGGCATGCCGACGCCGTCATCGGCGATGCGGATGGTGAAGTAGCGCTCGTCCGGCGCCACCGTCACGGAGAGTCGGCCGGCGCGGTCGCCTGGGAAGGCGTGCTTGAGCGCGTTGGTGATCAGCTCGTTCATCATCAGGGCCACCGGCGGGGCCTTGGCGACCGGGATCTCCACGGTCTCGAGATCGAGATGCAGGCGGATCCGGTCGAGGCCCGAGCCGCGGACCAGGTCGGTGGCGAGATCGCGGGCGAACTCGGCCACATCGAAGCGCTCGACATTGTTGGACTGATAGAGCCGGCGGTGGACCGTGCCGAGGGCCTCGACGCGGGTCAGCATCGCCTCCATGGCGCTGCGCGCCGCCGGGTCGGTGATCGCCTTGGTCTGCATGGCGAGCAGGGCGGCGATCATCTGAAGGTTGTTCTTGACCCGGTGATCGACCTCGTGGACCAGCATGGTCTGGGTGGCCAGGGCCTCGGTCAGGTCCCGGGTCCGCCGGGCGACCTCGGCCTCGAAATGGTCCTTCTCGTTTTGGACCCGCAGATGCGCGTCCACCCGGTCGGTGACGTCGAGCTGCGAGGCGAAGAAGAACAGCACCTCGCCGGCCTCGTTGGCGACCGGGCTGAGATAGAGGGCGTTCCAGAACGACGAGCCGTCCTTGCGGTAGTTCAGCAGGTCGATGGCGATGTCCCGCTGCGCCGCCACGGCCTCGCGGATCAGCGCGACCGCACCGCGATCGGTGTGCTCGCCCTGGAGGAAGCGGCAATTGCGGCCGAGCACGTCCTCCAGAGCGTAGCCGCTCATCCGCTGGAACGCGTCGTTGGCGAAGACGATCGGGTTGTCGGGCAGGCGCGGGTTGGTGATGATCATGGCCATCCGCGTGGCGCGGACAGCGGCGGCGAACGGATCGCCCTTTCCCGGCGCGGTGTCGAGCCGGTCTGTCAGATGCCAGGCGTCGGGCTGTTCCATCGAACCTGCTCTCTCATGCCCGGCGTTGGTCACCTCCGGCAATCGGCTCAGGCCTGCGGGCTCGCAGACCGGGACCTAAACGGCCGATTCACGCGAAGGGTTCAGAAGCGGTGCATTTTGGAGCGCGAATCCGTCAGACAGGATGCCGCACCCGGACACGCGTCAACGTCCCCACCCGCCAATGGCGCCGGGGGCATGGCCCAAGAGATCCAACCACGAGGGACGCGGGACGCCGCGGGGACCCTGGTGTCGGCCAACTACGCGCGGGGTCCGATCCCCGCGGCGA
>NZ_JAKSYJ010000209.1 GCF_022829365.1 Methylobacterium sp. J-077 | reverse complement strand
GCGGACGGGAGCGGTCGCTGGCGATCGCAGCCAGCCGTGCCGCGTCGGTTGCATCGAGGAGTACGCATACCGTCTGAGCCATCGCCCAGACTCGCACGTCTCACCGTGTGCGTGAATCCTCCGTCCGCGTCACTGCACTAGTCGTAGAAGGCGGTCCATACCGCCCCTGACAGCGGTCGCTGTAACAGAGATCGGCTTCGGTTTGATTGGGTCAAATCGGCGGGCATTGCCTGTTTGACATTATTCGCTTCATCCGGCATCAAATGAGTGGGCAAAATTCCCACATTCATATACGCGGGTAATGAGGTTGCGCTGCATGCATCGTTCGGACGGGAGCAGCTCTGATTTGAATATATTACGTGCCTGCAATGTGGTTTCGGCCTACGTAGCGAACAACGCAGTGCCCGCATCTGAGATACCTAGCCTTATCAATAATGTATATGCTGCGCTTGAGCGTCTCGGTGCGTGTGATGTCTGTACATTAATTGGGGTAATTCCCGTCGCGCGCCCCACAGCGGCTGATGTCCACCGTTCGGTCGGGCACGATGGCATCGTTAGCTTCATTGATGGTAAGACGTACAAGATTTTGAAACGCCATCTCACAGCTTATGGGCTGCATCCGCAGAGCTACCGAGAGCGTTATGGCTTGCCTGCCGATTATCCAATGGTAGCACCAGGCTATTCCGAACGACGCTCGACCCTGGCTCGGGGGTTTACTACCCAGCCAAACAGAAGCAAACGGATGCAGCATCACTTGGTCAGGACGACCCCGGTCTGAGAGGATGCGGTATTAGATGAACACGAAACCTTGAATACGGCATCGTTATAGTCGTAGTCGTCCGAGCCGCCGCCCATGTCGTTCCAGTAGAAGGTCAGCGTTTTGCCCGCGGCCTCACTACAATTGACCGCCGCGTAGGTTGGCAAAGCTGTGAGGCAAGATCCACTCTTCAGTGTTCCAGACGAGCCTGAAATGAGCACCTGTAGGCTACAGTCTTTGGTGACGGACGAGTAGGCCTGCGAGCTTGGCGGCATCAGGTGCGAATAGAACCAATGCGTCGTGCCCTGTGCCGCACCGTAGCCATTGCGGCCGTAACCCGTGATGCCGCCAGTGACGTTCTTCAGCGCATAGCCGATCTTTTGCCCGGCGGTGACGGTATTGTTGACCGTTTTCGTACTGTTAGAGCTGGTGTTGGAATACAACAGCGTCATGGCAGAGCTTGTGGGGACGCCGCCGTCGGTCGGCACGACATACCAGTAGATGTAGTTTGCATCATAGGCGCTGCTCGCGAACCCCGACAGTGTCGATGTGATCGTATAAACGGGGTTCTGCGCGGTCGCCGTGACTTTGACAGGGGTCCCACTCATCACCAGCTTCATCAACGTGGTCGGCATGGTTCCCTGTGCCGTGACCGTCATCGTATAGAGCGTCGCGCTGCCGCTGGTGACCGCACTCGGTGTCGCCGTGTAGGTAGGCGGGCTTGTGGTGCTGCTCGCAGTGAGCTTGGCGACCGAGCCCGCCATGTAATTGTTGGCAACCGTCGTGGCCGTCGAACTCGTCGACGATGAGGTATAGGCCGTAGCCCCCGCCAAGGCTGCAGCGTCGACCGCCGCCTGTAACTGTGATCGAAAATCCACGGCTCGCATCAGGTCGAGACCAGCCCCGGCGAGCAGCGTCAACGGGATCATAGCGGCCCCGAGCCACAGGGCGAAGACACCGCGTCGATCGCGGTGAAAGTCCCGAGCGAGGGTTTGAAGGGCGATGCGCATACGGAAGATCCAGTATTTCTAGACAGTCAGCTGCCGTACGTGACGGCCGAACCGTTGCGGGGGCGAGCGATGGCGGTGCCCGTCAGTGCGAAGCTCGATCCCAGGGGGAACGAGACCGGGAGGCTCAATGTGTAAGTCGCACACACCACGATCGCGCTGTCGCCGGTCGTCAGCACCACGGCGGCGGCGAGCTTGGCGGCACTGGTAATCGTCGCCACGCTGCCGCAGGTGACATCGGTCCAGACGATCGCGGGCGCAGAGGTCGTGCTGGAATAGCTGACACTCGCCACGGCGACCTTCAGGGTCGTGCTAGGCAAGGGCTGTATCGAGAGCTGGCCGGCGGTGCAGAAGTCCGAGATCGTCGTGGCGTTGACGCTATCCTGCTGTGAGACGAGATCGGCGAGATTGCGCGCTGCGGCCACAGTCAGCATCTTCGCGCGGGCTAAAAGAAAGCACTGCACGCTCCCGAGTACGGCCGTGAGCATAATGGGCAGGATCAGGGCGAACTCGACCGCACCGATCCCGCGACGGTCGCGCCGAAAGCGTCCGATGAGCTGGATCATCAGTAGCTCTCATTCTGGAAGGTGAGGGTCGTCAGGATCAGGATGTTGCCGCCAAAGCCGGCCGCCTTGAGCAGCGACGAGAAAAAGGCCGGCTTGGAGTAGCCGACCTGCACCAGCATGTCGGAGCCGGAGCTGCCGGCGGTGAAGCCGGTGCTCGACAGGGTGCCGGTGCTCGACACGGCCACGACGCTGAGGCTCGAGAAGCTCGATCCTGATTGAACGTTGTAGACGATGCTGGCGCAGGGGATGATCGGCGAGGCCTTGGCACAGACCGCAGCCTTAAAGGTCGCCTCCGTAGCCGTGCCGACACGGATCAGACGGCTGGCATCCCGCGTGGCGTTGTCCAACGCGCTCTCCATGACCAAGCAGAGACCTACTTCGGTCCAGGCGCACAAGATCAGCAGGAAGACCGGTGCGAGTAGCGCAACCTCGATCGAGGTGACACCGTGTCGGTCGGACAAGAAAGCTAGTGTGGGTCTGGAGCGGTGCACGACCGTAGCGATCCTTCCGGCAAACTGGTCGGATGATGTGAGAATATTTCCCACGCGCTATGACAAGGGTGAGAAGTTAAAATAATCTAAAAACTGTCCATCGAACGCCCTCCCAACAAAAAGTTGCTTGGGTCTGTCGCTGCGGGACACATCAGTTAACCATATCTACAATGGCGCAATAGGCAGTTGCATTCTTTAATGAATTGCTTGCTCTGAGTTTGATGGCATCTATTCGACTAAATGATGACTTTGGCGACATACCCAATTTCGCTTTCTTTAACCGGAAAGCAGCCCTTCGTATCTCACTCGTTTCCGTCGTAGGTCTCAGTTTCATCACGTCGCTTAGAAGCAGACCTTCCCAGGGCCTGCTATCGGTCGACACCGGACGGTCGCTTACCCGAAATTGAATGTCCGCTGCTGGGCGGTGGGCTGATGTCCGCTAATGGCGCGAAGCCGCGGTCTAGAATGGCAGGGTTTGGCCGAAAGCAGAATGACCGCTTCGGATAAGACCGGCCGGAAAAGCGGTCGGCCTTCTATCGACCCAACCTCGCCGTTCCGTCCGGTTTTTCGGCGACCCGTGAGCGAACATTTTGCCAAACCCCGCTGTTTGACCGACACCGCCTGGATGCCGAAAGGCGGCTTGCCCGTCGGCGCCGCGACATCGCAGACAGCATCGTCCAGATATGCTTGGCCCTGGCGGCGATGCGAGTTCGTGATGGACGGTCGGGATAAGTCCGTGTGAAGCGCCCAACACGGAGTTGTCATGCCTTCTGTCTAAAACGGACTTATGTCGGGTGGTCGACGGATGGATCCTATGACATAGGCATTCGTCGAACGCGTGCGAACCGGCGGAACTCCCTCAACGATGTCGAGCGACCACGTTCCGTCCGTCGGAGGCAACCTGCTGCTGACCGCGCTCGCGCCTCGGGACATGGCGCTGCTCCGGCCCCATCTGACGCTTCGGGACCATTCCCGTGGCGACGTCCTTTTCGAGGTCGGCGAGGACGTCTCCCACGTCACGTTTCCGCTCAGCCGGACAATCGCCACGCTGGTAGTTCCCGTCAGCGGCGGGAAGACTGTGGAGACCGCCACGGTCGGGCACGAAGGCGCGATCGGCGGCGTGGTCAGCCAGGGATACCTGCCGGCCTTCACCCGATGTGCGGTCCAGATCGACGGGGCGGTCCTGCGCATAGACGCGGACCGGCTGCGCGAGGCCAAGAGCGCGTCCCCAACCCTCAACGACCTGTTCGTACGCTACGCCGACTGCCTGCTCGCCCAGGTGCTGCAGTCGGTGGCCTGCAATGCCGCCCACTCGGTCGAGCAGCGGGTGCTGCGGTGGCTCCTCGCGCTTCAGGACAGGCTCGGGTCCGACGTCCTGCCGGTCACGCAAGAGGTGCTGGCCGGCATGATCGGCGTCGGGCGCTCCTACGTCACGGGAGTGCTGGGCGACCTGCAGGACCAGGGGCTGATCCATGTAGGCCGCGGCCGCATCCACCTGCCGGACAGGGCCCGGGCGGAAGCGGCATGCTGCGAGTGCCACGGCCGCATTCGCCGCCATTTCCAGGCCGTCCTCGGGGCCGACTACGCTACCGACGGGGAGATGGTCGCCGTCGAGCCGACGCCTCCGGGCGTCGTGCCGCCCGAAACGAAGCGGTCCGCATCGCCCGAGGCCCGTCCGTGAGCGCCATGACCATCATCCCGGCCGAGGTCGCGGTCCCGTCGCGGCTATCGGCGCTCCACGCCTACGGCATCCTCGACACCCCTTCGGAGAAAGGTTTCGACGACATCGTCGATCTGGCGAGGAAGGCGTGCGACGTGCCCGTAGCGCTGGTCAGCCTCGTGGCCGGCGATCGGCAATGGTTCAAGGCGCGCATCGGGTTCTCGCCCAGCGAGACGCCTCTCAACCAATCGGTCTGCGCCCACGTCCTCGGGAAGCCCGACATCTTGGTGTTTCCGGACCTCACCCAGGATGTCCGCACCCGCGACAATCCACTGGTCACGGGCGAGCCCTTCATCAGGTTCTATGCCGGAGCCCCCCTGGTGGCGGCGAACGGCGAGAGCATCGGAACGCTGTGCGTCATCGACGTCGTTCCCCGGCCGGACGGGCTGACGGCGGACCAAGTCGACTCTCTCAAGGCGCTCGCCGGCCAGGTCATGGCCCAGCTAGAGCTTCGGCGGTCCCTTGCCGAGCGCGACCAGATGCTCGCCGCCCAGCGCGCGACGCTGATCCAGCACGAGGCCTTGCTCGCCACCCAGGAGGCCATCGCGGTCGCGGGCGGACGGCGCGACGCCGTGCTCCAGGCCGTTGTCGACGGGACGATGCGGGCGCTTCCCAAGGCCGAGGGCAGCGTGATCGAGATGCGGGAGGGCGACGAACTCGTCTACGGCGTGGGCGCAGGAAACCTGACACGGCATCGCGGATTGCGGCTGCCGATCGGCGGCAGCCTGGCCGGCGCCTGCCTCTCGGCCGGCCGGCCGATGCGCGTGCCCGACGTGACGGTCGACCCTCACGTCAAGCGCGACCTGATTGAGAGCCTGGCGCTCCGCTCCTGCGTGGTGGTGCCGCTTTTTCGAAACGGCGAGGGCATCGGCGTCGTCAAGGTGCAGTCGAGCCGGATCGACGCCTTCTCAGCGGGCGATGTCGAGGTCCTGAGCCTGTTCGCGGGGACGGCGGCCGCGGGCCTTTCCCAGGTCGGCGAGGCCGAGGCCCGCCGCAGCGTCCGTGCCAGCCAGGACCGCTACAGGGCGGTGTTCGACAGCGCCATCGACTACGCCATCATCGTGATGGACCGCGAAGGCCTCGTCGACGACTGGAACGAGGGCGCGACGCGCATCCTCGGCTGGGAGCCGGCCGAGATGGTCCGTCGTCCGGCCGACGTGTTCTTCACGCCGGAGGATCGGGCCAACGGCATCGCCGCCAGGGAGATGCAGGCCGCCCTCGAACACGGCCGCGGCGTCGACGAGCGTTGGCACCTGCGCAAGGACGGCACGCGTTTCTGGGCCAACGGCGAGATGATGACGCTGCGCGACGAGGCCGGCACCCCCATCGGTTTCCTCAAGATCCTGCGCGACCGCACCGAGCAGCGCGACGCCGCCGCCAGGCTGCAGTCGAGCGAGGCGTTCCTTCGCAGCGTGCTGGATTCCTCCGCCGACTGCATCAAGGTGCTCGACCTCGATGCCCGCATCGAGTTCATGAGCGAGGGCGGCATGCGCGTCATGGAGGTAGACGCGTTCGACGGGATCGCCGGCAAGGACTGGACGGAGTTCTGGGAGGGATCCGGCCGAACCGAGGCGAGGGCGGCGGTTGAGACCGCGCTCGGTTCCGGCATCGGCCGCTTCGCCG
This sequence comes from Methylobacterium sp. J-077, assembly GCF_022829365.1. GTDB lineage: Bacteria > Pseudomonadota > Alphaproteobacteria > Rhizobiales > Beijerinckiaceae > Methylobacterium. Next base: position 32,311 of record NZ_JAKSYJ010000209.1, on the reverse strand, counting down.
GCCCTTCCTGTACCATGAAGGGTACGCCCAAATGGTGGGACGTCCAGGTCACGCCGATCCACGACGGCGACGGCGCGGTGTCTTGGCTGCTGGCCGTTTCGCGGGACGTCACCGCGAGCCGGAAGGCCGAGGAGGCGCTGGTCGCGAGCGAGACGCGCTACCGCGACCTGTACGACAGTATCGATGCCGGCTTCTGCGTGATCGAGGTGAAACTCGACGCGACTGAGCGCCCGCTCGACTATCGCTTCCTGGAGGTCAATCCGGCCTTCGAGCGTCAGTCCGGGCTCAGGGATGTCCTCGGCAAGTGGATGCGCGACCTCGCCGAGGGCCATGAGGAACATTGGTTCGAGATCTACGACCGGATCGCCCGCGGCGGAGCTCCCGAGCGCTTCGAGCATGTCGCGCGCTCGCTCGGGAACCGGTGGTTCGAGGTCTATGCCTATCCGTTCGGCGAGCCGGGCTCGCATCAGGTCGCCGTCCTGTTCAACGACATCACGTCGCGCAAGCGTACAGAGGACGCCTTGCGCGCCAGCGAGGAGAGCCAGCGCTCCATCTTGGAGACGGTGCCTGTCGGCATCCTGTTCGCGGAGGCGCCATCCGGCCGCATCGTCGGCGGCAATGCGCGGATCGAGGAGATCCTGGGGCATCCCGTCCTACCTTCGCCCGGGATCTCGGCCTACGGGGAATGGCAGGCCGTCCACGCCGACGGCAGCCGGGTCGAGCCGACGGAATACCCGCTTGCGCGGGTCATCCAGGGTGGCGAGACGCGCGCCGAGCTACAGGTGCGCTACCGGCGCGGCGACGGCGCCGAGGCGTGGATCGACATCGTCGCGGTCCCGGTCCTGGGACCGGACGGGTCGGTCACCGGTGCGGTCGCGGCCATATCCGACATCGACGCGCGCAAGCGGGCGGAGGAGCAGCGCGACCTGCTCAACGGTGAGCTCAGCCACCGCATGAAGAACCTGCTGGCGATGGTGCAGGCCATCGCGGCGAACACGTTGCGGGGCGCGACCGACATCGACGTCACCAAGGAGGTCCTCGCCGAGCGGCTGATCACCCTGGGCAAGGCACACGACCTGCTGCTCGGGGGCGCCGCGGAGCACGCCGCGATCGAGCCGGTCATCCGCGGCGCGGTTGGCCTGCAGGACGACGGCTCGAGCCGGGTCCGCTATGGCGGTCCCTCGGTGGAGATCGGCGGCAAGGCGGCGCTCGCCCTGGCGCTGATGGTCCACGAGCTTGCCACGAACGCGGCGAAGTACGGCGCGCTCTCGACCCCGGAGGGCCGCGTCGACATCGATTGGACGCTCTCGGGCGAGGAAACCAAGCCGACGCTCACGGTGTCGTGGCGCGAGAGCGGCGGCGTCCCCGTCGTCCCCCCGTCTCGAAAGGGCTTCGGCACGCGCTTGATCGAGCGCGGCCTCGTCGGGGCGGTCGACGGGAAGGTGGCGCTGAGCTATCCGACCGACGGAGTCCGGTGCGTGGTCGAGGCACCGCTGGCCAATTTTCAGGACGTCCTTTGAGATCACGCGGCAACACCTGGGCCGCCTCCCCGTTATCGCTGCGACTCAGCTACTCCCGGTTGTCAGACTCCGCGTTGCATGCCCGTTGAGACCATCACGAGTTCGACGACGTTCCCTAAGGCCGGCGGCGAGATGGGTGCACTCATGCGCGCCCATGACTGGGAGCGGACGCCGTTAGGCCCCATCGAGGGCTGGCCCCCGGCCCTGAAGGTGGCGGTCAACCTGATCCTGGCCTCGCCGGAGAGCATGTTCCTGGCATGGGGGCCGGAGCTCACCTTCCTGTTCAACGACACCTATCGCCCGATCCTCGGACCCAGGTTCTCAGGGGCACTCGGCGCATCCATGCCCGAGCTCTGGTTCGACGCCTGGCAGCAGGTGAGGCCGATGGTCGAACTGGCGCTCTCAGGCACCGCCAGCCGGTTCGACGACCTCCCGCTCACCATGGCCCGGCATGGCATCGAGGAGGAGACATGGTGGTCATTCTCCTACTCGCCGCTCCTCGACGAGTTCGGAGAGGTCGTCGGGCTGTTCTGCGTCACCAACGAGACCACGCAACGCGTCCTGTCCGAGCGTGCCCTGAAGGCGCGCGAGGCCGAGCTCCCGCTCATCACCGACGCCATGCCTGTGCTGATCGCCTTCATCGACCGCGACCTCGTCTATCGCTTCGCGAACCGGGCCTACGAGGATTGGTTCTTCGTCACCCCCGACGAGGTGGTCGGACGCCATGTCCGGGAGCTTATCGACGAGGCAGGCTACGCCGCGCGGGAGGCAGCCTTCGCCTCGGCGCTTGCGGGTGAAAGCGTGCGCCTCGAACTCGAATGGCCGTGTCGGGCGGGTCATCTCAGGATCGCCGATATCCGCTACCTCCCGCGCCGGAACGATGCCGGGTCGGTGGACGGCTTCTACGTCTTCGTGCACGACGTCACGGATCGCAAGCAGGCCGAACGCGTGCTGCGGGAGACGAACGACGCCCTGGAGCGTCGCGTCGCGGAGAGGACGCTGGATCGCAACGCGCTCTGGCAGCTCTCATCCGACATCATGCTGAGATGCGGATTCGACGGACTCATCGTCGCGGTGAACCCGGCCTGGGAAGCGGTTCTGGGCTGGTCGGAGGAGGAACTGATCGGAACGAACCTCTTCGACCTGATCCATCCCGACGACATGGAGCGCACCATTGAGGGGGCACAATCGTCCTCCGAGGGAGAGGTCTTCGCCCGGTTCGACAACCGCTACCGCCACAAGGACGGCAGCTATCGCTGGATCTCCTGGTCGACGCGTCCGGATTCCGGCGTGATCAATGCTGTAGGGCGGGACTTCACCATCGAGCGCGAGCGCTCCGAAGCGTTGAAAGTCGCGGAGGAGGCCCTGCGGCAGGCCCAGAAGATGGAGGCCATCGGCCAACTGACCGGGGGCGTGGCACACGACTTCAACAACCTGCTGACCGTCATCAAGTCCTCGACCGACCTGCTGAAGCGGCAGGACCTGCCGGACGAGCGGCGGCTTCGCTACGTCGGCGCGATCTCGGAGACCGTCGACCGGGCCGCCAAACTGACGGGGCAGTTGCTTGCCTTCGCGCGCCGCCAGGCGCTCCAGCCAGAAGTGTTCGAGGTCGGGCAGAACCTGACGTCGGTCGGCGACATGGTCGGGACGCTGACCGGCTCGCGCATCGCCGTGGACGTCCGGGTGCCGGGTGTGGCCTGCTTCGTCGACGCCGATCCGAGCCAGTTCGACACGGCCATCGTCAACATGGTGGTCAATGCCCGCGACGCGATGGACGGCGAGGGCCGGCTGGTGATCGAGATGAAGGAGGTCGTCGCCCTTCCGGCCTTGCGCGGCCACGGACCGGTGAAGGCGGCATACGTCGCCATCGCCATCGCCGATACGGGGAAAGGCATCGCGGACGGGGACATGGATCGGATCTTCGAACCGTTCTTCACGACGAAGGGCGTCGGCCACGGCACGGGCCTGGGATTGTCCCAGGTGTTCGGGTTCGCCAAGCAATCGGGCGGCGACGTCGAGGTCGAGAGCCGGCCCGGGCATGGCACCACCTTCACGATGTACCTGCCCCGCGTGGCCGACCCGGCTCCGATAGTCGAGGCGGAAGCGGAGCCGGAGCCGCTGGTCGACGGCCACGGCACGTGCGTGTTGGTGGTGGAAGACAACCGCGACGTCGGCACCTTCGCCACCCAGTCCCTCGCTGAGCTCGGCTACGGCACAATCTGGGCCGAAAACGCGGAACAGGCCCTTGCCGAGCTGGATAAGGATGCGGGTCGCTTCGACGTCGTGTTCTCCGACGTCGTCATGCCTGGGATGAACGGGATCGACCTCGGCCACGAGATCCGTCGCCGCTACCACGACCTGCCGGTCGTGCTGACCTCGGGGTACAGCCACGTGCTCGCCAAGAATGGGACCTACGGCTTCGAGCTCCTGCACAAGCCATACTCGGTGGAGCAGCTCTCACGCATCCTCCGCAAGGTTTCGATTTGGCGCCGACGCAAGGGCATGCTGGGGGCCTGAGAGCGGATCTTTCCAGCCGGCTCCGTCACGCCGCTTGGTGAAGTTTTGCCCACCACGCTACGATCCTTCGCGCTCTCTGGACCGGGTGGAAGATGTACCGGCGGTACGCGGCCTGGGCTCGGTGGTGTCGGCGGCTCTCTAGCGTTGTCCCCCGGTGCTATGTCCTATGGGCCGTTCCCAGCCACCGACATTCATCTGTTGGACCTCCGATTTGCTCAGGGCCAATCTCGGAGAGCGCCCTTGGATGCGATGAGTCCGAAGCCATCGACAGTCGCGGTCATTCCGATGGTCTGTAGTTGTGGCTGGGTCTCCCAAAAGCGGACCGGCAGAATCCCACCCGACCCAGCCATTCAGAGGCACCGGCGATGCGGCCGGGACTGGCCATTAGCAGAACGGCCGCTTCGGGGCAGGCCGGCGGGAAAAGCGGAGAGGCTCATATCGACTTAACCCAGTCGTTCAGAGGTGCATGCCGACGGGGCCAAATTTGGCCGTGAGCAGCTATTCCGCTTCAGATCACAATTATGGAGAAGGGGTTATTCAAGCGCTATAGTCATACAACAGTGAACTATCTCAGCATAACGATCTTGCTGGGCCTCAGGTGGCGATCCTCCTCCTCGGGGTCACCGAGCGGGACGTGGGAATTTAGGCGCCTGAGGTGACTGAAGACATGCACGAAGGTAAACTTGACCGCTCGCTCGAGGGAGCCGTCCCCATTGTATTGGGCATCCCTGAGGGCCGGGAGCAGGTCGCGGTGCTTCTCGGTATCGCTGGACATGATCGATCTCCCTGCCGATGGGATCGACACGAAATGGCAAGCGCGCGTCCTCCCTCCCGAGTCCTACCCAACGCGAATCCATCGAGCGACCTAGTGCAGCACGTGAGAGACCCCGTCGGCCGAACAAGGCTTTCAAAGTGGCTCGAAGCCGTCGGCGCTCCGCTGCGCAAGGATATGCCGTAGCCGAACGCGAGCACCACAGACAGGTGAGGCAGGCGATGCTCCAGTCGCTGGCCGTCTCGACGCCGCGACACGGCGCCCAGGCCGAAACTGCGAGGCGCACCGACGGTTAGCCCTGCATCGGTAAGACGGTCCGTGGGTAGCCCGTGAGGGTGTTCGGCTGGTGCGTTGTTCATGAGCGGTTTCGACGGGATCGATCCGAGGTTGTTGAAGGCCGCGGTCGAGGCCGCCGGGGAGGCTATCCTGATCACGTCGGCCGAGCTCGATGAGCCGGGGCCGCGCATCGAGTACGCCAACCCGGCCTTCCTCCGCCTCACGGGATACGCTGAGGCGGACATCGTTGGGCGCAGCCCGCGCCTCTTCCAGGGACCTGCCACGGAACGCGCGGCCCTCGACCGGGCCCGGGCCTCGCTCCTCGCGGGGCAGGCTTTTCAGGGCGAGGCGCTGAACTACCGCAGGGACGGCTCGACATACCGCGTCGAGTGGCTGATCACCCCCGTGCGCGAGGGCAACGGCCGCAGCACCCACTGGGTCTCGGCCCAGCGCGACGTCACCGAACGCTCCGCCTTCGAGGGACGACAGGCGCTGATGGTGCGCGAACTCCATCATCGGGTGAAGAACACGCTCGCCACCGTGCAGGCTGTCTTGAACGCCACCCTGCGCTCATCGGTGAGTATGCCCGAGTTCGCCCACGCCTTCGGGGGACGGATCCTATCCCTGGCTCGGACCCACGCGCTGATCACCGAGGACCAGGCCCAGACCGCCTCGTTCGAGGGACTCCTCCGGGCCGAGCTTGACCCCTACGACGAGGGTGGCCGGATCACCGTCGAAGGTCCGCGGCTCAAGCTGCCGTCCGAGATCGCGGTACCGGTGAGCATGGCGCTGCACGAGCTGACGACCAACGCGCTGCGCCACGGCGCCCTGGCCCATCCGGGCGGACGGGTCGTGGTGACGTGGAAGGTCGATGACAACCCGACCGGCCCGTGGTTCGCCTGGACCTGGGACGAGCACGACGGGCCACCCCCAACGCTGCCGACGCGCGAGGGTTTCGGCACGCGGCTCCTGAACAAGATCCTCACGGCGCAGGTCGCAGCTGAGGTCGACGTCGCCTACGACGCCGACGGGTTGCGAATACGCGTGCGCCTGCCGCTGGGGCGACGTTAGGCGCTGCGCGGTCTTGAAGATACCTCCGAGCCGCCGCGGTTCGGCGGTGGCGCAATGTCCTCGAAACGCTTGGACAATCCGGCGTGATGCCCCATGCTCAACCGGAGGAGCGGCTGGACGTGATGATGTTCCGGAAAGCACTTCACCCACGCGAAACCATGTCGATTCCTGCAGCTTGCCCGTGTGATGGACCTTAGTCGCGAGAACGGGACCGAAGCGGCGCGCCTTCGGGCGCTGAATCGCTATCGCCTGCTGGATACCCCGCGCGAGCAGGACTTCGACGAGATCGCGGAGGCCGCGGCCGAGTTGTGCGAGACGCCGATCGCCGTGGTCAACCTGGTCGGAGACGGACGGCAATTCTTCAAGGCCGAGGTGGGGCTGGGCGTCCGCGAAACTCCCTTGGAGAGTTCGTTCTGCCGGCAGGCGCTCTTGCTGGACGACTTCCTATGCGTGCCGGACGCGACCCGCGATCCGCGCTTCGCGGGCAACCCCCTGGTCCACGGCGAGCCCGGGCTGCGCTTCTACGCCGGCGCCCTTTTGAGGGCTGCGGAGGGTCACCCGATCGGCACGGTCTGCGTTCTCGACACCAAGCCGCACGCACTAACCGAGCGGCAACGAAAGGGCCTGATGCGCCTGGCCCGCCAGACCATGGCGCAGATGGAATTGCGGCGATCGCTCAGGGAGCAGGCCGAACAGCGGCTACTGCACGAGCGCATCCTCGACAGCGCCACCGACTACGCCATCGTCGCCACCGACCCCGAGGGGCGGGTCACCCGCTGGAACGCCGGCGCCGAGCGCATCCTGGGCTGGGCCGAGGCCGAGATGCTCGAGCGGCCGGTCGACGCCTTCTTCACGCCCGAGGACCGCGACGTCGACAGGCCCAGGACCGAGATGCGCCTCGCTCTCGAAGACGGCAGCGCCGCGGACGAACGCCGGCACCTGCGAAAGGATGGCAGCCGGTTCTGGGCGTCGGGCGAGATGATGCCGCTCCGGACCGAGGACGGCGAGACCGTCGGCTTCCTGAAGATCCTCCGCGACCGCACCGACCAGCGCGAGTCGGTCGCCGCCCTCCAGGCCAGCGAGATGCGCTACCGCTCGCTCGTCGAGGTCAGCCCGCAGGTGGTGTGGTTCGGCGACGCCGCGGGTGAGGTCATCTACTGCAACGCGTATTGGTACGACTACACGGGCCTGCCCCAGGGCGAGACCGGCGAGGCGAGTTGGATGGGAGTCATCCATCCCGACCACCGGGAGGCGACCCGTGCGGCGTGGCTCGCGGCTGCCGGGTCTGGTCGCCCCTACGAGGTCGAGTTCCCCCTGCGCCGGGCCGACGGGCAGTACCGCTGGTTTCTGTCACGGGCGCATCCCGTGCGCCACGCGACCGGCGGGACCGCGAGTTGGATCGGCACCTCCATCGACATCCACGAGCGCAAGGTAGCCGAGGAGCGTTTCAAGACGATCACCGAACTCGCCCCGGCCATCATCTGGTTGGGGAACCCGGACGGGAGCCTGAGCTACCTTAACGACCGCTGGTACGCCTACACGGGTCAGACGCCGGAGGAAGCGCTGCCGCTGGGTTGGGGCACGGTGATCCATCCCGACGACCTGCCCGGGCTGCTTATGGCCTGGGAGCACGCACGGACGAACGAGGTCCTCTACGACACGGAGGCGCGCCTACGTCGCCACGACGGCGAATACCGTTGGTTTCTTATCCGGGCCGAGCCGATGCGCGACGGCAACGGCGAGGTCGTCGGCTGGCTCGGCAGCGACAGCGATATCCACGACCGCCGGCAGGCCGAGGACGACCTTAGCCGGGCGCGCGAGCAATTGCGCCTTGCGGTGGAGGCGACCGGGACTGGCATCTTCGACTACGACCTCGTCGCCGACAGCCTGGTCTGGGACGCTCGCACCCGCGCCCTGTTCGGGCTGCCGCCGGACGCGGGCGTGAAATACGACACCTTCCTGGCCGGCCTCCACCCGGACGACCGCGACTGGGTCGACGCCGCGGTCCGGACCGCCATCGACCCGACCGGCCCCGGCACCTACGACATCGCCTTCCGCGTGATCGGCTTGCGGGACCACGTCGAGCGCTGGGTAGCGGCCAAGGGCCAGGCGTTCGTCGAGGGGGGCAGAACGATCCGGTTCATCGGCACGACGCGCGACGTGACCGAGAGCCGCCACGCCGAGCAGGCCCTGCGCCAGGCCGAGGAGCGGTACAGGCTGGCCGCCCGCGCCACCAACGACGCCATCCGGGACTGGGATATCGCCACGAACCATATCCTCTGGAACGAGGCGCTCCACACCGCCTACGGGCATGCGCCGGAGGCGGTCGATCCGACTGGCGACTGGTGGATCGACCATATCCATCCCGACGACCGATCCCGCGTCGACCGCTCGATCCACGCAATCATCGACGGGGGCGGGACAGCGTGGAACGACGAGTACCGCTTCCGACGGGCGGACGGGACCTACGCGGACATTCTCGACCGCGGCTACGTGCTGCGCGACGCGGCGGGCCGGGCTGCGCGGATGATCGGCGCGATGTTCGACATCAGCGAGCGCAAGCGTGCCGAGGAGCATCAGCGGTTGCTCACGGGCGAGCTGCAGCACCGGGTGAAGAACACCCTGGCAATGGTTCAGGCCATCGCGGCCCAGACGTTCCGCAACGTCACGGACACCGACGCCGCATGCGAAGCTTTCACCGCGCGCCTGATCTCGCTGGGGCGGGCGCATGACATCCTAACGCAGTCGAACTGGACGGAGGCCCCCATCGCCGAGGTCGTCGACAGCGCGCTCTCGGTCCACCGCGGCGGCGCGGCCTCCCGCATCCGCGCCAGCGGCCCGAACGTGCCCCTAGCGGCGAAGCCGGCCCTCGCCCTGGCGCTGGCCCTGCACGAGCTCGCCACCAACGCGGCCAAGTACGGGGCACTGTCGAACGAGGCCGGCACGGTGGACCTGCGCTGGCACGTCGTGCACGAGGGCGGGGTGCCCCGCTTCTGCCTGACCTGGTCCGAGCAGGGCGGCCCGCCGATCCTGGCGCAGCCGACGCGGCGCGGATTCGGCTCTCGCCTGATCGAGCGCAGCTTCGCCGTCGAGGTCGGCGGGGACGTGAGGCTGACCTACGCCCCGACCGGGCTCGCCTGCCGTCTGGAAACGTCCTTGGCCTCGATGCAGGAGCCGGGCGGCGACGAGGTGGCGGCCTGACGTTTGCGGAGGCGCCCCAACTCTCGGCCTCGCTTGGGCCGGTGCCGACGGAAGGGTTCGAGTATCCTCGTCTTGAGGGCCTCGCCGACCGTGAGTCGGCCAGACGCGCTCACGGCTGCAGCCGCCGTCCCATCGGTTGTTTCTGGTTCCGCCAGGTGGCGACCTTGCGGAGCAGGCGCGAGAGGTCCTCGACCGAGTAAGGCTTGTGCAGGAGTTCGAAGCCGTGCATGCCGTTCCGCGCAAGCATATCACTTTAACCGAAGGCGAGCACCACCGGGATGCCTGGTTGCCAGCGCCGGGTCTCGTGGGGAGGCCCACTCCCATGCCCGGCATCACCACGTCGGAGAAGACGATCTCGAAGCGACACTCATCACGCCCGAGCTCGACGAGGGCCTTCTCGGCGTCTGTCGCCCAAACTGTGCGATAGCCGAGTTCCTTAAGCGGCTGTGCCGCGAAGGCGCCGACCTCCCGGTTGTTCTCGACGAACGGGAGGCGAGTGCCGTGGCCGTCGGCCAGCGCCGCGGGCTCCGGTGCCCCCGTCTCGGGCGCGACGAAGGTAGCGGCGCGGGGCAGGTACAGGGTGAACCGATGCACAGGAGACCGGCAAGCAACCCAGTGCAAACAGAGGCGATACTTAGCCGGGTTTAGGTCGAAGCTTCGTCTCTTAAATTATGCTGATCTCGCAAGGTCGAACATCGTTGTATGCCGAGCATGCCGATTTATCTGCATTATGTATCTTGGTGTCCGCACCATCATTCACCATTACGCAAGCCGACAGCGTGAAGCCGCGCCGAAGTCGTTTATTCGCTGAGCGGCATAGCCATTCTCCCGCGGCGGTCGGATCGTGATCTGATTCGTCACGGGCCGGGTGGCATCGGGCTATCGACTGAAGCGCCGACGCCGTAGGCGGAGCGGCAATGCGTCCCGACAGCAGTACTCTAAAGGCAATGACGGCTTGACCGGCCGCCTTGCACTCCGCAGGGAGGTTCTCTGACGGTCTTAGAGTTACAGGTGTTCGCGTATGTGTTTCTCGCCAGAGGCCGACTTCATCGCGAGTGGCGCCATCGGGCTCATCGGTGCGGCCACACTCGCGCATGTCCGGCAACCGCGAGCCGTACTGTTCGCGGCAACGCCGATTTTCTTCGCTCTACACCAGTTCACGGAGGGATTCGTCTGGCTTGGTCTCAAGGGCGAGATCCGGCAGGAGGCTCAGGGACATCTCGTCTTCCTGTACATGCTCTATGCGCAAGGCATCCTCCCGCTTCTGATGCCGCTGGCTGTCCTGCTGATGGAGCCGCCCGGTTGGCGCAGGTGGCTGATCGGAGCGCTGACGCTGGTCGGGGCGGGGCTTGCCGCTTTCGTGTTCCGGGGTCTGATCAGTTACCCGAGTACGGCTTGTATCGAGCAGCACTCGATCCACTACGACAATCCTGGCACGGCCCTCACCAGCGTCGCGGCGATCTACGTCGTGGCGACGTGCGGCGCGCTGATCGCGTCGAGCCACCGGGTGGTTCGCTGGTTCGGCTGGCTTAACTTCATCGGTGTGATAGCGACCCTCATTGTGAAGGGTTACGCCTTTACTTCGGTCTGGTGCCTCTACGCCGCCGCGGTGAGCGTGATCCTCTTCTGGCAGTTCCGCGCTCGCCGCATCGACATTGCCGATCCGAATAGCGTTCATCGAACGCCCGCGACCGCTTGAGCAAGGGTTCCCGTCGACGGGCCACAGGCAGGTCCCGATGGATCGTAGGCGAGAAGCACGGATCATCATTCTGAGTCCGCTGTGCCCGCCCCCAAGCAACGACTTCAATTGAGACGAACCCCGTCTGTGGCGGAAGGCACGCAACAGCGCTGGTGGAATGCGAACGCGAGATGACCTGAGGCGTTGGTCGCCCGTGGATAGGAAAATGTCCAAGCCAGTTCTGATGAGTGATCGATGACCCAAAAGAGCACAGATAATGGACGTCCCACCGTGGTCGTGACCGGCGCCAGCGCCGGCGTGGGACGGGCGATCGCTCATGAGTTCGCTCGGCACCGCTGGAACGTGTCCGTCTTGGCGCGAGGGGAGGCCGGGCTGAAAGGTACGGTGCGGGACATCGAGCGGGCCGGCGGCCGAGCGCAAGCTCACCAGGTCGATGTCGCGGACGCCGATGCCGTCATGCGGGCGGCGGACGAGACCGTAAAGGAGTTCGGCGGCATCGACGTCTGGATCAACGTCGCCATGGTGACGATCTACGCCCCCGTGCAGCAGACATCGCCGGACGAGTACAAACGCGCGACCGAGGTGACCTATCTTGGACAGGTCCACGGCACGCTCGCCGCTCTCAAGCACATGCAGAGCCGCGATGCTGGCACCATCGTCTGCATCGGTTCGGCCCTGGCGTACCGCTCGATTCCTCTGCAATCGAGCTACTGCGCGGCCAAGGCGGCCGTGCGCGGCTTCATCGACAGCCTGCGCAGCGAGCTGCTGCATGACGGCAGCCACGTGAGGTTGACGATGGTGCAGCTCCCGGCGGTGAACACTCCACAATTCGACTGGGCGCGCACGCGTATGCCGCGGCGTTTGGAGCCGGTGCCGCCGATCTACCAGCCCGAGGCGATCGCGCGCCACGTCTACAGCGCCGCGCACACTGCGCCTCGCGAGCTCTGGATCGGCTTCCCGACCTGGAAGGCGATCATCGGCAACATGATCATCCCCGGATGGATCGACGGATATCTCGCGCGACACGGTTATCGCGGCGAGATGACCAGCCAGGCGGCGCTCGAAGGGCGGCCGGACAACCTGTACGATCCAGTCGATACCGATCCCGGTGCGCACGGCCGCTTCGACGATCGATCGCTCACCACGGTGCCGGCCGCCGACCCTCGCTGGCTGAAGCTCGGCATCGCTACCGCGCTCGGGGTGGCGTTCCTTGGCGCCCTATCGATCGCGAGAACCTCGGAGACGCACCGCCGGCTTCGATAGATCGATCGGGTGGTACCTGGATGGGCTACATCATCCGCATGCGCAGGTTGAGCAGCACGACGAGGGTGCCACCCACCATCAGGCAGACGATCAGCGTGGAGAACAAGATCAGCTGCAGGTCGTCGCGGTGTGATCGCCGCAAGTCGATGTGCAGGAAACACCGGAAGTGCACGACTGCTTGGATCAACGCCAGGCTGAAGACGATCGTGAGGGCGGTCGCTCCCGTGACCCAACCCCACGTCACGACAGCAAATGCAGTTCCGGTCAATAGCAGCGCCAGGACGTAGCCGACGCCGTAACTGACCAAATCACTGCGCTTGGAATGGCGTTCGTCATCTCCCGTGCAGGCTCCGGCTCCATGTTCGGGCTCCCGCTTGACTGCGCCGATCGACGCTCTCGCGACGCCGAACAGGGCCGCTGCGGCGATGGCCTTGAGCAGAATGACACCCTTGTAATGGCCCCGTGTCGTCATCCGAGCTTACCCTGCAGGTAGACGACCGAAAAGATCGCGATCCAGATGATGTCGAGGAAGTGCCAGAACAGGCCGAGCTTGAGCAGGTCGAGTTTGACCCGTGCGTCTGTCCCGTAGACCGCGATCTGAGCGAGCATCACCACGATCCAAATGCAACCCGCTGTGACGTGGAGTCCGTGCGTGGGGACGAGCGCGAAGAACGCCGAGAGGAAGCCGCTGCGATCCGGCGTGGCGCCGTCGCGGAACATCGTCGCGAAGTCGCTGACCTCGAAGCCGAGGAAGGTCAGGCCGAGGACCAGGGTGATACACAGCCAGACGATGAGGCCGGCTCGCGTCCGGTCATACTTCATCGCGATCGCCGAGAGCCCGAAGGTCAAGCTGCTCGTCAGGAGGATCAGCGTCTCGACGAACGCGCTGCCGAGCTTGAACTCGGCCTGCGGTCCGGGCGCGCCGGCGGTGGCGGCGAGTTGCGTGCCGTAGATCGCGAACAGCAGCGCGAACAACACGGCGTCGCTCATCAGGAAGATCCAGAACCCATAAAGGCCAATCTCGGCCTCGCCGGGTTCGAGTTCGTCCGAGCTGCGAAGGTTCAGCCCGATGTGCTTCAGCTGCGGGCCGCTCACGCCGCCACCTCCGGCGGGAAGGGTTCCGCGAGGCCGAGATTGGCCGAGCTCTCCTCGAGCTGACGCGGCACTGGTCGCGTCCTGGCTGCCAGGGCGAGCCAACGACGCTCAGTCGCTTCGACCTCGGCAGCCGGTATCGTCCGATGGGTGTCGCGCACGAAGCTGCGCGCGATCACCGCGAGCCAGACGGCCACAAACCCGAGGCTCGTCATCCACCAGATGTGCCAGACCAAGCCGAAGGCGCAGACCGCCCCGGCGACACCGACGATCGGCCCGACCCAGCTGTTCTTTGGGATCTCGATATCGTCGTAAGCGTCGGCGAGCTTGTACGCGTCTCCGCGCGCCTTGTGCCAATAGAAGTCGTAGAGGTGGTAGACCCGAGGAATGGTGGCGAAATTGTACTCCGGTGGCGGTGCGGGGATCGACCATTCGAGACCGCGCGCGTCCCAGGGGTCGCCCACGGGCACGCGGTTGTGTTCGCGGTCGCGGACGCTGACCCAGAGCTGCACGAATAGCGTCGCCAGAGCGGCGAGCAGGATGAAGGCGCCGATCACGGCGACCAGAAGCCATGGCCGGTAGTCCGGGTCGAAGATGGCCTGGGAGCGCCGCGCCATGCCGCCGAGCCCGAGCACGTACAGCGGCATGAAGGCGAGATAGAAGCCCACCACCCAGCACACGAACGAGACCTTGCCCCAACCTTCCGAGAGCCGGAACCCGAACGCCTTCGGAAACCAGTACTGGTATCCGGCGATCATTCCGTAGAGCAGGCCGGGGATCAGCACGTTGTGGAAGTGGGCCACGAGGAACACGGTGTTGTGCACGACGAAATCGATCGGCGGTATTGCGAGCATGACGCCGGTTATGCCGCCGAGCACGAACGTCATGATGAAGGCGACGGAAAACAGCATCGGCGGCGTGAAGCGGAGCTCGCCACGAAACATCGTCCAGATCCAGTCGTAGACCTTGACCCCGGTCGGTACGGCGATCGTCATGGTCGCGACCCCGAAGAAGGCGTTGACGTTGGCGCTCTGGCCCATGGTGAAGAAGTGATGCAGCCAGACCGTGAACGACAGTACGCCGATGGCCATCGTGGCGATGACGAGCGACTTGTAGCCGTAGAGCTCCTTCGATGAGAACGCCGAGATCACCTCGGAATAGACCCCGAACGCGGGTAGGATGAGGATGTAGACCTCCGGATGGCCGAACAACCAAAAAAGGTTGACGTAGTTCATCATGTTGCCGCCGAGATCGTTCGTGAAGAAGTGGAAACCGAGGTAACGATCGAGGGCGAGTAGGGCGGTCGCGAGCGTCAGCGGCGGCATCGCGAAGATCATCAGGATCGAGGTGCAGAGCGCGGTCCAGCAGAACAGCGGCATGCGCGTGAGATGCATCCCCGGGCACCGCTTCTTGTAGATCGTCGCGGCGAAGTTCAGCCCCGAGAAGGTCGTGCCGAGAGAGGACAGGGTGATCGCCCAGATCCAGTAGTCCGGGCCGACGCCGGGTTGGAACGCGGTCTCCGTGTATGGGGGGTACCCGGACCAACCCCCGGTGGAGAACTCCCCGACCGCCAAGGAGATCATCACCAGGCCGGCACCCCCGGCCGTCAGCATCAGGCTGATCGAGTTGAGCAGCGGGAAGGCTACGTCCCGAGCCCCGATCTGCAGCGGCACGACGTAGTTGATCAGGCCGGTAAGAAATGGCATCGCCATGAAGAAGATCATGATGGTGCCGTGCGTGCTGAACAGCTGGGCGAAATGCTCGGGCGCGACGATGCCGGGTGCATTGACGGCGAGCGATTGCTGGGTGCGCATCAGCACCGCCTCGATCAGCGCGCGGCTGAGCATGACCCCGGCGACCACGATGTACATGATGCCGATTTTCTTGTGATCGAGGCTGGTCAGCCAATCGAGGAACAGCGGTCGCCACCACCGCTTCCAAGTCAGCAGCGTCACGAGCGCGACGGCGCCGATCACCACCATCGCACCGGCGGCGGCACCGATGATCTCGCTGAGGTTCGGGTTCTCCCAGGCGCGGACGAAAGGAAAGGCCTTCGCGTCGAGCCGTCCGAAGAGCGCGTACTGGATCGCGGCGTCGGTCATCGGTGTTCCGGTCCATGGGCGGCGTGCATACCGGGATCACTCAAGGCGACGATCGACTGGAATAAGTTCGGGGCAATCGCGCCGAACTGACTCGGCACAGCCTGGACCGAGCGCGCCGACAGGGTCTGGAACGCGGCCATGTCGAGAGTCTTGCCGCTCGCCCTGGCCTGGGCGAGCCACGCTCGATAATCGTCGGTGGTCTCGGACACGACGGGGAATTTCTGGTTCTGAAACCCCATGCCGTTGAACTGCATGTTCTCGCCGCGGTATGTGCCGGGCGCGTCTGCAGCCAGGTTCTGCTGCGTGGTCATGCCGGCCATCGCGTAGATCTGACCGGCGAGTTGTGGGATGAAGAACGACTGCATCACGGTGGCGCTGGTCAGGCTGAGGTGGACCGGGCGTCCGGAGGGAATGACGAGCTTGTTGACGCTTGCCACGCCGTCATCGGGGTAGATGAACAGCCACTTCCAATCGAGGGCGACCACCTGCACCTCGATCGGTGGATACGACGAGGCGAGCGGTCTGTACGGGTCGAGTCGGTGCGTGTCTCGCCATAGAAACACGGCGAGGACCACTACGATGATCACCGGCGGGATCCAGATCAGCCCTTCGAGCGGCCAGTTGAAGCCCCATTGCGGGCGGTACGCGCTCTTCGTGTTGGACAAGCGGTAGTGCCAGGCGAAGATCGGGGTCAGCACCAAAACCGGCCCGACGACGAAGATCAGGATCATGCAGACGATCAAGAACAAGCTGCGCGTCTGATCGGCGACCGGGCCTGCCGCGCCGAGCATCCCGTGATCGAGGACGCCGCAACCGCCGAGCGGCAACACCGCGGCCACGGTGAAAAACGATGCGAGGCGAAGGAGCGCCCGGGCCCGGCGACCTCCTCCGACGGGGCACAGCTTAGCGATGGTCGCCTCAGACATCGCGATAGTATCCACTCCGGGCCATCGCCTTGATGCGGTCGGCGGTGCGTAGCGCAATCGCCTGGATCGTCAGCGACGGGTTCACGCCGCCCGTCGTGGGGAAAACCGAGCCGTCGCAAACCCAGAGGTTCGGGATGTCCCAGGACCGGCAGTCGCCGTTCACCACCGAGGTCTTCGGATCGCTGCCCATGCGGGCGGTGCCGTAGAGATGGTTTGTATCGTCGCCCTGTTCCCAGACGTTGCGCCCGCCCGCCGCCGCGAGCGCCTGTCCCATGAAGTTCAGCCCGTGGCGGTTCATGGCCCGGTCGTTGTCGCACCAGGAATAGGTGATACGCGGGATCGGCAGCCCGTACTGGTCGGTCTCGTCCGTTAGGGTGACCCGGTTGCGTTCCTGCGCGAGGTATTCCGAGACGATCTTGAGCCCGGCGACGTGGTTGTAGCGCTGCATCTCGGAGACGAGCACCTCGCCCCACAAGCCGTGGGATCCGGCCTGGGTACTGCCCCACTGGGTCGGTAGCGGCCCCTGGCTCATGTAGCAGTAGCCGCCGTGGAAATCCTTGCCCCGGTCCTCGTAGTTCCAGTGCTCGCTGATCGCCAGCGAGGGCGGTCCCTTGTAGCTGCGGATCTCCTCCTCGAAATCGCCCCAGACCGCCTGATTGCCTTGGACCATCAGGTTCTTGCCGACCAGCCCCGAGGAGTTGGCGAGCCCGTCCGGGAACTCCCGGTTGGCTGACATCAGCAGCAGGCGTGGCGTCTCGATGGCGTAGCCTGCCACCACGACGTTCTTCGCCCGCTGGAACCGCCAGCGGCCCTCGCGGAAGTAGTGGACGCCGGTGGCGCGCCCGTCCTTCGTCTCGATGCGCCCGACCATGGCGAGGTCACGGATCTCGGCGCCCGCGGCGAGGGCGCGCGGCAGGTAGGTCACGAGCACGCTCTGCTTGGCGTTTGTGGAGCAGCCGACGACGCAGAAGCCGCGGTAGACGCAAGGCGGGCTGTCGCCGCGCGGGGCCGAGACCGTGGCGAGCGGCGTCGGAGTCCAATCGATGCCCATCGCCTCCGCGCCGCGGGCGAGCACCTTGGCCGCCGCGTTCAACTCGTGCGCCCGGTAGCGGTACCGCATGCGCTTGGGTCCCCAAGGGTAGGTCACGGGGCCCGAGATCTTCAAATCGTCCTCGACCTGGTCGTAGTACGACCACATCTCGCGCCAATCGAGCGGCCAGTCCGCGCCGTAACCCAACAGCGTGCGGGACTTGAACCATTCCGGCCGAAAGCGCAGCGCCACCATTGCGTAGTGGACCGTCGAGCCGCCCACCGCCTTGCCGGAGTTGTTCGAGCCCATCTGCAACGGGTTGTCGCCGTCGACGATGCGCTCGTCCGTCCAGTAGAGTTTCGACTGATGGCGCTCGTCCGAGGCGAAGTCCTCCAGTGGGCGCCAGTACGGCCCCGCATCCATCGCCACGACGGAGAAGCCGTGCTCGGCCAAGCGCGCGGCCAGCGTCCCACCGCCCGCGCCGGTGCCGACGATGACGAAGTCGACCTCCTCCGCGTCGGCGTGCTGGCGCATCGGCACCCACTCGCCCATCCGCATCACGTTGGGCGCACGGCCGTGGCGGGCGCGAGGGGCGTGCATCGGGTCGTCGCCCCGCGTGCCGCTACGCGGGTTGTCGGCGGCGTTGCCGGTTCCGGAAAGTCGCATGATCTGACCCGTCCTCAGCGACCGATGCGCCGGTTCTCGATGAAGGCCTCGGCCTCACGTCCGGGCTCGGCCTCGGCGGCTTCCCACGGATCGCGGCGGTCGAAATCCATACGGACGTAGCCGCGCGGGCTCGCGGGTCCGCCGAAGCCAATCTCGCTCCAGGCGGTGGGGTGGGCGTAGTAGGCCTTGACCGCATCGGCCAGGACGCGCCCGGAAAAGAACTTGGCCGGCGGCATGTCCCCCCAGGCCGGGTGCGCGAGCGTGCCGGCCTCGGCGGCCTTGAGCAATTCGTCGCGCGCCCAGGCGCCGAGTTCGTGGAAACCGGCGCCATAGGCGGCGCGGGCCTCGGCGTCGAGGGCCGCGAGGCCCCGTCTCCAGGCCTCGCCTTGGTCCGGAAGATCTGCATGGCGATAGCCGTCGTGCTCGCCGGTGGCGAGCTTGTGGTCGATCAGCGCCGCCACCGGGATCGGATCGGCACGGTCCGCAGGCTGGGGTACGACGCGGTCGCAGACGGCCTTCAGCGTCGTCCAATCCGCATCGTCGAGGAAGCGATGTGTCTCCGGGCCGATGCCGAGACGCTCCGCGAGCACGTCCCGCGTCTTGGCGTTCCAGGAGGGGCTGTCGCGCTTTTCCAGCACGTCGTAGCCCGGGTAGAGGTCGCGTCTCGGGTGCAATGTCTTCGATCCTGAGCGTGAGTTGAACTGATGGCGCCGTTCAGCGTCGCCGATGTTCCAGCAGTTCCAGGGCGGCGAGGCCCCCGAGCGCGAGGCCGGAGAACGAGGGCGGTGCTGGCAGGGGCGGCCCGTCGATCATGTTCTGGCGCCAGTTGCCCCAACCGCCCATCATCCGCTGGACGCCGTAGGCGTGGAACGCGACGCCGAGCACACCCATCGCGCAGACCGCCCACATCCCCGCCTTCGCCGCTCCGTGCGGCCGGCCGGGCTCCGCCACGGCAGCGCCCGCTAGGATCGCGGCGGCGAGCGGCGGCAGGGTCACGGGCACGAACATCGCAGGGTTCTGGAAAGCGCCGCGGAAGTGGAGCAGGCCGGCCTCCAGGGTCGTACCGAGTAGCATTCCGGCGGTCGCCACCGCGAGGGTACGGCCGGCCGGCGCGCCGGCGAGTTCGGGTGCGTCCGGGTCGGCATCGCGCACCCATTCGGCTGCGACGCCGAGGATGCCGGCCAGCGTCAACGCCATGGGGGCACCGATCGGCGCGCCGTAGAACAGGTTCTGCCAGGAATAGCCGCCCTCGCGCTTGCCCACGTTCCAAGCGTGGAAGCCAAACCCGACGAGGCCGGTGACGCCGGCCATCGCCTGCACGGCATGGCGCACATGAGAGCGACCCGGATCAGTGTCGCCGGCCCCGTGCAGGGACGAGGCCAACGTCACGGTGGAGGCGATGATCGGCGTGTACATCGCCCGGTTGAAGAACTGCCCGCGGTAATGCTCCAGACCGGAGTCGAACAGCACGGAGGCCGCGAGCATCGAGGAGGCGTGGTTCAGGCGCTGCGCCGCGCTCGCGGTGACCTCCGTCCCACGCTCGCGGTAGCGGCGCTCACCTTCCGTCCGGACCTGACGCCCCCCGTGCGGTGGGGGGCCGAGGCGTTTCGAACGACCCGCCGCGAACCAGGTCAGCACACCGGCTCCGACCGCGACGAGGGCCAGCGCCACGACCGGGTGGACCTCCGCCTCGAACCGCACCGGCGTCGTCCGCGGCCTCACGCCGGGAAACCTGCCCTCACGGGCGTCGTTTGGTCCCGCCTCAGACGGCATAGGCTTCCGCATCCTGGTGCTTGAACGTCAGTCCGTTGCCCGGCCGCGAGAGATCCGGGCCGATGAAACCGTCACGCGCCACGGGCGCGCCATCGAACAGCATCCGCTCGATGCGGACGTGATCGTGGAACCATTCGAGGTGGCGGAAGCGGGGAACCGCGACCGCGACGGGCAGGTGGAGCGCCGGGGCGCAGTGACCGGACAGGTCGACGTGGGCCGCCTCGCACAGCGCGGCGATGGTGCGGAAGCCGGAATAGCCGCCGCAGCGGGTCACATCCGCCTGCGCCACATCGACCGCGCCGGCCGCGAGTAGGCCACGCATGTCATCCGGTGTGTAGACGTATTCCCCGGCCGCGATCTCCATGCCGACCGGTGCACGCGAACGGACCATCGCGAGGCCGACGGGATCGTCGCTCGTCACGGGTTCCTCGAACCACGCCACGTCGAACGCCGCGGCGGCTTGCGCGAACGCGCAGGCCCGTTTCGGGGTGAAGGCGCCGTTGGCGTCGATGAACAGCGCGGCCTCACCGATGGCATGCTTTGCAACCGCCATCCGGGCGGGATCGCGCTCCGGCTCGCTACCGATTTTCATCTTGACCGCCCGACAGCCTTCCCGCTCGACCCATCCCGCGAGCTGCGCGCTCAGTTGCCGGTCGTCGTACGAGGTGAAACCGCCGCTGCCGTAGATCTCGGCCGTGTCGCGGGCGAGACCGAACAGCCGCGCCAGAGGCAGGTCGAGGAGGCGTGCCTTCAGGTCCCACAAGGCCGTGTCGAGGGCCGAGATGGCGCTGGCGGCGAGACCGCTCCGGCCGAGGTTGCGCACGGCACCCCACAGGGCCGCATTGAGCCGAGGGATGTCGAAGACATCACCTCCCTCCAGTACCGACGCCAGCGTCTCGCCGATCAGGCCTGCGACGCTCGCGTCGGTGTAGCTGTAGCCGAGGCCAATCTGACCGGCGGCCTCGACATGGACGACGACGATCGTCGTCTTCTCCCACACGAAGGTGCCGTCGGCTTCCGGCGCGTCGGTAGGGACGGTGAAGGAGCGTGCCCGCACCGCCGTGATGGTCGCTTGGTTTGCCATGGGCTTTGCGGAAGGGGCAGTCGCCCCCCTCCATCCTATTTCTTGTCGCCGGGAAGGACGGCGCTGAGCACCTGCCGGGCGGTGTCGACGAGGAGATGGCGCTCCTTCGGGTCTCCCTTGCCGAGCATCGACATGAAGTTCTGCACCTGCTGGAAGGTGAAGAACGGCGGCAGCGGCGGCACCTCGGGATCGGTCTTGACCTCCAGCACAACCGGCACCGGGCTCGCCAACGCCTCGTCCCATGCCGCTCCCATCTTCTGCGGATCGTCGACGTAGATGCCCTTCAGGCCGATTAGCTCGGCAAACTTGTGGTAGGGCACGTTCGGAATGTCCTGTGACGCCTCAAACTTCGGGTTGCCCTCCATCACCCGCTGTTCCCAGGTGACCTGGTTCAGATCCTCGTTGTTGAACACGCAGCAGATCCAGGTCTTGTTCGACCAGCGGTGCATGTACTTCGAAACGGTGATCAGCTCGGCCATGTTGTTCATCTGCATGGCGCCGTCGCCGACCAGCGCGATCACCGGCCGGTCGGGATGGGCGACCTTGGCCGCGATGGCGTAGGGCACCGCCGCACCCATCGAGGCGAGTCCGCCCGACAGCGAGCACATCTGGCCGCGGCGCATCTTCAGGTCGCGGGCATACCAGTTGGCGCAGGATCCGGAGTCCGAGGTGATGATCGCCCGCTCGGGCATGCGCGGCGAGAGTTCCCAGGTGACGCGCTGCGGGTTGACCGGGTTGGCCTTGGCCATCGCCCGATCCTCGGCCTCCTTCCACCAAGAGACCATCCCCTTCTCGATGCCGGTGCGCCAGGAGCCACCCTCCTTCTTCTGGTCGAGGAGTGGCAACAGCGCCCGCAGGGTCTCGGCGGACTCACCGCAGAGCGGTACTTCCATGGGATAGCGCAGCGATAGCATCTCCGGTGAGATGTCGATCTGCACACCCCGCGCCTGTCCCTCCTTGGGCAGGAACTCGGCCCAGGGGAAGCCGGAGCCGATCATGAGCAGGGTGTCGCACTCCTCCATCATGTCGGACGAGGGCTTGGAGCCGAGTAGGCCGATGGTGCCGGTGACGAAGGGTAGGTCATCGGGGAGCGCGGCCTTCCCGAGGAGGGCCTTGGCGACGCCCGCCTGGAGCTTGTTGGCGACGGCGATGACCTCGTCGGTGGCGTGGAGCGCGCCGGCACCGACCAGGATCGCGACCTTCTTGCCGGCGTTCAGCACGTCGGCGGCTCTGCGCAGGTCGGCGTCGAAGGGCACGACCTTCGGGGCGGTGTAGCCGACGCCGGAGAAGGTGTTGCCGTGCTTGCGCACCGGCGCCTCGTAGGGGACGTCCTGCAGATCGTTGGGCAGGATGATCGCCGAGACCTTCCGTTCGGCCTTGGCGATGCGCATGGCGCGGTCGACGATGTGACGGACCTGCGCGGGCGAGGACGCCTGCTGCACGTAGGCGGCGACGTCCTTGAACACGCTCGTGAGGTCGAACTCCTGCTGGTAATGCGCGCCGTTGACATTGCGCGCCTGCTGGCCAGCGATGGCGAGCAGCGGCACGTGGTCCATGTGTGCGTCGTACATCCCGGTGAGCAGGTGCGTCGCGCCGGGGCCAGAGGTGGCCATGCACACGCCGACCTCGCCGGTGAACTTGGCGTAGGCCGCAGCCATGAACGCGGCCATCTCCTCGTGGCGGACCTGAATGAACTCGAATGGCAGGTCGTTGCGCTGCATAGCGCCGAGCAGGCCGTTGATGCCGTCACCCGGGTAGCCGAAGATCGTCTTCACGCCCCACTCGGCGAGACGCTTCCAGAAGAAGTCGGCGACGGTGTCGGCCATGTCGAATCCCTGAAAAATTGCGCAGCAATAGCCTCGCATAGACAAATTATGTCGGTGCGATGCGAGATATCGGATCCTAGTGCGCTATCGTTCCCAGCCAACCGGTCACACGATGCACAGTTCCTGTTTCGATTGCGAGCGACCAAACGATCCCGTGAAGTGACGTCAGCCTGCCCCATGCGTGAGGTCGATAGCGTAGAGGTGCTGCTTCGACGTGATAAAGAGCCTTCGCTCGTCGGGCGAAAAGCAGAGGTTGGAGCACACCTGCGGCGTCGGGATCAGCCCGAGCCGGTGTCCCTCGGCGGAGAACACCTGAACTCCGGCCTCGGAACTCGTCCAGATCCAACCACGGCTGTCGGTCCGCACGCCATCGGGAATGCCGAGTTCGACCTCGGCGAAGACGCGCCGGTTTGCGAGCGCGGGTCCCTCGGTGACGTCGAACGCGAAAATTGTGTGCCGATCGCCGCCCAGGGAACGAGAGGTGTCGGTGACGTAGAGCGTTCGTCCGCAGGGAGCGAAGGCGAGACCGTTGGGCTGTTCGAGGTCTGCCATGCGTGCCACCTCGCCGGTATTCGGATCGATGCGATAGACGCTGCGATGATCGAGTTCGGGTTCGGCGAGTGCACCCTGCTTCGGTAGGACGAGGCCGTAGGCGGGATCGGTGAACCACAGCGCACCGTCGTCGGCGCAGACGACATCGTCGGGCGAGTTGAAGCGTTTGCCCTGGTATGTGTCGACGACGACCTGGTAACGCCCGTCCGGCAGCGTCCGAGACAGACGCCGAGTGCCGTGCTCGCAGTGGATCAGCCCGCCGTCGCGGTCGATCGCGTGGCCGTTGATGAACGGCGTCGCGTCGACGACGACCTCGACGCAACCATCCTCGCGCCAGCCGAGGACGCGGCGCCCCTCGACATCGGACCAGACCAGCATCTGCCGAGCCGGCCACCAAATCGGGCCCTCGCTGAAGGTCGCCTGATCGTACAGAGACATGAGTCGGGCGCCGTGCGCCACGACCTCGGCGAAGCGAGGGTCGAGCGCCCGCGGTGCATCGACGTATGCGACCGGATCCGGTGGGCCAGCATGGCGAACCACGTCAGGCATGCCATTCGTCTCCTCGGTGATGGCGGCCGACGCTCGCTCGGCGTGTTCTCAGCCCCTTCCCGGCAAGACGCACGACAGGATCGCGTTCGCCAGTCCACGGGATCGTGATAGATGCAATGGCACGCTCAGCCCCCGCCGCGATCGACGACCGATCCGCAGAGGCCCAACGCCGTGTTTACGACGGCGAGATGTGTCAGGGCTTGGGGAAAGTTCCCGGCGAGACATCGGCCAGGTACATCGTACTCCTCCGAAAGTAGACCGACGTCGTTGGCCACGCCGAGCACCCGTTCGAGATAGGCCTCGGCCAATTCATTGCGCCCCTGGAGGCGCAGGCAATCGGCCATCCACAGCGAGCACGGCAGGAACGCCCCTTCGTCGCTGGCGTCCCCCTTCGCACGCATGCGCCGGATCAGACCGTCCTGGTCGAGGTCCGTCCTGATCCGCTCGATCGTCGCCGCCATGCGCGGCTCCTTAGCCTCTAGGAAGCCGACGAGCGGCAGCAGCAGGAGACTCGCGTCGAGCTCATGGCTGCCGTAGCTCTGCGTAAAGCTGCCGAGGCCAGCGTTCCATCCCTCGCGGCAGGCTTCGGCGTGCACTCTGTCACGGCTGGCCGTGAGGATCGCATGCAAATCCTGAGGCATATCGCAGTGCCGTAGCGCCCGGTCGAAGCCAACCCAGCACATCGCCTTGGAATAGGTGTACCGCTTCGGAGCCCCGCGTGATTCCCAAATCCCGGCGCCACGATCCTGCCATATCCGAGCCAGGTGTTCGACGAGCCGCCGCTCGACGATACGCTGATGCTCCGTCGCCGCGATGCCGACGCGTCTCGCCAGGGCCAAGGTGTCCAAAACCTCGCCGTAGACATCGAGCTGCTTCTGGGTGGACGCGGCGTTACCGATGCGCACAGGGCGCGCCTCCCGGTAGCCCGGCAGCGCGTCCACGGTCCATTCGGACAGGTGCCTGGACCCATCGACGCGATACATGATCCGGAGCGCATCCGGCTCATCGGCGATGGCACGTAAGAGCCAATCGCGCCACGCCGTCGCCTCGGTCTTGAAGCCGGCATTAAGGAAGGCACCGAGCGTGAACGTGGAGTCCCGCAGCCATGAATACCGGTAATCCCAGTTCATGCCACCGGCCGGCACCTCCGGCAGACTCGTGGTCGGCGCGGCGATCAACCCACCCGAGCGCGCGTGCGTCAGGGCTTTCAGCGTCAGCAACGAACGCTTGACCGCGCCGAGCCATCGGGTGCGCGTGGCATCGAAACCCGAAATCCAGCCTTCCCAATGTGCCTGTGTCGCCTGGAGGGCGGTGTCGACATCGAGTCGCGATGCCTCGCCGCACCAGGACGCCGTGCGCGCGAGGACGAACGTATGGCGTTCGCCCTCACGCAGAGTAATAGTCCCCCTCGCTCCGCCGTCCGATACACCGACAGGCACACTCGTATGCAGGGTTAGACGATGTCGGCCGGCCACAGCCACGGCACCGCCGTCATGCGTCTCCCACCACGGCGCCAGCGCACCGTAATCGAAGCGAGGACACACCTCCCAGTCCACCTCGACGGTGCCGGACAATCCCTCGACGATGCGGACCACGGCCGATATCGTCTCGCGGATGGGCATGAAGTCGGTGATCCGAACCGTTCCGTCGGCGGTCCTCATCTGGGTCTCGAGGATCATCGTGTCGCCGCGATACCGACGTGCGGTGTCGATGATCGGCGCCCGAGGTGCGATCGACCAGCGGCCGTTCCTCTCGGTTCCAAGAAGCGCACAAAAACACGCGTCGTCGGAGAAATCCGGCCAGCACAGCCAATCGATCGAGCCATCCCGCGCGACGAGGGCGGCGGTCTCGCCATCGCCGATCAGGGCATAGCTCTCGATAGGTTTGCTCAAAACTAATCTCCTCGGCGCAGCAGGTACTGCGTGTCTCGCCCTGACGCGTCTTTCGGCTCGCACATCGTATAATAACGAGTCTACTAGGCGAGCCGCCCCTTGATGTGGTCGGCGACCCGAAGTGCGTTAGCGATGATCGTCAACGTCGGATTGACCGCCCCGATCGACGGGAAAAAGCTCGCATCCGTGACGTAGAGATTATCGAGCTCGTGCGCCTTGCAGTTCAGATCGAGCACCGAACTCTTGGGGTCGGGGCCGAACCGGAGCGTTCCGGCCTGGTGGGCAGTGCCACTCAGAGGGATATTCTTGCCGAGATAGAGCGAGCGCTCGAACAGGTAGGTGTAGGCGCCCCCGGGCCGCAGCAAGTCGGAGAGCTTGTTTCGCAGGCGATCGTGGGCTTCCCGATTGTTTTCCTCGATGTCGAGGATCACTCGGCCATCGCGATCGAGCATCACCCGGTTGTCGGAATGTGGCAGATCTTCGCTCTGCAGCCAGAAGTCCATGGAGTGGCGCGCGACCATGTCGAACGGGGCGTTCGGCAGGAAGCCGGTCCATTTGGGGAATTCCTCGCCGCGGATCTGGTCCGGATGCGTCTTGGCGCACATCTGGATCAGGCCCATCGGGTATTCCCAGTCCTTCGACGCGAAGTAGAAATCCGAGACCGCGAGCGTCTTCTGGAAAACGGTGTCGTTCGCCTCCTTCGACAAGGCCATCAGGACCGACATGTTATGGCGCATGTAGTTGCGCCCGACCTGATCGGAACCGTTGGCGAGGCCATTCGGATGCGCGGCATTGGCCGAACGCAGGAGCAACAGGGCGGAGGAGAGTGCGCCGCAGGCGACGACGACGATGTCGGCGCTGTAGCGCTCTTCCCGGCCCTCCCGGGTCACACAGACCCCGGTGACGGTGCGGCCGGCTGGATCGGTTTCCAGCCGCGAGACGTAGGCGTTGACCAGCAGCGTGACGTTGTCGTGCTTGGCCAACGTCGGGTCGACGGTCATCACCTGGGCATCGGCCTTGCCGTTCAGCAAGCATGGAAAGCCGTCGAAGGCGTCGCAGCGGATGCAGATGCTGGTCGGTGTCGGCTTTCCCCCACGTTCGTCGAGCATGATCCCGAGCGGCAGGTGAAACGGCTGCAGGCCTTCCCCCGCCCAATCTTCCGAGAGCTTCTGGATGCGCGGTTCGTGGCTGACGGCCGGATGATCATAGGGTCCACTCGACCACGGCTCGGTCGGATCCTCACCGCGTGTGCCGTGGACGGCAAACAGTCGCTCCGCCTGTGCGTAATACGGCTCGAACTCGGCGTAGGAGACAGGCCAAGCCGGCGAGATCCCATCCACGTGTCGAACCTCGCCGAAGTCTCGCTCGCGCAGGCGGAACAAGGCGGCACCGTAGACCTTCGAGTTGCCCCCGACGTAATAATGCAACGCTGGGCTGAATGACCGTCCATCACCGCCGTACCACGTCTCACGCGCCTGGTAGGCCCCGTCCACGAAAACGGTCTTGGCCGACCAGTTATCCTGCGAGCGCGGAAGATAATCGCCACGCTCCAACAGCAGGATGCGCTTACCCGTATCGGCGAGCCGTGCCGTCAGTGAACCGCCGCCGGGCCCAGACCCGATGACGATAACGTCGTAGTGGTCCTGAGGCATCGATCAATCCGGTACTACGGCGTGTCGAGAAAGCCGTCCTCGCGCAACATCGTGCGGATAGAGGCGTTCCGTATCAGGCGCTCACGGGATCGTGCTGTGAAAGCTCAACCTATCTCCCGGTGCGATACGAAACCGGGGAAACTCCTGGATCGAAGTGACGTTGAGCACCGCAATCGTATCGCCATATCATTCTGCGCCGGAGCGACCTGTGCCCCTATCGAAGACCTTAGAATGACTTGGCTCGACCTGATCGCAGTCCCTCTCCTAGCCAAAATCTGTCTCGTCAGCATGTTTCCCCTGAGCGCCTACGACAAGATCGTCCACTGGGGCGAGGCGATGGATCAGGCAAAATTCGGACCCTTGCCGTTTCCAGCCCTGCTATTGATCCTCGGCATCGCCGTAGAGACAATCACGCCGGTGCTGATCGTGGTCGGACTCTGGGACCGTGCCGCAGCATTCGTGCTCGCCGGGTTCTGCGTGATCACGGCATTGTTGTACCACCAGTTCTGGAAGTTCCCGCGTTTCTGGTCGAAGAACGGCGAGGGTCGGGCGCATCTCTGGGACTTCTTCAAAAATTTCGGTCTGGTCGGCGGCCTCTTGCTCGTGGTGATCAGCGGGAACTACGAGCCTGCCTCACAAGTGGTTGCGCGTCCTTTCTCGACCGGACCGAGTAGCATCACTCCAATCCTCAACTGCCGCTGAAGGATCTGTGAGCATGTCTGATCAACACGACCAGGGAACGCCACCGACGCTGCCGTACTGGCATGTCTATACCGATGCCGACGGCGTGAGCCGCCAAGCACGGTTCGAGATCTCCGCGTTCAAGTTCGAGGGTGTGAACCCCGAGACGGCGCCGCAGTGGAACGACAAGCAGGAGCCGTCGAAGGCTGCGGTGACCTTCACGGTGCTGCCGGTCGGTTGGGTCGGGCAGTGGCACGAGAACCCGAAGCCGCAATGGATCGCGATCCTGTCTGGACGCTGGTTCGTCGAGACCATGGATGGCTCACGGGTCGAGATGGGTCCGGGCGAGCTGATGATGGGCGAGGACCAGAACACCCGTGCGCGAGACGGCAAGAAGGGCCATCTCTCCGGAACGATTGGCGATGAGCCGTGCACGATGATCGTCACCGGCCTCGACGTCGCGCCGACCGTAAACCAGCCCGGGCGCTTCCGCTGATCGAGGACGAGGACGTGCCGATGTCGCAGGACAGAACCCTCGCACTCGGGCGCTTGCTCCGCCGGCCTGGTCGCCCAGGCAAGATCGATGGCTTCACTGGCGTCGAGGTGCATGATCCCCGATTGGCGGCCGTGATCTCGCCGGAGGCCGAATGGGATGTGCTCTACACCTTCACGCTGCATGGCGAAGGCACGGTCTGGGACCCACCGCGAGACCGCCTCATCTGGTCCGACGTTCCGAACCGGCGCCTCCTGGCGTGGTATCCTGACGGCCGGGTCGAGGTGGCCATCGACAACACGCAATTCATGAACGGAAACGCCCTCGGCGCCGATGGCTACCTCGTCCACTGCGAGCACGGACGGCGCTGCGTTAGTCGCTCAGACGGGGACGGTCAGCCCGAGCCGATTGTGACTCACTACGATGGCAAGCGCTTGAACTCCCCCAACGACGTCACCGTGGCGGCGGACGGGGCGATCTGGTTCACCGATCCGACCTTCGGCATCCTGATGCCGAACCAAGGTAGCCTCGTCGATCCAGACCTCGATCATCGTAGCGTCTACCGCTTCGACCCGCGCGCTGGGTCGCTGCGCCGTATGGCCGACTTCGAACAGCCGAACGACCTGTTTTTCTCCCCCGACGGGCGCAGGCTGTACGTATCCGACACGGCACGCTCGCTCGGTGAGATCATCGGTGGTCATGAGCGTGACACCCACGAGATCCTGGTGTTCGATGTGGCTGCGGATGGCACCCTTTCGAACCAACGCCTGTTTTGCCGGGCAGACCACGGTTACCCGGATGGGTTCGCTGTCGACGAGCGCGGCTGGGTCTGGACCACGGCCGGAGATGGAATACACATCTACGCCTCGGACGGCATCGGCCTCGGTTTTATCCCGACGCCCGATACGCCGTCGAACTGCGCGTTCGGCGGTCCGGCGCAGCGACGCCTGTTCGTGGCAGCTACATCCTATCTGCTTTCAATCGAATTGATAGCTTAATAAGCTACAGAAATCGCAACCAAAAATAGTCAATACTTAGGTTCAAAGTACTAGATTCCGTAACATGCCCGTAGAAGACCGCGGGCTCGCGTGTGCGACAAGTTATTTCAAAGCGCATCCTTCCCAACCGTTTCAAGGATCACGCGCGCCGTTTCGACAGGCTGATCCCAATGCGGGAAGTGGCCGCAGCGCTCGAACCATTGCAGACGTGCCGACGGAAAAGCTACCAGGGCGCGTGCAGCTTGGCGCGGCAGCAGCAGGTGGTCTTGGCGGCCCCAGCCTATGGTGACAAGGCCGGGGGGCTTTGCCGAGCCCTGCTGCAATGGCCCACTTGCCAACTCAACCAGCATCGCATCGAACACCGTCGTGGCCGCTAGGCTCTGCAGCTCCTCCGCGACAAGCTGCGGTAGCAGCAGCCACGGACGTGCCGACAGTTGGGCCAGCAGCAGCGTACGGGTGACGGCGTGGCGCGACAGGCCGGGATGGAAGGGCCGCAGCAACCGCACCAGGCGTATCGATGCCGCGAGGGTCCAGTGCAACCAGCGCGTTTCCCACCCGCGCCAGAAACCGCCGGGATCAAGCGCCACGCAGTGCCGACCGATGCCCCGCCGCGCCAGCTCCAGCACCAGCCGGCCCCCCACCGAACTGCCGACGAGGTCCGCTGTCGTCAGGCCTTGCGACTGCATGAAGCCGGCAAGGGCGTCCGCATAGGCCTCCATGGTCTGCCGACCCGCGAGCGGTGCCGATCTGCCATGTCCCGGCAAGTCGACCAGGATCAGTTCGCGCGAGCCGCATAGTGCGGACAAGAGCGGATCCCAGGTACGGAGATTGGCCCCCAGCCCATGGACCATCAGTAGCGGATGGCCCGTGCCGAGGCGTTCGAAATGTAGGAACATGACAGCATCGTCCTTCAATGTTCGGGCTGCAGTCCGAACATTAATTCGTTGCAGGTTTCGTCAGGCCGGATGTGCCGGTCAGGTTCGCGGGCCGCTCATTTCAGACGCTTCGAGGCCGCGTCGCCGGTCTGATAGCCAGCTGCGCGGCGCTGACTGTACTTTGCAGCTTTGCAAGGGCCGGATGTCGCCGCGAAGGCCCCCCGGAGTTCGCCAGGAGAGATGCGCTTCCAATGCTCGCGGAGACGTAGACGTCACGTCCGCGCCAACTCAGATGCCGGCGTACCAGGCGTAGCCCTGGTCCTCCCAGTATCCTCCCTTGCCATCGCCCAGATGGGCGAAGCTCTCGACCACCTCGATGCGCATCACGTACTTGGCCTGCTTGTAGCCGAGGTTGCGTTCCACCCGCAGGCGCAGCGGGGCGCCGTTCGAGACCGGAAGCGCCTTGTCGTTCATGTCGTAGGCGAGGATCGTCTGCGGGTGGAACGCGTCCACGAGGTCGATGCTCTCGTAGTACCTGACCGGTGATCCACCACTGGCCGCAGTGTCATCAGACGCCTGCTGGCCGCCTGAGTCCTTCCTGCTCTCCCCACCGCCCGATTGCTTCGTCATGGCTGGGTTGGCATTGCCGGCAGGTATTGTTTCGTCGGAGCCGCCATCCTCCGCGGTGTCCGCTCCGCCGTTGTCCTCTCCCTGGTCCATGGTGTCCGCGCAGTGGAACACCACGTAGCGCCCCTCGGGCTTGAGCTTGGCCCGGTTCAGGAGGTCGGCGAGCGGCACGCCGGTCCACTTGCCAATGGCGCTCCAGCCCTCGACGCAATCATGCCGGGTGATCTGGGTTCGGGCGGGAAGCTTGCGGAGCTCGGCCAGGGACAGCTTGAATGGCACCTCCACGAGACCGCCGACCTCTAGGTGGTACTTGGCGAACTTGCCCTTCGCCAAGGCCTTGTATGCGTTGTCCGGCGGGTCCTCGGTGCCGTTCGGCTTGAACCACGGCGAGACGTCGGCCTCGGCGTATTCCGGCGCTAGCGTCCGGTCGGTGAGCAGCAGGCGCTGGACGAACAGGTTGGCGTCCTCGCCGGTCTTGAGGGTGCGCCGGAACCACTCGGCGTTGCCAAGGCGCTCGCACCCGCCGAGCAGGGCCGCCGCGGCCATGGCGGAAGCCCCCGTCAGGAGGGCCCGTCGACTCGGAAGGCGGCTCATGCCCGGGTCTCCCCGGTGACGGGTGCCGGTTCAACCTTGCGCTCGATCATGAACCAGCCGGTGACCATGCCGCGCATGTTGTTCCAGAAGCCCGAGAGCAGGACCAGGGCGACGTGCACGATCACGAACAGGACCAGCAGGGCCGCCACGACGAAATGGACTGTGCGCGCCGACTGTCGTCCGTCGAATATCGTCAACAGGAAAGGGAAAGCCGCGTCCATCGCCGGCGACATCGCGAGCCCGGCCAGCACCTGCACCGGCAGGAGCACGAACAGCACCACGAGGTATGTGAGTTTCTGGATGACGTTGTATCGCTTGGCCTCGTCGCCCTGCGGAAAGCGCAGCGTCGGGTGCTCCCACACCGACGCGCCGAAGTGCCGGATCTGATCGCGGGACGGGATCACGCGGAACCGAAGCTGCCCGCTCGCCAACCCGTAGATTAGGTAGGCGAGGCCGTTCAGGACGAAGGCCCAAGCGAAGAACAAGTGCCAGGAGCGACCGCCGGTGAGGTCCTGATCGCTCGGAAGGGTCAGCCAAGCCGGAAAGCCTCGGTCGGCTGCCTCGCCATCGCTGCCGGCGG
>NZ_JAKSYJ010000194.1 GCF_022829365.1 Methylobacterium sp. J-077 | reverse complement strand
TCGAGTGGTGCGCAACAAGCCTTACGCGGGCGGCTTCATCACCGAGCATTACGGCGAGCCAAATCTTGGGCGTCACGCCCTGCAGATCGAGGTCAATCGGGCTCTATACATGGACGAGGCGAGCCTCGCTGTGACGCGGGACCGATGCCGCCCTTGCCGTAGATCGCGATGATCTGCGTCTCCTTCTTCACCGGAGCGGTCGGGACCGCATCCGGCTCGATCGCGGCTTCGGCAAGTCGTTCACCCTGGCCAATCTCAGCTACATGATGGCCCAGCAGGGCAAGAAGGTGCTGCTGATCGGCTGCGACCCGAAGAGCGACACCACCTCGCTCCTCTTCGGCGGCAAGGCCTGCCCGACCATCATCGAGA
>NZ_JAKSYJ010000192.1 GCF_022829365.1 Methylobacterium sp. J-077 | reverse complement strand
CCTTGCGCCAGCGATAGTACGTCACCTCGGTCACGCCGATCGCCCTGATCGAAGCGGCGACGCTCTGTCCTTGTGAGACCAGCACGTCGACCTGACGCAGCTTGCTCACGATCTCCTCGGGCTTGGGTCGTTGGGCCATCGGTTCCGTCCTCTGTCGGCTCAAAAGCCATACTTCAGGGCGGACCACTTCAAAGGGGGACGATCATCGATCGGGAGATCAGGATCGAGCGACCGGACACCGCGAGCCTGGTGAGGATCTTCCGGCATCATCTCGGCGCCGGGGCGCTGGCCGGGGATTCGTTGATGCCGCTCGCGCTCGCCGCGCGCGGCAAGACCGGAGCCGATGTCGAGGCGTTCGTGCGCCGGGCCAGGGGGGCGGCGCGCCGTGCGGGACGCCAGATCGGCCTCGACGACGTCCTGGCGGAGATCCGTCAGGGCCGGATCGCGATGTCCCCGGAGGCGCGACGACGCTCCGCCATCCACGAGGCTGGTCATGCGATCGTCGGCCGGTCGCTCGGCTGCGGAGCCCTCGTCGACCTGTCGATTCACGACGGCGGCGGCCAGGCCCAGTTCGAGTACCCGGTCGACGGTGCTGCGACGCTTCCCAAGCTCGAGGCGACCCTCGCGACGGTGCTCGCCGGACGCGCGGCCGAGCAGATCGAGTTCGGTGGTGTCTCGATCTGCAGCGGCTTCGGCCCGGGCTCGGATCTCGCCCAAGCGACAGCGCTCGCCCACGACATCGACCTGCAGTTCGGGCTCGGCAAGCTCGGCCCGTACTACGTCGACCCGGCCGAACGGCATCTCTTCCTCGCAGGCGGTCTCGTCGACACCGCCGTCGATCGGCTGCGGGGGGCTTACGCGCGGGCCCGCGCTGTCCTGGAGACGCAAACGACGGCGCTGCGGGCGATCACCTTGGAACTCGCCGAGGTCGGCTACCTCTCGGCTCAGGACATCGACCGGATCATGCTGGATCATCCGGCGACTGCCAGCCCGGCCGGAACGCCGGTACCGGCGCTCGAGATGGGGGCGGCGTGATGTTCGCGCTTCCACCCGATGAACCTGATCTCGGCGACCTGCGGCCGCTGGCCGGGTCCATCGAAGGTCTGTGCGCGATCCTCGACGGCGACCGTCAGGCTGTCATCGAAGGCTTGGCCGAGATCCTGAGACGACGCACTGCGTTCGAGGCCATGAAGCGCCGCATGCAATCCAGCCGCGACGCTTTGAAAGACCCACGGGTCTGAGATCGGAAGCGTGTTGTGGCCAGGGCATTCGTTCCCCCGGCCCGTCCGACCGCGCCTCCGACCGTCATCCACGACCACAAGCCAACACCGAATCACACCAGAACCGGCCGCATCGCGTGCCGGAGCGACGGAGCACGTCCATGTCTGTCCTGAACCAGGGGCCCGGCCCCTTTCCGCATCTCGCCGAGACCGCGCGGCAATACCTTGCCATCGCCGACGACCTCGATTGCATCGCCCGTGGCCGGCACCCGGGTGAGGACGAACTGCGCGATGCGCCGAGACTATGGGAGCGGCGCGTGATCGCGTATCCCGCCCCGCATCTCGTCGGCATCGTCCTCGGCCATCCGCTGCTCAGGGACGGCCAGATCTGGACGAGCGAGCTCCTGACCTACGATCCCGAGAGCGGCTACGCCCGCACCCGCTCGAGGTTCTATCGCCTGGAATCTCCAACGCCCGATGGGAGCTGATCCGCTTCGTGGTTCTCGAAGCGCTCGCCGCCGAAGCGGATACCGGTTCGGCGTAAGCCAGCGCGTCGAATCGAGGACCGAGGGGTTCTAACGCAGCGCGTACCCGGCATCCGCCCGCTCGATCCTACCGCGGGCGGCGAGGTGCATGCCGGTCACGCTCAAACCCTCCGTCGCCGCACGGTCGAGGATCTGCCGCCGCGTCGCGATCGCCTGCGCCGGGTCGGTGTCCCAAATCACCGTCCAATCCGGATGCGGCATCTGCAGCAGCCGCGAGTGGACGATGTCGCCCCAGATCAACAGTTGCTCCGGTCCATCAGTGATCAGCACGCCCATGTGCCCCGGCGTATGACCGGGTAGAGGCAGCGCGTGGACGCCAGGTGCGAGCTCAGTCTCGCCCGAGATACGCCGGATCCGATCGGGATAGGCTGCGAGAACCGCCTGCGCCGTATCGAACATCGGGCTCAGGGCGGCGGGCGCGGAGGCCCGTGCTCCCGCATCCGACCAGTACGCCACCTCGCGCTCTTGGAGCACGAGTTCGGCGTTGACGAAGCGTGCGCCGCGACTCGGCGTCAGGAGACCGCCGGCATGGTCGGCATGGAGATGGCTCAGCCAGATGGTCTCGACTTGATCCGGCCGCACGCCTTCCGCCGCCAGCGCCGCGGTCACCCGGTTGAACCCGGGCCCGAGCACGGTGCCGCAGCCCGCATCGAGCAGAACGTACCGGTCCCCGTGCCGGATCAGGAAGGCGTTGACCGGCTCGGGTGACGGGCCGTTCGCAGGAAGGCCGGCCCCCTGCAGCAGGGCATGCCCGGCCGTGCTGTCGGCCGATGGCATCATACTCGGTTCCAGCGGAAACAGCCCGTCCCGCAGCGGCGTCACCGTCAACGCACCGACCCGGTAGGGGCCGGCGACAGGCGCGGCCGTGGTCAGTCCGCACAGGCCAAGCGGCAGCAGGGCGGAGGCGGCCAGCAGGCTGCGGCGGGAGGGTCGAGAGGACATGGGGGGCTCCGCACGGAACAGACGCCGCCATCCTCCGGGCCATGCCGGGGTCGGGCCAGGGAAGTCCTCCCGCGAACCCCCGGGCATTCTTCCCGACCATGCTGACCAGGGCTTGCGCACCCTGCCGTTCCACGTGCCAAATCAGGGCACAGTTCGAGCGCGGCCGTTACCCATGAGCCTGCCAGCCCATCTCGGCCTACGCCTCCTCGCGGTCGCCCTGCTGTGCCTGGCCGGAGCGGTCGTCTGGAGTATCTGGGAGGCGCGCATCGGCCTGGGCCGCGAGGCCGCGACCTCGGCGGATCGGCTCAGCGCACAGCTCGCGCGCCAGCCCGGCCTCGGTAGTGCCGGCCCGACCTCGATGCCTGCCGCCGCGCCGCAATCCGCGCCGGCGATCCTCATGGTCCTGCCCGGGATCTGCGCCGACATCCATCTCGGCGCGGAGATGCCCCGACGCTTCTGCGGCGACTGGGACGGGCTCGAGGCCGCCCCCGGCTGGCTGCGCACCGCGCTCGCGTGGGACGCTGAAGCCGCGCCGACGATCCGGGCGATCGTCTATCGCGAGCGCACCATCGGCAGCGTGACGGCCTGGCCCGACCCGATGGCCGGCGCAGCCCGGATCTGGGATCGCGTGCGCCTCGCGGGCGGTCTCGCCGTTGGGTTGGCTGTGGCGACGGCGCTACTCAACTGGTTCGCAGTCGCACGTCTCGTCGCGCCCGCTGGTCGGATCGTTCAGGGGCTGGACGACCTTGACGGCGTCCGAATCCGATCCCCCTTGCCGCGCTTCGCGGCAGCCGAGTTCGACCGGATCGCTGTCGCCTGTAACGGCCTCGCTGACCGTCTCGTCCGCGCCGAGGCCGAGCGCGCGGACCTGATGCAACGCCTGGTCACGGTCCAGGAAGAGGAGCGGCAGGCGATCGCCCGCGACCTGCACGATGCCTTCGGCCAGTGCCTCGCCGCCGCCGGCGCACGCGCCGCCGCGATCGAGCTGGCCGCGCCCCCTGAGCGCGAGGATCTGCGCGAGGACGCCCGTGGCATCGAGGCTATCGTCGCCACCATGCGCGAGAGCCTGCGCGGGGCACTGTCCCGCCTCGAACTGCCGGACCTCGCCGAGGTCGGACTGGTGGACGCCCTCCGTGGCCTGGTCGCGGACTGGCGGGCGCAACTCAGGGCCGGGCCCGCGCTCCATCTCGACGTCACCGGCGACCTCGCCGACTTGCCGACGGACGCGTCGGCGAGCCTCTACCGGGTCGCGCAGGAACTCCTGACCAACGCCCTGCGCCACGGACGACCGAGTCGAATCTTCCTGCGGTTGGACCGGGCGGAGGCCGGTGTGCGGACGGTGACGCTCACCCTGGACGACGACGGCGGCGGCGACGTAGCCCGCACGGCGTCCGCCGCCGGCCGTGGCCTCGTCGGCATCCGGGCGCGGCTCGCCGCCTTGGGTGGCAGCCTGTCGCTCACCGGGACCGAAAGCGGCATCCGCGCCTTCGCGACCGTTCCGACCGCTGGTTGAGGCCGCTCATGGCCACAAATATCCTCCTCGTCGACGACCACCCCGTCGTGCGGGAGGGCTACCGCCGCCTGCTCGAGCGGCAGCCGGGGCTCGTCGTGATGGCCGAGGCGGAGAGCGCAGCGGAGGCCTACCGTCAATACAAGGCGCTCACCCCGGACCTCATGATCCTCGACCTGTCGCTGCCCGGTCCGAGCGGCATCGAGGCCATCCGGCACATCCGCCAATGGGATGGGGCGGCACGCATCCTGGTGTTCAGCATGCGCACGGGGTCGGTGGTCGCGCGCCAAGCCTTCGCTGCCGGTGCATGCGGCTATGTCAGCAAAGCCAGTCCGCCGCGTGAACTCTTGGCGGCGGTGGCCGCCGTGCTGCGGGGCGAGCGCGCGATGAGCGCCGACATCGCGCGGGCCATCGCACAGGATGAGGTGACGGGCGCGCGCACGGCCCTCGACGACCTCAGCCCGCGGGAGCTCGAGATCCTAAACCTGACGGCGGCGGGCACGACGGCGCAGGCGGTGGCCGAGGCGCTGTGCCTGAGCCTGAAGACGGTGCACAACAACCTCTCGGTGATCCGCGCCAAGCTCGGCGCACGCACGGATGCTCACCTCGTTTGGATCGCCCTCGGGGCCGGGCTGGTATCGCCCTCCGAGGGACTACCGATCAAAGAGTGACGTCTTAGGATGCTTCGTGCAGAAACCTTGCTCGAAAGCAGACAGGTTAGAAATCGACCCAACCCGGTCGCCTGGATCGACATGGGCGCTTTCGATAAGCGGTCATGCCTCGGCCGCTCGATAACTGCGGCTCGGCGTGGAGAAGGGCTCTGACTTAACCCGGAAAACGCTCGAACGCCGGTAGTTCGTGCGCCGATGCCATCCACTTCACGCGTTCCGCCGTCTGCACCTGCATTTGTGGGGGGATCGCGTCGGGATCATCAAGTGCCGCGATCCTCACTTGCATCATCCCCATTTGAGCAAGGAGTGCGTTCGAAAAGAACAAGCCTGTTCCACACGACCCACAGAATGATCGCCGTCCGCCTTCGGACGAGTTGTAGACCGTTGGTTTACCCGTGATCGATACAGTAGCCTCAGGCACCATAGCCCATGCGACCATGGGGGCGCCTGATTGCTTCCGACAATCGTCGCAGTAGCACACAGAACTTGCCGCAACCTGATCCGGCACCTCGAACTGGATCGAGTTACAGTGGCAGCGTCCACGGAGCATGGGTTCGGCCTCTCAGTCAGGAGGCTGACCCGTAGCAATGTCGGGTAGCGATGTCTCCTGTAGGTCGGGAGCGGTCCGCGCAACTATGTCTGTTTTGATGCACCTGCCATCCGGGAGCGGACCGGCAAAAACCACCCATCAAAGACATTCGTCTGAACCCCGGGCGGCGGCAGATGCTGGCCGTGAGCGGCCCGCTTCGGAGTAGGTTAACTGGAAAAGCGGACGTTCTCTGCAGCGATCCGCGACAATAACGTTCGTGCAGAGAAAGGTCTGCATCGACCCCCGCTGCGAACCACAGTGGGCTCTGCTAGCCGGGCTTTATGAAGCGCGCAGTGCGCGTCCGGGCCGGCCTGTGGCCGGTGATGGTAGTCAGGAGCTTTTACCTGCCGATCAATGGCCGCTATGCCCTAGCTGGCGCGGCGATCGTGCACGCCCGCATGAGGAGAAATGAGCATCTCGTAAAGATCGTTCTGAGCAGCTGACGCACAGTCCCAAGCGTCGGTCTCGGACAAGCCGGCCCCTCGCGGGGCGGCCGCTTCTCGACCGGATTGCGGCGTTTCGCCGGGAGATTGCCGGAGCCCCGATGTCTAGCTGGCAAGATGTGGCGGCCGCCGTGGCGCTGATTGGTACAGGGCGCAGGGCCCTTCACGGGCGTATCCAACGCCGGTGCAGAGCGTCGAGTAGTGCGCAGCGTGAGAATCCACTATCTCGGCCGGCGGGCGCCGATTGATCAACGCGTTGCCAGATCAGAGCGCCTCGTATTCTGGATTATGGCGTTCGGCTGGGCGGCAGGATCATCGCGGTATCCGGGTCGGAGACGTCGCCCTCCTGCTGTTGATCGAGGGTGAGCTTGGCCGCGAGGTCCGGCACCTGCCCGTTCGCCAATTGCTGCGCGGCCGCGACTTCCTTGTCACGTGCCTGCTCCGCCGTGAGCTCGCCGCGCACCACCGCCCGAGCTAAGTTCAGGCTCAGGACATTCTCGGCCTCGCTGGCGCCGTAGACGGTGAGCGTGCCCCGCGTTCGGTCCGGAATGACGCTGCCGTTGAAGGTCGCGACGGCGCTAAAGAGGTTGAGCGGAACTTTGTAGGGCAGGCTCTGCTCCAGCACGTCGCTGTGCTTGACCGGGAAGTCGTGCTCGGCTCCGACCTTGTGCACTACCGTCCGCATCCACGGCCCGTTGCGGTACCAGATCAGCAGCGTCGCCGTCTGCTCCTGTGGTGCGCCGTACTTGTCAGCAACGGCCTCAGCGGCCTTGCGGGACGGCTCGGGCCAATCCTGCGCACGGCGCTCGGCCGCCCTCGCGGGCCCCGCGGACAGCGCAAGGAAGAGAGCGAGGATGCATCGGCTGCGGTTCTGCGAAGGCATGTACTTCCCTGACGGCGCCGGGGGCAGCACGGCCTCCTGAAGCGAATGGGAATCGCTGTCACGCCGCCGCGTTGCTCCGGATCTACGCCGGGTATAGGCCGAGTACCCGAGAATGGTTCCAGGGAGACGCCCGATGGCGCAGCCGATATCGCTGGATGTGAACGGGCGCCCGGCGCCCGTGAGCGTGGACGACCCCGATACGCCGCTCCTCTACGTGCTGCGCGATGATCTCGGCCTCCACGGACCGCGCTTCGGCTGCGGGCTGGGCCAGTGCGGTGCCTGCACGGTGCATGTCGATGGGCAGGCGGTGCGCTCCTGCATCACCCCGGTCTCGAGCCTGAAGGCGGGGGCTAAGATCGTAACGCTCGAAGGGCTCGGCAGCCTGGACAAGCCGCACCCGGTGCAGGCGGCCTTCATCGCCGAGCAGGCGGCGCAATGCGGCTACTGCATCAACGGCATGATCATGCAGTCGGCCGCCCTGCTCAACGAGACGCCGAAGCCCGACGAGACCGCGATCCGGCAGGCGCTCGCCCAGAATCTCTGCCGGTGCGGCACCCATCAGCGGATCGTGCGCGCCGTCCAGCGCGCCGCCGGCACGCTCTGACGGAGGTTGTTGCCATGAACGCACCCGTTCTTTCCCGCCGCAGCCTGCTCCTCCAGGGCGGCGCCCTCGTCGTGGGCTTCTCGCTGTCCGGCCGCGGCGCCAGCGCCCAGACCTTCGCGCCGGTCGCCACCAACGGCTTCGCGAAGCCCGTCGCCCCGGACCGCGTCGACAGCTTCCTGGCGCTCGGCGCCGACGGTCACGCCACGATCTTCTCCGGCAAGGTCGATCTCGGCACCGGCGTCGAGACCGCCCTGTCGCAGATCGCCGCCGAGGAACTCGACCTGCCGCTCGACCGCGTGACCGTCGTCCAGGGCGACACGGCGCTGACGCCGGATCAGGGACCGACCTACGGCAGCCTCTCGATCCAGAAGGGCGGCGTCGAGATCCGGCAGGCGGCGGCGACGGCCCGCGCGCGCCTCGTGCAGATGGCCAGCGAGCGCCTCGGCATACCGGCCGACGCGCTGGTGAGCCAGAACGGCACCGTCCACCCGAAAGCTGGCGGCCAGGGCCTCTCCTACGCCGACCTCGTGAAGGATGGGCGCCTCGACCTCAAGGTTGATCCGGCGGTCAAGACGAAGGACCCGGCGCAGTTCGCCCTCGTCGGCAAGCCGGTGGCGCGGGTCGACATCCCCGAGAAGATGACCGGCCGCTTCACCTACATGCAGGATTACCGCGTGCCCGGCATGGTGCATGCCCGGGTGGTCCGTCCCCCGACCATCGGGGCGGATCTGCAGGGCGTGGACGAGGCCTCGGTCGCGGACATCCCGGGACTGATCAAGGTCGTGCGCCAGGGTAACTTCCTGGCCGTCGTCACCGAGAAGGAGTGGGCGGCCGTGAAGGCTGCCAAGCAGCTGAAGGCGACGTGGTCGACATGGGAGGGCCTGCCCGAGCAGGACAAGCTCTGGCAGCACGTGCGGGCCACGAAGGTCACCAAGGACGACGTCACGAGCAGCACGGGCGATGCTGAGGCGGCGCTCGGCCAGGCGGCCCGGAAGCTCGAAGCCACCTACGACTTCGCCATCCACACCCACGGGTCGATCGGGCCGTCCTGCGCCATCGCAGAGCTGAAGGACGGGTTCCTGACCTGCTGGACGGCCTCGCAGATGACGCACGCCCTGCGCAAGCAGCTGGCGGCGATGACCGGCCTCGCGCCGGAGGCGGTGCGCTGCATCTACGTTGAGGGCTCGGGCTGCTACGGCCGCAACGGCCACGAGGACGCGGCGGGCGACGCCGCCCTTCTCGCCCGCGCGGTCGACCGCCCCGTGAGGGTCCAGTGGTCGCGCGCCGACGAGCACGGTTGGGATCCGAAGGGACCGCCGACCCTGATCGACCTGCAGGCCGGGCTCGACCCGCAGGGCAACGTCGCCGCATGGTCCTCACAGTTCCACATCCCGGAGGGAGCGGCCGGCAACGTGCCGCTGGTGGCGGCCTCACTGGCCGACCTGCCGCACGAGACCACGATGGCGCCCGGCAACATCATCGGCAACTCGGCGCTGCCCTACGCCTTCCCGAACGTGCGCACGGTCTGCCACCGGCTGGCCTCGACGCCGTTCCGGCCCTCCTGGATCCGCACCCCCGGGCGGATGCAGAACACTTACGCCAACGAGGCCTTCCTCGACGAATGCGCGGCGGCAGCCGGCGCCGACCCGCTGGAGTACCGCCTGCGCGCGCTTAAGGATCCGCGCGGCATCGAGGTGCTGACGCGGGTTGCCGACCTCGCCAAGTGGCAGGCGCGCCCCTCGCCGATGAAGGACGTCGCCGGCGACGTGCTGCGCGGCCGCGGGATCTCCTACGTGAAGTACGAGCTTAACCGTACCTACGTGGCCGGCGTGGCCGAGGTCGAGGTCAACCGCAGCACCGGGCAGGTGCGGGTGCCGCGCTTCTTCGTGGTCCAGGACTGCGGCCAGATCATCAATCCGGACGGCGTGCGCAACCAGCTCGACGGCAACGTCATCCAGACCGTCAGTCGGGTGCTGCTGGAGGAGGTCACCTTCGATCGCGGCGCCGTCACAAGCCTCGACTGGTCGAGCTATCCGATCCTGACCTTCCCGGACGTGCCCGAGGTCGTGATCAATCTGATCGATCGGCCGAGCGAGAAGCCATGGGGTGCCGGCGAACCGTCTGCCGCCATCGTGCCGGCAGCGGTCTCGAACGCGATCTTCGACGCGACCGGCGTGCGCGTGCGGTCCGTGCCGTTCACCCCGGCCAAGGTGAAGGCAGCCCTGCAAGGGGCCTGAAATGCGAGTGGGCAGGATCGTCGGGGCGCGGCGCCGGTCCTGCGGCGCGGGCCCGGATCGCAGTCTGCCGGACGCGCCGTGGACACCGAGTGGTGCCGCACCCGGCGCTCCGGAACGGTGGCGGGGTTCGACCCGAGGCAAGCATCAACACGTTCGGAGTCGAGACTCCCGATGCGCATACCACACCGCAGGCCGCTGGGATGGGCCCTGACCGCGGCGCTGCTGGTCGCCGGCCTGTCGCCTTCCGCCGCACATGGTCCGTACGACCCACCGCACCGGCTGGAGTCGCTCGGCGACCTTCCGCTGGAGAGCGGCGAGACGATCCGCAACTTCGCAATCTCCTACGTTACCCACGGGACGCTGAACGCTGCCAAGTCGAACGCGATCCTGATGACCACCGCGATCGGCGGCAACCATCATCGGATCGACTTCCTCATCGGTCCCGGCAAGGCCCTCGACACGGACCGGTACTTCGTCGTCGCCACCGACGCGATCGGCAACGGGCTGACCGCGAGCCCGAGCAACAGCACGAGCCAGCACGGCACCGCCTTCCCGCACTTCACCATCCGCGACATGGTCGAGAGCCAGAAGCGGCTCCTGGACCGGCTCGGGATCACCCACGTCGTTGCGGTGGCGGGCGCCTCGATGGGCGGCATGCAGGCACTGCAATGGGGCGTCAGCCATCCCGGCTTCATGGACGTCCTGGTGGCGCTGACCCCGATGGCGCGCACCGCGCCCTGGTCGATCGCCGTCAACGAGGCGACCCGCAAGGCGCTGATGCTCGATCCTGCCTTCAAGGACGGCGCCTACGAAAGGCAGCCCGAGCAGGGCTGGCGGCTGCGCGCCGACATCCTGCAGGTGCTGGCTGCCCGGACCCCGGAGGCCCTACGCGGGATCGCTCCGCAGCCCCTCGACATCTTGCCTCGGATGCGCGCACAAGAGGAGGCGGTGCTCAAGGCCGGCTTCGACGCCAACGACTGGATCGCTGAGACCTGGGCCTACGACCGCCACGACATCGGCCAGACCCCCGGGTTCGGCGGCGATGTCCGGAAGGCACTCGCCGCGATCAGGGCCCGTACGCTGATCCTCACCGGCGGCAACCTCAACCTGTACAATCCGGTCGAGGAGGCCCGCGAGGCCGGCGCCTATATTTCGCAGGCGAGCGTCGTCGCCGTGCCGTCCGTGCAGGGTCACACGACGGCCACGGCGACCAAAGCGGCGGACGTGGATTTCATGAACCGGACCGTCCAGGATTTTCTGGGCGCGGCCGCGCCGCGCGGTCGTTGAGACAGCGAGAGGTCAGACGATGATCGGATAGACGGTGATCGCGATCGGCGCGGCTCTGGCGGCGCTCGCCGCCGGCCCTGCCGCGGCGCAGCAGCAGGCCGGCCCGCTGCAGGTGCCGGCCAAGTCGGTGCCGGTGCCCACCGACGTCAGCCCGCAGATGGGCAAGATCATCGGCCTGCCGCTGCGGCCGAACTGGGACATACACCCGAAGGACGGCGCGGCCTGGAAGCCTGTCGCCGAGGCCGGCGCGGAGGCGCTCAAGAAGTTCGTGCCCGGCATGATCGAGCGCCTGCACGTGAAGGTTGAGCACACGACGATCGATGGCGTGCGGGCCTTCATGGTGACCCCCGAAACCGTCCCGCCGGAGAACCGCGACCGGGTCCTGGTCCACGTCCATGGCGGCTGCTACGTGCTCAACCCCGGCGAGGCCGGCCTGCCGGAGGCGCTGTTCATGGCCGGGTTCGGCCATTTCAAGGTGATCTCGGTCGATTACCGGATGCCGCCGGAGGCGGTCTTTCCGGCGGCCCACGACGACGCCATGACGGTCTGGAAGGCCGTGACGCGTACGACGGATCCGCGCAAAACCGCGATCTTCGGTACCTCGGCCGGCGGCGCACTGACCCTCGCCATGGTGCTTCGGGCCAAGCAGGAGGGACTGCCCTTGCCGGCCGCCATCGCGCCCGGAACGCCGATGTCGGACACCACCAAGGTTGGCGACAGCTTCGTGACGAACGCGATGCTCGACAACGTGCTGGTCTCACCGGACGGCTTCTACGACGAGGGTGCCAAGGTCTACGCGGACGGCCACGACCTCAGGGACCCGATGCTCTCACCCGTCTACGGTGACTTCACGGGCTTTCCGCCCGCTATCCTGACCACCGGCACGCGCGATCTGCTGCTCTCGAACACGGTGCGCGTGCATCGCAAGCTGCGCGAGGCCGGCGTGGAAGCCTTCCTTCAAGTCGGGGAAGGCCAGTCTCACGCTCAGTACATCAGGGACGATACTGCTCCGGAAACTCGGGCGGTATTCGAGGAGATCGCACACTTCTTCGACAAGCATCTCGCTCACTAGAACCTCGCCAGGGGCAGCTGGCAGCGTCCGCTTACGAGACGGTTCAACAAATAGCGCAATGGCCGGGATGGGCGCGATCCTACCGTTGATTAGACCGCGGGCCTATGTCCGTTTCCGGGCAACGCACGCAGTAACGCGTACGACTTGGCTGGGTCGCTATAAGCCCGTCCGCTTGTCAGACAGTCCTCCTCCGA
Source organism: Methylobacterium sp. J-077 (assembly GCF_022829365.1). Lineage (GTDB taxonomy): Bacteria > Pseudomonadota > Alphaproteobacteria > Rhizobiales > Beijerinckiaceae > Methylobacterium. Next base: position 11,718 of record NZ_JAKSYJ010000192.1, on the reverse strand, counting down.
AGCGCTAGTCCCGCTATCGACCCGCTTCTTCCGGCAGCATTCTCGAGCCAGAATGAGGGGCTTCACAAACCTAGATCGACCAGCGAGCGACACATCCTCTACCGACAACGGCTCAGGGAGCATACTGGCTGAAGACGGCCACGGATCGGGCATCGCGATCCATGATCTCGGCCTTGGCGGCCTCGATTTCAGCGCTTCGGTCGACGCTCCGGTAAACGAGATCGATTGCCTCGGAAATTTTGAGCTGACGCACCGCGCGGGCCAACTTTGGTCTGATTTGCCGGCGTCGATGTGGACGCTTGCGGGCGAACTGTCCCCTTTGCATCAGCACCGTTCCCCAAAGTCCCAAGTGGCGCGGCAAGTCGCGTCGAGGACAGCAGGTTTTATTTAGTACTGGCAGGCGCTGCCCCTCTCGCGAACGCCTCGACGCTGGCCCGGTAGTAAAAGGCCGCATGACAGTCGCGCTTGTCCGGCGCGGGCTCAATGCCTCGGGCGCCGATAAACCTGCTCTCGCATTCGGGGCCGGAACTCGATCATCAGGCTGGCCTGGACGCGCGCCGACAAACTTCGCCCGCCCAGGCCGACACACAATCCTCTCCTGCCGACAAACTTCCTGCGCTCGCACACCCCTCACAGAACCTCGACGCGGGTTCCCACCGGGACGCGTTCGTAGAGGTCCACCACATCCTCGTTCATCATCCGGATGCAGCCCGAAGAGACCGATTGGCCGATCGTGCCCGGCTCGTTGGTGCCATGGATGCGGTAGAGCGAAGAGCCGAGGTAGAGAGCGCGTGCGCCGAGGGGATTGGCCGGGCCGCCCGCCATGTGCCGCGGCAGGTCGGGGCGGCGGGCGAGCATCTCCGCGGGCGGCGTCCAATCCGGCCACTCCGCCTTGCGGCTGACGGTCTTGAGGCCGCTCCAGGCGAAGCCCGGACGGCCGACCCCGATCCCGTAGCGCAGCGCCCGCTGACCGGGCTGCACGAGATAGAGGTGCTTGGCCGACGTATCGATCACGATGGTCCCCGGCCGCTGCGGCCCGGCGAATGCAACCTCTTGGCGGCGGTATTCCGGCCCGACCTCCCGGGCGATGCGTGTCGGATCCGCCTCGGGCGCACCGTAGGCCTGCTGCGGCGGGGTGGCCTGCAGGGGTTCCGGATCGGCGGAAAGCAGCTCGCCGGAATACGCCGCGACCCGCTGCGGCGCCGTAGCCCGTTGCGGCCAACCACGGCCGCCGGCGCCCGCCTGACCGGTCATGAGATACTCGATCAGGCCGCCGCCATAGCCGCCGCTTTCGGCGTAACGCGCCTGCTGCGCGGCCACGGGGGCGCACAGCGAAGCCGAGACCAGGGTTGAATAGAGACCAAGACGGACCGAACCACGCATCGTCGGACGCTCCCGCGGGGGGCACAGGCCCCGATTCGCGAACGATCCGCCCGCGAGGGGCCATTCCGATGAATCAACATGGTGAATCACACCCCACGCTCGCCGCCCTCCCCGACCACCCGTGATTAGCGTGAATCGCTAGTAAATCGCTGGAGCCCACAACCACCGATAGGTCAAACACCCCGACCGCCTAGAAATCGACGGCCGCCGAGCTTGGCAGTCACAGTCCGCTAACTGATTGTGGTAGAGAGTTCACGCCACAGATCCTGAAGGCTCACGCCCCGACGATGACCCAGAAGCGCTATCGCATCGAAGACAGCCTCGGGCTTCCCGTGGTTTTGCCCGCCGCGCCGAGTCCGGACGTCTCGAACGAGCGGCTGGATCAGATCATGGGCGCGATCCTCGACCTACGCCGCATCACCCAGATGAGCGCGGACGAGACGATCGAGACGTGCCGACGCGAGCTGCACGACGCCCTGGCGATGCGCTCCGAACTCGACCTGATGAAGGAGGCGATCACCCGGACCAAGTCCGAGCTGGCGACGCTCCACCGCTCGGAGAACAGCGGCAAGGGCATGCGCCGGGCGGCGGACGAACTCGACGCGGTGGTCGAATCGACCGAGCGCGCGACGACGCAGCTGCTCAACGCGGTCGAGGAAATCGAGACGAACGCTGGTATGCTGTATACGGCGAATCTGACGCCTGGCATGAAGCAGCACGTTGATATCATCCAGGAGCGGGTGATCTCGGCCTACGAGGCCTGCAATTTCCAGGACTTGACCGGCCAGCGGATCAACAAGATCGTCGGCGTGATGAAGTTCATCGAGGAACACCTCGATCGGCTGATCACGGCCTGGACGCAGCTGGACAGCTTCCGCGATCTCATCACCGTCATGCCGGTCCCGACGGCGCTGGACGACGAGAGCAGCCTGCTCAACGGGCCGAAGCTCGACGACGATCCGGGACACGTCGACCAGAACGACATCGATTCGCTGTTCGATTGATTCGACCCAGCCGGTTCGGCGCAGCAATTTTGTCGGCCGACCCGGTCCCCCTCAGGGCCGGGAACGTTTAGATCTGCGGTATGAACCGCAGAGCCCTCTCAGACCTGCCCCCCGACACCTTCGACGACGGCCGCGACGCCGAGCGAGACGAGAGCGCCAGCGAGGCCGAAACCGCGCTGTCCGCCGAGGATTCGCCGGAAATCGATTTCGATTTCGACCCGGGCGCGGTCCAGGCCGGCACCGAGGTGATCCGCCGCTTCTGGTCGACGCTGCCGAACTCGCCCGGCGTCTACCGGATGTTCGATCATCGCGGCGACGTCCTCTATGTCGGCAAGGCCAAGAACCTGAAGGCGCGCGTCGGCTCGTATGCCCGCGGCCAGGCGCATTCCAACCGCATCGCCAGGATGATCTCCCAGACGGCGGCGATGGAGTTCGTCACCACCGCCACCGAGACCGAGGCGCTGCTCCTCGAAGCCAACCTGATCAAGCAGCTCAAGCCCCGCTTCAACGTGCTGATGCGGGACGACAAGTCGTTCCCGTACATCTTGGTCACCGCCGACGGCCCGGCGCCGCAGATCGTGAAGCACCGTGGCGCACGGCGCCGGAAGGGCAATTACTACGGGCCCTTCGCCAGCGTCTGGGCGGTCAACCGCACGGTGAACGCTCTGCAGCGCGCCTTCCTGCTGCGCACCTGCACCGACAGCTATTACGAGAACCGCAGCCGGCCCTGCCTGCTGTTCCAGATCAAGCGCTGCTCCGGCCCCTGCACGGGCGAGATCGGGACCGACGACTACGCCACGATGGCGGATGCGGCACGCGCCTTCCTGGCGGGCAAGTCCAACGCCGTGAAGGACCGGATGCGCACCGAGATGCAGGAGGCGTCCGAGGCGATGGAGTTCGAGCGCGCCGCCCGCTACCGCGACCGCATCGCCGCGCTCTCGGCGATCCAGGGGGTGCAGGGCGTCAACACCCAGGGCGTCGAGGAGGCGGACGTGTTCGCGCTCGATGAGCAGGCCGGGCAGTTCTGCATCGAGGTATTCTTCTTCCGGAACTTCCAGAACTGGGGCAACCGCGCCTACTTCCCGAAGGCCGACCGGTCGATGACCCCGGAGGAGGTGCTCGGCTCGTTCATCAGCCAGTTTTACGACGACAAGCCCGCGCCCCGCACGGTGCTGACGAGCCACACGATCGAGGATGCCGAGCTGGTCGCCGCCGCACTGTCGAGCCGGGTCGACTACCGGGTGGAGATCCACAAGCCGAGCCGCAGCGAGCGGAAGAACCTCGTCGAATATGCCCAGCGCAACGCCAAGGAGGCGCTGGCCCGGCGGCTCGCCGACACGGCCTCGCAGGGCAAGCTGCTGACGGCCCTGGGCCAGGCCTTCGGCATGGACCGGACGCCGCGGCGGATCGAGGTCTACGACAACTCGCACATCATGGGCACGAACGCGGTGGGCGGGATGATCGTGGCCGGCCCGACCGGGTTCATGAAGACGCATTACCGCACGTTCAACATCAAATCGGAGGAACTCACCCCGGGGGACGATTACGGCATGATGCGCGAGGTCCTTCAGCGGCGCTTCAAGCGCCTCGTCAAGGAGGCGCCGCGCACCGAGCTCGAGGCCGCTGCAGCGGACGCGGAGGGCGGCGCGCCGGAGCCGAGTCCTGTCCCCGCGGAGGACGGCGAGGCGTTTCCCGCCTGGCCGGATCTGGTGCTGATCGACGGCGGCAAGGGTCAGCTCGACGCCGCCCGCACAGCGCTCGACGAGATCGGGGTCTCGGACGTCCCGCTGATCGGCATCGCCAAGGGCCGCGACCGCGATGCCGGGCGCGAGACGTTTTTCGTGCCGGGCCGGCCGCCGTTCAAGCTTCCACCGCGCGACCCGACCCTCTACTTCGTGCAGCGGCTGCGCGACGAAGCCCACCGCTTCGCCATCGGCAGCCATAGGGCCAAGCGCAAGCGTGAGATGATCAAGAATCCCCTGGACGAGATCGCCGGCATCGGCCCCAGCCGCAAGCGCGCGCTGCTGCACCATTTCGGGACCGTGAAGGCGATCGAGCGGGCCGCCTTCGAGGACCTGGCCAAGACCCCCGGGGTGAATGCCGCGACCGCCCGCGCGGTCTACGATTTCTTCCATGCCGGCGCCTGAGGATCCCGCCGTCACGGCCGCACCCGCGGTCAAGACGTTGACGCCCGGGCAAAGCTCTGATTTCACCCCGGCCATGAACGCCGTCCTTCCTCGACGCCGGTCACCGGCCTGGACGCTCGCGAATTGCCTGACCTACGGGCGCCTCGTCGCGGTGCCGGTCATGGTCGCGTTGCTGTTCTGGCCCGACTCGCACACCGCGCGTTGGACGGCGCTGGGCGTTTTCGTGGTGGCCGCGATCACAGACTACCTCGACGGGTATGTTGCGCGGACCTACCATCAGAGTTCCGCGCTCGGCCGGATGCTCGACCCGATCGCTGACAAGCTGCTGGTCTCGGCCTGCCTGCTGATGCTCGCGGCCGACCACACCATCGTCGGCTCGTCGATCTGGGCGGCGATCGTGATCCTGTGCCGGGAGGTGCTGGTCTCCGGCCTGCGCGAGTACCTCGCCGAGCTGAAGGTCGGCGTGCCGGTCAGCAAGATCGCCAAGTGGAAGACGACCGTGCAACTCGTAGCACTCGGCTTCCTGGTGGCCGGCCCCGCGGGCGAGCGGGTGCTGCCCGGCACGGAGGCGATCGGCCTCGCGCTGCTGTGGCTCGCGGCCGCCCTCACGATCTGGACCGGCTGGGACTACATGCGGGCCGGGATCAAACACGTGATCGACGACCCGCGCTGAAGGCGCGATCTGCGATCCCTTTCCGGCACGGTGACGCCATGAAGCTCGTCTATTTCGCCTGGGTCCGCGAGCGGATCGGCCGCGCCGAGGAAGAGTTGGCCCCGCCGCCGGAGGTCGCCACCGTCGCCGATCTGGTCACTTGGCTGCGCGGGCGCGGCGAGGAATACGCCTACGCCTTCGAGGATCCGGGCGTCGTGCGCGCGGCTATCGACCGGGCCCATGCAAGGCCGGATGCGATGATCGCGGGCGCCGGCGAGATCGCGTTCTTTCCGCCGATGACCGGCGGCTGAGTCCTCCCCGGCAAGTCCGGCACGTAGTCCGCCAATCTTGAAAGCGCGGCTGTCCCGGGGTCTTTCGCGGTGTCGCTCCGGCCGTGATTTAAGCCGAACGGCGTGCGGGCCGAGCCGCGTTCGCTTACGGGTTCGGCCCGCTTTCCTGCGCATCGTCCCAAGAGTCGGTCTTGGGCTCTGGGATCGGTGTTTCAACCACCAGAAATTGCGGAACGCTCAAGCTGGGGCCACCGTTACTCGGGACTGAAATCGGACCCGGAGTCCCCGCATGCGCACCACCCTCCTCGCGGCCGCCGCTCTGCTCAGCGTCGGCGCCGCCGCCCAAGCCCAGACCACCGTGATCGAGCGCGACCGGCCCGCCGTGGTGGTCGATCGTCCGGCCACCGAGTCGAAGTCCGTCACCGTCCACGATCACGGCGATGGCTGCGTCACCAAGACGGTGCGCAAGGAAGACGAAATGGGTGATTCCAAGACCGTGAAGAAAGAGACCTGCGACTGAGCCATGTCCATTTCCCGGACGGTCTTCCGTCCGGGATTCTCGATGCGGGCATCACCCCCGAGATCGCCGCCGTTTCATCGACCCAGATGGATCTTCCGGTTGATTGACGTCACGCGTGATGCGTTTCCCTTCGGCAGCCTCGATCTCCGGCGCCAGCCCAGCCGCCAGAACCGCGTTCATCCGTGTCTGCCAGCCGGGGCCCTAGGCTTTGTAAGCGGCCAGCACATCTGGCGGTACACTCATCGATACGGGCACGGCCTTCGCCTCCGCCCTAGGCCGTCCTGCACGCTTCAGGAAAGCCTCCGCCATCTCGGCCGGCATGCCGTGTGGACCGGGACGCGCTGAGGCCAGTTCGGCATCGGTCAAAGGTGGATTGTCGGAGACCTCATCCCAGTCAGCCTGGGTGTAAGCCTCCTTCGGGGTGTAACCCGGCGCTTGCTCAGCCTTCGGCATAGCTGGCCTTCTCCTTTGCGTTGGCCGGCCGCACACTGACGACATCGATCGCCTCGGACCCAAGTGGGGAGACGATCGCAACCACGACGATCTCGCCGCACCAGCTGCCGATCAGCTTGAACCGTTGACGTCCGGTGCGGCTGGGTTTGGTCGTGATGGTCAGAAAGCGGTCGAAGCTGAACGCGGCTTCGAACTCGGCGAGATCAATGGCGTGCTTGGCGGTGTTCGCCTGCCGCCTTGGTTGACCGTAGGTAAACCGTACGCATTCGGTATATACCGAAAACTCGATGCAGCTAGGGATTCTGTCGATACGACCGACCTCTATGAAGCGGCGAAACGCCTTGAACGTGCCACAATCGTTCCCTTAGCCGCCCAACACCTGGGATTCGGATGGACAACATCCGGAACGGTGGCATCTAGGGCAAGTGTGGATCGGCTCGCAGGAGAGCCGCCCCTGCCGGGAAGGATATGCGGATGTCGATAGACGCCCAGATCGTCGAGACTCTCTCGAAGGTCACCACCGCCACGATCACGACGATCCTGCTGAAGAAGGGGCTCCGGAATGTCTGGCTGCGCGGCACCCGGCCGCTGAGGCCCAGTCAGCCCCGGATCGTCGGCCGCGCCTTCACCCTGCGGTTCGTCCCAGCCCGCGAGGATCTCGCCACCCCGGAATCCTGGTCGTCCCCGACGTCCACCCGGGCGGCGATCGAAGCGATGCCGGCCGGCTGCATCGCGGTCGTGGACGCGATGGGCGTCACCGATGCCGGCATCTTCGGCGACATCCTGTGCGCGCGCATGGCCAAGAAGGGCGTGGCCGCCCTGGTCACGGACGGGGTGGTGCGCGACGTAGCGGGAGTCCTGGGTACGGGCCTGCCGGTCTGGTGCCAGGGCGCGGCGGCCCCGCCTTCGGTGGCCGGGCTGACCTTCGTGGCCTGGCAGCAGCCGATTGCCTGCGGCGGCGTCGCGGTGTTCCCAGACGACGTGATCGTGGTGGACGAGGACGGCGCGGTGCTGATCCCGGCGGCTCTGATCGAGACCGTAATGGAGCTCGCCCCGGAGCAGGAGCGCTTCGAGGGCTGGATCATGGAGGAGGTCGGCAAGGGCGCGGCGCTTCCGGGCCTCTACCCGCCGAACGCCGAGAACAAGGCGCGCTACGAGGCCAGCAAGAGCTGACCGCCGAGCATTCGGCGCCTCCCGGGTCCTCGCAGGGTACTCCGTGTGACGGGAGGGAGGCTGCCCGTCACAGCTCCACCATGACCAAGACCATGCGCTGGCCTTCAGCTTCGTCGTGTAGGGCGGCGGCGGATCCCCGGCCCCCCGTCTGGGGGGCGGTCCGCGGCACCGCGACCCTGTCCACGGCGCTGGCGTTCTTGCTCTACTTCCGGATCCTGGCATGGGCGGGGGCGACCAACCTCTCGCTGGTCACCTTCCTGATCCCGGTCTTGGCGATCTTGCTGGGGGCGCTGGTGCTGGCGAGCCCCGTCTCGGCATGGCCCTGATCGGCGCCGGACCTGGCGGCCATCGACGGCTGCCTGCTCCGCCACGCCTTGCACGCGATTCATGAGCGAAATTCGCGCCTCAGCGCCAGCCAGCGTCGATGAAGTAATTGTGGCCCGTGCACATACGGGCATCGTCGGAGGCCAGGAACAGCACGAGGGCGGCGACGTCGGAGGGCTGGATCCGGCCGTCGAGGCACTGGGACGCGACGATCTCGGCCTCACCATCCGGGGTGTACCAGCGCTCCTGGCGGGGCGTCTGGACGTTGCCGGGCACGATTGCGGAGACCCGGATACCGTCACGGCCGAGATCGCGGGCGAGCGCCCGGGTCATCCCCTCGATCGCCGCCTTGGCGGTCTGGTAGAGCGGCATCTCCTTCAGCCCGAGATGCCAGCTGATCGAACCGAAGTTCAGGATCACGCCGCCGCCGGCCCGGCGCATCGCCGGCACAGCGGCCTGCGCGGCAAAGAACAGGTGACGCAGATTCACCGCCATCCTGTCGTCCCAGTAGGCCGGCGTCACGTCTTCGAGCTTGTGACGGTCGTCGTTGCCGGCATTGTTGACCAGCACGTCGAGGCCGCCGAGCACGGTCTCGGCCTCCGCCACCAGGGCGCGGACCGCCTCGACATCGGTGAGATCGCAGCGCCGGTAGAGCGGCGGATGCGCCGCCCCGGGGGAGAGCCGCGCAACCAAGGCTTGTGCGGGCTCATCGGCTATGTCGCAGAACACGACGCGGGCCCCCTGGGCGACGAAGGCTTCGACCAGACCTTCGCCGATTCCGGAGGCGCCGCCCGTGACGAGGATGCGTTTTCCGCGAAGGGATGGATAGATCGCGCGCGTGGTGGATGACGACATCGGCAAATCTCCGAAGGCTGAGGCGTCGCGGAATCACCGAACCCCGCGACGGTTCTTCGAAGAGTCGCCGTTCAGCCTCGTCGCGACAATCCCGCTTCGACGGATCGTTGCACGGCGGGGGTCTGCGGCCATTGTCCAAACGTTAACGCTTGCGGACTCAGATCGGTGCGTCTTCTAGAAAGGAACACGCGATGCCTCTGCGCCTGGAACTCAAACCGTTCGAACGGCTGATCATCAACGGCGCGCTGATTCGCAACGGCGACCGGCGCTCGACCTTCCTGATCGAGACGCAGTGCAAGTTTTTGCGCGAGAGCGAGATCATCACGGAGAGCGAGGCCGACACGGCCTGCAAGCAGATCCACCTGACCCTGACGGTCATCTATCTCGCCGACGACCCGGCATCGGGCATCGACCTGTTCTTCCGGCAGGCCGCGGAGCTGATCCGTCTGGCGCCGGCTGCGGCCCCGCAGATCGCCGCCATCGCGGAGGCCGTGGAGGCCGGGACCTTCTATCCGGCGATCAAGCTCGGCCGGAAGCTCGTCGAGTGGGAGAGCGCGGCCTTGGCCCAGGCGGCCAAGCCCCCAGAGCCCGGCGCGGCGGCCTGACCGCGCCGAAGCCCGATCTCAGCCCGGATTGCCCTGGAGGCCGGCCGCGATCTCGTTGTTGATCGCCACGAGGTTGGCGATCTTTTCCGGGGTCGGCGCAATCATCGTGTCGACGCAGGTGCGCAGCACGAACACGCCCAGGTTGCCGATGCCCTGCTTGATATCGGCCGGCAGCGGATTCTCGTCGGCAGTCGCTTCGGAGGCCAGGATGGTCCAGACGCGCTGGTTGAACGACAGGGCGTCGTTGAGCGGCTTGGTGTCGCCCGCGGCGAGCCCGTGGCTGGCGCCGATCAGCTGCTGTGCCGCCTTGATCAGGACCGCCGATTCGGCTTCGCGCGGCGTCAGAGAGGCGGACCGTGACGTCCGGGCATAGGCGTTGGCGGCGTAGTTCATAGGCGGTCCAGCCCCGTCTTCAGACCTGCCGGGTGGGCAGGCTTGCGTGTAGCTGTCGCAGATCAAGTGTTAAGGTCGCGTGAGCATCCTGTCCGCCATGATCCCGCCGGGTTGGACAGAGACCAGGGGCAGTGGTCGCAGAAAGCCGGCCACCGGATCGCGCCAGAGATGTTGAATTTCTTCCTCGGAACAGTGGCTGGTGGTTTGATCGCCGCCGTTCTGACCATCGCGGCCGCTCGTCAGCCGGAGGTTCAGGCCCGCCTGGGGTTGAGGCCGGCCCAGGTGACGGCGGCCCTGGCCGCCATCCCGAAACCGCGCGAGCCGGATTGTGCCAGGCCGGCCGAGAGCCCGACGGTGGGCACGCGGGACATGTTGTTCAACCGCCAGCGGTTCTGGTCGGTGGCGCCGTGATTTGGTGAGGCCGAGTCTCGGATCGGGCTCGGTGGCAAGCGTCACGCGCACGCTCATCCGTCTGCGAGCTACGGACCGATCAGGTTTGTGTAACGGACGCGGCCGCATCGTCCTCAGTTGGAGGCGCGGATCCCCTCTCCATGGGCAGGCACAGGGTGAGGGGTGCGAGCGTTCCGGAACGACCCAATCTCTCCCCCCGAATGTCTTCCGAACGGGCTATGATATTCACATAGCGTCTGCAGCGTGGCGCGATGCGCTCTCCTCCCCTTGCGGGAGAGAGTTGGAGGTGGGGGTGGTGCAGGATCGAACGGTGCGGTGCCGTCTGCACCAACCCTGACCCCTCCCCACAAGGGGAAGGGGAAAAGCGTGACCTGACCGGCTGGCTTTGGACCGGGCTGATTGAGAGGATCAGCCAGGACCAAAGGAGTTGGACATGCGGCGAGGTCAGAAGACGGGTGCGGAGCAGGTCGTGCTGAAGCTGCGCCAGATCGAGGTGCAGACGGCCCAGGGCAAGAGCTTGGCCGTGGCGTGCAAGGAGGCGGAGATCTCCGAGCAGAGCTATTACCGCTGGCGCAAGGAGTACGGCGGCCTCCAAGTCGACCAGGCCAGGAAGATGAAGGACCTGGAGCGCGAGAACGCGCGGCTGCGCCGGCTCGTAGCTGACCTGTCCTTGGAGAAGCAGGTGCTGGCGGACGTCGCCTCGGGAAACTTGTAGCCCCCGAACGACGCCGGCAGGCGGTCGACGGCATCCGAGAAAAGTATGGTCTCTCGGAACGTCATGCCTGCCGGATCGTCGGCCAGCACCGCGGCACGCAGCGCTACGTGCCGACCGTGCCGGCCGATGAGGATGCGCTGACCCGCGCCATCATCGCCCTGGCGTCCGAGTACGGGCGCTATGGCTACCGCCGCGTCACCGCGCTGCTGCAGGCAGCGGGGTGGCAGGTGGGCAAGGATCGGGTTCAGCGCATCTGGCGTCGCGAGGGGCTAAAAGTCCCCAGCCGACATAAGCCCCGCAGCCGCCTGTGGCTGAACGACGGCTCGTGCGTGCGCCTGCGCCCGCTCCACCGCAACCACGTCTGGAGCTTTGACTTCGTGCAGGCCCAGACCCACGACGGCCGGAGCCTGCGCATCCTGACGCTGATCGACGAGCACAGCCGGACCTGCCTCGCGCTGAAGGTGGCGCGGCGCATCAACAGCGTCGGCGTGATCGAGGCTTTGGCCGATGCGATGTGCCTGCACGGCATCCCGGAGCACATCCGCTGCGACAATGGCCCTGAGATGATCTCCAAGGCGCTGCGCAAATGGGTCGCCAAAGCTGGCTCACAGATCCAGTACATCGCACCCGGCTCGCCGTGGGAGAACGGGTATTGTGAGAGCTTCAACGGCAAGCTTCGTGACGAGTGCCTACGCCAGGAGATCTTCTACTCGTTAAGGGAGGCGCAGATCGTGATCGGTCTGTGGCAAAACACCTACAACCGCGTCCGACCGCATTCGTCGCTGGGCTATCG
>NZ_JAKSYJ010000168.1 GCF_022829365.1 Methylobacterium sp. J-077 | reverse complement strand
TGATCTCCTCGGCGAAGTCGGCCTGCTTGTAGTCGATCGCCGCATCGGCCCCGAGCTCCTCGCAGAACTTGCACTTCTCGGCCGAGCCCGCAGTGGCGAAGACCTTGGCGCCGACATGCTTGGCGATCTGGATCGCGGTGGCGCCGATGCCGCTCGACCCGCCATGCACCAGGAAGCTTTCGCCCTCGGCGAGACGGCCGCGCTGCACGACGTTGGAATAGACCGTGAAGAACGTCTCCGGCAGCCCGGCCGCATCGACCAGCGACAGCGCCTTTGGGCGCGGCAGGCAATGCGACGCCTCGGCGACCGCGAATTCGGCGTAGCCGCCGCTGATCACCAGCGCGCAGACTTCGTCGCCGACCGCGAGACCCTCGACCCCCTCCCCCAGCGCCGCGATACGGCCCGCAACTTCGAGGCCCGGGATCTCGGTAGCCCCGGGCGGCGGCGGGTACAGGCCGGCGCGTTGCATCACGTCAGGCCGGTTCACGCCCGCTGCGACCACCTCGATCAGCACCTGTCCCGGTCCTGGGATGGGCAGCGGCGCAGTCTCGATGGCGATCACCTCCGGTCCGCCCGGTCCAGTGAAATGGATCCGGCGCATGGTCTCGGGCAGGGTGGGGCTGGCCATCGAAGGATCCTCAACGCGTGCGTGGTCCGGGCCGCACCCTGAGGCGCGACCCGGCTCTACTTGCGGCAACGGAAGCGCTTGGCAAGCGCGGCCCGGGCGAGGATGGCCTATCGCGCCGCGGCCTTCACAGCTGGGGGCAGCACGATCTTGCCCTGGGCGAGGCTGGTCGGCCAGATCGCCACCTGCTTGCCGTCCTGCCACTGCGCCATCAGCCCGGTGACGAAGCCCGGCCCATACTTGATCGAGTGCGTGAAGTCGTCGTCCCGGCCGTAGAACTGGGTACGGCCGACCGTGCCGACCCAGTCGGTCTTCTCCAGGGCGTCCACCAGCTTATCGGCCTCGGTGGAACCGGCGCGCTTCACCGCGTCGGCGGTGTAGTAGACCTGATCGTAGGCCATGTAGCCGGCATAGGACGGATCGCTGCCGAAGCGTTTCTTGAAGGCCTCGCTGAAGGCCAGTGACTTGTCGGTGATTGCGGCCCCCGGCACCGCGATGCTCTGGAAGATCACGCCCTGGGTCGCGCCGTTGGTGTTGGCCCAGAAGGTCGAGGAGGTCGCCTGTGAGTTCATTCCGGTCATGGCGAGCGGCACCTGCTGGTTTTGCCACTGCACGGTGGGCTGCACGCCGACATGCGAGATGCCGGTTACGATCAGGTCGGGCTTCCCCGCCTCGATCTTGTTGTAGATCGGGGTGAAATCGCCCGTATCCGGCGAGAACCGGATGTGGTCGACGACCTTGACGCCGATCTCGGGCAGGCATTTTTCATAAGACGCATCGAGCGGGCGAGTCCAAGCGGCGTCCTCGCTCATGATCGCCGCCGTCTTCACCTTCATCAGGTCGAGCAGCAGGTCCTTGGTCGAATCGCAGATCGACTGGGCAAGCGCCGCGGAGGTGAGATAGCCGTGGAACGTGTACTTGTTGCGGGCGTACTCCTTATGAACAGCCAAGCTGATCTCGTTGGAGGCGGCGCCCGGCGTGATCATCGGGGTCTTGAGCCTGGCCGACCAGGGCATCAGCGCCAGCACCACCTCGGAGATGTAGCTGGCGATGACGAGGTTGACCTTGTCCTCGCTGACTGCCCGCTGGAACGCCCGAACGGAGTCGGAGGCCGAGCTCTTGTCGTCGTAGGCCACGACCTGGATCTGGCGCCCGTCGACGCCGCCCTTGGCGTTGATCTCGTCGGCGGCGAGCTGGACCGCCTGCGGGATCGAGGCACCCACCACCGATTGAGCTTCGGCGATCACCCCGATCTTGATCGGATCGGCGGCCCGCGCCTCGCCCGCGGCCAATACGCCGGCCGCCAGCAAGGCGAGAGCCCGGCTCGTCACGCTGCGATCCATCGCCATGGTGCTTCCTCCTCCGGGCCGTGCAGCTTTTGGCGCCACATCGAAGCCGGACGATTTTTGTAGCATTCGGCCTGATGAATACAATGTGCATCCGGACGGAACGTGAAACAACGGCCGGATAATCGACAGGACCTGCGCCTTCTCGCGCCGGCTGCCCGATCACCTCGTGCCGTACATCCGATCCCCGGCATCGCCGAGACCCGGGACGATGTAGCCGTGGTCATTCAGGTGGCTGTCGATGGCCGCCGTCCAGATCGGCACGTCCGGATGCGCGGCCTGGAACTTGGCGAGGCCCTCCGGGGCGGCCAGCAGGCAGACGAAGCGCAGGTCCGACGCACCCCGGGCCTTCAGCCGGTCCAGGGCCGCGATGGCGGAATTTGCGGTGGCGAGCATCGGGTCGAGCACCAATACGGTCCGGTCGGCGAGATCCGAGGGGGCCTTGAAATAGTATTCGACTGCTTCGAGCGTCTCAGGGTCGCGATAGAGTCCGACATGGGCGACCCGCGCCGACGGGACCAGCGACAGCATGCCATCGAGGAAGCCGACTCCGGCGCGCAGGATCGGGGCGAAGACCAGTTTCTTGCCCTGGATCTGCCGCCCCTCCATCGGCTGGATCGGCGTCTCGATGGTCACCGGCTCCAGCGGCAGGTCGCGCGTCACCTCGTAGGCGAGCAGCATGCCGATCTCGTTCAGGAGCTGGCGAAAACCCTTGGTCGACCGGTTCTTGTCCCGCAGATAGGTGAGCTTGTGCTGCACCAGGGGGTGATCGACCACCGTGACCCGACCCGTCGGCATCGCACGTCCCTCCATCCTGAGGGGCAGGAATGCCGGAGCGGGGGCCGGGGCGCAACGTGACTCCGCGTAAACCGGCGTGTTCGGAACCGTCTAACCCCCCGGCGCAGGGCTGACGCCGCCGACGGTTGCGAGCAGTCATGGAAACGCTGTCAGCGCAAGGCTCGGACGGCACGGCGGCATGCCCTGGCGGCAGAATCCCGTCGTCATCCTGGACCAGGCAATCCTCGATGGCGCCGACCGTCGAAAAACGGCGAAGACGCCTCCTGACGCATCGTTCCGAACGGTGGCCGCCGGCTTTCGGAACGATGCGAATCACAAAGCTAACGTATCGCGTTGGGTTCGATATCTCGAACGATGCGCTAAGTCTCGGGTCGGCCGATACAGCAGCGAAATCAGAAAACGTAAAAAAACCGTCTGGTCGATCGACAAACGCTCCATGTATTTTGAACGATCGGGAACTTAGAAATTTTCTGAACTGGCGGTCAGGTCAATATAAATATAGATCGATTTTTATACTTACTCGATATAGAAACTAATATGCGTGATCGTTCATTTCCACGCAACTTTTTTGATGAACCGCCACAAAAATCTTACGGACTCAATGTTTAAGCTCTTTCCAGATCGACCTTCAGGCTGTTAGTGAGCGCATCTACCGCGAACCCGGGCCAAGCCATGCGCCTCACTGTTTCTCTCAAGACGACGCTCGCGGTGATCTTCGGATTGTTCGCTCTGCTCGCAGCAGGCCAGGGAGGCTTGTCAATCATCGAATTGGCCGACATCCGGCATTCGATGACTGAGGTCGCAAACAACTGGCTGCCCTCAATGACTCGGATCAACGAAGTCGAGATCGCGGCCTCGGAAGTGCGCATCAAGCAATTCCGTTTGATGACGCTCGACGGCGACCATCGCACGGCGGGCGAGACTCAGCTCGCTGCGACGCTGGCACAGTTCGCCGAGCGGCGCCGGGCCTACGAGGGTCTGATTTCCGGCCCCGAAGAACAGGCCCTGTACGACGCCTTCGCGGCCCAATGGACCCGTTACGGGCGGGTGGACGACGCGATGCGCCAACTGATCAGTTCCGGCCGGCAGGCGGACGCGTTCGCGATGCTGACCGGCGCCGATACGGTCAAGATCTACGACGACGCGCGTGCCGCACTCTCCCGCCTAGTCGTCTTCAACGAGCAGAAAGCGAAGCATGAAGTCGCCGTGGCGGTGGACCGGGCCAACACCGCGTCCGCGGCCGCCTGGGGCAACGGCATCCTCTCTATGCTCGCAGCGCTGGCGGCGGCGGCCTTCTCTCTGTACCGCATCTCGCGTCCGATCCAGCGGATGACGCAGGTCATGTCGCGGCTCGCCGGAGGCGACACCGGCGTGACGGTGCCGGCGCGGGATCGGCGCGACGAGATCGGCGCTATGGCGGCTGCCGTCGAGGTGTTCAAGGACAACATGATCCGCACTCGTGCACTGGAGGCCGAGACCGCGCAGGCGCGGGCAGCCAGCGAGGAGCAGCGCAAGGCCGGCATGCGCCAGATGGCCGACAGCTTCGAGCAGGCGGTCGGCAGCATCATCGGCATGGTGTCGTCCTCGGCCACCGAACTGCAGGCCACGGCGGGCGCGATGTCGGCCATGGCCGGAGAGACGTCCACCCAGTCCGGTGCGGTGGCCGCCGCCGCGGAAGAGGCCGCCAGCAACGTCAACACGGTCGCCGCCGCCGCCGAGGAATTGGGATCTTCGGTCCAGGAGATCGGCCGGCAGATGGACAGCTCGGCCAAGCTCGCGCAGGGCGCGGTCGATGAGGCCGGCCAGACCGGCGCACTTGTGCATGAGTTGAGCAGCGCCGTCGCCCGGATCGGCGACGTGGTCGGATTGATCTCTTCGATCGCCGGCCAGACCAATTTGTTGGCCTTGAACGCGACCATCGAAGCCGCGCGGGCCGGCGACGCTGGGCGAGGTTTTGCCGTGGTGGCTTCCGAAGTGAAGGCTCTGGCGGAACAGACCGCCAAGGCGACCGAAGAAATCGCCGGCCAGATCGCCCGGGTCCAGGCGTCGACTGGGCAGGCGGTGACCGCAATCGGCTCGATCACCGCGCGGATCCAGGAGATCAGCACCGTCGCGACCTCGATCGCCGCGGCGGTGGAAGAGCAGGGTGCGGCGACGCAGGAGATTGTCCGGAACGTCGGTCAAGCGGCCCGGGGCACCGGCGAGGTCACCAGCAACATCTCGGGCGTCGCCGATGCCGCCGAGGAAACCGGGAAATCGGCGGTTCAGGTGCTGAACGCCGCTTCGGAACTGTCGCGCCAGTCCGAGCACCTCACCGCGGAAGTGTCCCACTTCCTCGACACGGTGCGGGCTGCATGATGCATCTCGCGAATGGGGCTCGGCTTGCCGGCCGGGCCCCGTCTGCGGTTCGAACTCAGGCGGTGTAGGATCCGCCCTCGCCGCGGCGCTTGGCCATGAAGGCGTCGAACTGCTCGCGGTCCTTGGCCCGCTTCAGCTCCTCGACGAAATCCGTGAAGGCGCGGCTTTCATCTTCGAGGGCCTTGCGCTGTGCCTCGAGCCGGTCCAGTTCGGCGCGGCGATAGGCGTCGAACGCGGCGTTGCCGGTGCCGCCGCTATGGGCTGCCTCGAAGGCACGGGCGAAGCGCGAGGCCGGGCGCCCGCTGGCCTCGAAGCCGGCGACGCCGCGACGCGCCGCATTGCGCAGCTCAGAGAAAGCCGGATAGCCGGCGATCTTCCAGGCGACCAGCGCCAGGCCGACCGGCCACCAGTAAATGAAGCCGACGACGATCGCGCCGATTTCCAGGGAGCGACGGGGAAACGGGCCGGAACGGCAGAGCCTGCCGGTCGCCCAGGGAGAGGAGGTTTGCGTGGTCACGGCTTGGCTCCGCTGTTCATGTGAACGGGGTTAACATGCGGGTGGCCTGGCAGCCTTTCAAGACCGGGGGCGCTCGCCCGGCTGCGCGACGCCGTGAACCAGGGCGAGGACGCCGGCGCGCAGCAACTCGTACTTGTCCGGGAAGCCGGGTCCCCGCGGCAGGTGCCCGGCGGCCGAGAGGGTCGCGATGCCGTGGGCCAGCGCCCAGACTTCGAGGGCGATGAACCGGGGTGCGACGCCGCCGAACCCGTCCGCGAAGGTCGCCTGCAGCGCCTCGACCAGAAGGTCGAACGGCGACGGCCGGCCGGGCGGTGCCTCGGCGCCGGTGGGCTCGGCGGGAAGGCCACGGGTCTCGAAGATCGCCGCGTAATAGGCCGGCTCCTCCTCGGCAAAGGCTAGGTAGGCTTCGCCCATGCGGGTAAAGCGTTCGAGCGGCGTGCCCCGGGAGGTCAACGCCCGGGCGAGCCGGGCCGCGAGCTCCGCGAAGCCGCGCCCGGCCAGTTCTTCCAGCAGGGCCTCGCGGCCACGGAAGTGCCGATAAAGGGCCGCCGGCGTCACCCCGACCAGACGGGCGGCATCGACCAAGGCGAAGCCGCCGATGCCACGCTCGGCGATGAACCGGCGGGCGGCCTCGATGAGGGCCTCCTTGAGGTTCCCGTGGTGATAGCTCCGCCGGTCGCCCGGTCCGTCTCGCCAGGGTCGCAAGTTTTCAGGTCCTCTCCGTGTTCGGGCATTACGATCGAAGCACGGCGTTTGTTGCGGTCGCGAACGGAGGCCGACTGCTTGACCCGTCGTAAAAGCCGCAACACGATCGGATCGAGACCGGTCGAATCGCGTCGCACTCCCTATAGACGGGCATATCACCGCGGCCTTCGCCAGAGGGACAACCATTCGGCATGGCTTTCGTGAGTCTGAAAGCGTGGCGCGCCCGCTCGGCCGAGCGCGCCGAAATCGCGTCGCGGTTGAAACACCAGCTGATCGCCGCCCTCGGCCTGACCGAGGCCGACGCGCTGGCGGTGAACGAGATCGCCTGCGCCGATCCCGGCTGCCCGGACATGGAGACCATCGTGCTGGTGATGCGCGCCGGCACCCCGACCCGGGCGCTGCGGATCCGGCGTCCGATGGATGCGGTGGATGCGCAGGACATCGCGGATCTTGTCGAGCAGGATCGATCGGGGGATGCCTCTCGATGATGTGACGGGCCGGACCGGTATCAACCGGCCTTCGATGGGGCGTTTCCAGTCCACTCGTGTAACCACTGCGGCGAGGACGCCGAAACACCGTCAAGAATCGGGCGCCGGAGGAACTGCATCATGAAGAGCCGTCGCACCGCGCTTTCGCTGGCCTGCCTTGCCCTAGCCGCCTGCCTGTCGCCGGCCCTGGCCGGCGAAGCGATGCCGTTCTCGGCGACCGCCTTCGAGGCGGCGCAGAAGAGCGGCAAGCCGATCCTGGTAGAGGTCAGCGCCCCCTGGTGCCCGATCTGCAAGACCCAGACGCCGATCCTGGCCAAGCTCGCGGCCGAGCCGCGGTTCAAGGACCTACAGATCTTCGACATCGATTTCGACAGCCAGAAAGAACTGCTGCGGCAGCTCAACGTGCGGATGCAAAGTACGCTGATCGCCTACAAAGGCGCGACCGAGACCGGCCGCTCGGTCGGCGAGACCCAGCCGGAATGGATCGAGGGCCTGCTGGAGAAGACCCTCTGAGGGCCATTCAGCGCCTGTTTGACCGGTCTTTCCCCGTCTCGACCTCAATCTCGTAAGTCGGTTGGGGACCGATCTGGAAAGGTCGGATCTGCGGCGACTGTCAGGACCCCGGCTCGTCCGTGAGTGAGCCGGCTCAAGCCCGTGCGTCGACGTGCTCGCTTACGCCGAGCCGGGCCCCGCTTCGGCGGCTCGGGCTCTGGACCGCTTGTGACCGGGCTCGATGTTCACATCCTCGGGTCGCAGCGGGCGGCCATCGGTCGCCTGCACGATGAGCCGTCGGATCGGGCCACCGGCCCGGTCCACTTGGACCGACATCTCCTCGCCCTCGCCGAAGAGATTGTCTTCGCCCCATTGCCGCAGCGCCATGATGACGACTTGCAGCCCCCGCCCCTTCTCGGTCAGCTGATAGCGGAGACCATCCGAACCGTCTTCCGCCGGCCGCTGCTCGAAGATGCCCGCTTCGACCAGCCTGCGCAGGCGGGCGCTCAGCACGTTCCGAGCGAGACCGAGGCTCTCCACAAAATCGCTGAACCGTCGCGGACCGCGGAGAGCGTCCCGGATCAGCAGCAGCGTCCACCAGTCGCCGATGCTGTCGAGGGAGCGCGCCACCGGGCAGCGGGCCTGCGCGAAGCTCTTGCGTTTCACCGTCCGCGTCCGTGCTCGATCAGGCAACGGTTGCGTCATTAAACCAACCGGTGATACGTGCAACCGAGTTGCGATATTAAACCGGGTTCAGCTCGATGGTCGATCGCTTTGGAAGTACGCTCCTCGGCCGGGAGCAGAGCGTGGCGCCGGCGACGCGCATCGCCCCGGTTTCACGGCGCGCGCTGTTCCTCGACGGGCCGATCGGCGTGACGCTGCTCCGCCTATCCTGGCCCAACGTCCTCATCATGGTGGCTCAGGCCGCCACCGGACTGGTCGAGACCTGGTATCTCGCGCACCTCGGCACCGACGTGCTGGCCGGCATGGCGCTGGTCTTCCCGGTCGTGATGCTGATGCAGATGATGTCTGGGGGCGCGCTCGGCGGCGGCATTGCTTCCGCGATAGCCCGGGCGATCGGCGCCGGGCGGGACGACGACGCGGACGCGGTGGTGCTGCATGCCCTCGTGATCGACTTGGCTCTCGGCGCGAGCCTGTCGGCGGCCGTGCTCGCCTTCGGTCCATCCCTGTATCGCGCGCTCGGCGGCGAGGGAGCCTCGCTCGACGCCGCGCTGACGTACTCGAACGTCGTGTTTCTGGGCATCATCCTGCTGTGGGTCATGAACGGCCTGTCGGCCGTCATTCGCGGAACCGGCAACATGCTGGTGCCGGCACTGGGCATCTGCGGAGGCGTGGCGATCCTCGTCCCCCTGTCGCCGCTGTTGATCTTCGGCATCGGCCCTTTCCCCCGCATCGGTGTCGCGGGCGGCGGCGTCGCCCTCCTTCTCTACTACCTCGGCGGCACGCTGTTCTTCGGCTGGTACATCCTGAGCGGACGGTGCGAGGTGCGCTTCCGGTGGGGGCGGCTGCGCCTCGCAATGTTCCGCGAGATCTTGCGCGTCGGAGGTCTGGCCGCGCTGACCTCGCTGCAGACGAATCTGACGATCGCGGCCGCCACCTCGCTCATCGGTCACTGGTTCGGTCCGAGCGAGGTGGCCGGGTTCGGCACCGCGGCACGCCTCGAATATCTGCTGATCCCGCTCATTTTCGGTGTCGGCGGTACGGTCGTGTCCATGGTGGGCATGAATGTCGGGGCTGGGCGCGGCCGGCGGGCGCTCCGCATCGCGTTGACCGGCGGCCTCGCCGGCTTCGTAATGACGGAGACGATCGGCCTGTCTGCGGCGTTCTGGCCCGAGGCCTGGCTTCGCTTGTTCGGCAGCGATCCCGCGATGTTGGCCTCGGGATCGAGCTATCTCAGGATCGTCGGCCCCTTCTACGGCTTCTACGGTCTCGGCTTCGCCTTGTATTTCGCCGGGCAAGGCGCGGGTACGCTTCTCTGGCCGCTTCTCGCCGGCTTGACGCGGCTGATCCTGGTCGCTGTCGGAGGGTGGCTGGCCCTGTCCCTCACCGGCGCGTCGTTCGGCCTCTACGCTATGATCGCGCTCGGGCTTTTCGTCTACGGCACCGTGATCCTGTTCGCGACGCTGCGGGCCGGCTGGGCCCATGACGCGACTGGCTTGTGATGAGCCGGCCCAATCCGGTCATGCGCGCTGGGCGTCTTCCGGTTTCGTTCAGGCCCAGTCCCGCATAGCCGGCTCGCCCCCGTTCCGATCCGTCCACGGGGGTCGAGACGGAGACCATATCCGGTGACGCGCACCACCCAGCCAGATGCCCCCTCGCCCAGCGCGATCGTCGCTATCCCGGTGCGCAACGAGGTCGAGCGGATCGAGGCCTGCCTCCGGGCCATCGACGCGCAGGTCGGGCTGGCGCCGGACAGCCTCGGGCTGGTGTTGTTCCTGAACAATTGCACCGACGGCACCGAGATCCTGGTGGCTCAACTGGTGCCGACGCTGTCGATCCCGGTGCGGGTCGAGATCGAGGATTTCTCCGGCGCGCATGCCGGCTGGGCCAGGCGCCGGGCCATGGATCTCGCCGCCGCGTGGCTGGGGGATGCGGGGAATGCGGGGATGATCCTGTCGACGGATGCAGATAGCCGCGTGCCGCCGAACTGGGTCGCCCGCAACCGCGCTGCCATCGAAGCCGGTGCCGACGCGGTCGCAGGCCGGGTCGAGCTCGACGCCGCGGAAGCCGCGTTGCTGCCGCCGTCCCTGCCCGCGCGCGGGCGCCTCGAGGATATCTACGATGCCCTGATCACCGAGGCCGAGGCCCGGATCGATCCGGATCCGCACGATCCCTGGCCCTGCCACCGGACCGCGATCGGCGCGACCCTGGCGGTGACCCGAAGGACTTATCTGGCTGTCGGCGGCATGCCGGAGATCCCGCTCGGCGAGGACGGCGCCTTCATCGCTCGGCTGATCGAGCACGGCTTGCGGGTCCGGCACGCCACCGATGTCTGCGTGACCATCTCGGCTCGGCTCACCGGCCGCGCCCCGGGCGGCGTCGCCGACACGATCCGATCCCGCTGCGAGGAGCCGGACGCACTCTGCGATGCCCGGATGGAGACGTTTCCGCGGGTCCTGCGCCGCTACCTGTGGCGGCGGCGGTTCCGGCGCCTTCACGGCAAGGGCAGCTTGCGGGCGAACCAAGCCTGGGCGCGCGCCATCGAGATCGCCCCCGCCGAGGCCGACAGGATCGCAGCCCTTCCGCTCGGCCAGGCCATCGCGGAGGCCGAGCGTGCGAGCCCCCGTCTGGTGTACCGCCCGATCGGTCCACGCCAGCTTCCCGGCCAGATCCGGCTGGCGCGGGTCGGCGTCGCGGCGATCCGGCTCGTTCAGCGTCTCGCCGGCTCGGCCCGGAACGCAGCGGGTGCCGCGACGACATCTAGGCAGCCGGTCGCCGATCCCCGCAGCGGGCGAATCTGATCGGATATCCGGACGCACCGGCCGTCCCATGCCGTCGTCTCGATCGAGGGCGCCTCGGCCTTCGAGGATCGCTCGCTGCGCCGCTACGCGCGCAAAGGCAGCGGCAGACGCCGTGAATCTTCCGGCCGGTAGACGCCATTCGAGCCGGCGCTCCAGCCGGCCCCGTGGACTGCGAGGTCTCGCGGCGAGAAGCCGAAGCGCTGGCGGAACGCGCGGCTGAAGGCGGCAGGATCGGTGAAGCCGCAGCTCGCCATGATCGTCCCGATCCGGACGCCGATACTCCGCATCATCACGATCCGGTCGTGGGCCCGGTCGAGGCGGGCGTCGCGGATCGTGGCCGCGATCCCCGGCCCGCTGGCGAAGGCCGCGTAGAGGCGGCTGCGCGAGATTTGCAGCGCCGCGGCCAGGGCATTCGCACCAAATTCGGGCTCGTGCAGGCGCCGCTGGATATGGGCGAGCGCCAGCGAGCGCAAAGCCTCCATCGAGAGCTCACCGTCGTCGAACCCGCTCTGTCCATAAATGACGCCGCGGAGCAGATGCAGCACGCTTTCGACGGCAATACCGGTCTCCGCCTCCGACATGTTGGAAACCGATGTCGCCAGCGAGCCGAGATAGGCCTTCAGCAGCCCTTTCAGCGGCGTGTCGCCGAGCTTGCGCCCGGCGACATCCTGCGGGTTGCCGACCTGCTCGAAAAAGGCGGTACGCGGCACCATCAGGCGGATCTCCTCGTAGCCGTCCCGGCTTCCGGCGGCACCCGGCTGGCCCATCGCGCGGAACGCCAAGTCGCCGGTCCGCAGGAGCGCGCCGTTGTTGCCCTGCTCGACATAGCCCTGCCCCGCGGCGATCAGCATGATCGAGATCTCGTCGGCCCCGTCGCTGCGGATGTGGCGCGCGGCGCGCTCGACATCGATCGGGCCGCTGACCGTGCGCATGATCGTCCCGTGTGCGGAGGCCGCGATCATGCGGCTGGCCGAGAAGGGCACGGCGGAATCAAACGATGCTATATTCCCAGCCGGCAATACAGTATCGCATCAGTATTCGAACGCATTTCTCTGATCGACTGCATCTGTTGTCTGGATCAAAATCGGGATCTTGTCTTTGACGCGCACCGTTCCCTCGTTCCACAACGCTCCGGCCGGCGAAAATTATTGCCGTATTACGCTTCAGCCCCGACGGCGTTCCAGATTTGAACCTTTCACGCAAGCGGCCAAAAGGCCAAGCCGCTGCGCCTGCCGCTTCGGCGCCGGCCTCTGCGCCTTTATTGGGCAGCCCTTCGCTTCGACTCGGCATCGATCCGGTTCACCCACCCTGGGCGAGGAGGTCCCGGGGCGAGAAACCGAAGCGCTGGCGGAACGCGTGGCTGAAGGCGGCCGCGTCGGTGAAGCCGCAATTCGCCCTGATCGAGGCGATCCGGGCGCCCGTCTGGCGCATCATCAAGATCCGGTCGTGGGCACGGTCGAGCCGCGCGTCGCGGATCGTTGCCGCGATGCCCTGCCCCCCGGCAAAGGCCGCGTAGAGGCGGCTGCGGGAGATCCGCAGGGCTTTGGCTAAGGATGCCGGGCCGAATTCGGGTTCGTGCAGCCGACGCTGGATATGGGCTAGGGCCAGCGCGCACCGCCTCTCCGTAGAGCTTGCCGTCGGCTGGCTCGGTCTGCCCGCGAATGATGCCGCGGAGCAGATGCAGCACGCCTTCGACGGCAATGCCAGCCTCCACCTCAGACATGCTGGAGACCGATGTCGCGAACGCGGTGAGAAAAGCGGCCAGCAGCCCGCGCGACGGGGTGGCGCCGAGCATGCGGCCGACCACATCCTGCGTGTTGCCGACCCGGGCCGGGAAGGCGGCGCGCGGCACCGCGAGGCGGATCTCCTCGTAGCCGTCGCGGCTGCCGGCGGTACCGGGCTGCCCCATGGCGTGGAACGCCACGTCGCCGGCCTGGACGAGCGTGCCGGTGTCGCCCTGCTCGATATAGCCCTGCCCCGCCACGATCAGCATGATCGACAGATCGTCGCGCCCGTCATGGCGGATGTGGCGCGCGTTGCGATTGACGCCGATCGGGCTGCTGACGGTGCGCAGGAGAGTCCCGTGCGCGGAGGCCGCAACCATGCGGCTGGCCGCGAAAGGCGCAGCCGAGTCGAACGGCGTGACGTCCGCAGCGGTCATCACCGTATCGCGCCAGTATTCGAACGCCTTCGTCTGCTCGACGGACTCCGTCGCGGCGGTGAAGACTGGAACGTTGTCTTTGACACGCACGGTGCCCTCACATCGCAACGCTCAACCTGTCCTGAACGTCTTGCCAGTTTCGGATTAAGCGATCACGGCGTCTCAAATGCGACCGTTCCCGCAATCGACCAAAAAGGCCGCATCATTAGGCTTTTTGTCCTTGATCCGCCTCCGCGATCTTTCTATGACGGATCTTCGGACGGCACGGTGCGCAGTCGCATGCGGGGCGGCAAGGCCATATGGGTCGGACGTCCCGGAGCAACTCGGGTCTGCGGGCGTCGCACCCGATCCGGTTAGCCGGCCCCCTGGGCGAGAAGGTCCCGCGGCGAGAGGCCGAAGCGCTGGCGGAACGCCCGGCTGAAAGCGGCGGGGTCAGTGAAGCCGCAGCTCACCATGATCGAGGCAATCCGTGCGCCGGCCTTCCGCATCATCATGATCCGATCATGGGCCCGGTCGAGCCGCGCGTCGCGAATCGTGGCCGCGACCCCTTCTCCCCCGGCGAAGGCCGCGTAGAGGCGGCTGCGGGAAACCCGCAGGGAGGCGGCAAGGGAATTCGGACCGAATTCAGGATCATGCAGGCGGCGCTGGATATGGGCCAGGGCCAGGGAGCGTACCGCCTCCGCGGAGAGTTCGCCATCGGTAGGCGCCTCCTGCCCGTGGACGGCGCCACGCAGCAGGTACAAGGCGCCCTCGACGGCGATACCGGTCTCCGCTGCAGACATGTCCGAGATCGAACTCGCGAAGGTCTGAAGATAGGCGGCGAACATCCCGCTCAACGGCGTCGCGGCGATCTTGCGGCCGCCGAAATCGTACATGTTGCCGACATGTGCGAGGAAGGTGTTGCGCGGCACGGTCAGGCGCAACTCCTCAAAATTGTCGAGACCGGCTCCGGCGCCAGGCCGGCCCCACGCGTGGAAAGTGATGTCACCGGGGTGCAGCAGCGCACCGTTGTTGCCTTGCTCGATATAGCCGCTTCCGCGCACGATCAGCATGATGCCGACCTCTTCGCGCCCGTCGCCGCGCACGTGCTGCGCCGTCCGCTCCAGACTGTAGGGGTCGCTGATCGTGCGGGTGATTGCGCCGTGCGTGGAGACGGCGACCTTGCGGGCCGCCGAGAACGGCAAGGCCGGATCGATCGGCACCACCTCCGTGCCAACCATGACCGTATTCCGCCAATAGTCGAAAGCTTGTTTCCGCTCGACAGTATCAGTCGTTTGGACAAAAAATGGAATTTTATCCTTGACTTTCACGAAAAAACTGATCCCGCAACCCTAAATTCGAGCACGGGCGATCATTCGCCAGGGCAACAGCAGACCTAGAGTTTCAGATTCGATCTCGGGAGGCAATAGGGGGGCTTATAACCAGGACAATGCGTCCACTTTTATGAATGGCGCTAATCAGTTCGGCTTTGGGAGCCATGCAAGAGTTTCAATGAGTCAGAAAAGATCGATTTGCATCAGAATGATGAAAATTTATGGATGCCTGACCAGCGCCCGATTTTGTGATGGATTTACTTCACGATTGCGTGCGTTGGACTGAATGTGTCTTTAGACCTGTTTGATAAGCTCCCGCCGAGGATTTGATCCGATCAGCCGTCACTCTGGGCGATCTTCTACTTTGGGTTCGTACACTGAGTGCTCGAAGCGTCGGATCTCGCTTGGCTCATACGCAGCGTGATAAGCGGCGCGCGCCCGTTCAGTGGCCGGCCGCCGCACGGGCATCGTCACGCGACGGTTCGGCGTCGGCGAAGCGCAGCACCACGGCGCGGCCGGCGGCCGGTGGGCTCGTCAGGCTCCCCCGGAATCGGGCCGTCTCGGCGGTGCCGAGCATCGCCCGCGGCGCGGAGACCGGGAAGGTCCGGATCGCGCGGCCGCCGGCATCGCGGATCTCGACGCTGAGCGCCGAGACCGGCACGTCGGTCCGGGCTGTTCCGACGAGGTCGCCCTCGATCACGAGTTCCGCCGGCCGGCCCTCCTCTGCGGGGTTGTTGAACGCAACCACGTCGCGGATCTCGATGCCGCGGACGTTCACCGGCAGTCCGACCCGGGCGAACAGGGCGGCGCTTTGCGGGACCATACGGACCACGCTGGTTCTGGCAAGGCAAACCAGGGGCAATGCTGCCAACACCGTCAGCCCCACGGCCAGGGACGGCGACAGGCCGGGTATGCCGCGCCAGCCCTTGCCGCGGGCGGAACTCAACGGAGCCCGGCGCCGCTTGGGTGGCGGCTCGGATGTGTCGGAGGCGGCCCGGACCGTGGCCGAGGCTTCCTGCCAGGCGGCGTCGGCCAAAGGATCCGGCTCCGCCTCTCCCTTGTCGGCCAGTTCCGCCTCGTGGCCGGCCAGCACGTCGGCCGGGGTAAGGAACCAAGTCTCCCTGCAGGCGGCACAGCGGACCGAGCGTCCGTCCATGCCGACCTTGCCGGCCTCGATCCGGTACTCGCTCGCGCAGCTCGGGCAGACGATCAGCATACGCGCGCCATGCGTTCCATCAGGGACCGTTTCCGATGATCTCGGCCGGAGGCGGTCGGCAAAATCAGTTGCGGAACCGTGCACCAACAGGGTTAAGCGTCCGTGAAATCAGGCCGGCCTTGAAAACGCCCGCCCATCCGGCGATTTCCGGACGATGGATCGGCGAAACCCGGCACGGCTTTGAACGTACAGGCGAGCATGAAGAGCCTGCTGCCCGGCGCGGAACGACCGGTGGTGCAGTTCGAGAATGTCGGCATGCGCTACGGCCTCGGGCCGGAGGTGCTGTCGGACGTGAGCTTCCGGATCGCGCCGCGCTCGTTTCAGTTCCTCACCGGCCCCTCCGGCGCCGGCAAGACGACGCTGCTGCGCCTGATTCTACTGTCGGTGCGCCCGACCCGCGGCCTGGTCTCGATCTTCGGCGAGGAGGTCAGCGGCATCTCGGCCAAGGCGCTCACCAGCCTGCGGCGGCGCATGGGCGTGGTGTTCCAGGATTTCCGCCTGCTCGACCACCTCACCACCTACGAGAACGTGGCCCTGCCCCTGCGAGTCCAGGGGCGGTCCGAGGCGAGCTACCGGGCCGAGGTAGTCGAGCTGCTGCGCTGGGTGGGCCTCGGCGAGCGCATGCACGCCCTGCCGCCGCTCCTGTCGGGCGGGGAGAAGCAGCGCGCCGCCATCGCCCGGGCGCTGATCGCCCGGCCGGATCTGCTCCTCGCCGACGAGCCCACCGGCAACGTCGATCCCGGCCTTGGCCGCCGGCTGCTGCGGCTGTTCCTCGAACTCAACAAGCTCGGGACCTCGGTGATCATCGCGACCCACGACTTCGGCATCATGGACGCCGTCGACGCCCGCCGGATGGTGCTGGGCGAAGGCCGGCTGCGGATCGAGGAATGAGCGCACCGGCTACCGCCCGGACCCAGGCCGTGCCCCCGACCGGCCCCGCCGATCCGACCCTGCCGACGAATTTGCGCCGCAACGCCGCCCTGGTCCCCACCGACACCGCGGCCGGGCGGTCGTTGGCCGCGGTCATCGCGATCCTGACCTTCCTGGCGGGCCTCTGCGCGGGCGCCGCCGAAATCGTCGCCACCAATGCCGGGCAATGGCAGGGGGACGTCGCCCAGGAGGTGACGATCCAGGTGCGGCCCGGCCCCGGCCGGGACGTCGATGCCGACGTGGCCCGGGCCGACACGATTGCCAAATCCGAGCCCGGGATCGCCGAGGCGCGGGTGTTCTCCAAGGCTGAGGCTGAGCGGCTGCTGGAGCCCTGGCTCGGCAGCGGCCTCGACCTGTCGGACCTGCCGGTACCGCGCCTGATCGCCCTCAAGCTCGCCGACAGCCGGAGCGCGGACCTGAAGCGCCTGCGCACACGCCTCACCGAGGCCCTACCCGGGGTGGCGAGCCTCGACGACCACGCGCTCTGGCTCCAGCGGCTCTCCACGGCGGCCAACGCCTTCGTGGGCATCGGCATCGGCATGGTGGTGCTGGTGCTGGTTGCAACCGGGCTGGCCGTGACCTTCGCCACCCGGGGCGCCATGGCGGGCAACCGCGAGGTGGTGGAGGTGCTCCACTTCGTCGGTGCCGATGACGACTACATCGCCCGTGCGTTCCAGCGCCGGTTCTTCGGGCTGGGTCTGCGCGGCGGCGCGATCGGGGCCGGGCTGGCGATCCTCGCCTTCGCGATCGCAGGGCTGCTCGCGCGCGCGTCCCGCTCGGGACCGGCGGGCCAGGAGGTCGAGGCTCTGTTCGGCGCCGTTCAGGTCGGGCTGCGCGGCTACGCCAGCGTGATCCTGATCGGCGTGATCGCGTCCCTCGTCACGGGAATCGTCTCGCGGATCACGGTGCGACGCTTCCTGTCCTGAGCGCGCCGAACCCTGAGCGCGCAGGGGAAACAGGGGGTCCCGGCAAACCGTTAACGCTTGGGAAAGGTTATCGCGTCGCTGTGGATGGGGCCGAACGTGCTGCCTCCGGGTCGCCGCATTCGGCGCCGATCCTCCGGAGGATGACCACGCGGATGCAACGCGCACCGGCCCCCTATCCGACCGACGCCCTCGGCTGGGCCTGGAACGAGTGGGTTCTCCCGCGCCGCGTCTCTGCGCCGGCACGGCCGCATCCCCGCCGCCAGCTCGCCCTTTGGACCTGCGGTCTCGGCGCCGGTCTTGGAATGCTCGTGCTGTTCGCCGGCTTCCTGGTCTTTGTCGGCGCGCTCGCCCGGCACGAGCGGAGTCCGGCCGACCGGGCCGACGGGATCGTGGCGCTCACCGGCGGGGCTCAGAGAATCGGCGATGCGATCGATCTGCTGGCCGGCGGCTACGGCCGGCGCCTGCTCATCACCGGCGTCAACGAGCGCACCAGCCGCGACGAGATCGCCCGGCTGAACCCGACCCAGCGTTCCCTAATCGCCTGCTGCGTCGATCTCGATTACCGGGCACGCAACACCATCGGCAACGCCATCGAGACCCGGCGCTGGATGCGGGCGCACCGTTTCAACACGGTCGCGGTTGTGACCTCGAACTACCACATGCCGCGCACGCTGATTGAGCTGGACCACGCCCTCCAGGACAGCGATCGGGTCCTACCGCATCCGGTCGTCACGGAGGGGCTCGATGCCGATCGTTGGTGGCAGAGCCCGCCCACGGCCAAGCTTCTGGCTTCGGAATACATAAAGTTCCTGGCGAGCTGGGTCCGCACCCGCTTCGAGGACGATCCCGAGCGCTCCCGGGCGGCGATCCTGATCGGCCGCGGCAAGCCGGTGAAGATGGTCGCCGAGCCGCTGATGATGCGCAGGATCGATTGAATTTCTAACGACGGGATCGGTCGGCCCGGGGTCGAACCCGCCTTCAATGCCCGCCGCAGCGCGCCTTGATAGCCGCAGAAAATTCCCGGTCCGAGCCTTGTACCTGGGCGAGCCGCTGGACGCGCTCCGAACCCGAGAGGCAGCGGCCGTAGACGCTCGCGACCCGGCGCATCGTGTCGACGTGGCGGCGCCACACGCGGCAGTTCTTGGCGTCGTCGCCGTCCGCCTGCTCCAGCTGTTCCAGAGCCTGACGCTGCATCGATTGGGCCACCAGGACATCGCGGGCGCAGGTGGCCTCACCCTGGGCCTGCGCGAGCCCGGGTAGGCCCGCGAGGATCACGAGGGTTGCGGCAAGACGAGGCAGCGGCATCAGGCGGCCTGCGGCGCCGTCGAGCGAGTCAGGAGCGCGTAGAGCGCACTGGAATCGCGGGCGGCACGGATGTGGTTGAGCATGCCGGGCTCGCGCAGGACCCGGGCAACCTGGGCGAGCGCCTTCAGGTGATCGGCGCCAGCGCCCTCGGGGGCAAGCAACAGGAATGCGACATCCACCGGCTGCCCATCCAGAGCCTCGAAATCCACCGGCCGGTCGAACCGCGCGAACAAGCCGAACAGCCGGTCGAGCCCGGGCAGCTTGCCGTGCGGGATCGCCACGCCGTCGCCGATTCCGGTCGAGCCGAGGCGCTCGCGCTGGAGCAGCGTGTCGAAGACCGGCCGCTCGTCGAGCGCCGGCAGCCGGCGCACAGCCTGTGCCGCCAGTTCTTGAAGAACTTGCTTCTTGGCGCGCGCGCGCAGGGACTGCACGACCGATTCAGGGTCGAGGAATTCCAGAATTGGCATCGATCGACCGTTGCCCCGTCACCCGTCCACGTCGGAACGGGCCTCGTCGCGGGGGCGCCTCGCATGACGCCCCCGACTATAAATGGGCCGGAGAACGAGCCGGTTCCGGCTCTGTTCCTCCCGGTCCACACGCGTCAGTCGATGGCGCCCGGCGGGTCCACCCAGCCGATCGCTCCATCGCTGCGCCGGTATACGACGTTGACGCGCCCGGTGCCAGCGTGGACGAACACAACCACCGGGGATCCCGTCATGTCGAGGGCGGTCACCGCCTCGCCGATGGTCCGGCGCTGCAGCGTCTTCGTGCTCTCGGCGACGATCGGTGGGTGGGAATCCCCGTCCTCCGGCTCGTCCTCGTCAACCTCCTCCGGCGGGGCGAACACCGCGTAGGCGGCCTCGATCGCCGAGGATTCGCTTGGACCACTGGCATGCTGCTTCAACCGATGCTTGTAGCGACGCAGACGCGTCTCAAGCTTGTCGGCAGTCTGCTCGAAGCTCGACCGCGCGTCGTGCGACACGCCTACCGCCTCAATGGTCAGGCCCGACGCGAGGTGAAGCACGCAACCCGTGCGGTAGGCGGCTCCATCGCGCCGGAGCGTGACGTGGCCGGTGCAGGAATCGTTCATGTGCGAGTCGAGGTATTTGTCGAGCGTCGCGGCGATCCGCACGTCGATCCGGCCGCGCAGACTCTCTCCGAGATCCACGCCGTGGCCCGTGACCCGCAACGATCCCATGCTGCCTCCCCCGTGCGATTCAGTCTCCGGAATTAGAGAGCCGGCTTGCCCTAAGTCAACGGAGGCGCGCCCGTTCCATCCGAGGCGCGGCTTAACCCTGGGTTCAGCCGGCCTCCCGGTATACAGGCACCGTTCCGCCACTTGAGATGCAGGCCTGCATGACCACCGCCGACGGATTCGCCGCCGCTCCCACCCGCCGCGCCGTATTGGCCGGGGCTATGGGCACCGCCGCGAGTTTTCTGCCGGCGATTCCATCAGCGACCGCGGCGGATCAGGGCGCCAACCCTGCCACGATCCTCCCCGGCACTGGCGCGCCGTTCGAGGCCGACACCCTGATCGACATCGCCCGCGCCCGGGCCGCGGCCTCCTACGTCGCGCCGAAGACCGACGACGTGCCGGCGGTGCTGAAAGGCCTGTCTCGGGACGCCTACGAGGCGATTCACCCGGTGCCCGGCCGCGCCATCTGGGCCGACCGCGATTTCGGCTACGCGATCGAGCCGCTGCTGCGCGGGTCGATCTTCGACACGCCGGTCTCGCTCTTCGTCGTAGAGAACGGGCTCGTCCAGCCGATCGCCTACGACAAGGACAGCCTGATTGCCGCCAACGTCGCCCTACCCGATTTGACCGCCGACGCCGCGTTCTCGGGTTTTCGCCTGCGCGCGCGCTTCGGCGATAGGACCGACCTGTCGGACTTCGCGCTGTTCCAGGGCGCCTCATTCTTCCGCTTGGTGGCCGAGGGCCAAGATTTCGGCATCAACGCCCGGGCGCTGGCCCTGCGTCCCGCCGATTCCCGCGGCGAGGAATTCCCGCTGTTCCGCGCCCTGTTCATCGAGGCGCCCGCGCCGGGCCAGCCGATCGTCATCCACGCGCTGGTCGAGTCGGAATCGGCCGCCGCCGCGTTCCGGTTGACGCTCACGCCGGGCCGGGAGGCCTCCACGGCCGGGATCGACGGCACCGTGTTCGCGCGCAACGAACTCGACCATATCGGGCTCGGCGGCATGCAGGGCAGCTACCTGTTCGGTCCCCTCGACCGCCAGAAGGTCGATGATCTGCGCGCCGCCGCCTTCTCTGTGGAGGGGCTGGCGATCCGCAACGGCTACGGCGAGCCGATCTGGCGCCCGGTGCACAACCCGGAAGCGCTGCAGGTCTCGGCCTTCCTAGATCGGGGGCCGAAGGGCTTCGGCCTGATGCAGCGCGCCCGCGCCTACGATGATTTCGAGGACGACCGACGGCATTGGGAGCAGCGCCCGTCCCTGTGGATCGAGCCGCAGGACGATTGGAGCGAGGGCGCGGTGACGCTTCTCGAGATCCCGAGCGATTCCGAGCTGAACGAGAACGTCTTCGCTTATTGGCGCCCGAAGGCCAAACTCGCCAAGGGCGGCGAGATGCGCTTCCTCTGCCGCCAGCACTGGTCCAAGGGCTGGCCTGACCCGCTTCCCCAGGAGCTTGCCCGGGTGAAAGACAGCCGCAGCGGCCACGGCAGCACCGGCAACCGCCGGCTGTTCGCGGTCGATTTCGCGGTCGACGGGTTGGCCCGGCCGGACGAGATCGAGATTGCGCTCAGCGCCTCGACCGGGACGATCACCCGGCAGGACCGCTTCCACTACCCGGAGCGCCGCACCCTGCGGGTTCTGTTCGAGCTCGACCCCGGCAGCGAGCGGGCGAGCGAATTGCGTCTGGGGCTGCGGCGCGGCCAGGACCGCGCCAGCGAGACCTGGCTGTTCCGCTGGACGCCGTAAGTTTCTTTCGCCGATCACCCCGAGGATCACACCCCGCCGTGCGCCTGGACGAGACCACGACGTTGCCGCCGCCCGCATCCCACCCGGTTGCCGGCCCCGCGCGTTCCGACAACACCGCTGCGATGCCGCCCGAGGCGCCCCTGGCGATGCCGGTGCAGGATCTCGCGCGCTGGGATCGCGCCGCCGCCCATCGGCCGACGCGCAGGCGCAGGTCGCCCTGGGCAGCGCGGCTGTTCGTGTTCGGTGGCGCGCTGGCGCTCACCGGCTACGGCGGCTGGCAGATGGTCGAGACCGTGTCGGTCTCCGGCAGCCCGACCGCCCTCCAGCTGGTCCTGGTGGTGCTGTTCTGCCTGACCTTCTCGTGGATCGCACTCGCCTTCACCAGCGGCCTGCTCGGCTTCGCGCTACTGCTGCGCCGGTCGCGCCCGGACCCGGTGCCTGCCGCGCTCCACACCCGCACCGCCGTGCTGATGCCGGTCTACAACGAGGCCACCGCCCGGACCTTCGCGGGCGTGGAGGCCATGCGCGAGGCCGTGGAGGCCACCGGGCTCGGCGACCATTTCGACTGGTTCGTGCTCTCGGATTCGACCCAGGCCGATGCCTGGATCGCCGAGGAGCGCGCCTTCCTCGACCTGCGCCGCCGCCTCGGCCCCGGCGCCCGGCTGTATTACCGCCACCGGCCCAAGAACCATCACCGCAAGGCCGGCAATATCGGCGACTTCGTCACCCGCTGGGGCGGCCATTACGACCACATGCTGGTGCTCGATGCCGACAGCCTGATGAGCGGCCCGGCGATCGTGGCGCTCGCCGCCGCCATGGAGGCCGACCCGGATTCAGGGATCATCCAGACCCTGCCGCTCATCATCAACCGCAACACCCTATTCGCCCGGCTCCAGCAATTCGCCGCGCGGATCTACGGGCCGGTGATCGCCGCCGGGCTGTCAGCCTGGTCGGGGCGCGACGGCAATTACTGGGGCCACAACGCCATCATCCGCACCCGCGCCTTCGCGCAAGCCTGCGGCCTGCCGGACCTGCCCGGGAAGCCGCCGTTCGGCGGCCACATCCTGTCCCACGACTTCGTCGAGGCGGCGCTGATCCGCCGGGCCGGCTGGGCGGTCTACATGCTGCACCGTCTGCCGGGTTCCTACGAGGAGAGCCCGCCCTCCCTGATCGACGTGGCGGTGCGTGACCGCCGCTGGGCACAGGGCAACCTCCAGCACGCCCGGGTGATCGGCGCCGCCGGCTTGCACGCGGCGACCCGGCAGCACTTCGCCACCGGCATCGCCGGCTACCTCGCCTCCCCGTTCTGGCTGTGCCAGCTCGTCGTCGGTATCCTGCTCGTGCTGCAGACCGCCACCGAGCGGCCGGACTATTTCGGCGGCGCCGGGTTCTCGCCGGTCTTCCCGCGGTTCGACCCGGTCCGCGCGCTGCAATTGTTCGGCCTGACCATGGCGGTGCTGCTGGCCCCCAAGATCCTCGGCCTGATCCTGGCCCTCCTCGACCGCCCGGTGCGCCGGGCCTGTGGCGGTGCCGGGCGGCTGATCCTGTCCAGCCTGGTCGAGATCCTGCTCTCGGCGCTCGTCGCCCCGGTGGCGATGGTGATCCAGTCCGGTTCGGTGATGGGCATCCTGCTCGGGCGCGACACCGGCTGGAACCCACAGCGCCGGGACGACGGCTCGATCCCGATGCGCGACATCGTCGCCCGCCATCGCTGGCACACGGTGCTCGGTTTGGTCGCCGGGATCGCAGCCTTCGCCCTCGCGACCTCCCTGTTCCTCTGGATGAGCCCGACGATCCTGGGTCTCGTGCTGGCGATCCCGATCTCCTGGGCGAGCGGCCAGCTCGGCCTTGGCCTCGCCCTCAAGCGTCGCCTTTTGCTCGCCACCCCGGAAGAGGCGACCCCGCCCGAGATCGCAATCCGGGCCGGCGCCCTGGCGGCCCGCAACGCCGCCCAGGGGCTCGACGATGCCGACGCGCTGTCCGCCCTTCACGCCGACCCGGTGCTGGCCGAGGCCCATGCCCGCATGCTCCCCGCCGGCCTGTCCCGCCCCCGCGGCGCCATCGACCCGGACCAGACGCTGGCCACCGCCAAGATTTGCGAGGCCAAGACCGTGCCGGAAGCGCGGGCTTGGCTCTCTCCGAAGGAGCGCATGGCGCTGTTGCACGACCGGGCGCTTCTCGACCGGCTGGCGCGGCTGGATTAGGGCGGCATCGCCGCTTGGAGAAGCGACGCCACGACCTGCCTCGCGGCGTGCGGCCTATCCTCCGGTCATCCCGCAATGACGGATGACCAGGAATCGTTGGACGCGCGTTGAGCGTGCTGATCCTCCGAGGATCGTCGCGCACGAAACCGATGGAGACGTTGCTATGGAGATCAAGCGCAGCGGGTCGCGGCCCTCGGGTCCCGGCCCGGCTGATTGGTTCAGCGGCACCGTCCGGATCGACCCGCTCTTCTCCGCGCCGGATCCTGCCCGGGTGGCGGGGGCGCATGTGACCTTCGAGCCGGGGGCGCGCACCAACTGGCATACGCATCCGCTCGGCCAGACGCTGATCGTCACCTTCGGCCGCGGCTGGGTGCAGCGGGAGGGCGGCCCGATTCAGGAAATCGCGGCCGGCGACGTGGTCTGGTTCGAGCCCGGCGAGAAGCACTGGCACGGCGCCACCGCAACGACGGCGATGAGCCACATCGCGATCCAAGAGCGCCTGGACGGCACGGCGGTGACGTGGCTGGAGGCGGTGAGCGACGATCAGTATCGCGGCGGGTGAGCCGACCGCTGTTCGCCTCGGGTCGTCCGGCACTTTCCCCGACGTTGCAGGCGCGGCGAAGCAGCGGAGCGCCGCGCGTGATAGCCGCGTGCGCGTCTCACCGGGGAGCACTGAAGCCCACACGATCGGCCCAAAGGCCATCTCGGTCGCGAGCCGAGCGTTCCGGACCCTTGCGGGCGGGACCGGAGCGGCAGAGTGTGGTCGCCCGGGGCCGGACCCGACGGCGCTCGGGTCCCGTCGGATCCCTGGCTCGCGTCCAGCGGGAGGACGGTTGGGGTGTGCGCCAAAGCCTTGCCGGATCGCGTCGATCTCGAACGCGGACCGATCCGGGGCAGACGGAGGCTGTCCCGCACCGCCGCGGCGATCGTGCTTCCGGTGCTCACGGCCGGCGCCGGCGCGGCGGAGTCCGGGCAGCCTTTCGTCGTGCAGTACAGCCTGAGCTTCCTGAACGTTCCGGTCGGCCAGGCCCAGCTCACCGCGGATCTCTCGGCCGACCGGTATACCATGCGTCTCGACGGCGAACTGACCGGCTTGGCGGGCTGGTTCTTCCAGGGCGCCGGGCGTGCCCGCTCGCGAGGACGCCTGTCCGCAAGCGGCGCGGTCCCGGCCGACTTTTCGATCGACAGCCGCTACGGCACGATGCCGATCCTGGTGCATGTCGCCTTCGACGCCGGGACCGTCCGCAAGGCCGAGCTCGAGCCTGCGCCGGTCCCGAAGCCCGACCGAGTACCGGTGACCGCGGCCGACACGGCCGGTGTCACCGACCCGATCGGCATGCTCGCCGTGCCGGTCGGGTCCGGTCCGCTGATGCCGTCCCTGTGCGACCGCCGCATCCCGGTCTTCGACGGCGCGGTGCGGGCCGATCTCGTGCTGTCGCGCGGCGCGGTGGTCACGGTGACGACCGGTCCGTATCGCGGCCCGGCGCTGGATTGCCGGATCCGCTGGGTACCGGTCGCAGGCCACCGCGCCAAAGGATCGTCTGTGCGGCGGATGGCCGAGAACGACGACCTGCACGTGCGCCTCGCCCCCGTCTCGGGCGGCCGGCTGCTGCTGCCGCTGACGATCGCGGTCGGGACCGGCTGGGGCACGGCGCGAATCGACGCGACCGGCTGGGGCATCCCGCAGGCCGCTGCTTCCGTCAGCAGTGATTAACCATCGGCTCCTAGGGTCGGCAGAACCCGGTCCAAGGCGCGTTGCGATCGGGACCGGGTCTCAACCCTCGCTTTGACGCCCTCGCTTGCGCCGAGCGCTTTGAACGGAGCCCTTCATGACCCTGTTGCTCGCGTTCCTGCTGCTGCCCCTCGCCCTCGCCATCGTGCTGGCCCGCGGCGAGCCGGTGCGCACCATCAGCTGCCTCGGCGCCATGGGGGTCGGCTGCTTCATCGCCTGCTGGAGCGTGATGGGCCTGCTGCGTCACCGGGCCTGAGCCGGGCCGCCCTACAGAAACCCGCCGGCGCGCGGAACACCCGCGAGATTGCGCCCGGCCCGGGCGACGAGCTGGGCGAAGGCCATCGCGGCCGCCGTCGCCTGCGCCTGGGAGGGGAAGCCGCGCCGGGACTCGACCACCGTCTCCTCGGTCTCGTTCACGAGAACCCAGGACCAGTGCGACCGGTTGCTGGCGCGAATCTCGAAGCGCACGGGCTGCTCGCCGATCCGGAACGTGCGGTATGAAACTCAGCACCGCCCGGTGACAGGGCGATGACGGCGGCCTTTCCTGAAGCCGCGTCCGGGCGGGCTCGACCTTGGAAAGGGCGCATGGCGGCCTGGCCGGTCGACGGTCTGATTTCGTACTGACGAGCCGCCGGCGCGCCTCGTCCCTTGACCGGCGTCACCCGAATGGGTTCGATCCAGACGCGATGGACCGTAAGTTCATCGCAACGCTCTGCAGTCTCCGCGCGTCACCGTTCGGTCGTCGCTCCGGTTGCCGCATCCTGCAGGCGCCCGATCCGGCCGTATCCCACTCCCCTCACCTGTTGCCTCAACTCGGCGAACGCGCGTGCGACATCGCTTGCTGAGGCGACGAAGCGGACCGAATCGATGACGGACGGCAGCGGATCCTCGGTCGAACGGTCGCGGCGAACACTCCAGAACCTCGCCAAGACATTAGGATGCTCGACCGAGGTCTTTTTCGGTGAAACGGCCGCCGACCACGTCGCGGACGCCGAAGAATTGCTCGGTCTGTGGCTTTCGATCGGGGATTCTTCGGAGCGACATCGCGTTCTGGACTTCGCCCGCGCCATCAAGGCCGCCGCCGATTCGAAACGCGGTGACGACTGACCGGCTTTTGCCGGGCGCCTTGCATCCGACTGCGCGCCGGGTATGGCAATGCCTTGCCCTTCGCCTGCCGGAGCCTGCATGACATCCATGAACGCGCTGATCGCCGAGGAACTCGGGGTCGCGGAGGCGCAGGTCGCCGCCACCGTGGCGCTCCTCGACGGCGGCGCCACCGTCCCGTTCATCGCCCGCTACCGCAAGGAGAATACCGGCGGTCTCGACGACGCGCAGCTGCGCAAGCTCGACGAGCGGCTCGGCTACCTGCGCGACCTCAACGACCGGCGCAACAGCATCGTCGGGAGCATCCAGGCCCAGGGGAAGCTGACACCGGCGCTCGCCGCCGCCCTCGCCGCCGCCGACACCAAGGCGCGTCTGGAGGATCTCTACCTGCCCTACCGGCCCAAGCGCCGCTCGAAGGCGCAGACCGCTCGGGAGGCCGGCCTCGAGCCCCTGGCTCGGGCGCTGCTGGCGAAGCCCGAAATTCCGCCCGAGCGTGCCGCGACGGCGTTCGTATCCGCGCAAAAGGGCATCGCCGACACCGACGCCGCCCAGGAGGGCGCGAAGGCGATCCTGATCGAGCATTTCGCCGAGGATGCCGATCTGGTCGGTCGTCTACGCGCGGATTTCTGGCGAAGCGGCCAGCTCGCTTCGAAGCTACGCAAAGGCAAGGCCACCGAGGGTGCGAAATTTTCCGATTACTTCGCGTGGAGCGAGCGGCTGGAGCGTATGCCCTCGCATCGAATCCTTGCGATCTTTCGCGGCGAACGCGAAGGCATCCTCGATGTCGACCTCTACGCCGAGGGCGAAGATTCGGAAGCGGGCCGCCCCGGACCGTTCGAGACTGCGATCTGCAGCCGGCATCACATTGCCGCCCGGGGACGGCCGGGCGATGCCTGGCTCCTGGAGGTCGTACGCACCGCCTGGCGGACCAAGATCCGGAACGGGATCAAGCAGGACTTGCGCACCCGGCTGTTCGAGCGGGCCGAGGATGAGGCCGTGAAGGTCTTTGCCGGCAATCTGAAAGATCTGCTGCTCGCCGCACCCGCGGGCGGCCGGGCGACGCTGGGGCTCGATCCCGGCTACCGCAACGGCGTGAAGGTCGCGGTCGCGGACCCCACCGGCCGGATCGTGGCGGTCGAGACCACCTATCCGCACGAGCCGCAGCGGCGCTGGAAGGAGGCGGTGGCGAGCCTCGGGCGACTGTGCCGTCAGCATCGAGTCGAGCTGATCGCCATCGGCAACGGCACCGCCTCCCGGGAGACCGAGCGGCTAGCCGCGGAAATCGTGGCGGACAATGCCGACTTGGCGCTCGCGAAAGTCACGGTCTCGGAGGCCGGCGCTTCGGTCTACTCCGCCTCGGAGATCGCATCGCGCGAACTGCCCGATCTCGACGTGTCCCATCGCGGCGCCGCCTCGATCGCCCGCCGGCTCCAGGATCCGCTCGCCGAACTGGTGAAGATCGATCCGAAATCGATCGGCGTCGGGCAGTACCAACACGATGTCAGCGAGACGAAGCTGTCGCGCCAGCTCTCTGCGGTGGTCGAGGATGCGGTCAACGCGGTCGGCGTCGACGTAAACACCGCCTCCCCGGCTCTGCTGGCGCAGGTCTCGGGCCTCGGCACCTCGATGGCCGACCGGATCGTGGCGCACCGGGACGCGAACGGTCCGTTCCGGACGCGGACGGCACTGAAGAAAGTACAGGGCCTTGGTCCGAAGACGTTCGAGCTGGCCGCCGGCTTCCTGCGCATTCGGGACGGCGACGATCCTCTCGACGCCTCGGGCGTCCATCCGGAATCCTATCCCGTGGTGCGCCGGATCCTGCAGGCGACCAAGAGCGACATCCGCGTGCTGCTGGGCAACGCCGCGACTCTGAGCCGGCTCGCCCCCGAGACCTTCGCCGATTCGCGCTTCGGGACGCCGACCGTGCGCGACATCATCGCGGAATTGGAGAAACCCGGCCGCGATCCGCGCCCGGCCTTCAAGACGGCAAGTTTTCAGGAGGGTGTGGAGACCATCGACGATCTGCGTCCCGGCATGCAGCTCGAAGGCGTAGTCACCAACGTCGCCGCCTTCGGTGCCTTCGTGGATATCGGCGTCCACCAGGACGGCTTGGTCCATATCTCGGCGATGGCACGCCGGCGCATCGCTTCGCCGGCTGAGGTGGTCCGGACCGGCGAGGTCATCCGGGTCCTGGTGCTCAGCGTCGATGTCGCGCGCAAGCGCATTGCCCTGTCGATGCGACTCGACGACCCGATCGAGCCGGGGTCACAAGCCCGGCGCTCCAGCGATCCGTCTCCCGACCCGCGGCGGATGCAAACCAAACCGACGCCGGCAACCGGCAGCGGGGCCCTTGCCGAGGCGCTCCGGCGAGCGGGCGGCGCCCCGTCCAAAGGAAAATGAACCGGACGTACAAACGAAAACGGCCGGGGCGATGCCCCGGCCGTCTCTATGTCGCTGCGGCTGACGCTTAGCGCAGCAGCTGCAGGATGCCCTGCTGGGCGGTGTTGGCCAGCGACAGGGCCGAGATGCCCAGCGACTGGCGGGTCGACAGGGCCTGCGAGTTGGCAGCCTCCTGGTTCAGATCCGCCGCCGTCAGGTTCGACGAGCCGGTGTCGAGGACGTTGATCAGGTTCTTGCTGAAGTCCTGACGGTTCTGCACCACCGACAGGTTCGAACCGAAGGTCGAAGCATCGGTGCGCAGCTGGCTGGAGGCGGTCGTCAGCGTGCTGAGCGTCGTGTTGATGTCGGCGTTGAGCAGGAAGTTGCCCTGGCCGACAGTCGAGGTCTTCGTCGAGGTGCTGGTGATCGAGGTCAGCCCCAGGCCGCTCGAGGTCTCGTCGGTGGCGGTGACCGTGAGGTTCGAGTTGCCCTTCGGGTTGAAGTTGATCGTCAGGTTGTTGTTGGCACCCTTGCCGTTGATGAGGTTCGTGCCGTTGTAGCTCGAATCACCCGCCAGCTGATCGATCTGGGTCAGCAGGCTGTTGTACTGCGAGGCCAGCGTCGACCGGGCCGAGACGCCGGACACGCTCAGGTCCGAGCTCTGGCCGACCGCGGTGGTCGTGCCGTAGGTCGGGCCGGACGAGGCCGTGCCGCCGGCGAAGCCGAGGGCCGTCTGATCGGCCGCGGTCTTGAATTCCACGTCCGAGGACGCGTTCAACACGATCTTGGTGCCGTCGGTGCTCTTCGAGAAGCTGCCGGCGCCCACCGCGGTATTGAGCTTGGTCAAGGCCTGGTCGAGCGTGTCGGTCGAGGCCAGCGCCACCGTGGTCGCCGAGCCGTTGATGTACAGGTTGAGCGTGGTGTTGGCGGCCGGCGCCGCGTAGGCCGTCGAAGCGGTGCCGGTGGTGGTGATCTGGGTGGACAGCGCCTGGTTGGCGACCGACTTGGCCTGATCGACCAGCTTCTGGATCGAGGTGATGCCCTGGTTGGCGGCCTGGATCGACTGGATGCCGTTCGAGATGCCGTCGAGCAGGTTGCCGAGATCGCCCGAGCGCTGGCTGAGCGACTGGGAGGTGAAGAAGCTCACCGGGTTGTCGAGGGCCGAGGAGACCTTCAGGCCGGTGGACAGCCGGTTCTGGGTGGTCGCGGTCAGCGAAGCCGTATCCTGCAGCGAGAGCAGGTTCTGGCGGGTGGCGGCGGTGAGGGTGACGCTGGAGGACATGAGGACGATCCTTTTGATCGAAAAGCCGTCTTATTGGCGGCCCATGCGATGTATCTCCCCACCGCTTGCCGAGATCTTAATTCGATATATCAAAAAATGTATCCGTCCAGACATCGTTAACAATCGTTTTTCGGGATCAAACAGCAATTGAAAATCTAGTCCTCTCGAAGCGGCATTACGATTACGGCAGCGTAATCTCCCTTATTCTGAGGCGATAGGCCATATCTTGGAACCAAGTATAAGAAACACTATTTGTAATCGCAAATCGAACGCGCTGCAGACCAATCGAACTGTGAGGTCTTTATCGTTTCAGGATCAACAAAGTCCGGCGACAGTCTTTGATGGCCGATGTCCCGTCCCGGAGCGCGGTCGCGGACGAGCACTGGTCAGCCAAGCCGGAGGACCGCTGTGGAGCCTATCCTTCGAAGGTTTGATCTCAGCTGCGCCTGGAGCCCGAGCCCCCACACAGAGGTTCGTGACGATGGGCCGGCATCGACCATCGCAACGCTGTCGAAAAGCCGAGCGGCCCGTCGTGATATCGCGACCCAACTGCAATCAGGGGTGGACGCTTCCCCGATTTCCGGCCGACAATCCGTACGGGAGGCCGCTCGCGGCCGCGTCGCGCCTCAGGCCTGGCCTTCGGACGACCAGTGCCGCCACATGCCCCGAAACGCCGCGGCGACATCGGCGGCCAAGCCGGCATGATCCATGAGCGGACTGGCATGCAGGCGCTCGCGAAGACCCTCGCGGATCACGCGAAGGCGATCACGGTCGCAGGCCAGGTCCCGGGCGATCGCCACGTAGGATTCCTCGCTGTCGGCGATCAATTCGGGAAGATCCATCGCCGTGAGCACCGAAACGCCGGTGCGCGCCGCCGCGTGGCCCCCGCGAAGTGTCACGAAGGGCACGCCCATCGACAGGGTGTCGTAGCTCGTCGTGCCGCCGTTATACGGGTACGGGTCGAGGGCGATATCCACCCGCTGGTAGAGTTCGTGATAGCCGCTGTTGACGCGCGGCTGGAAGATCACCCGGTCGATGGGCATTCCGGCCGCTGCGAGGCGCGTCTCGACTGCCACGCGGACCTCGGGGTTTCCGATGTCGCCGATCACCATGAACAGACGCGCATCCGGCACGGCCACCAGGATGTCGGCCCAGGTCTTCAGCGCGGAGTCGCAGACCTTCGTCAGGCGGTTGAAGCACCCGAAGGTGACGTAGCCCGCATCCTCGAACGGCGACCGTTCCCGCACCGGTGGCAGGTTGTCGACACCGGCATAGGTCGCCGTGACCCGCGGGAGGCGCCAGAGCCGCTCCGCGTGCAGGGGCTTGGCGAGGCCGGGCGGGTCCGTGATCGGGTCGGTGAGGCGATAGTCGATGGCGGTCAGGCCGGTGGTTCCCGGATGCCCGATCCAGGTAACCTGGACGGGGGCGGGCTTGCGGGCGAACATCAGCAGGCGGTTGCCGGCGCTGTGGCCGGACAGGTCGACCAGGATGTCGATGGCGTCGGCCTCGATCCGGTTCGCCGCTTCGTCGTCGTCCAGGGAGGCGAGATTGTACCAGCCATCGAACAGCGGCTTGAGCTGCTCCGAGATCGCGTCCTCGCTGGCGTGGGTCATGTAGGCCAGCACCGAGAAGGCATCCCGGTCGACGGCACGCAGGTACGGCTCGAAGAAGCGGACGAGGGCGTGGTTGCAGAGATCGCCCGAGACGAATCCGACGCGCAGGCGGCGGTTCGGGTCGCGATCGTTGGCGAAGGGGCGGCGGCGCAGCAGCCGGTCCGCATAGCGGCGGCCGTAGGCCAGCGCATCGGCGGCGTATTCCGTGTGCGGAATGTCGGCGGCGTAGAGCTTGGCGAACAGGCGGTTGGAGGCGACGAACAGCTTGGACGGGTCCAGGCTGAGGGCACGGTCGAACGCCTCCACGGCTTCGCCCAGGCGGCCGAGGGCCAGCAGGGCGCTGCCGCGGTTGCTGTGCGCGCCGGCATTGCCGGGCTCGAGCACAAGCGCCCGCTCGGCGTGCCGCAGGGCGTCGCCGTACCGAAAGCGGCGCTGGTAGACCCCGGCGATATTGGCATGCGCGATGGCGAGGTCGGGATCGAGTTCGAGGGCCTTCTCGAGCGCGGAGATGGCCCCGTCATGATCACCGCGGTTGGTGAGGACCGAGCTGAGGCCGCTGTAGAACAGCGGGTTCTCGGGCTCGCGGTAGAGCGCGATGCTGATCAGGTCGAAGGCCAGTTCGGGCCGGTTGGTCCGGGCCGCGACGGCACCGGCGAGGTAGGTCGCGTGGGCGTGGGTCTCATTGAGGAGCAGCACGAGGTCGAGCAGCGCTTCCGCCGGGAGGAACTCGCCCCGGTCGTAGCGGATCTGCGCAGCGCCGAAGGTGCTCTCCATGAAGGCCGCATTGAGCGTCTGCGCCTCAGGCCCGAAGCTCTGCGCCTTGTAGCGCTCCAAGATCGCGCGCGCGTCGGGCTGCCGGTCGACCGCGAGCAGGGCGGTGGCTAGCGCCAGCCAATAGCCCGGGCGCTCGGGTGCGCCCCGCAATGCCGTGACGAAATGGGTGACGGCCTTCTCCGGGGCACTTCGCGCCGCGATCTGGCCGAGTTCGTAATGCGCCTCGGGATGGTCGGGCTCGGCACCGAGCACCCGGCGCAGGCTCGATTCGGCTCGATCGAATCGCCCTGAGGCGCGATAGTCCCGGGCCTTCGCGAGGCTGCGCACCGACGCAGAACCCTGCGCAGTACCGCGTGCCCGCCCGCCATATTGATCGAGCATTCCACGCCCTCCCGTCGCGCCGAGATTGCGAAAGCAGGGTTAAGGGCGCGTAAATCCACCCGGAATTCGCGTTATCGAACGTAGAGAAGGTTCGTCCCAGCGCGGGCA
Organism: Methylobacterium sp. J-077; assembly: GCF_022829365.1. Taxonomy (GTDB): domain Bacteria; phylum Pseudomonadota; class Alphaproteobacteria; order Rhizobiales; family Beijerinckiaceae; genus Methylobacterium. The sequence continues at coordinate 54,075 of NZ_JAKSYJ010000168.1, read as the reverse complement.
CGGGGCAACCGGCGCAGGCGCGTCCCGGGTGAGATCGCCGCACCGAGCCCACAAGGTCTCCGCATAGACAGCCCACGGCTCCGTCCCGCCCATCCTGTCGGCCAGGATCGTGGTTCGCAGATTAGAGGCCCACGCATCCAACGGACACGGCAGCCGAGGACGCGGAGATGGTTCGAGCACGACAGCCTCGCGGGTTCGGTCGCGACCCTCGCTGCTCAATGTTGCTGGATCACGGCTGCCGGCCCGAACACGCGAACGTGAGCCGGATACCGCGCCGGAGAAGGTGGTTCGGTACCGATGGCACGGCCAGCCCCCCGATCACTTCGCATCCGCCGGTCGGCGCAACGGCCATGCATCGACGATGGCGCTTCGCATTCAACGCAGGCGGCGGAAGGGGTGTCCCCACAAGGGGTGTCCACGACTGTCCGCCCATGTCTGTAAGCTGTTGTTTTTCTTGGGCCACCACCCCCTACGCCGTCTTTCCGTACACACACGGACACGCTACAATCCGGCTTACGTTTGTAGGTAAGGCTGTAGGTTGTCAGTTGAGGCGCGGGCCGGGACAGCTGTCTGCATTGGTCGTCTCGCGCACGCGGGAGCCGGGCCTCTACGCCGACGGCGGTGGCCTCTACCTGCAGGTGACACATGCCGACGCTCGGTCATGGATCTTCCGGTTCATGCTCAACGGGCGCGCCAGGTCGATGGGTCTCGGCTCGCTCCACACGCTGACGCTGGCCGAGGCGCGCAACAAGGCCACGGAGTGCCGAAAGCTCTGCCTCGACGGTATCGACCCGATAGAGGCCCGTCAGCGGGTTCGATCGGCCGCTCAGCTCGACGCGGCGAAGGCCATGACGTTCGACGCCTGCGCCGAGGCCTACATTGAGGCTCACAAGAAGGGGTGGCGCAACGCGAAGCACGGGGACCAGTGGCGCAACACCCTGGCGACCTACGCTTCGCCCGTATTCGGCCCCCTCCCCGTCCAGTCGGTCGACACCGGGCTCGTGATGCGGGTGATCGAGCCGATCTGGGGCGACAAGACTGAGACCGCGACCCGGGTTCGGGGGCGCATCGAATCCGTGCTCGATTGGGCTGCGACCCGCGGCTACCGCCAAGGCGAGAACCCTGCGCGATGGCGCGGGCACCTGCAGAACCTCTTGCCGAAGCGGTCCAAGGTGCAGCGCGTCGAGCACCACGCCGCCCTCCCCTTCGTTAAGATCGGCGAGTTCGTCGCCAGCCTTCGCCAGCAAAACGGGACCTCGCCCCTGGCGTTGGAATTCACGATCCTGACGGCCGCTCGCACCGGCGAGGTGATCGGGGCGACCTGGGACGAGATGGACTTGGCCGAGCGGGCCTGGACCGTGCCGGCCGAGCGGATGAAGGGCTGTCGCGAGCACCGGGTGCCGCTCTGTGACCGTTCCGTCGAGATCCTCGAACACCTCAGGGCGCATGGCGACCGATACGTCTTCCCTGGCGGCAAGCGCGGCAAGGCACTCAGCAATATGGCGATGCTTGAGCTGCTGAAGCGCATGGGCCGGCCCGACCTGACTACGCACGGATTCCGGTCGACCTTCCGCGACTGGGCGGCCGAGACCACGCGCTTCCCATCCGAGGTGGTCGAGATGGCGCTCGCCCACATCATCGAGAACAAGGTCGAGGCGGCCTACCGGCGGGGTGATCTTTTCCAGAAGCGACGCGAGCTGATGGATGCCTGGGCCGCCTTTGTCTCAAGGGCTGGACCTGCTCCGTGACACCAGATCCCGAGTCTGCCTACCGGAAAGCTGTCGAGGCTATTGAGGAGCGCATCGAGGCCATCAGGCTGGACCTTGATTCCCTGAGGCGATCGTCAGAGGCGGTGAATGCCGATGCCGAAATCTCATTCTCGCTCGAAGACATTGAGGCGGGATGGGATGAAGCAAAACGATTCGGCGATCTCATTGCCAAGACTAGCCCCCATTTAGCTGAGGGTGTTCTGAGGGCTCACCTTCGATCACTCGACGGCTGGTACGGTGCCGGGCGTCTACTCAGCCGTAGCGAAGTGGTGTCGCGTAGATTTGGGCCGAAGGCGCACGCCGCCGCGCGTGCAGCAAAAGCGCGGAGGAATAGTCCTGTCCATCAGGCTGAGGCCGATGTCATCTCGAAAGAACTTGCGAAGGTCCGATCTACATCTCCAGACATCAATCCATATGCTGCCGCGCCTCTAATTTTGAACGGTGTGAACGAACGTCTGAAAAGCATCGTGATTGATGGGCGCCGCCTCAAGGTGCTCTCGGAAACTACGATCGCTCGCCGGATCCTTCGCTTCAGTCTTTAAGAGTGAAGTGGCGCTACTTCAGTTTTAAAGAGTGAAGTAGATAACGACTAGACGAACACGGTAGGCGCAGCCAAGTATTGCGCATCCGCACACTGGCGGACACGGAAGGAATATCAAATGGCTCTGCAGCAGATGCAGGCGCCGCAGGGAGACCTGCGCGCGTCGACGGAGAAGCTGTGCTTCACGCTGATGGAAGCTTGCTTCAGCACCGGCCTCGGTCGCTCGACCATCTACCAGCTGGTGAAGGACAAGAAGCTCCGCGCCATCAAGGCTGGCAACCGCACCCTGATCCCGGCGGACAGCCTGCGTAGCTACCTCGCCTCGCTCCCGTCGCTCGAGACGGAGGCCGCGTAGCACAATGACCTGTAAAACAGATGAGGGACGCGGCGCGGCCAGGCGCTCACGTCCCTCGGATAGTGCCTCTCGCCAGAGTGACCTATCCGAAATAGCACCCGCCCCCTTCACGGTCCAGAGGCTCGCGCGGCGCTTCGGCCTGCCGCCCGCCACTGCAGCAGCGCTCGCTGAGCTCGCCTTCCCGACCATAGACACGTGGAGGGCGCGCGTATGAGCGGCCGCGACCTCGGCTTCTGTGCCGCAACTTTCCACGGCGATCAGCACCCGGTTCATGTCGGCTTCGTGTGTGGCCGTCGTCTCCGGTTCTATGCAGCCCCGACCTCCGATCGCAGGCCGTGGCTCAGCAGCGAAGACCTCTTCGACATGCTCGGCACACCGGTCCCATCGCGGCCGCGGCTGGTTCGCGTCTTCCAGGAAGTCATGCCCGAGGGAATCGCGACGATCTGGGCTGACGGAAGCCCGGTCCAGATCGTCGAAACGGGCTTGGCGCGCGGCTTGGTGGGCTTCTGTGACGAAGCCGCAGGCCTGGAAGAGCTCGCCGATGGATACACCGCTGTATGCGGCCAGGCCTTCGCTGTGATGTGGAACTGACCCATGGCCGGCGACCTCGTGGATCGGTTCCGGCTGCTGGTGGCGGCCTGCTGCGATCAGAACCTGTCGCCGGCGGCCCGGGCTGTGCTGGCCAAGATCCTCGACCACTACAACACCCGCACCGGGCAGTGCACGCCGTCGCTGGATCGCTTGGCCCGCACCTCTGGCCTCGCACGGCGGTCGGTGGTGCGGGCTGTCAAGGAACTACGCGAGAAGGGCTGGATCGACCGCGATCACTCGACCCGGGAGGATACTCGTGCGTTCGGCTCGAACCATTTCCGGCCGGCGTTCGAACGCGGCGACCTAGGGACAGAACGGTCCCTACCTAGGGACGAGGTTGTCCCTACCCCTGGGGACGAAACGGTCCCTAGGGTAGGGACCAAACGCTGCGCCGAGGTAGGGACCAAACGGTCCCCCGAACCTAGTAAGAAGAACCAAGGAAAAGGAACCAAGTCTGAATCGATCGATGATGCTGCCTTCGATCGATTCTGGCAGGCCTATCCAAGGCGGGTCGCGAAGGCTGCGGCTCGACAGGTCTTCGACCGGATTCTGACCAAGGCGCAGGCTACCGCCGACCAGCTGGTTGAGGGGGCCGAGCGCTACGCGGCCGCCACTGCGGGCAAGGATCCCGAACACATCGCCCACGCGAAGACGTGGCTGAACGGCGAGCGTTGGACCGACGAGCCAGTCCGACATCGGGATTCCGATATCGGCAGCACCGCCCAGCCGCATCACCCTAACAGCAAACCCAACAGCGCCACGGCCTACCTGATGGAGCGCCGGGCCAGGAGGATGAGCCATGGCTGATCGTGAGCAGACAACTACGAGCGTCGTAGCCTTCGAACGCCGCTCGGTTGCGCCAGCTGACCCGAAAAACCTGCTGCAGGTCGAGCGGATGCTGCGCGAGCACAGGGAGGCGGTGGGAAGGACCTACCTGCCGACTCTTCCGGCGATCAGGTCGATGGTGACGCCGGAGGCCAGGGCAGCCCAGACCGAACACCACCGGCAGACCATTCAGGGGATGCTCGTCCGAGCGGCGAACGTGCCGACCCTCGAGGCGATCAGCGATGCGCTCGACGTCGCCCTGGATGCTGAGCCTGACGAGGGCGCAGTCGAGGTTAGCCTCGCCGCGTTGATCGATTCCCGGATGAAGCTGCCTCATAACCTGCCGGTCTTCGTCGAGGCGGCGATCTTCGATCTCGTCGATCTGAACTTCCCGCCCAGCGTAGTCGCCGCAGCGTGTCAGAAGCTCCGTCGAGATAGCCGGTTCTTCCCGGAGATCAGCGAGATCGTCGCCGCATGCCGCGAGACGCTTGCCCGCTACCAGGAGCAGCGCCGACAGGTCGCTAAGGCTCTGAGCGATCGACGGCAGGCAGAGAGATGGCTGGCCCAGCTTAGCGCTCCAGCCGCTGAGGATCATGCCGACAAGCCTCCGCCGTCAAAGCCGTTCGATCCGAGCTCCAATTCGGGAGCATCAGGATGGGATTGAACGCCGAGCCCGTCTGGTTGCCGATGGAGATCGCGCCCCGGGATCGACGCATCGACATCAGGGCGGAGCGTTGGGTGGCCGATCACGACCGCATGCGGGTCGAGGTGTTCGCCGGATGCCGCTGGTGCAAGGGCGGCACAGTCCGGCACCCGGCACCGTACTGGCGGCGGCTGCCGACGGGGTGGACCGCTACCGGCTGGCGCGAGGTGGCGCTGTGAACCCGGGCGAGTGGGCCGCTCAACTCGACGACCTCGCCCGGCTGGAGGCGTTGGAGGCGCATCACCGGGAAGGCCTTAGGCTGGCTCAGGGGGCCATTGCAGCCAAGCGGGCAGTCATCGCAGCCGCGGCGGCCTCGACGCCTGTCCTGCGCGAGCCTGAACGTCCCGAGTGGCTACCGGTGAAGCTGGCCGCCCATCAGCTGGGGATTGAGCCAAAAGCGGCTCGGCGCCGAGCGCAGCGTGGCCTTTGGTCGGGCCGGGCGCGGAAGGTCGGCGGTCGCCTACAGCTCCACATGCCGAGCCAGCCAGAGTGCGGCGATGCCTGAGAGCTCGACTTTCCGTTCAGACCATCACGTTTACGACGCGACCCGTGGCAGCGGTTTCCGTGGCTGGAGGTGCCGGCGGTGGTTCCTTCTTGTCCACCGTGACAGCGACGGACTGCTTCCCGTCCATCGGCAAGCCCGATCGAATCGCTTCGGTCTGCGCAGCTCGCAAGACAGCAAAATAGTCATTGGAAGAGACGCTGATCATAGCGGGCGACTCCGGTCTAAGCCAAAGTCGTGGATACCAATTAAAGAGGACTTAAAGCGACGCTTAGATAGACGACTTCGTTCGCGTAGACAGTTAATCTCGTGCTGGGACCAAGGCGCGATATGCGGGTGGTTGCTCCTGACATTGGGGAGCACCCAGGCTCTCCCTCCGACGCCGCCACGGGCCTCGGGATGGTGACCATGGACCCTCCTGAAACCCCGGGTCCTTCCGGAGGGGTACCACCCCAGAGGTAACGCGCGAGGCTGAGGCCTTTTCCAGCGATGAAACACCGTAGTGTTCCACCACAATCGAGAGCGGAGAGTTGAACATGGCAAAGAAACTCTGGTCGGTGAACGCGATCTCGGCCGAACTCGATTATGACCGTCGCACCGTGACCAAGCGGCTTGCTACAGTTGCACCTGACGGCAGCGTTGGCGGACATCCCGCATGGCACCTCGACACGGTGCTGAGTGTGCTGAACCCGCGCAAGGAGGCGCCCGACGTGGCCCTCGATGGGCTGATCGAGATGGTGACCAGCCGCGTCCGGGATTGGCGCGAGATCTACGTCGACAGCAGGAACACCGGCGAGCCGGCCGGCGCCGTCAGCGTCGAAGCCATGGCGAAGTCAGCAGGGGTCGAGCCGGAGGACGTGCTGACGTGGTTGCGGGCCGGCTGCCCATACCTGACCGAGGGCGACTGGCGGACCGGCGCGGGCTTCGTCCTGCGCTTCTCCTGGGCCGCCGAATGGGCGAGCCTGATGCTGACCCGCGTCACCAACGCGAACGACTGGCAGGCTCAGAAAGCGCTCGGGCTGGGCAAGGGGGCCTTCGCCGCCTGACCTGTCGCGTTTTGTGAGCCCCACGACGGCCCGGTGTCGCGTTTTGTTACCTTTGCAGGCCCGTAGCCCGCGCCGACACTCCTGCCTGTCGCAGCACCCCAGGCCATGGCGGTGAAGCGGCAGGAGCGGCGTCGAGGTCTTGGCGGACTGCGCGGCGTCGCTCCTTCGATTTTGAGGAGCGGACATGCTGGGTCGACGGGACGTCCTGAAGCGCATCGAGGCCGAGGTGCAGGACCTCGAAACCCGGCATGCGGGCGTGCTGCGCCGGCTGGAGACCGCGGTAGACGAGGCCGAGCAGGCGATCGCCGCACAGCGCCACCTCCTGACCGCCGAGCGCGTCGACGCCGCAGCAGCTCGGAAGGCCGCTGACGCCTGCCGGCTCGCAACCGATCGCCGGGCCGCGCTGGAAGATGCCGGCCGCAGCCTGCACGCCGAGCTCGATCACGCCCGGGCGCGCCTCGCCGCCGAGCGGGACCGCCGCTTCCGCGAGAGCGCCGCCAGCGAGGTCGAAGCCCGGGCGCAGCGGATCGAGGCCGCCGCCGCCCGCCTGGACGATGCCGCCGAGGCCTTCGACGAGGCCCGCGAGGCCCTGGTGACGGTCTGCAGCCAGGATGCCGAGCGCAACCTCCTCGGCCACGGCCCTGAATACGCCTTGGTGGCCGCGGCGGCGCGCCGTGCCGGTGTCCTGCCGCGCGACCCGCTGAACGGCAAGTCGGTGGCCGGCGAGATTGGGATGGACGCCCGCACCGTGGCAGGCCGCATCGCCGGCGAGATGCGGACCAGGGCCCGAGCGATCCGCGAGGGCGCGGCGGCGGTCGTCACGACCCAGGCCGTAGATCCGGTCCCATCGCTCGGTGTGGCCTGGAAGACGGTTCGCATCGTCCTGGCGAGGGCGGCCTACTACCGGCCGACCAATGGCCGCGCGATCAAGGTCTCGGCCGGCGGCTGCGACTTGCCCGAACCGATCGCCGCGCGAGCCCTTAAGCTCGGCGTCGGCTTCGAGCCCACGTCGGCGCAGGCGCAGCAGATCGTTGGCATCCTGGCCGCGCACCCTTCGGCCCGGATCCAGACCGATGGCGTGGGCGGCTTCCGCGGCGACTTCAGCGCCGGGTCACGCCACCCGAAGGAGGTTCAGCCGGCCCTGCTACCCGCGGACCTCGGCGATCTCCCTGACGTGGATGCCGACGGCGTGTTCGCGAGGGCCGCCGAGTGATCGGCCCGCGCCGCTTCAGCCTGGAGCGCAACGACGGCCGGATCTGGATCGCCGGTCCGATCAATCCGGACGGCGTCTCCGTGGCCGCCCTGCGCAGGTCCTTCGCCGAGATTGATCCGGATGGCCCGGTCCGCGTGATGTTGGCGACCCCCGGCGGCTCCTACGTCGAGGGCCTGGCCATGTACCTGGCACTCCGCGAGTGCGGCCGCCCTGTCGAGATCACCGTGCGCCGGGCTGCCTCCGTCGGTTCCCTGGTGGCGATGGCGGGCACTCGCATAGAGATCGAGCCGACCGGCTGCTTCTTCCTTCACGGCGCCGGCTACGTGCGCGACGCGCTCTCTGGCCTCGTGCCACACATGACCGCCGAGACGTTCCGGCACGCCGCCCGCAGCCTCGATCGCGCCGATGCGGTGGTGCTCGACGTCCTAACCCGACGCACTGGCTTGCCGCGGCATGAGCTGGCCGCCCTGCACGCGTCGGACACGACCCTCAACGCCGAGCGCGCCGTCGCCCTCGGCTTCGCCGATTCCATCGCTAGCCCGGAGATCTGACATGGCGACCTATGCCGACCTCGATGCCCTGGCCGCCAACGACCCGACCGGCCATGGCCGCCTCTGGCTTCACGGCCAGGCGCGTGTCTGGTCCTACGCCGGCTGCCCGCTGGCGCCGGCCGACAACCTGCGGATCCCGTCGCAGTCTGTGCCCGACGCCCGCGTGCAAGCCGCGCTGGCCGACGGTAGCTGGGTGACGGCGGTGTTGGATACTTTCGCCCGGCCAATCACGGTGCTGGCCGTGATGAAGGCCCCCGCGCCCGGGGTCGTCTACCAGCCGATCACCCGGGCCGACCTCGGCACCTCGGCCGCGGCCTGACCGTGACCCGCGTCGCCGAGATCGCCGACTACCTGCTCAGCACCTGCATCGGCGACACCGAGGCGGCTTGGAAGGCCGAGGTGCTGGAGACGATCGCCGCGCGGTGGCCGGATGTGGGCGAGGTCGAGCTGACCGCGGCCTTCGAGATCATGATGATCGAGACCGGCACGCAATTGATCGAGGCGCTGGATCGCAATCTGCGACGCGCCGCAGGCATAGGAGCGCCCGATGGCCGATGAACCGCTCTCGCTTGTTGCCGAAGTTCGAGACCGGTTTACCGGTCCGCTGAAGGCGCTCCGCGCTCAGCTCCTCGATGCCGGCCGCGAGGGCGCGGCACACGGCGAGATCCTAGCGAAGGGCGTCGGCAAGGCGGAAGCGGCTCTTCAGACCACGGCCAAGACCGCGCAGACGGTGCTCAACCCGGCGCTGGCCGCGCTCGGCGTCACTGGTCTCGGCGCGGGCGTGGCGGTGGCGGGTATCGCCAGCGCTCTCAACAGCCTGACCGGCAACCTGTCGAGCCTGGGGCAGCTGTCCCGCGAGACCGGGATGGCCGCCGATCAGCTGCGGATTTTCCAGTCCGTGGCCGGCAAGTTCGGCATCTCCAGCGACGCGTCGGCAGCCGCGGCCAAGACCTTTTCGGAGAACATGCGCGATATCCGCCGCGGCGTAGGCGACGTGTCGGGCTTCCTGCAATCGCAGAACCCGATCATCGCGCAATACTATCAGCGGCTGCGCGGCACGAAGGACAACGACCAGGCCAACAAGATCGCGGAGGAGATGCTGGAGCATGTTCCGAACGCGATCGACCGCGGCCGGCTCGCGGCGCGGATCTACGGCAACCAGGATCTCGGGCGGCTGGGCGATCAGCACCTCAGCTCAATCGCGGGGCTGAACAAGAAGGCCGAAGAGAAACTGGGGCCGCTGCCGGAAGGTGCGGTCGAGAGCGCCGAGCGGTACGAGCGCGATCGGCAATCTGCGCTCCTCAATGCAGAAGGTCGGCACGACGATCGCTCTTGAGCTGATCGGGCCGGCCGAGCGGTTCACTTCCTGGATCGAAGACATCGTGTCGGACAAGCGCAAGGAGGGCATCGACGCCTTGCGCAACGGCATGCGGGAGATCGGTACCGAGCTCGGCAAGATCCCGTGGAAGGAAGCTGGTGAGTCCGCGAAGGAGATGCTGCTCTCGACCACGGCCTTGGTGAAGCCGATGGCTGAAGGTGTGCGCGAGGTCGCCGCGGCGATCCGATCCTTCAACGAGGGGAAGTACCTAGAGACCTTCCGGCATTTGGATGGTGGCTCCGGCCCGCTAGCCCGTAAGTTGGCGCCGCTGCCTGGCGATGAGGTGCTGAACAAGCAAGATCGCCTAGACCAGATCAAAGGCCAACTTCAGAACTTCGAGGCCTCGGAGAAGAGCGGGACGGCTAATGAGCGCTCCCGTGAACAGGCGGACAAGCTTCGGCGCGAGATGGAGAAGCTGACGGAGGAAATCCGGGCGCTTCGGCAGAAGGACAACAGCGGCGCCACGACGCAGAAGTCCAGCGCCGAGGGCGAGGGACCGTTCGCCGGTGCCACGATCCAGTCCGCGGCCTTCATGGGCGGTGGCGGCTTCCGCAGGATGCCGAGCATCGGCGGTAACGCGAACCTGCCCGGCGGAGGTTCGGGGCCGGGCTACTCAGGTGAGCAGAGCGAGCGCAACGCGATGCGCGAGCAGTTCCGTGAGCACCTGAAGCGGACCGTGCCTGGCTACGATGGTGGCGCTACCGTGCCGATTGCACCGGGCACTAAGTTCCCAGAGATGGGTGGCGCCGGGCGCCTGCGTGGGATCGGCGGCGGGCGCGGATCAATGCCGGGCATCCCCGATAACGTGCCGATGACGGCGGAGGAGCGGAACACGCTTGGGCTCATCATGAAATATGAGAGCCACGGCCAGAACACCATGAACTACGAGGGTAAGCGCCAGGGTCTCGATCCCCTGACGGCCAAGGGCTACACCGCCCAGGGCTATTACCAGATGCTCAACTCGAACTGGCGGCGGATCGCGCCGGGGCTTGGGATCAAAGCGCCCAACGCGATGTCCGGCAGCTTGGAAGAGCAGACGCGCGTGGCGCTGCACCTTCTGCGGAACGGGGGCATCCGCAACTGGTCGAACTATAACCCGGCGCTTCGAGGCGCGCTTGCCCGCCGTGAGCAGGCGCCGGTCGCAAGCATCCAGAATATTCCGCAGATCGGGGAGCGTCCTCGCATCTCATCCAACGATCCTGATTTCCTGCCGAGCGGCGCGCCAACGGTGCTCAAGCCCAACAGCATGAAGGATGCACCCGGTCTGACGATGGACGAGGCCAACCGGCTCCGTGGCGGTCAAGCGGACGGTGATGGCTGGGCAGCGCGCGAGAAGGCGCGCAAGGAGTTCGAGGCCAAGATCCAGCAGGGTGAAGGGCGGCTCGACCGATCGGCTGGGCGGGCCGGCGTCATGGGTGGCGCGAAGGTCGACGCGAGCGGCAGCGTGGTCGTCAACGTCGCCAAGCCCGGGCCGGACACTCAGGTGCGCACCTCAACAGCAGGCAACCTGTTCAAGGACGTGGTGCTGCGCCGCGGTCGGCCGATGGCGTCAGGCGACAGCACGTAGCGTCGTGCAGCGCAGCGGTGTGCAGATGCGCAGGGCGGATTGAGCCTCATGGTTCGGCCTTCGTCCGCCATCGGACTGATCAGGAACCGCGGGGCCGCCCATCGGTCTACCGCTCGTTCCTCCCGGAACCACCTCAGCCCCGCCGGCAGCCGCCGCGCGGGGCTTTTTTGTTTCAACGCTGACGATTCAGCTCGGCCAGCATCTCTTTGCCCGTCGCCAGGAAATATGCCCTGATGGCCGGATCGACGATGGGTCTGTCGCAATGGGTTTCGACGACGTGCATCGATCGATTCCCCGGCGTAGCCAGGACGTCGGCTAGATAGGCTTTCACCTCAGCCTCGCTGTTGATCGTGTAGGGTTGAATGAGATCCATGATCCCTCCGCTTTAGCCCGCCCGGTTCGCCGGTGCGGGCTTTTCTGTGCGCTTTCTTCGCCGTGCTTCTACCCAAAATAATAGAGTTAGCCCTTTGCCCAGATAATGCCTTCTCGTGCAATGCATCCCTCGGGACATTTTGCATTGCCCGCATTAATATATCCGAGCTTTCGCATGATCTCTGCCGCTAGACTACCGGCCGACATAATCGTACCGGGAGTTTTGGTGTCGCTATAGTCCTCTCCGAGAAGAGACTGAAAGAGCTTGTCTAAGCTGCAGATCGCAGGCTTTCCCTCACTTGCAGCAGCTTCCATTGCAGCTTTGCCCTCGGCGGACTTCGAAATTATGACCATTTTTTTATAGATTGGGTCCGTAAACGACATAAGCTTTGGTTTAGGCTTTAAGCCATTCTCGTTCATTATATCTACGATGTATGACCCGGCGGGATCGATCAGAGCCCTCTCGTAAAGTGTGCGCTGTTCTGACTCTTTGAGATCGCGGATTCTCTCGATAGTCCATTTCTTCAGCGCCACAGCGTCCAGTCCCATCGCTCTTGTGCACGGCCATGCGTTTGTCGGCATGGTCGCAGCAGGATTCACCAAGCCAGCGATCTCGTCCACACTCTGCCGCGGGCAGATGATCTTCGCTGCCCTACCGGTGAGATCGGACGCTCCCCCGCCCCGTGAGCAGATCGGGGCGGGGCCGAGCGGCCAAGGGGCGCTCGAAGCGACTGTCAGCGCTGGCTTTCCCCAAAGCGATCCACAGTCCTCCACCGGCATCGCGCGAGCCAGAGCTGAGCCCTGCTGAACCGCGCGACCGGATCTGGCATGTTCCGCCTTCGTTCCAGAATGGAGTCGATGCGGTGGGGGCTCTGCGGGATGTTCTGCCGGGGCGGGTTTACGTGGACTGCTCGTCCTGCAAGCGGTCCGGCCGGTACACCGTCGCCAGCCTGCGAGAACGGTTCGGCCAGGACGTGTCGACGCTCGATGTGCTGCGCCACCTCACGGCGTCGTGTCGCTACCAGCGCGCGCCCGGGTCACCGCCGGCCCGAAAGTATGAGCACCTGTGCCTGGCCGCGATCACGCTGCCGCCGCCGATGCGGCCGGACATCCCGGTTCCGCCGGGCGTCCCCTACACGGTTGAGGTCTGGACGGAGACGGGCAGCATCGAGGTCCGGCTCGCGGTGATCTACCCGATCGACATGGCGCGGGCGGCGTTCGAAGTGGCCTGCCGGCTCTGGCCGAAGCACGAGGTCACGCTTCGGGATCGGTGCCGGATCGTGGAGCGGCGGGAGCGGCCAGAAGCGCCCGCCAGAGCGGCACCCGCCGATCCGTCGCCCTGATCGCCAAGCCATCAACGACGATGGCGAGGGCGGCGAGGGCTGTGCGCATGGTGGCAGGATAGCCGCCGGGATGGCGGTGTCGAGGCTTGGCAACCGATGAAGTCTGAGGTTCTCTATTCCCCACGATTGAATATACCCTTGAAATCATATCCGAACTGGATTGGTCCCTGATCGGGCATGCCGCTGTAAAAAGCTCTTAGCCTGACCGCTAGATCTCTACTCTCAGTTGTCAGCTCCGCGTGGAAGATAGCTATGCCGTCAAGCAATTCGCTGAGTAAATCTCGGCTGTTGATTTCATTGTATTCGAGCTCATGGCTGCATTTTGCGTAAAAAGATGAAACGTCGCGGGCGATGCTCGGACCAAGCAGCCCTAAATCTGAGATATATGCATCAAATATCGGATAATATTTATGAGAAACCTTCACCGATTGCTTTATGAATGGCAATCCACCGGCCTTCTGAGCCTCGTTTTTCTCACGCATGGAAGCAAAGCTATTGGCGATGCCGTCAAATTGTTGCGTTAGGCCATCGATCTCACCGTGCAGAGCTGCGGCTACTTGGCGTCCGCGTTGCTCTTCGTCTGCCTTCTTGGCCGCTCTCGCCAGTCCGTCGGCGTGCTGTCGCGCCTCCGCCTCGATCTTTGCACGGTGATCCTGCGCGGCGATGAGGTTCGCGAAGCCTCGGCTTGTCTGGTAAGCGATAGCTCCGAGGCCAACGATGGTTCCAACCAGCGTAGCAATCGGCTGAGTGAGGATAGAGGGCTCAGGCATCGAGGTTATGGCGTCTCAGGCTTGGGAAGCGCGGCCAGTTTGGCCGCTTCTAGCTGCGCTGTCTTCGCGGCAGACAACGCGGTCACTTTGGCGAGACGCTGCTGACGAGCATTTCGAGCAACGTACCAATCTTCGAACAAGAGCTCGATCAGCTCGATCAATATCTGAGCTTCGTCTGGGTCGACGTCGACGATCACATTGATGTCTTTTTCCATGTGTGCGCCGATGTTGCCGACTTCACGGACACTGTCGATGGCGTCAACGGTTTCGGAGGTGACCCCTGCCGGCGCTGCGCCTTCATCGATCGCCTTTCTCAGTGCCTTTATCTCATCGATCAACCGCCCTCGCGATATATTACAGAAGTCGCGGATCATACCCTGTAGGCAGCGGCGTGAAAGCGTAGCGCTGGCTTTGGGGCTAAGATTTTTAATGCGGCAAGCTTCAAGATAATCATCACGCAAAGGCTTCGGGATGTAATCGGGCTGAAATTTCGCCGATGACTCGGGAAGAAGCTGCCAGAACGCTAATTCAGAGCCTAATCTGAAATTTCCATTATGATCAATGTTTGCCTGAAAAATAGAAGTTCCATAAGTTACTTGATTACACTCGCTTCCAAGACACCGGATAAGATATGAGCCAACGTACAGCTTTCCGTATAAACTCTTTCCGACATCTAACAACCTGTGCGTAAGTTTGGCATTTTCAGTGGTTGCAACTTGCGATCTATTGCAGAATTCACACGTCCATTGAAATGGTTTTTCTTGTCCGATCAAGGCAAAATAGTTCATAGATTAATCTCGCGGTTTATAGATCTCACTTCGCTCAATTCGAGTTTCATGGTGTTATCTACGCAGCTACACCCAGGCTCTTCGCCGTTCTCGTCGATGAAGATGACGTCTGAACCTCTCATACAGCATTAAGGCCTTGAAGGCGGTAGCGGGACAAAGACAGAGTCATAATTTGGCGATGAAGTAAGTATCTCATTTGAAGGTCCGCCCCCCTTTGCGACAAAACATTGCCCACCTGCGGCCTGCAAAGCTTGACAAACCGACGATGCGTCTGCCTTGGAGTAAGGTCCTAGCCTAGCTCGATATAGTCGTTTGCCATTAACTTCTGCAGAAATGATCACGATAGGCTCGTTTGAAATGGCAGGATAGCGAGCTTTGATATCGTTTATTGCTTGAACTGCTTCTTGCTCTGTCGATCTTACGGCCAGTTGCACTGAAAAACCCGAGTTGCTTACCGTTGATTCCACAGATATATTTGGACCTTCGCCAGGTTTGCGAGCCCGCAGATACGTATTAATTTTTTCAATCCTACCGGGCTCAGTAAGGAGGCCTGATTTTATCAAGAAATCTAGATTGTCAGCTGCTTTGTCAGGCGAATTTGCCTTGAGCGACTCAAGTATGCGCGCAGCTTTAGCTTTACTGGCCTCAATCTCACGCTGAACGTTGGCGTTCCAAATGAGGCTTACAGTACTGACAGCTACGGTCAGAACACCGGTCACAACCGCAACGAACAATGGATTTGTAAATCGACTGCGATTGTGCTCCTTGATTCGAATGTCTAATTCATCTCGCTGCAAATTAAGCTTTGCTTCATTGGTAAAAGCCTCTTTCTGCTTCGTAGCCAATTCTCGCTCACGAATGCTGTTGTCAGCCTCCCATTTCTCGCGCTCACTTGGTGCGCTCGTTGCTGATTGTTCTGACAAGATTTCGATCCAATGTAGTTAGATACATACAATTCAATAAAATCATAGATATTTAAGCAATGGGCCGAGGGGCGTTCTGCGCCCGCATTTGAGCATGCTCACTTCAGATAGCCCTTCGCCTTCAGGTGCTCGGCAAGCGCCTCGCGGATGGCCTCCGGGCGGGACGGCTTCGGATCCGGCAGGTCGGCGATCCAAGCATCCAATGGCGCGGCGTGCTCAGGCTGAAGGCGTACCGTCACCGGCTCGCCCTTACCGGTCGCCGGGCGACCTCGCCTTTTTATGCCATCACTAATTGACATCGTATTTTTATGATGGCACAAATCGCAGGCCGGGACAAGGTTGCAGCCTCGTTCCCGGCCCTGACCACGCCCGTCCTTCGGAGACGATCATGGCTACCCATCATTCTACAGCACCGGCGCGCGCCGGTGAACGCTCTCGCTCGCCATCAGCCCACTACAATCGCGCCAAGCCACCCCTGGAGGCCGATGAGGCTGCGCCCGGCACCATTGAGGCCTGGGAGGCCGTCGCGCCGATCCGGCCTGACACGGCGCACGTCCGGGCCCCGCGCTTCCTCGACCTCGCCGGCGAGCTGCTGACCGCCACCCTCATCATCGCCGGGGGCGTGTTCGCCTACGGCTACCTCCCTCTCGCGTGAGGGAGAGGGCCATGACGAAGCAGAACACCGCGAAGGCGGCTCAGCCCGCCACTGACCTCCGCCAGCGTGCAGCCCGCGCCCGGGACGCCGCCGGCCGGTTCATCAAACGCACGGAACGACCGGACCCGACCTCGCCCGCAATAGCAGACCAGACCGATGCCGATCTCCTACAGCTCGGCGATCAGCTCGATGACGCGATGGCCCGCGTTGAGGTGCTCAGCCGGGAATGGATGCGTGTGGTTGATGTTGCGGCGGCCGCCATACCGCAGCGCCCCGCCTGCCTCTACTTCCGCGCCTCAGACCACGCGCTCTACCTTCGCATGCACCTCGCCCGGCCGAGCGAACTCGCCGGGATGGAGGTGACGGCTGAGGATGTCGCGTGGATGCGGCGCAAGCCCTACGCCCGCGAGGTGCGGCGTCCCGTTCGACCGGAAGATGGGCTGCCGGCGGACGCGCACACGGTCGTCGAAAGTCACCCGTGGCCGGAAGCGCAGGCCCGAGCCGATGAGATCATCACGGCCTGGGATGCCTGGAAGGCGGAATGCGC
Source organism: Methylobacterium sp. J-077 (assembly GCF_022829365.1). GTDB lineage: Bacteria > Pseudomonadota > Alphaproteobacteria > Rhizobiales > Beijerinckiaceae > Methylobacterium. Next base: position 37,636 of record NZ_JAKSYJ010000168.1, on the reverse strand, counting down.
TCGGGTTCGCGCCTCGATAGAAGGCGAGGAGACCGAGGCGGAGGAGCGCGCGGAGGCTGTCGAAGTCGAGATCCTGGCGCTCGCCGACCGCGTCGCCGAAATGCCGGCGACCACGGCCGAGGGCCTGAGGATCAAGCTGCGCGTCTCGGCTCACTACGTCGAGGAGCACGATGGCGACTATCCCGCCGGCCGGTTCCTGAACTCGCTTATTCGCGACGCACAGATCGACGTTTCTACCAATCCTGGAAAAAACCCCGTCAGCGCCCCGCACCCCGACGCCGCCTTGTTCGCCCTCGGCGCCCAGTTCATGGCCGCCTGGGTGGCCGAGGAGGCGGACGGCGACGAGCCGGAGTACCGTATCTGCACCGGCATCGCCCAGCAGATCATCCGGACGCCGGCCGTGACGGTGGCGGGGTACGGCATCAAGGCCCTCCTCCTCGCCCGCCTCGACAGCGATAGCTCCGGGCCACACAAGCCGATCGAGGTTCACGGCCCACCTGACAGTTGGTGGAACGCGCTCCGCCAGGTGCAGCAAGGGGCCGCCCTCCTAGCCGCCGCACCCGATATGGGAATCCCCATGTCGGCGTCAGCGGAGGCCGTTACGGGAATTCCCGTTTCGGGCAGCTTGATCGAGGATCGCCTCCCGGCTCCGGGGTACGACCTGTCTCAACTGTCGATCGTCGAGCTCGCCCGCCTCTATCCTGTGGTGGTGCGCGTCGAGGAGGTTATGGGCAGCGCCGAGAACGCACCGTGCTTCTGGGAAGCCCCGAGCACCTACCGGACTTCCGCGGGCAAAATCATCAACCGGGAAGCCGATCGCCTGTCGCAGCTTCTCTCTGCCATCGCGCAGGAGATGAGGCGCCGCCAGCCCGCCGATGAAAGCGAGGCCGAGGAGCGGGCCAACACGCTGCTCTGGCACACGGTGGTGACCGGCGGCGTCGCCGAGCACCCAGAACTCATCGCGGAGATCAACGCCACGTGGGGAGCCTGACCGTGGGCAACATCATCACGTTCCGGCGCCGCCAGCCGCCGGCTCTACCCGACACCCGCACCCGCATCGAGGGCGCACTTGCCCTGGCTCTCGATGCCGTCGACCACCTGGTGGCCGCCCTCGACGAAATGGACGGAGATCCGGACCTCGAGGACGGCGGCGATTCGGAACCGAGCCTGGGCGCACCGGATGGTCAAATGACGCAGATCATCTGGCTGCGTGGCGGCGATCGCGACTTCGAGGAGAGCTAGCCGTCCACATTCGGGCGTCACTCGGAGCCCCACGCCGTCATATTGTAGGTAACGTTGTATGCTGGAGGTCAGGCAATATGCCTAAGTCGTTGCAATATATGCGTTATTTGCCGCCAAGCGGCGGAAGGGGTGGGATTCGAACCCACGGTGGAGTTGCCCCCACGGCGGTTTTCAAGACCGCTGCCTTAAACCACTCGGCCACCCTTCCAAGCTATTGCGCCGCTTAGACAATCTGCCTCGATGGGTGGGCCTGAAAAGCGGCGTTTGCTACCGCTTTGCTACCCAATCATCCGGCAACCCTGTCTATGGCCGCGCGGAGGGCAGCGTCAACCTTCGCGGCTGCGTCCTCCTGCATTCCCGGCAGGACGTGCGAATACAGGTCCAGCGTGATCGCGATGCTGGAGTGGCCGAGGCGCTCTTGGGCGATCTTCGGATGCACGCCGCTTGCAAGCATCTGCGTCGCGTGGCTGTGCCGGAGGTCGTGGAAGCGAACCCGGGGCAGCATCTTGGACAACGCCAGGATGCGCGTGAACTCGTGCGTCAGGCTGTTTGGCTGAACCGGGCGCCCGTCGGCCTGGGCGAACACGTGGTCGTCGTCGGTCAGGCGCATACCGAGTTTCAGCAGTTCCTCGGCCTGTCGCAGCCGATGCCGGCGCAGTTCTTCAATAGCCAGGGATGGAAGCGCCACGCGTCGAGACCGGCCGCTCTTGGTATCCTTCGTCCGGATACCTGCTTTGGTCTGCTCGGTGCTCTCGACGATCGCAAGGTGGCCAGTGGCGAAGTCAACGGCCCGCCAGCGCAACGCCGTAACTTCGCCCCGACGCAGGCCGCACAACACGCCGAGCAGGATCGGCACGAACATGCGGGTTGGCCGAAAATGCGCCAGCAACGTCGCGGTCTCGTTCGCATCCAGCGCCCGCATCTTGGTCCGCTCGACCTTCGGCGGGTCGACGGCGTCTGCGGGGTTCCGGTGCAGGATCTGCCATTTCACGGCTTGGCCGAGCGCTTGCCGGAGGATTCGGTGCATGTGGTGGACGGAGCGCGGCGCCAGACCGCCGGTGCCGTCACGGCGACCACTGACGAGCGCCTTGGCGTAGGCCGCCGAGATCTGCTCTGGTCGGAGGCTCGTCAGCACCGCGTTGCCCAGCAAGGGAACGATGTTTTTCCGGGCCAGCTCGGTATAGCGCTCGTGACTCCGCGGCGAGACCAGTGTTCGGACGTGTTCAAGCCAGCGATCAAGGAAAGCTGCTACCGTCTCCTTACCAGGCTCGACGTAGTCCCCTCCCCCAATCGCGGTGATCAGCCGGGCGCACTCCTTTTGCGCCCCGCGCTTAGTGCCGGCGAAGCTATGCCACTTCCGCTTGCGCTTGCCGGTCTCTGGATCACGCAGATCAAGAATGATCGCCCATTTGCCGGGCGAGCGCTCGCGGAGGTGGCCCTTCATGTTTATTCGCCTTCCATAAAATCACGTTTAGGCTTCACGCGAGGTATGACGCGGACGTCACGTGCGGCAAATATCTTTGCAGCTTCCTCAGGTGACATACCCTTGAGGTCGAAAGAAGCTCTTTTGGCGATTGCGGCCCATTCGTCGAGATCGTTCCTGATATAAGTCTTAAAGTTTTCTACAGTTTGAGCCGCTGTCAACTTCATAACTTCGACAGCATCGTCATTTTCGTACCAGCAACTTCCATACGCTTGTTCAATTTGAGCAACGCTTGCGGCAAGTGAGCGCGCGATCGTGAAGATATCGCTCCCCAACTCTTGCTTGAGGTGATTTTGAACTGCGAGCGACGACTCTAGGCGAGCTTCAATTTCCTCTGAAACTGACCGACCGTGCCTCGCAGAAGAGATTTCTAGCTCAGCTCTCAATTCGTCGCGGAGCCGGACGGCTACCGGGCGTCGCAGCCTCACCGCGTCAGGCTTGGGTGGGCGTCCACGACGTGTGGTCTCGGCCTTGTTCATCACCGCCATACTCCTTGCCTCCATTTTCGTATCGTAGATCGTCGTTACGGTAATTGACAAGCCCACTCGTGTCGTCCATTTTCATAACGGTAATAGGCGTTTCAAAAATGGAGTTGGACATGAGACCGGTAGGTTCGGAGCGAAAGACGATCAGTGTTGAGGAAGCTGCGCGTTGGCTCGGCGTCAGCCGCAACGGCGCCTACGAGGCGGCGAAGCGCGGCGAAATCCCGACCATCAATATCGGCCGCCTGAAGCGTGTGCCGATCGCGCCGTTCGAGCGTCTGCTCGGGCTATCCGTGTCCACCGGGAAGGAGGACGCCTAAGCCATGAAGCAGAAAACCCGCGCACAGCGCGGGCTGCGGCGGGTCTCTAAAGGTGTCTTCTGCCAGGTCGACACTCAGAGAGATACGACAGCCCAAGCGCTCCGACAAGACTATCTGGCCACCCGCTTCGGTTTAACGCCGTCCGTGGCCAATCTCCTCGCCGAACTGGCGTTCACAACCACCGATCGTTGGGGGCGCGCATGAGCGCCCCCACCCTGAACCCCAACGATTACGCCTACGGCGACCCGGATAAGCTCCGGGCGCACATCGCCGAGTTGATGGCCGGCGTCAGCATGCGGGCCAGCATGGTCGGCGACTATGCGTTCCTGCGCGACGATCCGGGGATGCGGTACGCGATGAAGTGCGCGGCGGCTGAGTTCCGTGCCGCCTTGAACCTGCTCGGCGATCTGACCGAGCAGTTGGAACGCGAGCGCCAGCGACGGCAGCCCACGCATGCCTCCAGACCCCATTCGAATCAGGAGGCGCGCGTATGAAGGCGCAGCACTTCGCTGCCGAGGTGTCTCGCCTCGGCTCGGCCGCCGATGACCACCGTCACGGTGATCGTACCAAACCTAACGGCGCCAACGGCACTATCGGCACAGGGGGGTCTGGTTCCTGGCCGGAGCCCGACCTGAGCTTGCTCGGCACCGGTCGGCGCTCGCCGCCGGCCTTCCCACTCCACCTGTTCGGCCCTTGGGCCGGGTGGTGCGAGCGCAAAGCCAAGGGGGCGTCCGCGCCGGTGGACTATGTGGCGGTGGCCCTGCTCGCCAGCGTCGGTGCCACCATCGCCAACGTGCGCTGGCCCCAGGCCGGTACCGCGTGGTCGGAGCCGCCGGTCCTGTGGTGTGCCGAGGTCGGGCCCCCGTCCTCATCCAAGTCGCCGAGCATGGATGCGGCCTTCAACCTCGTGCGCTTCGCCGAGGATCGGATGGCCGACGGCTTCGAGGCGGTTCAGCAGGAGCATGCTACCGCTAAGCAGGCCTGCGAGGCCCGGGTCGAGGCGTGGAAGATCGAGGTCCGCACCGCCGTGAAGAACGGCAACCCGCCGCCCGCGATGCCGGCCGACGCGCAGGAGCCGCCCGCGCCGGTTCGGCCGCGGATTCGGGTGGCGGATGCCACGGTCGAGGCGCTGGGCGCCCTGGCGGCTGGCCTGCCGCGCGGCCTGCTGCTCGTGCGGGACGAACTGGCCGGTTGGCTCGGCGCCTTCGATAAGTACGGCGGTGGCGGATCCGACCGGGCGTTCGCGATCGAGATGTATGGCGGGCGCGCCTACGTCGTCGACCGGATGAAGAACCCGGAGCCGCTGCGGATCCGGCATCTCAGCATCGGCGTGCTCGGCGGGGTTCAGCCGGATAAGCTGGAGATGATCCTGAACGGTCCCGACGACGGGTTGGCTTCCCGGCTGCTCTGGGCATGGCCGGAGACGAAGCCGGACTTCAACCTCGCCCGGGGCGCGCAGGACGATGGGCCGATGCAGCGTGCGTTCGCCCGGCTCACCGATCTGCTGCAGCTGCATGACGAGTTCGGGCACCCGGAGCCGGTGTTGGTGCCGCTCGCCCGCGATGCGGAGGATAGGCTGGAGGCGTTCGCCCGGGACATCGTCGAGCGCTGCCACGTTGCCAGCGGCCTGCTCGCCGGCACTCTCGGCAAGGCTCGCGGGCACGCCCTGCGCCTGTCCGCCGTGTTGGAGTTCCTGTGGTGGTGTGGCGGATCCGATCAGGCTGAGCCTCAGGTCATCTCGCCGGACGCGGTCACTGCGGCGGCCGACCTGTTGAACGCCTACTTCCTGCCGATGGCCGAACGGGTTTTCGGCGACGCCACGATTCCGATGGTGGAACGGCGCGGGATGCTATTGGCACAGCATCTCCGGCAGAACCGGTTGCCCGAGTTCAATGCCCGCGAGGTCCGGCGCCAGGTCGGCGGCATGCTGCGGGACGCGGCCGACATGGAGGCCGCTTGCAAGCAGCTTGTAGAGGCGGGGCTGATCCGGCCGCGCTTTACCCGGGCCGGCGAGGTGAAGGGCCGAAAGTCTCAGAGCTACGAGGTTCACCCGGAGGTCGCCGTCACCCGCCCTTTTGCCGATAGCCCTGTTCCTGAGCGATCTTACCCCCCCTGTGCCAATAGTGCCATTAGCGCCAATAGCTCCAAAAACTGACCTAACGGCACAAACGGCACAAACGGCACAGGGGGGTAAGATAAATTCGGACGCGCGTGAGATCGGGCGCGTGTTTGAGGACATGATCACCGACATCGGACTGGATGAGATGCTCCGGCTCGGCGAGATCGCCGGCCTCAAGATCCAGCAGCGGTACGTCGAGATGGGCCCGGCGGAGCGCGCCTTGTTCCATAAGCGGCACGGCGTCGGGGTGTTGGTCGGCGCTCGCCCGGAGCCGAAGCTGAGGGGCAAGCCCACGGAACCGGTACCCTTCACCGAGGAAACCCGGCGAAGGCTCACAGATCACTACCGGGACCTACGACACTCCAACGGCACGATGGAGGAGACGGCGCTGCTGAAGCACAACGTGCTGGCAATCTGGGCGCAGTCTGGAATCCCGGATGGCTTCCTCGACGAGCTGCGGGCCATGCCAGATGCGGAGGCGAGCATATGACGCCCACCGAGCGCGATCGCTTCGAGAAGTGCCTCGCCCTGGCCAAGCGCGGCGCTACAGCCGGCGAGCGCGCCGCCGGCCTTGCAGCCGCTGAACGTGTTGCTTCCTCGGCCGGTATGACGCTGGCGAAAGCCAAGGCCGCCGTCGGCGACTCTCGGCCAGCCCCGCCAAAAATGGATTGGCCGTACCCACGGCCCCGCGCGTCACGTCGGGCCCCGCCCAGGGCGAAACCGAAGCGGCCCGTGAAGCCACCGACCTTGGAGGAGGTGCTTCGCCAGAGGGCTGCCGCTGATGCGGAACGGCGTCGGGCAGCCGCTGCGGCGGATCGCAGGCTGCTGAAGGAACTAGCCGAGCAGGCAGCCTACGAGGCGCAGCAGCGGGAGTTGCAGGCCGAGCGTGATCGGGAGTGGGCGGCGGCCCGGATGGAGCGACGTGCTTGATTCCGAGTATCGATCGCTGCACTCAATTTACCAACCGATTGGCATCATCACGAAATACAACGCCACCATCGCAGCCCCCAATCCTAGGACTGCTGATACCCCAAGCGGGTTGATCATGATCAGCTGCCGAGCGCGATCAAGCATTGGTGTTTTCCATTGTGTGATGAGAGGGGGAAACCGGCGGCAGACGCCATAGGTCCACGCTGTTTCGGCCTGCGTCCTTACGCCTTTACTCAGGTTGGAATGCTGGACTGCTCGGCCATCCGCTCAGATGCCGACACTGGTGGCACCCGCATCGGCGGCCTGCTTGGCCGTCGCTCCGTCCCGCAGCGCCGCAGCTATCGCGGCCGACGAGGTATCGATCGCGCCGGCACGCTCGTCGCCGAAATCTCGCGTAGTGTTCGCGTTGGCTCCAACCCGAGCGTAGAAATTATCCGGGAAGCGCCTGTTGATCCGCTCCCTCAGCATGTCAGTGGCCATGCGGTAGTCGCCGGTGAAGTCCTTCGGAGTTTTGCTCGCCTTCGCGCCGGGACCTCGGCCATTCCCCGAAGTAAGCAATTGATGGTTTTCCGCCTGGCTTGGTCGAGCCGACATGAAGCTGGCGAACTGCGAAAACAATCTTTTGATGCTATTCATCGGATATACCAGGGAAAGCAGCGGATATCGCCGCATCAGAACTTACGTAGCACGCTCTGGCACGTGCAAAGTTCCGGGGCCTCGCTCCGACGCTCGCCGAATGCGATCGAGCGCAGCGCGGTGACAGGCCGACCGTTCGAGCCTACCCTCAGGCCAAATTCATGGCCCGCGCCTCATAGGGTGTTGATGTTCGTCCCACCCGATCAGCGATCCGTCCCGCCACCGTGGGAGCCACCGCGGAAACCATCCCGGGATGCCAAGCGGGCTGAGAACGCAGCCGTCACGCTCATCATCCTGATCTCGATCCTCGGGCTGTTCGCGCCGATCGCCGGCGGCACGCTGATCGCGGTGATCGCCGCCCTGTTCGGGCACTGAGGATCCGAGCTGCAGGGGTCGTGCCTTACTCCATCAGGTCGGTGAGTGCCCCGATCTCATTCGAGCTTTTCCAGACCGTCTCGCAGCCGATCACCTTCTCGGTGGCATCGAACGTCAGTGTGAACTTGTCCGGCACGCGCTCGACGCCGTCCAATCTGACACGCACACCCCACTTCGAGATGTCGTGGATCACGCAAGGGATCGCCACGTCACCAGGCACAGCGATGTGCCCGATCATGTTGATGGAAACGCGGCGGGCGGTTCGCTGATTGTCCATGGGGCACTCGCGTAAAGCGGAGTATCCTGCCGAACGAATACGCTACAAACCGTTCGTGAATTGCATCGAATTGAGCATGCGCCCGGCGCCTTGTCAGTTTTGCCGGCTCGGCATCCATCGGGACAGGAAGCGGGGTGACCGGACGACGTTGGTCTCGTCGCGGTCCGACGGCTCCTCATCTGGCAGCAGTGACGCGATCAGCTGCAGAAGGTTGTCCCGCTCTTGGCCTTGGAACAGGACCAGGAAGGAACCGAGGTCCAGCTCAACTTCCGGCTCATCGTCCGAGGGACGGTGGACCACATAGGGCTGCCCCGTATTCAGATCTCGCATCAGTGACCAACGGTCTCCGGCGGATCCGACGTGAAACTCTCTAGCCACCCGCGGCGCTTGCTCAATCATGGCTCCTCGACGCAAAACTGTAATTCAGCGGTGCGGCATATTGGCATGAAAATTTGGGCGGAAATATAACATAACGCAACAGTGGATAACTAAGGACGACAGGACGGCAGCACAGCAAAACCAAGCGTCGACTCTGCTGGCTTGCCGCAGCGCAATAGACGACCCATCGTCTGGCTACGCAGTGACTGAGGCGTAGCCACATCATGACGAATCCTCTCCGACGAGACGCATTGCTTCGGTTCAAGGTCGAGACTGACCTCGCCCGCGCCGTCGAAACCACCGCCCGGCATCGCGGCCAGACCATGTCGGAGTTCGTGCGCCAGAGCGTCCGCGCGCACCTCGCCCGTCATGGTGTTCGTCTCAGTCCCGACGACGGTCCCCGCACGCCGCCGGCTGCCCCTGCTCTCCGTCAGGCAGCGTGAGGATGGCCGGCATGAACGCGATCCCCACCGTCTCCGTCCGCCACAACCGCCACGACGGCAACGTCGCCCCGTATGTCAGCCTCGGCCGCAGCCGGCCCGACCTGCAGCCTGTGCTGCCGTCCGAGCCCCGGACCTCAACGCAGATTTCCGCTGAGCGCGATGCCGCCCAGGCCGAGCGCGAAGCTTGGGAAGCCGCCCGCCCCGACGTGCTGTTGAACGGCAGCGCCGACGACGTGGCCGCCCTCGATCACCGCATCGCCCTCACCAAGATCCGGCTCGACCAGCTTGAGGTCCAGCACGCCGCCTCAGTGATCGCCGAGGCTCAGGCTCAAGCCGCGCACGAGGCCGAGCAGAAGCGTCGCAAGGATCTCCACCGCAAGGCCATGAAGGCCAGCGCTGAGGTCGAGAAGCTGGCTGCCGAGTACGTCACCGAGGCGCAGCGCCTGGTGCCGTTGCTGGCGAAGATCCGCGAGCGGGCCGCGCTGATCGAGGCCGCTAACTACGCCTTGCCCGACGGGACCGATCCGGTGCCGCCTGGCGAGCCCCGCTGCAGCTGGAACGGCAGATCCGACCAGCCGCACAGCTCGATAGCCAGCCGCGTGAAGCTGCCCGCCCTCGGCACCGACGCCGGCTACATCTGGGGCGAGGTCGCCCCGATCTACGGGAGGATCGTCCATGAACCGCACTGAGATCGAGGAAGGCGCTGCCTGGGCGCGTCGTCTCTTCCGCAAGCCCGAACGGGCTGCCGCCGAGCGCAGGCTGGGTTCGGCAGAACGCGTCGCCGCGTATCTGGCTCAGAGCCGCGAAGTCGAAGCCAAAGGCACCCAGACCCGCTCGGCCGTGGAGCAGACCCGGCGCGATTTGAACACGCCTGGCGCCGCCTTCACGGTCGGGGCCGAGCGCTATGCCGCCGACGGCTCCCGCTGGCAGCGCGTCGCCTAATCCGGATTGCGCGGGTCCAAGCCCTCACGGGCCTCCTGCTCGCGCCATTGAGGAGGACGCAGTCCCTCCAACAACGGCAGCCGACCTGTCCCTTGCCTGATCCATGGCCATGGAGCCGAGGGATGCCAAGGCCGGCACGACTGCACCCCTGACCAAGCAGGGACGATCCGGGATCGCGGTGGGAGGGGTCACCCCCGCCGCGGTCCCGACACCAGACAGTCCGGAGAGCCATCATGGCCACCAAGCCCGACACTACCGCTCAGCCCGCCATGCCGGTCATCGAGACCACGCCCGTCGATCATGGTGATGCTCATGGCGTCGGCGCTACCGAGCGGGCACCGATCAGGGCCGACCTGCTGCACGAGACCGCTGCTGAGGCTGAGGCCCGCTGGCTGGCATGGCGATCGGCAGGGATGCGGTGAGCGACCGTCCCTCACTGCCTGAGGGTGGGACCCGCGATGGATCTCCCTGCGGAGGGTGCCCGGTCATTAATAGAACCAGGGTCCTTTTTACCCCTCCCCTAGGACACGGGTCCGCGCGAGCGAAGATGCTGTCCAGGTCTGATGGTCTGAAACCCGGCAACAGTGGCAACAGGCAACGGCAACAGTGGCAACAACAGAAACCAAATCTGCATTCGCCCGGCGCCACAACGTGAACCGCTCGACGGTGAACAAGTGGGAGGCCAGAGGCAGCATCGTGCTGACGGTCGACGGCCTGGTGAACGTCGAGGCGTCGGAGCGATTGCTCGGCGGCCGGGCGGAAACCTACCGCGGCGGTAAGGCCAAGGGACCAAGCGCTCGCCAGGTTCGGCAAGAGGCCGCTCCAGATTTGGATGCGCCCGCCACCGATCCGCTGGCGCTGGCCCACGCCGGCCTCGCCGAGGTGATCCGGGCGATCGGCCCCTACGCCGCCCGGATGGCGGTGGAGTTCGGCGCGCCGCTGCAGGTCGCCTATGGGCTCGACCAGGCCGTTGCCGTCGAGGCGGATGGCATCGCGGCCCGGTTCCTCGCCCGGCACGGTCATCCCGACACGGCCAATGGCTACGGCACGCTGGAGAGCCAGGGCCTCGACTTCGCGGATCCGGACTGGGCGGCATTGGCAAAAGCCGCTGGCGAGCCGCTGGACCTGAAAGCGCTCGATGCCTGGTTCACGGCCACCCACTACTGGCGGGCTCCGCCGGAGGTGTCGGCATGACCGACCAATCGAATCCCCAGTCCACCGCCTCGAACGACCCGCCCCGCATCGGTGAGATCCGGGAGCTGTTCGGCGTGCGGCTGCAGTGGAATGGCTCCCGGTGGGTGAAGGTGGCCTGCCCATGACCCGCGTCGCCGAGATCGCCGACTACCTGCTCGGCACTGGCATCGGCGACACCGAGGCGGCTTGGAAGGCCGAGGTTGTCGAGACGATCATGGCCCGCTGGCCGGATGTGACCCGCGAGGATCTGACGGCAGCCTTCGAAGTCGCGTCGCTTGAGACGGCGGCCGAGATGGCCGTGACCGTGGCGGACAATCTCGATTGCCTCGCGGCGGCGGTGACGCCCAACCCCATCACTCATCCGCAGAAGTAGGAGTGCGCCTTGAGCCAAGAAGAAGCTCTGCGGATGACTGCCGAGGTCATCGACAAATCGACTGGCCCTCTCAAGAGCATACAAAATGCACTTCGCGGCTTTGCGCAAGAGGGCGCAGGGCATGTTGATGTCCTGAATAAGGGGTTCGGCCGCGTCGAACAGTCGATGCAGTCGGTCGGTCGTACCGCTACGAGCGTCGTCAATCCCGCGCTCGGCTCAGTCGGTATCACTGCGCTCACGGTAACTGCGGCACTCGCCGGCATTGGCGCGGCGATGCGCAATTTCGGCTCCAGCGCTAAGGAGTTGGGACAGCTCTCTCGCGATACCGGCGTCGCTGCTCAGACCCTGCGCGAGATGCAGGGCATTCTGGGCAAGGTCGGCGTGGATGCCGGGCAGTCTGCCGCTGCGTTCCAACAGTTCGCGGAAAACGCGCGCTTGGCGCGGCGCGGCATCGGCCCGTTGATGGAATTCCTGCGCACTCAGGGGACGAGCGCCGAAGGTCGAAAGTACTTCAACGACCTCGCTGACGCGATCATGCACTCAAAGGACAACTCCGAGGCGCTGACCAAAGCGCTGGAGGGACTTGAGGGCGTGTCTGACCCCGTTGCGCGTCGGAAATACGCTCAGGAAGTGCTTGGCATCGCGGAAGCCGCACGGCTTGCAGATGGGCACCTTGGAACGCTCCGTCAGCAGATCAACAAGTTTCGCAGCGACAACGGCGTTCTGTCTCCGCAGGACATTAAAAACGCGGAGGATTACGCCCGAGCGATGGACGGGCTGAAGGGCACGTTCAGCAAACTCGGCGACGCCATTGCGCGCGAGGCGACACCGCATCTGACGGAGGCGGCTAAGGCAGTCAAAGCATTCCTTGACGATGAGCGGAAGGGCGTCACGCCAGCCGTCGTCGAGGCGATCCGCGATATCGCAACCTGGCTGAAATCAATCGACTGGACGAGGGCGTTCACTGAGGCCGGAGACGGCTTCAAGACTCTCAAGGGTGATGTAACCGAGGCAGTCACTGAGATCCGCACGCTGTTGAGGGATCTCGGCAATAAGGACGTGTCTGACCCTATCGTCGGCATGTTCAAAGAGGTCGGGCAAGCCGCTCGGGATACGGGCACGGCAATCCGCGCCGCCGCTCTCGCCTTAGGCGCTTTGAACGACCTTAAGAATTTTGATTTCTCAGAAGCCGGGAAGAAGCTCGACAAGATTGACCGCATGACCGATGCGGGCATCGGCAGGCGAACTAATGCCCCTGCGAGCAAGGCGCCGACCGCCTTGGATGAGGCGTTGGACGCGCAGATGCGCGGGCAGTCAGCGAGCCCAGATGTTCTTCGGCAGAACGAAAACCTGCGACGGAACGCCGGTCGTGCGCGCGAAATAGAGGACCGCACGTCTGCCATCCAGCAGCAGCTCGGCCAGTTCGATCTGCTGCGCAAGGGTGGCACGGACAACGACCGTGCCCGTGATCAGGCTGATCGTCTTCGTCGCGAGATGGAGAGGCTAACGGATGAACTGAAGCGCATCCGTGAGGGGGGCGCAACTGTCCAGCAGCAAAGCTTTGATGCGTCGGCGGCCGGTCCATTCGGCGGCGCCCGCATTCTCACAGCAAGCCTTGGCGGTGCAGCCGCTGCAGCTCGCGTCGGGCGCATGCTGGGCGGCGGAGGCGGCATCTACGCGCCGGGCGGTGAAGGTGGCTCGTTGCCCCTTGATCCCAACGATCCCGTTGTGCGGCGGCGGTTCGATGCTTTCCGGGCGAACCGTGGCGGCACTGCCGCTGAGCGAGTCGGAGATAAGTTGCGGGGCGAGGGCGCTGGCGGTGCCGGTGACCCCGGCATGCTGGACTTGATCGCCCACGCTGAGGGCACCACTCGCCGCGGCTACGATGACAGCTTTGCCCATCAAGTGTCCGGATCCCTCACGGGCAAGACCCTTGGCGAGATTGAGCAGATCCAGCGTGGCATGCGCGGATCCTCCGCGATCGGCCGGTATCAGTTCATGCGCGGCACTCTGTTCGGCGGACGCCGCGGCGACACCGGCCTCGTTGGCGAGTTGGGGCTGAGCCGGGACGAGAAGTTCACGCCTGAGCTACAGGACCGGCTGGCGAACACCCTGGTGGAACGCCGCTACCGCGAAGCGCAGCGGATGCAGCGTCGTCAGGGTGGGGACTTCATGAGCCACTTCCGAACCGCGCTTGCACGCGAATGGGCGAGCTTCCCCGGCGACTACGGGCAGCAGGGCATCATGGGGGGCATGTACTCCCGCCAGCGCGCCAGCATCTCGCGCGAGAGACTGACGGCGTCAGCTCAGGCATGGCTCGATAGACGAGAGGGGCGCGTAGCTTCAGGCAGAACTCGTCGCGCTGAGGTTCTCGCTGATCTGAACGACGAGCGTCGCAGGCCCGGCAACCTCGATGCCGATGGCGCTGGGTTCGCGGGAGCTTATCGAGCCCGCCAGGCTGAGCAAGACGCCATCCGCTCCGACATGGCGCCGAAGGTAGGTGAGCCATCGCTGCTACAGAAATCCTTGCGCGCGAACGGCGTCGGCGTCACGCCGAACGTCGAGGGCGCGGTCAATATCCGTATCGACAAGCCGGGGCCGGACACGCGGGTGAAAGCCGATGCCAGCGGCAGCTTGTTTCGTACTATCAAGCAGACGCGAGGTCGGCAGATGCAGGCTGCTGGGGAAGATGTCTGACCCGCTCCGGCAACCTGTTCAAGGACGTGGTGCTGCAGCGGGGACGGACGATGGCGTCGGCTGGTGGCACGTGATGGCCAGTAGCGCAGTCAGGCCGCCAGCGCGTGCTGCTCCACATTCTTTCTGATTGGCAGGTACGCGACTGGTGCTCCGGTCTGGTCCCGCACAACCAATGTCCAGAGATCATCTGGCCGGTTAGCGGCGGTCTCTTCAGCCACTTCGAGGATCACGTCCAGGGCATCGGCCAGCGCTTGTTTTAGATTAGCCGCCTCGACGCCATTAGTATCTCGGACAGCTTCTTCGCCATTCTCGAAATCGAAGTAGAAGCGCATGGAAATTGGACCCTCTGCTCGAAGAGGCTGCCTCGCGCCCAACCTCGGCGCCTAATGATATGTTAACAAATTCGGTTAACAGATTGTTAACCCGCCTATCCCGAAGCGCGCTTTTTGTACTTGGACGAGAGCCCACCATGCGAGGCCACGACCTCAGCCACTGGAACCCTCTTCCGCGACATCGTGCAGAACCACGGGCGGCAGATGGCGAAGGCGGAATGAGCCTCAGTGCCCATCACCTCAAACGCCGGTCCCGAGACCGGAGCAGCTCAGACACGCTCAAGCATACCCATCATGATCAGAACCGCCATTTTCAGCCAAAGGACGTCGAGCTACCGCAAACATCCCTTGGCGCTCTAGGAAAGCTAATTCAGTCCAAAAGTCTCTTGATGCATAAGTAACTGGCATCAGCAACCTAGAAGCTTCAGAAACAGACTGCGAAAGACTCAACAGATATATAATCTCACCTAGGTCTAGCCAGTGGACATTGAATAAATATGCCCCAAGATCAATTTTTTCTTCTTCCTTTGGTGCGACTTGCTCCAGCAATATAAATAATTTTCTAAGATTTTGATTAAAAGAATTTATTGCATCATCATCCTCGGGCCGTCCAGTAACTGAATGAAAGACCGCTCTCGTAAGCGATCCCATTATAGCTCTTAATAAAACTTTGTCAGACATTTGTCCGTATGATAGCGGCGAGATCGCTAGCTTAATTAACCTCAAGGAAGCCCAATCCTCGTTGCCAGAAGCAATTTCGGTATGCCCAGCCTTGATATTGATTTCATGCCGAGAAAGTTGCCGAAGCATTGCGAGGTAACTCTGAGAAAAATCCGTCAAGTACTTTATTGGGTTCCCTGACCTTGCCGGAGCAGTTAAGGATTTAGCCTTAGTCTCAAACAAAACTATCCTATCATCGGCACGCGTTGCATAATCAATTTCGAATTTTTGTTTCTTGACTAAGTACTTGTACTGAAAGAACGCTATTGTCGATTTACCCTCGCACGCAATTCGGATTGCCCATTCCATTGAGTCACCAACGATTTTAGATGCTCGCTCTTTCGGCAAAGTTGACCAGACCAATTTGTAAACCAAGAAACAACAGTGAGCGCCTGTCAAAGTCTTTGGCAAGAGAACAAGTTCATTTGAGCTACGCTCATAAAATATATTTCCTTCTTGAATTTCTATACTTCTGTCAACGGGATCAATGACGTCATTGTAGATGGCATGCCCTTTTCCTAGGCCTTGAGCGAGTAAAATAGGAAAGTCTTGCGTCGCACGATCTTTCGGGCAAATTGTTGGCCTGTCCTCTGCGGCCTGATCAAGCAGATCATCAATCTCTTTAAATATTTTTCTCAGATCGAAGCCCATAGCACGTTTATCATCGACTGTAATAAACTTATCGAATGCGCGAGCAAGCGTCTTTGTAACTAGCTGAGGAGTTTGGGGTAATGTAAAAGCCTCTCTCCAAATCAAAGACTCTCGCAATGCACGCGGTATTTCTGTAACATCTACGTTTGAGTGCTCGAATTGCCCGTACCGCTGAGCGTCATATATAGCTAGGTAATCTTCCGATATGGAGAACAAAGTTTCTACCATACGGCTGGGATTGGCTGCCGTTCCCGCCTTCGAAATATTTCGTATGGCTACAGAGCAAAGCCACCCATAAGGGCTGGCAATCCGACCCTCTTGAGTGAAACCAGGTACTGTGTTGCCAAACAACCAAAAGCCGTTGTGAAAAAGATTTCTTTCTCGCATTCGCCCAAAAATAATTTCAAGAATGCGAAGGCCGCCAATAAGGGCGGCAAAATTATCGATTACTGTCAATAGCTCGCACTCTGACGTTGCTGCCATGCGAGGTCCTTGCGCGCCGACTTCAATTTTATAGCCTCGCGTCCTCAATCTTCGGCATGCTTCTCCTACATGCCTCTGTCTCATATATATAGGTTGGCGACCATAAAGTGCTTCTCTAGCCGCCATAGATCTCAGGCCCCAGGCGGTTGCTTCAATCCATTTATCGCGACAATCGAAAGCAACGCAGCTATTGCCTTGCAGTTTCCCTTGCAAAAATAGCAAGACTCTTGCTGCGTCTTCCGGCGCATCACCCAAAAAAAAAGCAATTTCGGCAGATTTTGCTAGTCGCCAAATCTCGCCAGACGACAGCACTGTGTCGCCAATTTGCAGCTGATTTAAAGTATCTTCAGTGAATTCTCTGTCTAAAATCTTTGCGGAGTTAAAAATATCGACAAATGATTTCAGATCTGCATCAGCTAACATTCTATTGCCTTGATGCGTGACCGATCCAGGATGCTAGTTTGCGCCTTCAGGATCCTCGCGGTGCCTCACGTAGCCCTGGCCGGTGAGCCAGTCCGTGAGAGCGAGGCGGATTGCTTCTGGGCGAGATGGCTTCGGATCTGGCTGATCCGCAATCCAAGCTTCTAGAGACGCATCCAGCTCGGGGTACAGCCGCAGGCCGATGGCCTTGCCGATGCCGGTGGGCGGGCGTCCCCGCGGTTTTCTGCTATCGGCTATTGACATCGGGATTGATGATAGCAGATAAGAACGGGCCGACCAAGAGCTTGCACCCTCCTGGAAGGCCCTAACCACACACGTCCTGGAGTGACGCGAATGGCTGTTCACGCCCATAGCACACGCACGCCCTTATTACCCCAGTCCGGCAACCCTCGGCCCTTATTAGGCCAGGGGCTCGGCCGGCAGCTGGGCCCCGTCTCTCTCGCCATCCGAGCCTGCCGAGAGACCGATCCAGCCGACCTCGCCATCGCCGACATCCAGATCGGGCTGGCCAGCTTCTTCGCCGATGCCGACCGCCAGCGCGTCCGCGAGCTGCGCCGCCGGATCACCGACCGGATCGAGGCGGACCTCGCCTTATTAGATGCGCTCGACACGGATCCGGATGCCGAGCCGGAGGAGCCAGAAGCCTCGGCCACCGAATGGACCGGCCGTGGCGCTCACCGCTTCAATGTCTGGAGGGCGGCATGAGCCAGCGTCCCGTTTTTCATCCGCTCGCCGACATGGAGGATGACATCCTCGCTGTCGGCCGCTGGGCAGGCGTCCTCAATCACCTAGGCACTGGTCACAGCATGATCGACCCGGGCGAGCTATGGGTCATCAGTCATGTGCTGTCCGAGTTAGGCAAGCGCCTCAAGGCCGACTGGAACGTAGCTCTAGACGTAGCGAGGGCTCAGCGATGACCGGCCCAGCCAATCGCCGCGGTTTCCTTCGCGGTTTCGCCCTCGCCTCGGCTGCGACTGGATCCGGGATACTCAGCCTCCCTGCGCCGGCAGCTGCAGCAACACCTCATCCCGATGCCGAACTGATAGCCGCCGCGGCAGAGGTCGAGCGGACGGATGCTGCGTTCAAGGCTGCCTGCAGCGCCAGACAGGCTGCCTACCGTGCGGCTCGGGCTGATCACGGCATCGTTCCGATCGCTCTGGTCCTGAACGACGAAGAGAAGCGCCTCTTCCGCCACTGGTACTTCGGCATGCCGGGGGATCCGCCATACCCACGGATGCGTCCGCGAACCGCACCGGATGGATCCTGGCGCAATCCTGATTTGGCATGGAGCGGACGGGGCCTGCGCATTGTCATGGCCCGGGTCGTCGAACGCTTGGGCCGAGCGGGTCGAACACCGCACCTTCTTCGCCGCTGGCGGCAATTGCTGCCGGTCGCGGATGCTCACGACAAGCAGGTCGGTCAGGCTCAGGCGCGGCACCGAGTTGCCGAGCTGAACGCTGCCGAGAAAGAGGCTGAAGCGGCTTGGCGTGCCGCCCGTGAGCGGGTGCGTACCATGACAGCGACGACGCCGGACGGGCTCGCAGTGCACGTCCGCATGTTCGAGGAGATGTACCGGGAGAACATCCCGGAGCACTACCTGCCGCTGTTGCTGAGCGCCGCCAATCTCTCAGGGGTCAAGCTCAACCTGCGTGAAATGGAGGGCTCGGCATGACGGAGTCGGCTCACACCACGCGCCTGCGGCTAGCAACCCAGGACGGTCGCCGCGTGGGCCGGATCAGCAAGGCCAGGCGGCTCAAGGCAGCCCCTGCGGGCGAGGTGGCACGTCTCTACCGTCATCTCGCTCGGGTACGGGCCGAGGCTGAGGCAGCGCTCGCGCACGCCGAACGGGCCGAGGCCTTGCTCAGCAAGGCGTTCAACGTCGCTTGTGGGGAGGATCGGGAGATGACGCTGGCTATGATGCGGCACGTCTGCATCGAGGCCGGTCTCGCCTATCGCTTCCGCGGTCTCATCCGAACTATCGAGATGGCCGAGGAGGGCACGCTATGCGCCTGATCAGCCTTCTCATCGCCGCGATAGCGTGGTGGAAAATGCGGCGGGTTCGCCGTGCCGGTGACGACATGCGCCGGGCCAGGGAAGGCCTCCGCAAAGCGGATTACCTCGCCACCCGCGCTCTGCGGACCCTGATCGCCGTCGGTCAAGGCCCGATCCCGCGCACGCTCAGCGGCGTGCCGGCGATCCCGCCGATGCCGGTGCTGTGCCGGTAGGCGCTTCTTCACTACGAACGTTCGCAGTGACCCACTCGCTCACTGCAAGAAATTACAGTGAAGGCATCCACGCCCGTCCGGCTACCTTGGGGGGAAAACGAAGGGCGGGCGTGGACGGCCGACGAACCGCCCCCTCAAGTCGTGCCGACGTGGTTACCCTACGCCGATGCCTGAAGAACGGAAATGATTTCCGTTTTGCTGAGCGGTCGAGGGCTATATTGAACTTAGGCCGCCAAGCCTCTCAGGATCACGCCGACCGCAACGAACGCCCCAGCAGAGTAGGCGACCGTGAAGGCTAACTCGAACATGATCGGCGGTCGCTTTCTGCGAGGGTGCTGCTGGCCGGTGGTGTTCCGCCGGAGGGGCGGATCCGACCGACAACCCAGGGCTGAACACTTTGTTTCCAGCACGCCCTGGGATTTAGCAGCACCCACGCCCGCCCGGCGATCGACCAAGAACGTAGGCAGGCGTGGAGATCGACCGAGGTCGACTTTTAGACGGTAGGTCTGATCGCTGAGCCGGTCTCCAACATAGGGCAACTCCGCGAACGCCGCTCGCGCATCCCATGCGGGCGACAGTTCTCATCGGAACAATGGCAGGCACACGCCCACGATGCCGAGGCCGAGTACGATCAAGCTGCCGCCTGCCGTCTCCAAGAGCGCCTGCTGAGCGGGTCGGTTCGGGGCGAGGCCCGATATAGCCGTACCCGTAATGAGACAAATCAGGCTCAGAATGACCATTGTGACCATCAAAACAATCTATCGATCACAGCGATGCAAAAATGACGGTCAAATCCGCCTGCGAACACTGACTATGCAAACAGACAAGGCTGAAAAATAACATATGGGTGAGTTTCAGCGGCGGAACGCGAGTGTGACCAATCGGCCACCTCATCGCCACACACACCCATGCAGCAGTCCAGCATCACTGACCTAAACCCTGTCGCCGATCGTTTCGCGGCGTTGGGAACACCCGCGGGGATCGCTGCGGACAAAATTTCGGTGCGCCACGCAAAACGGAAATCGTTTCCGCTTTGGCACAGGTAGCTCAAAACTCGTCCGCGATACGCGTTGGAAGCACGCGTCCGATTGCTACCGCTTTTGCTACCCAACTTGTTGGTATCAGCTGGGACGAAGAACGATGATAGAACGCGCGCAAGCCGATTTTCGATTACCTGTCAGGCCGTTAGGTAACGCGACAGGACACAGCGGGATGGCCGGGAGCGAATTTCAAGACCGCTGCCTTAAACCACTCGGCCACCCTTCCCGGCCGCACCTGCGGCATGCCGGTTATGGACGCCCCGTACGCCGCGTCAACCGCAGAACGACCGGTTGACCTGTCACGGCATTCCGCCTATCTCACCGCCCACGCCCGGAGCCACCAAGACGGCGCGGGTGTTGTACGGTCGTGCGGGCTTTTGGGACGACCGGCGCGGTGGGGGATAGTTTAACGGTAGAACGGTGGACTCTGACTCCTCTAGTCCTGGTTCGAATCCAGGTCCCCCAGCCACCTCGTTCTCGTCACGCTCGACATCCAAACAGCTGATTTCGGAATGAGTGGCGCTCCGCGCGCCGTCGAGGCGTGAGCGTTCCACTCCGGATCATCGATCAGACTTCGCTCCGACCGATCGAGCAGAGGCCTTTCGAACCAAGCCAACATGTCCCATGGCCGCCGCCCGGCCACTCGGGACGGCCGATCGATAAGCTGACAAATCAGTGCGCCATACAGGTGGCGACCGGCTTGAATAGCACTTTCGATCCATCGGTGTTGTCTATGCATTGGCGTGTGGGTCAATTATTCTCACATCAACCTTAGACACGCAGACTCGGCCCGACCCACTCCACAATCCCTCACCTCACGATAAGCTTTCCGTGGATCATGATTCGATTCTGATCTGATGAGGATTAAGCTTATGAAGGGGCATTTGCTGATTGCCGCCTGCGCGGCCGGCTCTGTTGCTGCGATCGGACTGGCGCCGATACCCGCTCAGTCGCAAAGCGCCGGTGCCATTTTCGGCGGATTGGCTGGCGGCGTGCTCGGCGGCGTCATTGCGGGCTCGATCGCCGCCCAGGCGGCGCGGGAGCGTCCGGTGGTCGTCTAGCGCGCGTCCACGCGCACCGTCCGGGTCATCCACGAGGTGCGTCGTGCGCCGCACCGGAAGGTCGCGCGTGCGCGCCAGCGTCCGATGCAGCCGGCCGCCGGGCCGTCCAGGGCTCAGGTGGTGAACGCGTCGGCCGATCCGTTCGCGCCGCCGCAGGGCAGCGCCACCACGGCCGTGAACCAGGCGCGCTGAGCCGTCCCGCCCGCGACGCACGCAGGATCAACCGCATGTCCCGATCGAAGGTTGCCTCGTCCGCCCTGTTGGTCGCCAGCCTTGCGGTGACGTCTGCCGCAGCCTCGCCGGCCCCGCCGAATCTGACGGTCGACAAGACCTTCGGCAAAGTGGCCGGCTGGTCGATCGGCTACAGCGAGAGCCTCGGCGGCTGCCTCGCGGCGGCGAGCTATGGGGACGGCACCACCCTGCTGTTTAGCTTCGGCGGGGCTCGCGAATCGTCCTACCAAGCGCTCACGAATCCCAAATGGCGCTTCCTCAAGGTCGGCGGTCAGTACGAGATCCAAATGCTGGCCGGTGGCGAGAAATGGCGTGGCACCTTCACGGGCTTCGAGCGCGGGGAGGCCAACGGCCTGTTCCAATCGGGTTTGAAGGAACGTTCGTCGCCGACCTGTCCGCCTCCGGCAGCATCAGCGTGATCTTCCAGGGCCGGCAGATCGCAGTCCTGTTCCTGGTGGGCTCCACCGAGGCGTTCGATGCCGTGATGGGCTGCCAGAAGGACGTGATCTCCGCGGCAGCCAAGGAATCGCCGGGCCTTCCCAAGCCGTACAAGCTCGAGGCCGGCATGATCAGCACCGGCACCGGCTTCTACGTGTCGGAGCGCGGGCATCTCCTCACCAACAATCACGTGGTCGAATCCTGCTCGGACTTTTCCGTCCGGCATCCGGGTCGCCCCTCAATCCAAGCCCGGCTCGTGGCGCGGGACGCGACCAACGATCTCGCGGTTTTGGCCACCGATTCCCCGCAGACGGCCGTGCCGCCCCTGTCGGTCCGGGCTCGGCTCGGCGAGAATGTCTATGTCTACGGCTACCCGCAGAGCGATGTCCTGGCCTCCACCGGCAGCTTCACCATCGGCAACTTGACGGCCACCGCCGGATCGGGCGACGACACCCGCAAGATTCAGATCTCGGCGCCGGTCAATCAGGGCAACAGCGGCGGGCCGGCACTCGATCAGTACGGGAACGTGATTGGGGTAGTGCAATCCAAGCAGGTGGCGTTCGCCTCCGGAGACGTTCCGCAGAACGTCAACTTCGCCATCAAATCCACGATTGCCCTGAACTTTCTAGAGGCGAACGGCGTCGAGGCCCCGATCAACGTGCGCGCGACCGACCCGATGGACGGCGCCGGGATCGCCGAGAAGGCCCGGGATTTCACGGTCCAGATCGTCTGCCATTGAGGATCACCGCGGCCGGCGCATGCCGAGCGGGCCCGCAGCCGTCGGTCCTGAAGTCCACCGCCCGGACCCCGCGATGTCGTGGAACGCGCGGCCGGGCGCCGACGCCCCGTTGACGTCCGATGGCGACGGTGCCTAACAATCGCGTCATGCGCCGGTGCCTGCCCCAGATGGTCCAAGGCCGCGCGATCATCGGGATGGTCGCGCTCTACGCGCTGTTGCTGCAGGCCTTTCTGGGCTTTGCCACGCCCGCCCATGCCTTCGGGTCATCCGGCGCCGCGCTGTGCGCCGAGCACGAGTCCGGCACGCCAGACGATGAGGCGGCCCCGCTCCACGCCCATCCCTGCTGCACGCTGGTGCAGTCGGTCGGCGTGGCGCTGCCCCCTTCTGAGCCGGTCGCGGTCGGCTGGCCGTTCGCGCCGGCCCTGCGGCTGGCCTGGCGGCCGGAGGCCGAGCGGCCGAAGACCGGTCCGCCGCCCTCGGCGACCTCCGCCCGAGGTCCGCCCGCGGCCTGACGATCCCGTTTCCCGATCGTTCAGACCCGGACCGTTTCCATGTCGATTCTCCTGCACGGCAGCGCCCCCGCATTCGGGGCCGTCGCCGCTCTGCGGGCTTCCCGCGAGGCCATCTACCGTGCCGTGTGGCGCTGGCACTTCTATGCCGGGCTGCTGTGCCTACCGTTCCTGATCGGCCTATCGGTGACCGGGGCGCTCTACCTGTTCAAGGACGAGATCAACGGCAGCTTGTTCGCCTACCGGACCCGCGTGTCCGTTCAGGCGACCGCACCCCTCGGACCGGACCGGCTGATCTTCAACGCCCTGCAGGTCGAGCCGGCCGGGGTGCCGCTCTCCTACACGGACCCCGCCGCGCCCGATGCCTCGGCCCTGGTCACCCTGTCGAAGGGCGGCCGCAAGCGCCTCGTCTACCTGGATCCATATACCGGCTCCGTGCTCGACCGCGTCGACCGCGACGGCGAGTTCATGATGATCGTGCGCGGGCTGCACAGTCTCAGCTATTTCGGCGCGTTCGCCAACGCGCTGGTCGAGGTCGTGGCGGGCTTCGCCATTATCTTGGTGGTCACGGGCCTGTACCTGTGGTGGCCGCGCGGCCAGACCGGCGGCGTCGTCAGCCTGCGCGGCACGCCGCGCCGCCGGGTCTGGTGGCGGGACCTGCACGCCGTGACCGGGCTCGTCGCCGGGGGCGGCCTGCTGTTCCTGGCAATCACCGGGCTGCCCTGGTCGATCTGGTGGGGGCAGCAGCTGCGGACTTGGTCGAACGCCGCCGGTCTTGGCCAGCCCGTGATCCTGTGGGCCAACCGACCGGTCTCGACGGTGCCGATGCGCGCCCGGCTGCCGGATGCCGGCTGGACGATGCAGGATGCGCCGGTGCCACGCTCGCAGCCGGCCGCCAGAACGGCGGAACCCATCGGGATTGATCAGGCCGCTGCGATCCTTGGGCGGCTCGGGATGCCGCAAGGCTACGAACTCGCGCTGCCGGTTGGCGCGGACGGCGTCTTCGCGGCGGCGGCCTACCCGCACGATGTCGCCCAGCAGCGGATGATCTCGCTCGATCAATATACCGGCGCGCCCCTGGTCGACGTGCACTTCGCCGATCTCGGCCCGATCGGGCGGGCGGTCCAGTACGGGATCGGCATCCACAAGGGCGAGCATTGGGGCCGGGCCAACCAGTTCGCCATGCTGGCCTTCTGCCTCGCCACGATCCTGCTTGCCGTCACCGCCGCCACGATGTGGTGGAAGCGCCGCCCGGCCCGGAGCCTCGGCGTGCCGCCTTGGCCGCGGGACCGGCGCGTGATCGCGACCGTGACCCTAGTGATCGCCGGGCTCGGCGCGCTGTTTCCCCTGACCGGCCTGGCGATCCTGGCAATGATCGGGCTCGATCTGGCCGCGCAGATGGCCCGCGGGCGCCAGGCGAGCTGATCGCAAGACGGGCGGGCTCGATGCCCGTGTCGACCGACCGCATGACCCTTCGCAGGCGTCCCGGCCTCCTCGGCACCGGATTGATCCTGCTCGCCCTTTGGGTTCAGGCCCTCGCGCCGGTGGTCGCCCTTCGTATGGCGCTGGCCGTGCCCGAACTGCAGGGGGCGATCCTGTGCGGACACCCGCCGGGAGGCGATGAAGTCGGCGTCTCGGTGGAGCAGCCGGTTGCACCGCCGACCTGCGATGTGTGCCGGCTGTGCCGCGCCGGGATGATCCCTCCGCCCCTTCTGGAAGCCCCCGTTTTCGCGCGCCTGCTGCGCTGGACCGCGCCGGCCTGGCCGATCCCGCCCCCGTCCCGTCCGAAGCCGATGCCGCGCGTGGCGGGCCAACCGCGCGCACCACCCATCCCCGCCTGATCACGGTGTCAATTCCGGCGGCGACCGCGCCGTCCGGCTCCCAGACCGATCAGACGAGACTTTTAAGATGTCGCCTCACCAAGCCGCATCGCGGTTCGGCACGCTGGCCGTGCTCCTCGCCGGCTCCGTCATACCCGCCTCGGCCCAGCAGGCCGTGACGCTGGACGAACTGTCCGTTGAAGGCGAGGCCAGTCCCGGCGCCAGCCGGACCGCGAGCGCCGTGCCGTTCGGCGTGGCCGCGCCCCAGGGCTCGGCCCCGTCTGTCATCGAGCACCCGGTCGGCCAGGTCGTCACCGGGATCGGGCGCGACGACACCATCGCCGACCGGCCAGCGACCAGCATCGGCTCGGTGCTGGTGAACAGCCCCGGCGTCACCGTCCGCCAGGGCAATGGCGGGCGCGACGTGATCATCTCGATCCGCGGCAACAACGCCCGCTCCACCGGGGTGATCAAGAACACGGTGGTCCTGGAGGACGGCTTCATCCTCACCCAGCCGGACGGCGCGTCCCGTTTCGACCTCACCGACCCGCGGGCCTACAGCCGCATCGACGTCTTCCGCGGCCCGCAATCGCCCCTGTTCGGCAATTACGCCACCGGGGGCGCCATCGCGTTCCGGACCCGCACCGGTCGCGAAATCGACGGCTACGAGATCGGGACCGACGCGGGCAGCTTCGGCTACCTCAGCAACTACTTTACCGTCGGCAAGGCCAGCGGGCCGTTCGAGATCAGCCTGTTCGCCAGCGACGTCCGCGCCAACGGCTTTCAGGATCATGCGAGCTACGACACGCAGACCATCAACCTCCTGGCGAGCTACACGCCGACGCCCGACAACCGGTTCACCCTGAAGGTGATCAACAACACCCTCGACACCAACCTTGCGGCCCGTTCCTCGCTGGCGCAGTACCGGATCAATCCGTACCAGCGGGGTTGCACCGCGACCGCGAGCGCGGCCCCCGGCTGCACGACCTTCAACCTTCTCCGCAATGGTGCCTTCGGGGCGACGGTGCCGGTGACCGCGGACGAGGGCGGGTTCGGGCGCAAGGACCGGCGGACCATCGTGGCGGCGCGCTGGGAGCACGATATCGACGCGTTCACCACGTGGCGGACGCAGCTCGGCTTCGACGAGCGCAACTTCAACCAGCCGTTCTACACCAACGCCTTTCTGGGTTCGTTCCCGGCCTGGAATTTCCTGACCGACGTGACGCGGCGCGGCGACCTGTTCGGCCTGCCGGCTGTGGGCTACGTGGCGCTCGCCTACAACACGATCGACATCCATACGCCCACCTACAACCTGACGCCGTTCGGCGCGTCCCGCCTCGGGGCGCTGATCGGCGTTCAGGATGCGGGACAGTCCAATCTCGGCGGCCGGGCGCGGCTCGAACTCTCCCTTTCCGACCGCTGGACCGGCGTCCTGGGGATCAGCGCCGAGAGCACCGCCATCAGCGGCCGCAACCTCGCCTACAGCTACACCGCGAGCGGCACGACCCGGACGGTGGCGAATGCCGACCGCACCTTCCTCAACGTCGCCCCCGAACTCGCTTTGGTCTACCGGCCGGACGCGGCTTGGGCGTTCCGCGGCCGGGTCGCTACCGGATACACCACGCCGGCGGCGGGCAACCTGTTCGTCACCCCGGCGGGGCTGCCCGGCAACAATACCCAGCTCCAGACCCAGAAGAATCTCGGCTTCGACCTCGGGGCGGATTGGAGCCCGATCGAAACCTTGCGCCTCAGCGTCACCGGCTTCTACGAATTCTTCCGCAACGAGCTGGTCTCGCAATCCCCCGGGGTTGGCTTGCAGAGCTACACGTTCAATGCGCCGGCCTCGGAGCACCGAGGCGTCGAAGTCGGGGCCGACTGGGCCTTCGCGCCGGGCTGGCGTGGGGTCCTGGCCTACACATTCGATGACCAGATCTACACGCGCTACACGGAGCAATTGAGCGCCGGCAGCCTCACCCGCCTATTCGACCGGGCGGGCAACCGGATCCCCGGCGTGCCGGCCCATCAGCTCCTGGCGCGGGTCGGCTACGACGTGCCGGCAGGGCCCCTCGCGGGTCTCGGGGCCTTCGTGGAGACCGTCGTGCAGGGCGATTTCTACATCGACAACGCCAACCTGCTGAAGGCGCCGGGCTACGCGATCGTCAACGCCAACGTCCACTACGCCACGGAGCTGACCGGCGGCTACGCGAAGCGGCTGAACCTCTACCTGGAGGTGCGCAACCTGTTCGACACGACCTACGCCGCCTCGGTCCAGAACCTTGCCAACTCGATCAGCGGCGCGACTGGCCTCCAGAACGGCGCCGGGGTGCTGGCGACGACCACCGGGTCCGTGTTCGCGGGTGCGCCACGCAACATCGTCGGAGGGATGCGCCTGGCATTCTGATAACCGCGTCCCCGGGTCCGCCGTGGTGCCATGGCCGAGCCTGCACTAAGCTCCGGATCCGAACGCCGGATCGGTGCGGGCGCGCGGCCCGGTCCGCGCGGCGAGGCGCGATGACGAAGAAAACCGACGCGGTGATTGGATGAGGCGGCGGACCATCATTGCCGGGTTGTCGTGCGCCGTGGCGGGCTGGCCGCTCGCCGTGCGGGCGCAGGAGCAGGCCCAAGTGGCGGCGCTCTGGCCGTTCGTGGACGGAGGCGCCGAGGGTCAGTCGCTGTCGCTCGCCTTCCGGGCGGCCCTACACGAACTCGGGCGCACGAACCTGCAGATCGATGATCGCTGGGGCGGCGCGGATGTGGAGCGCACCCGCGCGCTGGCGGCCGAGATCGTGCGGGCGAACCCGCGGGTGATCTTCGCCTTCCTCAATGCGCAGCTCTCCGCGGTGTCCGCCCTGACGAAGACGATCCCGATCATCTTCGTCGGCGCCTCCGACCCGGTCGGATCCGGCTACGTCGCGAGCTTGCAGCGGCCCGGCGGCAACATCACCGGCTTCACCCTGTACGAGGCGTCCCTGGCGGGGAAATGGCTGGCGGCGCTCAAGGAGGCGGCGCCGACGCTCCGTCACGTCACGCTGCTGTCGAACCCGAACACGGAAATCCGGCGCGGCACCTTCTACACGGAGGCGCTCGGGACCACGGCGGCCTCCCTCGGCATCGGGACGGAGGTGGTCATGGCCGGCACCGCGGACGCGATCGACCCGGTCATCGCCGATCTCGGCCGGCGGGGGGATGCCGGGCTGATCGTGGCGCCCGGCACCTTCAGCGAAGCCAACGGCGACCGCATCGTCGCCCTGACGGCCCAGCATCGCGTCCCGACGGTCTTCGCGATCCGCCGCTTCGCCCATCGCGGCGGCCTGATGTCGTACGGACCCGACCCCGCCGAGGCGGTCCGTCGCGCCGCCTCCTACGTGGATCGCATCCTCCACGGCGAGAAGCCGGCGGCGCTTCCAGTGCAGGCGCCGACGAAGTTCGACTTCATCGTGAACCTCAAGACGGCGCAGGCCCTGGGATTGACGATCTCGTCGGCACTGCTCGCCCAAGCGGACGAGATCGTCGAATGACGGCGACCGACACCGTCCAGGCTCCGGCCGCCTTGGACATTTCGGCCGAGCGCTTCCGCCTGCCGCTCGCGGGGAAGTTTGCCGTCGCCTTCGTCGGGCTCGTGACCCTGGTCCTGCTCATCAACGGCGCCGTCGACCTGTTCCTGAATTACGGCGACGCCAAGCGGACCGCGATCGAGGTCCAGCGTGAGAAGGCGCACGCGGCCGCGGAGCGGGTCGAATCCTTCATCTCCGAGATCGAGAGCCAGATCGGCTGGACCACCCGGGCCGAGTGGCGCCGCATCTCTCCGGAGCAGCAGCGCTACGACTTCATCCGGCTGCTGCGGCAGGCGCCAGCCATCACGGAGGTCGCCTATCTCGATCCGAACGGCCGAGAACAGCTCCGGGTCTCGCGCCTCGAACCGGATGTCGTCGGCAGCGGCAAGGATTTCTCCACCGCGCCGCGCTTCGCCCGGGCGATCGCCGACAAGGTCTGGTTCGGCCCGGTCTATTTCCGGCGGGGATCGGAGCCGTACATGACCGTGTCGGTGACCCATGCCGGGCGCGACCCGGGCGTGACCGTGGCCGAGGTCAATCTGAAGCTGATCTGGGACGTGGTCAGCGCGATCCACGATGGTTCGGGCGGCTACGCGTTCGTGGTCACGGCCTCCGGTCGGTTGATCGCCCACCCGGATCTCAGCCTCGTCCTGCGGGACACCGACCTGTCGACCCTGCCCGAGGTGGCGGCCGCCCTGTCCGCCCGCCGCTCCGGGGCCAATCCGGACACGACGGATTACGAGATCACCACGGCGCTGGACGGCGGCTCGGTGCTGGCGGCCCATGCCACCATCCCGCGGGTCGACTGGATCGTGTTCGTGCAGCGGCCACTCGGTGAAGCCATGGCGCCACTCTACGCCTCGGTGGTCCAGACCCTGTCGCTGATGGGCCTCGGGGTGATGCTCGCGACCGTCGCCGGGACCTTCCTGGCCCACCGGATGGTGGTGCCGATCCGCCAGCTCGAGGACGGTGCGGAGCGCTTCGGCGCCGGCGACCTCTCGGAGCGTATCGTGATCCGAACCGGCGACGAGATCGAGACGCTCGCGCACCGCTTCAACCTGATGGCGAGCCGCGTGCAGGACTCCTACGAGACCCTGGAGGCCAAGGTCGAGGAACGGACCCGCGACCTCAACACGTCCCTGGACGACCTCCAGAAGGCCCAGAGCCGCCTGGTCCAGTCCGAAAAACTCGCCTCCCTGGGCCAGCTCACCGCGGGGATCGCCCACGAGATCAAGAACCCCCTGAACTTCGTGAACAACTTCGCCGCATTGTCGAGCGAATTGGTCGACGAGTTGCAGGAGGTGCTTGAGCCGGCTGCGCTCGATCCGAAGACCCGCGCCGAGGTCGACGAGATCGCCGATCTGTTGAAGGGCAATCTCGGCAAGGTCGTGCAGCACGGCAAGCGTGCCGATTCGATCATCAAGAACATGCTGCTGCACTCGCGTTCCGGGTCCGGCGAGCACCGTTCCGTCGAAATCAACGCCCTGGTCGAGGAGAGCCTGAACCTCGCCTATCACGGAGCCCGGGCGGCCCAGCCGAGCTTCAACATCACCCTGGTCCGCGAGCTGGATCCGGCGGCGGGCACCGCGGATGTCTACCCGCAGGAATTGACCCGCGTCCTCTTGAACCTGATGTCGAACGGGTTCTACGCCACCGAGAAAAGAAAGACCGAAGGAACCGAGCCGGACTACGCGCCCACCCTTTCGGTGACCACCCGTGATCGTGGCAACAGCATCGAGATCCGCGTGCGGGACAACGGCACAGGCATTCCGGACAGCGTCAAGGCCAAGATGTTCGACCCGTTCTTCACCACCAAGCCGGCCGGAGAGGGGACGGGCCTCGGCCTGTCCCTGAGCCACGATATCCTGGTGAAGCAGCATGGTGGATCGTTCGATGTCGCCACCGAGCCCGGCCGGTTCACCGAATTCACGATCACACTGCCCCGCGACGGCGCGACCCATGCCGAGCCGACCACTGCCCGAGCCCAGAGCGAGCCATGAACGTCCTCATCCTCGTCGTGGACGATGAGCCCGACGTCACCGACCTGTTCCGGCAGCAATTCCGCCGCGAGCTCCGTGCCGGCCGGTTCGCGATGGCGTTCGCGCATTCCGCCCCCGAAGCGCTCGCCTGCGTGAACGCGTCGGACGGGGCGAGCCTGATCCTGATGTTCTCCGACATCAACATGCCGGGCATGACCGGCCTGGAACTCCTGCCGCTCGTGCGCGCCGCACGCCCCGATGTCCCGGTCATCATGATCACGGCCTACGGCGACGCCGAAACCCGCGAGAAGGCTCTGGCCGGCGGCGCCGCGGGCCTGATCACGAAGCCGATCGACTTCGACTTGCTGCGGGCCGAGATCGAAGCCCGCCTGGGCTCCGTCTCGGGGTCGGCATGAGCCCCGGCTTGCCGCCCGCGAAGATCCTGGTCGTCGACGACGAGCCGGATCTCGAGGCGCTGATCACCCAGAAATTCCGCCGCCAGATCCGGGATAGACAGGTGTCCTTCCTGTTCGCCCATGACGGCCACGAGGCCCTGGATCTCCTGGCCGAAAATCGCGACGTCGACATGGTCGTGTCGGACATCAACATGCCCGGCATGGACGGCCTGACGCTGCTCGCGAAGCTCCAGGAATCGGACGACAGGCCCTCGACCATCATCGTCTCGGCCTACGGCGACATGGCCAATATCCGCACCGCCATGAACCGCGGTGCCTTCGACTTCCTCACGAAGCCGATCGATTTCGCCGATCTCGAGACGACGATCGCGCGGACGCTCCGCCATGTCGGGATCCTGCGCGAGGGCCGGCAGCGGCAGGCCCTGGCCGAGCGGGCGCACGCCTCCCTGGCGCGGTACTTCTCGCCCAATCTCGCCGAACGTCTGGCGGGCGACGCGTCGGGACTGGAACTCGGTGGCGCGCGGCGCGAGGTGGCGTCCCTGTTCACCGACATCGCCGGCTTCACCGGCCTGGTGGAGAGCCTGGACCCGATTCAGCTCGCCGAGATCCTGAACGGTTATTTCGCCGACATGACCGATCTCGTCTTCGAGCACGAGGGCACCGTCGCCAAGATCGTCGGCGACGCGATCCATGTCCTGTTCGGAGCTCCGGGCGACCAGGCGGACCATGCAGCTCGGGCCGTCGATTGCGCGCTGGCGCTCGACGCGGCCTCCGAGGCTTTCCGCCTGCGCTGGCGGGACCGGGGGATCGAGATCGGCGCGACGCGGATCGGCGTTCATGCCGGGCCGGCGATTGTCGGGAATTTCGGCGGCGGTCGGTATTTCGACTACACCGCCTATGGCGACACTATCAACACCTCCTCCCGCCTGGAGAACGCCAACAAGGCGTTCGGAACGCGAATCTGCGTGAGCCAGAGCGTGGTGATCCGGGCGGAGCAGTTCCGCGGGCGGCCCGTGGGCGATCTCATCCTGCGCGGGAAGCAGGGGGCTCTGCGCGCCTTCGAGCCGCTGACCGAGGCCGAGTACGATGCGGCGATGCTCGACCGCTACCTGGAGGCGTTCGCCAAGCTGGAGGCCGGTGAAGCCGGCGCCATGCCGGCCTTCGCAGCGCTCGTCGGCTTGCGGCCCGGCGATGCGCTATCGGCGTTCCACCTCAAGCGCTTGCTCAACGGCGCGTCAGGAACACGCATCGAGGTGCGCTGAACACGCCGCACCCTCCACCTGCAGCGCGCAAAGGCGGACACTGGAGAGCCTCCGCCACACCAGTCGAGCGCTCCGCGGGATGTTTCGTCCGTCGAACAGCCGAAACCACGACCGCTCGTTTCGCCGAGCCCCAGGGACCGCCGGATGAGATGGCGCGACGTCCTCGCGAGCCTCGGCGGCGCGGTCGCTTGGCCGGCAACAGCCTGTAGCCAAGCTCCGGGGCGGCGCCGGCTCGGCGTTCTCCTGGTCTACGGCGAGAGCCATCAGGACGTGCCGATCTTTGTCGGAACCCTCAGGAACAGCCTGCAGAAGTCGGGCTGAACCTGTAGGCAGAACCTGACGGTCGACCTGCGGCAGGGCGACGGCGAGAAAATGCGCCGCCAGACCGGCGACCTCCTGGCAGCCGAGCCCGATCTGGACTTCGCTCAGGGCGTGGTCGGCACGACGGCGGTCCATCAGTTGAACGCGCCCACGCCGGTGGTGTTCATCTAAATGCAGGATCCGGGCGGTGGCGGTCTGGTCACCAGCCTGTCGCAGCCCGGCGTCAACCTCGCCGGATTCACGAATTTCGGCTCCACCTTCGTCAGCAAGTAGCTGCAGATCCTGAAGGAACTCAGCCCTACGGTTACCCGGGCCGGGGCCGTCGTCAACGCGGATTACCACACGCGCTTTTCCAGCTACTCTGCCGAACTCACGCTGATCGGCCCGGCTCTGCACATCCGCGTCGAAGCCAGCGGCGTGCACGACGCGGCCGAGATCGAGCAGGTGACGTCCGCGCTCGCCGCTAAGCCGCATGGCGGCCAGATCGTGCTGCCGGATGTGGTGACCGGTGTGTACGTGCTCCAGATTATCGCTCTCGCTGCCCGGCACCGACTACCCGCGGTCTACGCCTACGCAGCCCAGGTCCGCCTCGATGGCTTCGCCGCTTACACGACCAGTGTGGCCCGGAACGTCCAGGAGGCCGCCCGCTATATCGACCGGATCCTGAGGGGGGCGGCGATGGGCGACCTGCCGGTGCAAGCAAGCGAGCGGTTTTTGCCCGTGATCAATCTCAACACCCCCACGGCCCTGGGCCCGACGATCACGCCATCGCGCAGGCGCAGCAGATTTCTAGCCGGCAGGTCCAGGCGAGGTTCAAAGGGAAGAGCGACACCTGCTCCGGCTTCGTCCTCGACCGGGCGATGCAGCGCCTGACGGATACCGACGACGCCCGACCGGTCAGCGCCATCGATGTCGAGTTCGGCGACCTGTCCTACTTCAACCGCACCGTCCGCAAGTACTTCGGCCTCACGCCCTCACAAGTCCGCCGGATGCGCGGAATCATTTACGCGATCTGACCGACACGGAATGATTGTCGTGGAACGCCGTCACAGCCGCACCGAGCGCCCCCACGAGCTGCCCCAGTGCTTGGCGAGCCGGAATCGGCCGGGAGGACAGCCCAGGTGCCGGGATCCCAAACTCGGGCTCGATGTCCGTCACCCCTTCCCGCTCAAGCTAGCCATCACGGCGCCAAAAATCCTGTCGGGTGCGAACGGCGTAGCAGTGAGCCGGGCCCCGGTCGCATCACGGATCGCGTTGCCGAGCGCCGCGGCCACCGGATTATAGGGCGACTCGCTCATCGACTTTGCGCCGAGCGGGCCGACACTGTCATGGGTCTTGGCGAACAGCACCTCGGTCTCCGGCACGTCGGCGCAAGCCGGGATGTGGTAGTCGCGCAGCGCCTGTGCGACGACCCGGCCGGCAGCGTCGATCGAAAGATCTTCGTAGAGGGCGGCTCCGATCGCCTGGGCGACGCCGCCTTCGACTTGGCCACGGCACTGCATCGGGTTGATCACCGTGCCGGCGTCGGCGGCGTGAACGCTGCGGAGGATCCGGATCTCGCCGCTCACCGGATGCACAGCCACCCGGAACGCCTGGACGTTGAACGCCACCGAGCGGGGGCTGCCGTCGGCCCGGCCCCGGGCCGCGAGCGGGCCGAGGCTGCCGAGCGTCAGCGAACCGCTCGGCGTCGCCACCACGCCGTCCGCGAGCCGGCAGGCGGCGGGCGCCGCGCCGGACAACTCGGCGGCGCGCTCGCGGATCAGCGCCGCCAGCGCTTCGGCCGCGCGGAGTACCGCGAGGCCGGCGACCACGGTGCCGGTGCTGCCATAGGCGCCGGTATCGTGGCCGATCGCATCCGTGTCGGGGTCGGCGACGCGGACGCGGTCCGATGCGATGCCCAGCGCCGAGGCGGCGATCTGACGGTGGACCGTGGTGGTACCGTTGCCGAACTCGGCCGTGCCGACCCTCACCGTGACGCCGCCGTCCGGCTCCAGGCTGACCTGCGCATCGGCATGGTGGCCGCGGGGCGGGATCGTGTCGATCATGGCCATCGCCATGCCGGTGCCGGCGCGCCAGCCGGCCTCGGGTTCCGGCCCCGGATCGGCCCGAAGAGCTTGCTCGACGAGGTCCAGGCATTGGTCGAGCCCGTAGCTGCCATAGACCACGTCGTGCGGCTTCAGGCTGTTCGACACCATCGGGTCGCCCGGCCGCACGGCGTTGATCCGGCGCAGATCGAACGGGTCGATTCCGAGGGACCGCGCGACCTCGTCGAGGGCCGATTCCAACGCATAGATCGTCTGGCTCAGCCCATAGCCCCGGAAGGCGCCGGACGGCAGCGTGTTGGTGTAGACCGCGTAGCCGTCGACCCGCTTGTTCGGGCAGGCATAGGCGGCCAGCACCTCGTTGCAGCCGTGGTGGATCACGCCGCCGGCGTGGTTGCCGTAGGCGCCGGTCTCCGAGAAGACATCGAGGCTGATCGCGGTGAGCCGGCCGTCCCGGCGGGCGCCGACCTTCACGGCGACTCGCATCGGGTGCCGGGTGGTGGTGGCGGTGAACTGCTCCTGGCGGGTCAGCTCCCATTGCACGGGTCTGCCGGTGCGCAGGACCGCGAGCGCGACAAGATCTTCGGTGAGCATCTCCTGCTTGCCGCCGAATCCGCCGCCGACCCGGTTACAGACTACCCGCACGGCGTCGCGTTCGAGGCCGAACAGATCGCATAGTGCGTCGCGGGTCAGGAACGGCACTTGGCTGCTGGTTTGGAGCGTTAGGCGCCCGTCCGAGTCGCGCCAGCCGACGCAGCCATGGGTCTCCAGGGCGACGTGCTGCACCCGCTGCGACCGGAAGGTGTTTTCATAGACCAGATCGGCCTCGGCGAAGCCCGCCTCGACCACGCCGATTTCGCCATGGACTTCCGCCGCCAGGTTCGGATGGCGCGTCAGCGGCGGCGCATCTTCGCCCGGCCGGTCAACCGGATCGTGGACCTTCGGGGCGTCGGGGCACAGTGCCAGGTCCGGGTCGAGGAGCGCCGGGAGGGCCTCGTAGGTCACGCGCAGCGCCCGGCAGCCGGCTTCGGCGGCCGCGACGGACTCGGCGACAACCGCTGCGACCCGCTGACCGACGAAGCGTAGGATGGGATCGAGCACCATCGTGTCGGCCGCATCATCGCGCGGATCCTGGTGGCGGCCGGTGGAGAAGCGGCGCTGCGGCGCGTCCGCATGGGTCAGGATTGCGACGACGCCGGGGACGGCCCGCGCGTCCGCCGTGTCAATTGCCACGATGTGGGCATAGGCGTGGGGCGAGCGCAGGACCTTGAGGTGAAGCGCATCGACCGGCGGCGCATCGAGGGTGAACCGGGCGCGCCCGGTCACCACCTGGGGAGCGGCCGGGGCGGACAGGCTGCGGCCGATCGGATCGCCGCCCTCGGCAGTGTCGCGGTGCGTGATCCCCGCGATGGCGTCCCGGATGGCGCGGTAGCCGGTGCAGCGGCAGAGATTGCCCTTCAGAGCGTCGCCGAGATCCTGTTTCTGGCCCTGGTTCAGGGCGGCGGCGGTCATGATCATGCCCGGCGTGCAGAAGCCGCACTGAAAGCCTTGAGCTGCCAGGAAGGCCGCTTGCATCGGGTGCATCGCGTCGGGCGCCGGATCCCCCGGCCGGCAACCGCCACCGAGCCCCTCAATGGTGGTGACGCTGCGCCCCTCGGCCCGGAACGCCGGCAGCAGGCAACTGTGCACGGGTTCGCCGTCGAGATGGACCGTGCAGGCGCCGCAATCGCCGGCGTCGCATCCCTTCTTCACCCCGAACCAGCCGGCCTCGCGCAGATAGGTGCGCAGGCACTGGCCGGGGCGCGGCGTGCCGGCATGCGTGTGGTCGTTGATCGTGAGCCTCATGCCGAAGCCTCATCCGCCAGGGCGTCGCGGATCTCTTGCGCGAGGTGCAGGGTCATGTGCCGGCGCCAGTCCGGCCGGCCGTGCACGTCGTCGTAATAGAGCTCCGCCGGGATCGCATGGTTGAGCTCCCGCGCGAGGGCATCCCGATCCGGCAGAGTTATGAAGGCGAGGCGCACGGGCCGGCGGGTCGCGGCCGTGACGGTGAGTGCGAAGGTGCCGGCAGGATCGAGCGTGCCGATCAGCAGCGCTCCGGAGCGGCCGTTCGGGCTCAGGCTGATGCGCCGGAAAACAGTGCGGCGAGCCAGAGCGGCAGTCGGCATGAACAGGCTGCGCAGGATCTCCGCCGGGCGGAGCGCATTCCGCTGCGGCCCGAGGACGAAGTTCATCACCGGCAGATGGCGCTCGCTCCCGTCCGGCGCCCAAATCGTGCAGGTCGCATCCAGGGCTGCAGCCAGTGCGGTCATCGGGCCGGCCGGCAGGCCCATGCACAGGTTGCCACCGACAGTGGCGACATTCCAGATCTTGAACGATCCGAGCAGAGCCCGACAGCATGGCCCCACCAGCGGGGCGGCGATCCAGTCCGAGGGAAGCTCGAGTCGGTCGAGCTGGGCGATCGTACAGGTCGCCGCCAGCGTCAGGCCTTCGGCCGCAATGGTGTGCGGCGGCCAGCCGAGTGATGTCAGGTCGACGAGCCGACGTGTCCCGGGCTGCGGCTCGGAGAACAGCCAGGTTCCGCCGGCCAGGCAAGCATCGCCAACCCGCCAATCCGGCAGGTCGGCCCGGCCCCGGGGCCGTAGGACGGTCTCGATCGTATTGAGATCCACAGCCCCTCCATAGCCTTGCATCGACAGGATACCGCTCAGCCTAGCAATATGCCTGCCGGTGGTTTGCCGCAGAGAGGAGAAGCGGTGGCTCCGATTCTGAGTTCACGCCTCCTCATGAAGATCATGATGGCTCTGACGGCGTCGCGTTACGGCAAAAACTGGGTCTGGGTGATGCGGCTGACCCGTTCGGGCAATCACCACATCCCGCGGGAACCGACATTCTCTATGCTCTGCGCCGGGTGCCTCGACGCCGCGTGGACCGACGGCGACAACCGGCACGGGCATCGCAGTCGACTGCGTCAAGAACATCGTCAGCGCGACGGTAGCTCAAACCCGTTTCTCGACAGGGCGGCCTTCGTGGAAAGGGGCTGCTCGAGACTTATCCGCAAGCGGAGAATGTGGCGTTCGAGGCTAATGTGGCGATCGAGGCTTTAGAGACGCTCTGGCTTCGCCGCGCCGTCAACGGCGTGCCGCACGGCTATACCTTCGTGCGGGACGGCACCGGGTTCACCTATGCAGGATTGGAGGCTGGCCAGGCCGGATCGGTCCCGAGGCCAAGTTTCTGCAACCAAACCTTCCCGAGACGAGACACATAGAAGCCCGTCCGAGTAACGAGGTTGGAAGCCGGGTAGAGGGGGGCGAGACGCGAGCCGATGGGGCGGATCAGCGGCCTCAGCGGCCTGCCTGTGCCAGCTTCAGCAGGTTGTGGGCCGTGCAGATCATCGCCCACTCGCCTCGGACCTGATCGAGCCCTCTCATCAGGAACTGTCGGAAGCCTCGGGCCTGCTTGATCTGCCCGAACACCGGCTCGA
>NZ_JAKSYJ010000144.1 GCF_022829365.1 Methylobacterium sp. J-077 | reverse complement strand
CGCTCCTGACGCCTCCGCCTCGAAGCGTGGCAACAAGGACCTGAAGACCTATTGCTCGGGCGATGCGGTCACCTTCTGTAGTGGCGATGATCCGGACAGCCCTGAGATGGACGCCTGCTTCAAGAAGAACATGGACAAGATCTCGGAGAACTGCCGGCGCGCGATCACGGCCTACAAGGGTGGTGGCGGCAAGTAGCTCCTCCCCCGCGCTCGTAAGATAGGATCTGGGGCTGCAGCCGCTCGGTCATAGGAGCAGATGAGGGTGATCACAGGCCCGCAGCTCCGTGCAGCACGCATGTCCATCGGCTTGGATCCGCGCGATCTGGCTAAGCGAGCCAAGGTGCCTCTGAGCGTTGTCACGCGAGCCGAGGGCAGTTCCGGCGAGCCGGTGATCACGATCGCGCAGCTGAGCGCCTTGATGCAGGTACTGCGGACGGCTGGCGCCAGCTTCCCGCCAGCTGATCCTGCCGCAGACGTTAGCGATGGTCAGCCGTGAGTGAATTCAAAAGTAAGTGTGCACGCAGCTAGCGCAATTTCTTTTGTGCACTGCGGTGGTACAAACCGGACTAGCTTCGGAGTTTATCCCCCCGATCCCGAGGCCGTCGAAGCCCGCCCGGTTCGCCGGCGCGGGCTTTTTCATTCGCCGATGGTCCCGGCCTGGTGGCACAGTGCAGCCGTCATGCCGATCCGGCCCGAGCACCGCTTCTTCTACCCGATCGACTGGCGCGAGCTGTCGATGGCGATCCGCTTCGGCCGGGCGCAGGGCCGCTGTGAGGGCTGCGGGCGTCCGCACAGGCAGATGGTCTACCACCTCGGCGATGGCCGCTGGTGGGACGCCGAGGCCGGCCGCTGGCGCGATGGGTGGGGGCGCCGGATCCGGCTCAAAGCCGGAGCAGTGGATGTTCTCGGTCGCGCTCGCCGGACCCACGTCGTCCTTGCCGCCGCTCACCGAGATTACGACACCGCCAACAACGCGGACGCCAACCTGGCGGCGTTCTGCCAGCGCTGCCACATGATCCACGACCGGCCGGAGCATCAGAGGCGACGGTGGCGCACGCTGTTTCAGCGGAAGGCGATGGGCGACCTGTTCGGCGGCCCTTACGCCTGAGTTAACACAGGAGTCATATGATCATTCCGGAAACACGGTCGCGCTATCTTGCTTAGTGTCTTGATGCGCTGAGCTTGAGGATTGATGCTTGACCGTCCGATCATTGGCCTTGCTGTGTGGCTTTCAAAGCCCGTTGGCTTCCTGACGACCTGCTTCACCGTCGCCGCTGGGCTGGGCGCCGGCTTCATCCTCAGCTTCAACGACCACTGGGCGCTCGTCTTCAATCTGTTCCTATCCATCGCCGCCATGCTCTTAGCCGGCGTCATTCTGGTGGCCGGCGCTCGTGACACCGCCGCTATCCAGATGAAGCTGGATGAGCTGATCCGCGCTGTGGAAGACACCGATGAGCGCCTCATCGGGGTTGAAGAACGTAGCGCTGAGGAGCTGGAACTGATCAGGCGGGACCGGCAGCCTTCCTCGGACGCTAGAGCCGATACTTGAGGCTTGAGACGCAGGAGCGCGCGGTGTTGCTCGCGTCGGCTCGTTTTGAGGGCTATCGGCGATGCCGTTGTCGTTGCGGCTACCGTCCAAAACTGCCCGCGGGTCTGACCTAAAGAGAACCGAGCATGCCGAACACGTCGAGCCTCAACCGCACGCTGGGCGGCGCCATCGGTGTCATCGCGCTCGTGTCAGCTCTCAGCAGCGGTGCAGTCCTACTGACGCGCAACCAGCTGCAGGAGACGACCGACGCTCTCGACCGCTCGACACAGGTTGTCCGCGGCCTCGACGCCTTCCGCACCGCCATGCTCAACCAGGAGACCGGGCTGCGCGGCTACCTGATCACCGGACGCGAGAGCAGCCTTGAACCCTATAAGGCCGGACGACCGGCACTGGACGATACGATCAACAGGCTCAGAACCCTGATCGGCAATGATGCCGAGCGGTCGCGCCTCCTGGCCGAAGCCGTGACGGCAGCCCGCGCTTGGCAAACCGACATCGGCGAGACCGCTATACGACAAGCGGCAGATCCTGCGACGCAAGCGGAGGCGGTACGCATCGAGGCTGAAGGCAGGGGCAAGCAGTTCTTCGACATGCTGCGCGGGAAGCTCGCCGCCATCGACGCTTTGGAAGAACAGACCCGCACAGCGCAAACCGTTCGCGTTACGCAGGCCGAGCGTAACGAGAGCCTCGCCTTGTGGGGTGGCACCCTGCTCACGCTGCTGATCTGCGCTGGCATATGGATCGCCATCAACCGCCTAATCGTCGGTCCCCTTGTGCGAGTGATGGCCTTCGCCGAGCGGGTAGGCGAGGGCGATCTCTCGCGCAAGCTAGAGGCAGGTGGAAGCGGCGAAGTCGGTCGTCTGGCTGGGACGCTGAACGCGATGGTTGCGGGCCTGTCCGACTTGGCGCGGACCAACCGGGCTGCGACCGCCGACCTGAACGTCGCTGTGGCCGAGATCCGCGCCTCGGCGCAGGAGCAGGCGGCCTCCATCGAGCAGCAATTTGCCGCTGTGCAGGAGACCGCCGCCACCATGGATCAGATCACCCATTCAGGCGCCCAGATCAGCAAGCGCGCCACCGAGGTGATCGCCACCGCTGAGGCCACCGCCCAGACCTCCCGCCAGGGCCTGCGCGCGGTCTCCGACACCGCCAAGGTTATGGACGCGATCCGCGAGCAGGCGGAAGCCGTGGCCGGCAACATCGTCAGCCTGTCGGAGAAGACCCAGACGATCGGCGACATCATCGAGACGGTCAACGACATCTCCGAGCGCACGCACCTGCTCGCGCTCAACGCCGCCATCGAGGCGGCGGCCGCCGGCGAGAGCGGGCGCAGCTTCTCGGTCGTCGCCTCGGAGATGAAGCTACTGGCCGATCAGGCGAAAGCGGCCACCGGCCAGGTGCGCGGCCTGCTGGGCGAGATCCAGCGGGGCATCAACACGTCGGTGATGCTGACCGAGGAGGCGGTCAAGCGGGCGGCGGCCGGCAAGACCCGCTCGGACACGACGCAGCGGACCATCGAGGAGATCAGCGCGAAGGTGGAGGAAGGTGCTCAGATCTTCCAGCAGATCATCGCCTCGACTAGTCAGCAGCAGATGGGCATTGAGCAGGTCATGGGCGCGCTACAGAACATCCGGCAGGCCAGCCAGCAGACGGCGGCCGGCACGCGGCAGGTCGAGGCGGCCTCGGCCAACCTCACGGAGCTTTCACAGGCGCTCATGGGCCTCGCTGAACGCTATCGGCACTAGGCATCCGCCATTGCCTATTCTGGTGCCTCAGATTGGTATGGTCCCGGCTTGGCCGCCTCCGACAAGAAAACCAGCCCACGGGCGATGAACACATCGATCTGCACGATGCCGGCGTTGATCGCCGTGACGAGATTGGCGTTGGCCTCGTCGATCTGAGCGTCACCGGTCGGCTCCCGTCCACGGACATCCGCGAGCACGGCCATCATCTGCTCTCGCCGCGCGCGCAGGTCCGCCAGGATCACCTCCGCCCGCGCTGCATGAAGGTTCGGCGCTCGACCACTGACGAGCAGCTTCATCGCGGCGACATCGACGCGAGCGAGCGTGGATCCCTCTTCACCTCTCCGGCGTAGCGGAACGATGCCTTCGCTCATGATCCTTTGCTCATTGAGATTGGACGTCATACGGCATGCACCATTCCCGTAACCTTCGCGCATATTCGCGGAATGGCAACGTCAAGTGCGATCACTGTCACGACTTCTGGACCGCTTTCACCTCTTGCGAGGTCAGTCGCTCCGCCGTCAGCTCACGCTCGGCCATGAGCCAGAACTCAAGTTCGTAGCCCTCGGGTCGGTGGTTTCGGTCCCAGAGATCGTAAGCACGCTCCCGGATCTCATCATGCGAGATTACAAGGTCTGCCTCTCCATTGGTCGATGAATCTTGGCTCACTCGCTAACCTCGCCTGTCCCGCTCAGCGCCGAGAGCATCACGGCATCATTGCCGACTTCGGCACCATTGTAGCCGAGCATCCGAGCGAGTTGATCGCGGGCGCGCCAGACCCGGCTCTTCACGGTGCCAACCTGGCAGTCCATGATCACGGCAGCCTCCTCGTAGCTAACGTTCTCGATGGCTACGAGGACCAGCGCCTCTCGCATCACCGGCGCGAGCCGGTCGAGGGCGGCGCGCACGTCCTGAAGGTCGAGGTGGCCTGCCTGATCGGGCGGGCTGGCAAGCCGGGCGGTGTAGCTCCCATCCTCGTCCTGAACCTCACGCGACCTGCGTTGACTGCTGTAGAAGGCGTTGCGCAGGATCGTGAAGATCCAGGCCTCGAAGTTCGTACCTTTCTCGAAGCGTGCTCGTGCGCGCCAGGCTCGCATGAGCGCGTCCTGCACGAGATCGTCGGCCGCCGTAGGGTCTCGGGCGAGTGAGACGGCGAAGCGACGCAAGGCCGGCACTACAGCGAGCAGCAGCGCCTTAAACTCGGCGGCATCGCGATCGTCTGCTCCTTCAAAGGCTGTATCGAGCTTAGCCAACAGCTCGGCAAAGCGATCCGCGGCGCTCAGCTCGGCTATGTCCTGTGCGTAGGCAGTCGCCAGCAGGCTGCCGAGGTGTCTCTGGATTTCATCCGAGAGAGCGGGCTCGGATTCGCGCGACATCGTTCGAGCCCCATGCGTTCGATAAACCGGCCGATCACATACACTCACGGCATAGCTCGGCCAGTGCGACCAACCGCGCGGATTCGAGAGCGGCCTGATCGGTCGAGGTCGCCCGCCGCTTGTCGGCAGCTCTTCTTCGATTCCGCATCCACAACTTGCCTCTGTGGATCTCCCCTATCCGTGGGGTGAATCGGTTTGCACCCTATGCTGCCCCAAAGCGCCGGCGCCGCCGATCGCCCTCCCCGCCGGAGCCAAGCCAGCCACTCGCGGCTGATGATGCGCACCACGTTCGGATCCGATTTCCGGCCCTGGTGGCGGCGCTCCTGAATGGTCAGCAGCCCGTCGCCCTCGGCCAGCCGGATCGCAGCCTGCGCCAGACGTCGGCAGACACCGGCCCGCGCTGCGATGGCGTCGATGCACAGCCCGCAGGCGCCGTTCCTGGCGACCTCGTCGCCGACGATCCTCAGGACCGCGAGCTGTCCGGTGGTGAACAGGGATCCGAGCGCAGGTGGCATCGGGCCGGAGAAGGCCAGCCGGCGGCGGCGCTCTATGGCCACGGATCGCTCAGGAGCCCGCTGGGGGCGCTTTGACGGGAACAGCGTCACACTGCCAAGCGAAATGCCGACAGGCGCCACGGCCTCGCGGATCGCAGCCCTGCGGGTGTGCAGCGCCTCAGCCAAGCCCTGCGCCTCGGTATCGGTGACGGTCTCGGCGGCGTGAGCTTGCCAGATCTTGCGCGACAGGTCGTCGAGCTGCGCGAGTGTCCGCGCGCCCTCGATCGCCGACCGCATGGTGGCGTGAAACATCGAACCCGGTCCCTCACGGGCCGCGGCTAGGGTCCAGGCAAAGCCTTCCCGTTGACGAAAACGAGTTCCGTCTTGACACCCCGGGGGGTCTCATGGCTTGTGAGGGGCAGCAACGCGGTCCTCACAGGGCCTCAGGTTTTTCAGCAGCCTCTTCCTTGCCGGGAAGGGGCTGTTGGCTTTTCAGGGTCTATCTCGCGGCGATGGTCTTCTGAATTGCCGGCTCTCGACTCGCCGAGGCGGGTCCGGCCGGAACGGTCCATGTCGGCCGGGAGACACGGTTAAGTCAACGTTGGGGCGGCAAGCCAGTAGGAACCGGCAGACGCTCGATCGGCTTTCGCAACCGACACAATCGGAGCGATAGCATGGCGACTAACAGCAGCCCGCGGACTCACCAGACCCGCAACGACACCGACTCAAACGCAAAGAAGGTCTCGATCGAGGCCTTGAATGCCCGGCTGGCGGACGGCATCGACCTCGCGCTGGCGATCAAGCAGGCCCATTGGAACCTCAAGGGCCCCTCGTTCATCGGTATCCACCTGATGCTCGACGGTTTCCGTACCGAACTCGATGATCTGAACGACAAGGTCGCCGAGCGTGCGGTGCAGCTCGGTGCTACCGCGCTTGGCTCAACCCAGGTGGTCGCCGAGAAGACCAAGCTGCCGCCCTACCCGACCGGCATCTATGCCATCGCCGATCAACTTGCCGCGCTGATCGACAGCTACGCCGCTTACGCCAACGCCGTGCGCGAGAACATTGATCAGACCGACGAGGCCGGCGACCCTGACACGGCCGACCTGTTTACCGAAGTCTCGCGGGCCGTCGATAAGCAGCTCTGGTTCATCGAGGCCCATGTGCAGGAGCCGACCGGCGAGATGCGTGACGGGAACAAGGGTCGCTAAACGACCTTACTCGACCTTCAACCGAGCCTTCTACCATGGCCTGAAGAAGTGCGCGGGGCTGGGTCTCGGCACTCACCTCCGGCGACACGGCCGCGGACGCCTCGGCCTTGCAGTCCTAGTCATTGCCGCACGGGTTGCGCGAGCGGCCTTCGTGAGAAGTCGCATGCATTTTGCATTCGCTTCTAGGTCGGATTGGTCTCCGGCCGTCCACGCCCGCCCGAGCCCATCTCCCCCGAGGCATGAGGGCGGGCGTGGATGCTAAAGACCGCCCATAACTTGTGCGCCACTTAGGTTTTGAGGCCCCGGGTTTTGGGGAGATCAACCCTACCGACACAACACCGGCATCGGCGGGATCGCCGGCACACCGCTGAGCGTTCGCGGGATCGGGCCTCGACCGACTGCGATCAGGGTCCGCAGGCTCCGGGTGGCGTAGTAGCTCGCCCGGGCGAACAGCCGGTAGAACCTCGCAGTCTCGGGCCAGCTGAGCGCCCTGCCGCGCCGGTAGTCCTGGGGTGCGGGCTTGCTGGGGAGCCTGGTCGGCATCAGGCGCGCTCCAGCAGGTCGACCAGGTAGGAGCCAGCAGCCGCCACGACGTTCCCGCGCCCGCCCCAACGCAGAGGCTCCACTTCGATCACGTTCGCGGTCTCGATCGCCACTTCCGACAGCACCGTCTCGGGCGCCTCGGCCTCGCGGCCCTGGTCGTTCCCGCGCAGCCATGTGACCTGTGAGCCGGTGTGGTTCTCAGGCGCCGCCAAAGATGGCTCGGCGTCGGCACCGTCCTCTAGGTCCGTGTCGCCGTCTATGCGGTCGAGCACGGCG
Source organism: Methylobacterium sp. J-077 (assembly GCF_022829365.1). GTDB lineage: Bacteria > Pseudomonadota > Alphaproteobacteria > Rhizobiales > Beijerinckiaceae > Methylobacterium. The sequence goes on along the minus strand of NZ_JAKSYJ010000144.1, from coordinate 4,584 downwards.
ATGATCCGGTCCGCGGCGTCGAGGGCGGTCTGGGCCGCCTCCTCCAGGCTGGCGCGGAGTGCGGGTCCGGTCAGCGGCTCCATGGTCTCGGGAGCAGCCGGTTTCGGACGCGGGGTGAAGGTGAGCACGTCGCCCATGGGTCAGGTCTCGGGGTGTGAAGGGAAAGCCCGGCGGGGTCCGGCCGGGGCGGTACGCACGGCTACGGAAGGGGTGGGGACCGCCTTGCTCGTCGTTGAGTACGATCGTGGAGCCGGCCACGAGGAACCGGGTCCAAGCCGCGTCCAGCATTTCCGCATAGGTCTGAGCCTCGCTCCTCGCGGCCCCGAGGGCGTTGATCAGGCTCCCAGGCAAATCGCCGTCCCTGGCGTCGGCCCCGCGAATGAACGCCACCAGTTCGGCCTTGTTCATCCGCAGCACCCGATCGGCCATATGCAGGCCGAGGGTGTGAGGCGCGAACCGCTCCTGCCACTGGCGCGGGGTACGGACCGGGGTCGGTATGTGCACAGCCTCGAAGTCGAGATCCAGGCCAAGTGCGCCACGCCAGCATCGCAGGCGCGGGCGAGGTCAGACGTGACAGTTACAGGCACCGCGAGCACGGGCAGCGGCACGGCTGCAGCCACGGACCCGGCCACGATGGACCGGCGAGTTTGGCCGGCGAGGTCCCCGCACAGTTCTGCGGCGCGCTCGCGCAGGCTGGTGCTCGGATCGCGGCGGATCAGGTTCTTGAGGGACGTGCGGAAGGACATCGCGGGATCCTCGGATGAGGGGCGCGGGCGACCGGCCCGCTCGGGTTGCGGGTCGGGTCAGAGCAGGGTGGCGAGACCGGTGAGGACCATGCCGCCGCCGATGATGAAGGCGGCGGCCAGCAGCTCGCCAGCGATGTCGAGGAAGCGCGGAGCCCGAACATGGGCGGTGTCGGGCCGAACGGGCATCACGACCCGCCAGGGCTCATCCTCGCCAGGCCGCGCCTCGTCGTGCAGGGCGCAGAACTGGTCCTCAGGCCAGTGGTGTTCCGAGGCGGGACCGTGGGCCAACTGGCGCACGACACCGGCCGCAGCATGTCCGAGCGGCACGGCATTCGGGATCACGGCCGGCGGCAGCGGCGTGCCAAGAAACAGGGTCAGGTCGGCAGCGCGAGCCTCAGCGAGGCCATAGGCGGGCTGGTGGCCGTCCTGGAAATCGGCCTCCTCGGTCAGCCACCAGCGAAGGTGCGCCAAGAAGGCGAGGGCCCCGAACCGGGTCGAGCAGGCGGTCGAAACCAGCGCCTCGCTGGCGGCGTCGTACTCGTCATTGGCGATGACACTCGGGCGGCCCTCAGGCGCCACCTGGTATGCGTCGTAGGCGGCGCGGTGGCGCTCGATAACGGCATGGATCGGATCGGGGGCCCGGGGCGATAGCCGGCCGGCTGTCGTGAAGGCAGCGGGTGAGAGTGTTCCAGGAGACGGTGCGGTAGGGCATCAAGGCGTCTCGTCATATGATTTCGTTGAAAATCAGATTGTAGATATGATCGTCGCCTGTCAACACCTTTGCAGTAGGATTGACGAAAAAATATGACGCGCTATTCTGCGCTCATGCTTACCCCTGCCTTGTCTCGCGCCGCGCGCGCTCTGCTGGACTGGTCGCAAGAGCAGTTGGCCGAAGCATCACACCTCGGGCTGTCGACGGTCCGGGATTTTGAGAGGGGGCGGCGCGTGCCCAGCCACAACAACCTGGCGGGCATCGAGCGAGCCCTGCAGGATGCTGGGATCGAGTTCACACCGGAGAACGGCGGTGGCGCAGGCGTCCGCTTCAAGCACCGAGCCGATGGGACACGGGACGAGCACTAAGGACCGGTAGATGCCTCGCCGTCGCGCTACATGTCACCACGAAGCTGGCCACGCTTTCGCGCGCTGGTTTTTTGGTTTCAGGACCGACCGCGCTGTGGTCCAGACAGGCGAGGAAATCCGCGCCGGCAAGCGTCTGAGGGGTCGGGATGGTGACTTGGTCACGTGTCACGGCATGGTCAGCGGGGATCCAATCCACGATCGGCCGTTCCGCCCCTGGCCAGTAGCCGGCGGCCCTGAGACGCAGGCAGCAGCATTACGGTGGTGGGTCTATCGGCGCGATGTCGAGCTGATCCAATGCTACGCGGGTTTTCATACCGAGGCGCACTACCGGCGAATAGATCCGGCCGCGGCCATGCTGAGCGGCGGCGGCGCCGACATGGAGCGGTTTAGCGCGATCATGGAAGGATGGTCGTTGGACAAGGTCGACCGCAGCGAGCTTGAAGCGAAGGTTGATGCCTGGACGCGAGCGCTTGTCCGCTCGCCGCAGGGATCCGCTGCGATCCAGGCGATTGCCGGCGCCCTGATGACCCGTGGCCGGCTTTCAGGGGCCCAAATCGCGGCCCTTTGCAGGGAGGCCTACGGCGGCCGGGAATGCACGTTCGAAGCGTGGGCGAACCAATGGCCGCCGACGGTAGAGCAGATCCGTGCCGGCTACATCCCCGAACGACAAGCGAGGGCAGCGTGACCCGGCGGAAGGGCGAGAAGTGACATGCCCATACCGGCCAACCCAAAGATCTACCACATTACGCACATAGATAACCTGGCCCGGATTATTGAGGATGGGAGGCTCTACTCCGATGCCGAGATGGTCCGCCAGAGCAAGGATCATGCAAAAATTGGCATGGCAAAACTGAAGACCGACCGTTTCGCTCGCCCAGTCACCTGCCACGAAGGCACAATGGTCAGCGATTATGTACCTTTTTATTTTTGCCCCCGCTCGCCAATGCTGTATATTGCTTGGAAGCAAAACCACGCCGAAATGAGTTATCGCGGCGGACAAGAAACAATCGTCCACCTAGAGGCTGACTTCCATCGTATGATTACATCAGCTGAGCGTCAGGAAGTGCGATGGGCCGTCAGCTCTTCAAATGCGACCGCGAAGTACGCGGCCTTCTACACAGGAGCAGGTGCGCTTGAGGCACTGGATTGGGAATGCATTACCGCTGCCCAATGGGCCGGCTCGCAACGACGCGAACGGAAGCAGGCCGAGTGTCTTTTCCACACCCGTTTTCCATGGCGGGGGGTAACTCGGCTCGGCGTCAGAACTAAAACGGTCCATCAACAGGTTGAGACACTTCTTGAGCACGCGGAGCACCGACCACCGGTCGAGGTCCGACCGGACTGGTACTACTGAGATGGCGGGGGTCGCGATGCCTGAATATTGCCAAGGCGACATCCTGCAGGCCGAGGCTGACGCCTTGGTCAACACGGTCAATTGCGTCGGCATCATGGGGCGGGGGGTCGCGCTCCAGTTCCGGAACGCCTTCCCGGCCAACTTCAAGGCGTACAAAGCGGGCTGTGACCACAATGAAGTTCAGCCCGGACGCATGTTCGTCCACGAGACGGGGCAGCTGAACCCCCGCTTCATCATCAACTTCCCGACCAAGCGGCACTGGCGGGGCAAGAGCCGGATGCAGGACATCGAGAGTGGTCTCGTCGCCCTGATCGCCGAGATACGCGAGCGCGGCATCCGCTCAATTGCGCTCCCACCCCTTGGGTGCGGTCTCGGAGGTCTCGACTGGAACGAGGTCCGGCCGCGTATAGAGGCAGCGCTGAACGAGGTGCCGGAGGTGCGGGCGGTCGTTTTCGAACCGTCCGCCGCCCCCTCCGCTGCCGAGATGGTCAAGGCGAAGAATGCCCCGCGCATGACCGCAGGCCGAGCTGCGCTCGTGGGCCTTCTGCGGCGCTATCTAGACGGATTGATGGATCCTGCCGTCAGCTTACTCGAAGCCTATAAGCTGATGTACTTCATGCAGGAGGCCGGTCAGGATCTGCAGTTGAACTTCGTGAAGGGTTCATATGGCCCTTATGCAGATAATCTTCGCCACGTCATGGTACGAGTTGAAGGTTACCTTCTCTCTGGCTTCCGCGATGGCGGGGAAGACCCCGAGAAGGAGATTGAGTTAGTACCTGGTGCCTTTGAGGAGGCTGAGCAGTTCCTTGCCAGCCATCCCGAGAGCTTAGCTCGCTTCGAACGAGTGGGGCATCTCGTCGATGGCTTTGAGACCCCCTACGGTCTAGAGCTGCTGTCAACCGTCCACTGGATCGTGACGCGTGAAGGTGCAGGCGATCCAGATACGATCCGGGACCACCTAGCTCGCTGGAGCGAACGCAAGAGGATGTTCTCCCGTGAGCAGGTCGTCATCGCTTTAGATGCCTTGGACGCCGGCAGGTGGCTTGCAAGCGCAAAGGTAGACGCCTGAGCGCTCCCGATCCGGGACCCTGACAGATGGCGTTGTTGAGGCTGGGCTAACCGCCCTCGCCCATCTTGCTCGCGGGCCGCGTCACGTACTGGCCCCTCGCCGTGAGGAACGGCACCAAGCCCCGCCAGCCCGTGATCAGATCGGGCAGCGGGGCCGAGCTGGCCAATCCACGTAAGCCTTCGTTAACTACAATTTTGTCAAAAGGCGTTGGAATGGGACCCCGGATCGGCGTGCAATTGGGACCCCTTCGCAAGCTGGGTACGGTACGGTGCGGCTGAGCTGATCCGACGTCCAGCTTTGGCGTCGTAGGCGCTGGCCTCAGGCGCGGTTCTTGA
>NZ_JAKSYJ010000139.1 GCF_022829365.1 Methylobacterium sp. J-077 | reverse complement strand
GGGGCCGGTGCGGGGCAACAAGTAGGGACCAATTAATCAAATCCCTGCTCCGCCCCACCCCGGCCTTCGCGGGCGCCGCTTTCGCCGGCCCGGCCTTCGCCGCGGACCGGCCGCCCCGCGCGGCGCGCCGGCGGGTTTTACCCCCGTGCCCGGTGTTCACCTGGACCGGCGCCTACTCCGGAATCAAGGCCGGCTACGCCTCCAAGGCCAGCAGCCGTCCCACCAGTCCGGTCTCCGGAATCCCGGCCCCCTACGCCACACCGGCACTACCGCCACCTTCCGCGACCGCAGCCAGGACGGCTTCTCCGGCGGCGCCCAGGTCGGCTACAACTACCAGTTCACCCCGGGCTCGGGCGTGGTCGTCGGCATCGAGGCCGACGCCCAGTATCTCGACTTCGGCCGCAACCGGAACAACGCCTTCATCAACGGCGCCGTCGCCCCGGGCCTGTACGTCACCGACCCGCGCGGCCTGTCGAGCCTCGACTACTTCGGCACCGTGCGCGGCCGCCTCGGCTACGCCTTCGAACGCACCCTCGTGTACGGCACCGGCGGCTTCGCCGACGGCTCGGGCAGCGCCGACCGCTCGTGTGGCGGCTACGCCGGCAACGACAGCTTCCGCACCGGCTACGCCGTCGGCGGCGGCATCGAGTACGCCCTCCCCACCGAGTCGTTCCTGAACTTCTTCCGCTCCTCGGCAGTGCCGCTCAAGGTCGAAGGCCTGTACGTCAACCTCGACCGCAACAACCGCAACCAGGGCGCCCTGGTGGTCAACGCCGCCAACCTCGTCCCGGCCTCTTACGGCCCGATCGGCCGCCGCGCCGACGAGTTCGCCGTCGTCCGCCCCGGCCTGAACTACAAGTTCGGCTCGTACTAGGACCCCGAAAACCGCTCCCGGCCTCCGGGCCGGGAGCGGTTCCGGATTC
>NZ_JAKSYJ010000133.1 GCF_022829365.1 Methylobacterium sp. J-077 | reverse complement strand
CCTCGCGGCCGAGGCCGGATTCCTTCACGCCGCCGAAGGGCGCCACCTCGGTGGTGATGATCCCCTCGTTGATGCCGACCATGCCGTATTCCAGCGCCTCGGCGACCCGGAAGGTGCGGCCGAGGTCGCGGGTGTAGAAGTAGCAGGCGAGGCCGAACTCGGTGTCGTTGGCCATGCGGATCGCCTCCGCCTCGTCGCGGAAGCGGAACAGCGGCGCCAGCGGGCCGAAGGTCTCTTCCCGGGCCACCGCCATGTCGGGAGTCGCGTTTGCGATCACGGTCGGCTCGAAGAACTGGCCGCCCAGCGCATGGCGATGCCCGCCCGCCACCACCCGGCCGCCTTTCTCGATGGCGTCGCGGATATGGGCCTCGGTCTTCTCCACGGCCGCCATGTCGATCAGCGGCCCCTGGGCGACGCCATCCTCGATGCCGTTGCCGACCTTCAGCCGGTTGGCCGCCTCGGCCATCTTGTCGGCGAAGGCGTCGT
>NZ_JAKSYJ010000132.1 GCF_022829365.1 Methylobacterium sp. J-077 | reverse complement strand
CCTCGCGGCCGAGGCCGGATTCCTTCACGCCGCCGAAGGGCGCCACCTCGGTGGTGATGATCCCCTCGTTGATGCCGACCATGCCGTATTCCAGCGCCTCGGCGACCCGGAAGGTGCGGCCGAGGTCGCGGGTGTAGAAGTGTCTCCCGACCCGCTTCGCGGGCCACCCTCCCCCGCAGAGGGGGGAGGGAGAGGCGTCCGTGTCCGGCCGTGATTCTCCCGCGCCGGCTCGGCGAGGCCGGCCTGGTGGAACAACGCGGTGGCGCGCACGGGTTTTTGCGCC
>NZ_JAKSYJ010000221.1 GCF_022829365.1 Methylobacterium sp. J-077 | reverse complement strand
GACGGGCCGGAATCGGCAAGACTCGAGGCGGCGCGGAACGCCCGGGCACGATCGACCCGCGCGTCAACGCCCGGGGCGCCCAAGAGCTGCGCGTCGGTCTCCCGTCGACGATCCGGCTGTGCGATCGCGCGGGCGGCGATGCCGATGGCGTCGGCGACGCTCAGGGCGACGGAGACTGGCCGGCCGGCGACGCCGGGCACGAGGTCCTCGATGAGCGCACGGCGGGCGGCGTCGAGGAGGGTGGCGCCGGAGGGTTCGTCCTGCATGCTCAACTCCAGCTCTCCGGGGCGGTCGCCCGCAGGATCGTGCGTTCCAGCTCGGGCACCATCCGGCCGGTCAGCGCCAGTTCCAGGGAGAATTCCCGGCCGGAGACGTGGCGGGCG
>NZ_JAKSYJ010000220.1 GCF_022829365.1 Methylobacterium sp. J-077 | reverse complement strand
GCTGGCCGGCGGCTTTGTAGCGCTTGGCCTCGCTGGCATGCACGGCGGCGACCTCCCGGGCCTCGCCTTCAAGGTCGGCGCCCAGCATGATCGGCTCGTAGCCCGCCTCCCGGGCCGCCGAGGCGGCGGCCTCCAGGGCGTCGATCGGCCGGGCGATGATGCGGTATTCGGCCCGGGCGAAGGCGGGATCGCCGGCCTTCGGGGTCTCGTTGTTCGGGTCGTTCAGGAGCCGGATCGCCGTCTCCGGCAGCGGAATGCCCCGGCGCTCGCAGATCGCGCGGGCATCCGCCAGGGTCGAGGGATCGGGCACGGTCGGGCCCGAAGCGATCACCGCCGGATCGTCGAAGGGCACGTCCGAGATGGCGAGCGTCAGGATCCGCCGGGCGTTGCGCGCCGCGAGCGCGAGCCGGCCGCCCTTGATCCGGGAAATGTGCTTGCGGACGGTGTTGATCTCGCCGATCGGCGCGCCCGAGCGCAGCATCGCCCGGGTGATCGCCTGCTTCTCGGCGAGGGTCAGCTCCCCGGCGGGCGCGATCCAGTTGGCCGATCCGCCGCCCGAGAGCAGCACCAGCACCTCGTCGTCCGGGCCGGCCTCGGTGGCGAGCCGCAGGGCTTCCTGGGTGGCGGCGATGCCGGCCTCGTCCGGCACCGGATGCCCGGCCTCGACCATGTGGATGCCCGGGGCGTCCTGCCCGTAGCCGTGGCGCGCCACCGCGAGGCCGACGATCCGGTCGTCGCCGAGACCGTGCTGCTGGCGGTAGAACCGGCTCGCCACCGCGCTCATGCTCCCCGCCGCCTTGCCGGCCGCCAGGATGATCAGGCGGCCGGGGCTCGGCTGCGGCAGATGCGCGGGCAGGCACAGGTCCGGATGGGCGGCGCGGATGCCCGCATACAGCAGGGTCTCGAGGAGCGCGCGCTGCTGCAGGATGGCCGGATCGGCGATGGGCGGGACGGTCTCGGGCATGGCGTCGGACGGGCTCCTCACTACAGGTTCTTGCGTGCGATCCCCGCCCATGCGTTGTGGGCGGCGGGCCCGTTTCTTGCCGTGAGCGCACGTTGTTTGGTAGGCATCTGGCCTCACCCGATGATCTGCCCGAGCCGCTGCCTCACGGCAAGCGCGATCGGCGCCGTCTCACAGACCGAACCCTCGGAGCCCCGTGACCCGTCCGGAGACAGAACCGCGCGCCCCGGCCCCGCACCCGTGCGAGATCATTCCCGGCGATCCCGCCTGCGGCCTCGTCATCGCCTGCGACCATGCCTCGAACTTCGTGCCTCCGGACATCGCGCTCGGCGTGCCGGACTCCGAGTTCGGCCGGCACATCGCCTACGATATCGGCGCTGCGGCGGTGACCCGCGGGCTCGCGGCCCGGCTGAACGTGCCGGCGATCCTGACGAACTTCTCTCGCCTGATCATCGACCCGAACCGCGGGCGGTCCGATCCGACCCTGGTGATGCGCTTGTCCGACGGCGCCGTGGTGCCGGGCAACGCCCGGATCGACGAGGCCGGCAAGCAGGAGCGGATCGCGCGCTTCTACGCGCCGTTCGACGCCGCGATCAATGAGGCGGTCGCGGCAGCCCAGGCCGCCGGGCGCCCTCCGGCGATCCTGACCCTGCACAGCTTCACGCCCTACTGGCGCGGCATCGCGCGGCCCTGGCAGGTCGGCATCCTGTACGACCGCGACGAGCGCTTTGCCCGGCCGCTGATCGCGGCCCTGGAAGCCGATCCGGCCGGGCTCACGGTGGGCGACAACCAGCCCTATGGCGGCGGCCTGCCGGGCGACACGATCGACCGTCACGCCACCGTCCGCGGCCTGCCCAACGCCCTCGTCGAGATCCGCCAGGACCTGATCGTCGGCGAGGCCGGGCAGGAGGAATGGGCCGAACGCTTCGCCCGCATCCTGCGCCCGCTGATCGCGGCTTGATCGGAAGCCGGTCGATCCCGAGATCCGTGCGACCAACCCTCAACCGGAAAGCGTTTCCGACGATGCCCGAGATCGAACCGCAGACCCAGACCGAACTCGAAGCCGCGGTGTTCCGCCGGCTCGTGTCGCACCTGCGCGGCCGCACAGACGTGCAGAACATCGACCTGATGAATCTGGCGGGCTTCTGCCGGAACTGCCTGTCGAACTGGCTCAAGGATGCCGCTGACGAGAAGGGCGTGGCGCTCACCAAGGACGAGAGCCGCGAGGCGGTCTACGGCATGCCGTATGCCGAGTGGAAAGCCCTGCACCAGAAGGAGGCCAGCCCGGTGCAGCAGGCGGGATTCGCCGCGTCCCAGGCCAAGGATCACTGACCAGGGGAAAGTGGCCGCGAGAATCGGCTAAGCTTCCGGTAAGTTCGGACCCTTAACCAACGGTCCAGGGCGCAACCGCGCCGCGCATCCCGGAGAGCCCCATGAACGCCCATTCGATGCCCAGCGCAGCGGCCCAACGGCCCGGCGGCGACGTCTCGTCGTCCGAGGGCGTCGCCGCCGACGAGCTGAAGCAGTTCATCGAGCGCCTGGAGCGCCTCGAGGAGGAGAAGGCCGGCATCATGGGCGACATCAAGGAGGTGTTCGCCGAGCTGAAGGGCCGCGGCTTCGACGCGAAGGCCGTGCGCACGATCATCCGGATCCGCAAGCAGGATCACAGCGAGCGTCAGGAGCAGGAGGCGATCCTGGAGCTCTACATGCAGGCCCTCGGCATGGCGTAGGGCTCGCGCCGCCGGACCGGCTATCGGGTGCGGCGGCTGTGCGTGATCGGACAAGCGAAGGGCCGTGCCTGGTCGGGTACGGCCCTTCGCTTTTGCAGAGGCTTGCGCGCTGGGCTCGGCCTCAATGCCCGCCGGCGGTGGGCGTCTCGTCGGTGAGGCCGAGGGTGCGGCCCGGATAGCCGGCGACGTCGAAATACCGGGTCTCCCCGACGGTCTGGTACTTCAGCACGGTCACGATGCCCGCGGCATCCGGCTCCGAGCGCCGGACGTGCCGCTCGGCCGCCGGCTTGAGGCCATTGACCATCGCCTCCGTCAGGACGCGGCCGACCAGCTGCCCCTTGTTGGGGATGTCGAGGTCGAGGATCCGCGTGATAGTCTTGCCGAGATCGGCGTTGCTCGCCGGGATGTCGCTCTCCAGGCCGCCGCGGAAGCTCGGACCCACGGCGCCCATGACGTTGCGGGTATCCGAGCGCGCGAAGCTGCCATGCATGCCCTGGCCCTGCTGCAGGGTGGTGTCCGACACCTCGACGCCGCAGGTGGTGGGATCGGCGCAGCCCGTGGTGAAGCTGCGGAAGTTCACCACGATCGCCGGCATCGGGGTGATCGCCGAGCCGTCGAGGGCGATGGCGGAGAGCGGCAGGGTCCCGGGGATCGCGCCGAGGGCGTCGCTGACGAACAGGCCGCTGACGTAATCCTGGCGGGACAGGGCCTCGACCACCTTCCGGGCCAGCGCCTTGTCGCTGTTCGGCAGGTAGACGAGGTCCGAGCCACCATTGGCCGCGACGACCACGTCGGGCTTGGCCGGATCGGAGCCGATCAGGCCGTTGGCCCGGCTCGGGAAGGTGCCGGCCTCAACCTTCGCGCCCTTCGCGTCCGGGTCGAACAGGGTCAGGCCGAGATCGTGCGCGAGATCGATGGCGACGAAACCCGGCGGCACCTGCCGGACCGGCACGCCCTTGTAGGTATCGGAGGCCGCGGGGCTCGTGGCGCTCTCCTTCGAGATCGTCGAGAAGCCGTGATCCGAGGTCAGGACGACATCGGTGGTGTCGGCGAGCCCCTGCTCGCGCAGGGCGTCCAGGAGGGCGGCGAGGTTGTCGTCGGCATTGCGGATCGCAGCAAGGCTCGTCGGCCCGTTGATGCCGGGCACCAGCCGCCCAAGACTGTCACCGTGATTGTGCTGCGACCCGTCCGGATCGCGCGACCAGAACACCAGCACGAACGGCTTCTGCCGGTCCTTGAACAGCGGCAGCACCGCCTTGGTGGCGACGGACGCGAAATAGGCCTGCTGCTCGAGATTGGCCACGACCGTGCCGGGGGTGTCGGCGGTGCCGGCCTGGCCGTTGGCGCCGCGGGTCGGCGCCTGGTCCGGCAGGTTGACCTCCTTTAGGCGGGCGCGGAACGCGTCGCCCAGCGGGATCCCGCCGGCGCGGCCGGTGCTGTCGTCCAAATGGATGTTGTACTGGCCGGAGCGCTCGGTGTGGTCGAACACCAGGGACGGTCCGAGCTTGCCGATGCTGGCGGTGGAGAAACCCTTGGCCCGGGCGGCCTTCAGGATCGTCTCCTCGTTGAGGTAGTTGCCGGCGAAATGCGCGTCGACGTCGCCGAGCACCGGGTCGCTCTCCAGGAACGGGGTCAGGCTGTCGCCGGCGCCGGGCACCGGGAAGGCCGTGTAGAGCGTGTTCCCGAACTGGCCGGTATCGCCGAGCATGTGGCCGGTCGCCATGGCCGTGGCGTTCGGCATGGTGAAGGTTGGGAACATCGAGTGCGTGTTGGTGAACCGCACGCCGGTCTTCATCAGCCGGTCCATGGTCGGCGCGTTCCGGGCATTCACCATCCCGGCCCGGAGGCCGTCGGCTACGAACAGGACGAGGTTGTGAGGTCGCGTCTCGGCGCGAGCGGCGCCCGAGGCGCACAATCCGACGAGGCAGGCAATGATGACGCGACGCATAACCAGAATCTCCGACCGATCCGGGCTGCGGCGTGGCCGGGGAACATTACAGCGCTGTGACAGGAACGAGCCCTGCGCCGCCGTCGGGCGCGCTGCTTCGCGTCGAATAGGCATGCGCGCGACTGCTTGAACGGACGATCAGCGCCTGAAGAACTGCGGCGCAGACGGGCGAAGACATCGGATCGGCCGCCTCGAGCCTATTGGCAGACACTGCGATGACCTGGGACATACGCGTATGTCTTTCAACATGCGCCGTCATTGCGAGCGCAGCGAAGCAACCCAGTGCGGCGCGCGATCTCCAACCGTCGCGTGCCCCTGGGTCGCTTCGCTGCGCTCGCGATGACGATTGAGGCTGGTGGGCGCCTTCCAACCGGCGGTCACACGAAACGAAAACGGCCGCGATCTTCCGATCGCGGCCGTTTTCGTTCCTAGTGCCGCTCTGTCAGGCGGCCTTGGGCTTGGCCCGGTTGAGCAGCTTGCGGTTCACCAGCACCTCGGCGATCTGCACCGTGTTCAGGGCGGCGCCCTTGCGCAGGTTGTCGGACACGCACCAGAAGTTCAGGCCGTTCTCGATGGTCGCGTCCTCGCGGATGCGCGAGATGTAGGTCGCGTCCTCGCCCGCCGCCTCGTGCGGGGTCATGTAGCCGCCGTTCTCGCGCTTATCGATCACCAGAATGCCCGGCGCCGAACGCAGGATCTCGGTGGCACGCTCGGCCGAGAGCGGGCGCTCGAACTCGACGTTCACCGCCTCCGCATGCCCGATGAAGACCGGGACGCGGACCGCGGTGGCGGTCAGCTTGATCTTCGGGTCGAGCATCTTCTTGGTCTCGGCGACCATCTTCCACTCTTCCTTCGTGTAGCCATCCTCCATGAACACATCGATATGGGGGATGACGTTGAAGGCGATGCGCTTGGTGAACTTGCCGCCTTCCTTGATCTCGCCGGCGGTGAAGACGGCGCGGGTCTGGTTGAACAGCTCGTCCATCGCCTCCTTGCCGGCGCCGGAGACCGACTGGTAGGTCGAGACCACGACGCGCTTGATCGTGGCCGCCTCGTGGAGGGGCTTGAGGGCGACGACCAGCTGGGCGGTCGAGCAGTTCGGGTTGGCGATGATGTTGCGCTTGGTGAAGCCCACGATGGCGTCGGCATTGACCTCGGGCACGATCAGCGGCACGTCAGCGTCATAGCGGAACGCCGACGAGTTATCGATCACCACGCAGCCCTGCTGGCCGATCCGGGGCGACCACTCCTTGGAGGTCTCGCCGCCCGCCGACATCAGGCAGATGTCGGTGTCGGAGAAATCGTAGGTGTCGAGGGCTTTGACCTTGAGCGTCTTGTCGCCGAAGGAGACCTCCTGGCCCTGGCTGCGGCGCGAGGCCAAAGCCACGACCTCGTCGGCGGGGAAGGCCCGCTCGGCCAGGATATCCAGCATCTCACGGCCCACGTTGCCCGTGGCGCCTACGATGGCGACCTTGTAACCCATCTCTCGTCTCCGCGCGGAAAGCCCCGACCGATCCGGGTGCCGCGCTCCTGCCAGCAAACTCGGCCGAAGGATCGTTCGCGCCGAAGGGGCGCCCGCCAAACGGACGCGGCCGCGAACCCGCACGAGGTGGGGGCGACGGCCTCTCCGAGCAAGGCGCCGAAGGGACGAGGCTGTCAAGGCCGGCGCGGCCGCCGCAAGGATCGATTCACCCTGTGGCGGGAATGCCGGGCATGACGCCCGGTTGGGGGGTGGTGATCAACCCGGCGCGGTGATGATCGGGGGCGGCCGAAGCAAGGGGCCGTCCGCACGGGACATCATGCAGACCGACGATCCGAGCACAGCGGCGGGGCGCGTTCCCGGAACGCCCGAGGGGTGGCGCAAGCTGTCGCTCATCGACCTCGGCCTGCGCCTCGTCGTCGCCTCGGCGATGATCGCCGGGCTCTGCCTGTATGCCCGGACGCCTTCATTGGTGCCGGTGGTGGCGGAGCGGATCGAGAGTCCGTTCATGCCGTCGATTCCGGCGCCGAAAGCGGCTGCGGCCGCAGCACCGGCCCGGTTCGGGCTCGCCGAGCCCGGTCTCGACCCGGTTCGGGTCGCGGCCGCGCGGATCGATCCGGCCACCGGCCTGCGTGAGGACGCGCTGGCACGCGGCGCGTTCGAGGCGCTCGACGCGCCGGCGCTTCGCGTGACGCTGACCCGCGGCGACGCGCCCGGCGTCGCGCCCGGCCTGTTCATCCTGCTGGCCCGGAGGGCGGCCACCGACGGACCCTTCCTGGCGGTGATCCGGACCGGGCCCGCTGGCCGGATCGCCACCAAGTTCGGCGCCGTGGAGATTCTGGACGTCACCCTCGGCGGCCCCGCGAAACGAACCTGTACGGGCTTCGTCAGCCGCGAGACCGCGTTCCGTCTCGACGGCTGGCTCTGTGCGCCGCTCGGCCATCCGCCCGAGGCGCGAACGCTCGGCTGCATGATCGACGCGCTCAGCCTCGACGATCCGGCCGATCCCGGCGCGACGGCGGCGTTCCTGGCACCGCGTTCGGACCGCGGATGTATCGTGGCGACGGTCGCGGACGCCTCCCATCCGACCGGATCGATTGGCCGCCGCAGGCCGCACACGAAAAAATGAGGCCACAATACGGCAAATCGCCGAAGCTCGGCCATTTTGGCGGAACCACAGCCCCACTCAAGCGTCGTTCTATCAAAGGCGGCGAACTGTTAAGCTTCGATCGCCATACTGGTGGCACTCACAGACAAGGTTGGCCATGCGCTCGCTTAAGATCGCTCTTCTCGGCGTCATCGCCGCCACCGGCCTCGGCGCCCTGGCGACCGTGCCCGCCCAGGCCCAGGATGGTTTCGGCCCCGGTCGCGTCTACAGCGTCAGCCGTCCGCTCCCGATCCGCGTCCGCCCACGCAGCTGGCTCGACGCCGGCAACGTGCCCCTGACGTCGAACGTTCCGGGCGTCGGCGGTTCGCGGAATCCGGCCCTGAACCCCTATCTAATCGCGGCCTCGAACCAGCTGACCCCGGTCTACGGCCGAAGCGACCGGTTCGACAGCGGCACCCTGCCCGACCCGATCACCAACGGCCCGTTCATCGGCGCCCGGTCTTCGGCGATCCGCAACGTCGACCTGTCCTTCGTCGACCGGCTCGACCCGACCTCTCCGCTGTACGGCCGCCCCTACTGAGCGGAACGGTTTATTCTTCAATCCGGGACGCGCGGACCTTCGGGTCCGCGCGTTTTGCGTTTTTGGCCGCCCGATTTCCTCGCTGGTGATGGGGAGAGCAATCGGGACGTCGGACGAAGCCCTGCAGCCCGCACCGTCATGGCGCGATGCTACTTGACCTGTACACTGTCGACGACCTCGCGGAACTTGGCGAGTACGCCGGTGCGCTGATCCTCGCGTACGACGCCAAGGGCGCGCAGGTATCCGTCCGGATTGAACCGGATGGTCTGCGAGACGACCACCGGGACGTTGGTCGGCATGTCGACGGCCCGGGCCACGATCTCGTGCCAGTCGACACCGTTCGAGCGGTAGCTCTGCGCGCGCTCGATGACGAAATCCTTCATCGTCTGGTTCGAGGCCAGGGCCGCCCGGGCGAAGCCGTCCCGCTGCTCGGCGGTGGGCGGCTGCTGGACCGCCTGGGCGAGCACCAGGATCGGCTGCTCCAGATTCTGCATCTGGTCCTTTGGCCCTGCGGTGAGCAGGACCGAGTTGCCGGCGAGGACCCGCACCGGCCGGAATCCCGCCAGATCGCCGATACTGAACGGCAGCGCCTCGACCTGCTGGTCCAGGGTCAGGGGCGCGCGCAGGGTGACGCCGGTCACCAGCTTGCGCATCGTCTCCTCGGTCTCGGCATCCGGGAGCGCCTGGGCGATGATCAGGCCGGTCACGGTCGGCGTGCCGACGACCAGGATCCATTTCCGGATCGCCGGCGCGGAGGCGTTGGGATCGGCGGGCTGCTCGCCGGTATAGAGCATGCCCTCGTTGTCGCCGACCTTCACCTCCTCGCGCTTCTCCACCGCGAAGCCCTGGCTCAGGAGGTTGGCGTCGGTGAAGCCGCTGACCATTTCCGCGAAGGCATTCGGCGGCAGTTCCACGACCGACACGGTGGCACCGCCCTCCTTGCGCTCGAAGCCCGAGAAGCGCCGTGACAGCGACATGTCGACGGGCGGTTCGAAGCCGAAGCGGGACCCCGGCGGATAGACCGGATCGGCGGCATGCGCCGCGGATCCGAGCCCGGCCATCAGGACGGCCAGGGATAGAACCCGCCCGAAACGCAGCGTCAGGTTACCCACCAGCATCGGAAACCGGTTCTCCACGCGCGACGGCCCACGCGGGCTCGCTTTGTGCGATGGGTCTGCTTGCCGCTATTATCTGTCAAGCCGACAATGAGGTTGACGAGCGATTGCTCCTTGGCAACCTGATATACAGGACGGCGAGACCGATGCCGCAAGCGTAAGCCGCCAAGTTCCAGGCAGAGAAAATCCTGCCGAGAAGAAGCTGACCGGCCAGCGTTCTCCGAAATGCGTCAAGCTCAGCGCCGTGCAACAGGCGGCTTAATTCGATCAAGCCGGCGATGATGCTCGCGGCGAACATGCAGCCTCGAACACGCCAGAGTGGAGGCCGCAGGGCGGCCACCAGCATGAACAGCATCGCACCCCACAGAATGCCGCCGCCATAATGGTGAACCGTCAGGGACAGGTTCCAGTTCGGCAGCCTTAACAGCAAGCCGAGACCAACGAGCAGGACGGCAGCACCGAGGCAGCCTGTCCGGCTCATGGAATGGTCAACCGCGCCGAAGCCAGGGATGCGATGGGCGGCGCGCGCAAGCGGCCGATCCTGTTTACCCGCGCGATGAGGGTATAGGACACGATCATTAAAAGGAACCAAGACGAAAGTTTCGCGAGCGGTACAGGTGACCAGTGAAGTTTCTGGTTCGGGTACAACCACGTTCCGGTAAAGGTTCCGATATTCTCCGCGAACCAGATGAAGAGGGCAACGAGGAAAAGGCCGAGAAGCAGAGGCATTCTGCGATGGCATCGCCAAACTTGGAAGTGAATCATGGCCGGTGCGAAAAGGGCCATTGTGATCGCGATGAGCACGTAGCGCAGGTCGTAGCCTGTATGATCGATCAAAAAATTGATGTAGATTGTCACTGCCAAGACGGACAGTGCTACTTGATTCGGATGCCGAGTGAACCGGAAGTCGAACAAACGCCATACCCTCGCTAGATAGCTACCGACGGCGGCATACATGAAACCCGTGAACAGCGGGACACCACCGATTCGAAAGTAACTGACTTCGGGATACACCCAGCTTCCGATCGCGGTCTTATGCACCTCCATCATTGTCCCGATGATGTGGAAGATGAAGATCACCTTGACCTCGTCCCAGGTTTCCATCTTGGTTGTGATAAGGATCGCTTGTAGCGCCAGCGCGGCAAGGAACAGTGCGTCGTAGCGGGCGAGCGGCGCATGGACCGGCCAAAACAAGCGCGTCCCGATGATGAGCGCGAGCAGCAAGCCACCGAACAGGGAGGCCCACCCCTGCTTCACACCAAAGCGCAGGAACTCATAGATCGCCGCAGTGACGCATCCGTGGCTGACAACAGAATCCGCCAGCCGGCGCTCGGCCGAGATAAATCGCGAGATAGGCGGCCACTGAGCGTCCGCGCTTTCCCGTTGCTCGGAGATGGCTGGCCGCACCGCTGCACCCTAGAAGGTCTGGATCGCGACAGCGGATCAGGAACATGGCTTTCCGGTGACGCTCGCATTGACCCGGCGCAGCGTCAGGTTGCAGCGCCCTCCGGCCGGCAAAAGGCCCGGAAGCGGGTTCTCGGCGAACAGGTCGGTCTGCGGATAGAGGCGGTCGACCCCGTGGTGGATCAGGCGCGAGGGACCGCCGATCATCAGGGCGTCGCCGGGGAGAAGCCGGACCGAACGGGTCGGGTCGGAGCGTTGGAGGCCGCCGTAACGGAACAGGGCCGCCGCGCCGAGCGACAGGGAGAGAACCGGGGCCGAGAAATCGGCCTCGTCCCGATCCTGATGCAGGCCCATCCGGGCGTCCGGGCCGTAGAGGTTGATCAGGCAGGCTTCCGGCGGCGGCGGAAATCCAGCGAGCGCATCCCAGGCGGCCAGGGCGGTCGGCGGGATCGCGGGCCATGGGGCGCCGGTCTCCGGGTGGTCCGGCTGGTAGCGGTAGCCGCTTCGATCGGAGACCCAGCCGAGTGGTCCGGCATTCGACATCCGCACCGAGAACGGCTTTCCGGTGCGCGGCATGCACGGGGTGACGGGCGGCGCGGCCGCGAGCACCGAGGCGACCTCGGCGGCCAGGCGGGCGCGGGCCGCCGAATCCAGGAAACCCGGATGGTGGATCAGGCCCGGCGCGAGTTCGGTCGCCAATCAGCGGCCTGTCGCGTCGTCGCGGGCCAGAACCGCCTTCGCGGCGACCGTCGTGTCAGCCCCGAGGCGGTAGACCAATGGCACGCCGGTCTTGATCTCCAGGCCGGCGATGGTGTCGGGACCCAAATGGTCGAGCACCATTACCAGGGAGCGCAGCGAATTGCCGTGGGCTGCGACCAGCACACGCTGCCCGGCCATCACCCGGGGCAGGATCGTCTCGATATAGTAGGGCAGGACCCGAGCGCCGGTATCCTTGAGGCTCTCGCCCCCGGGTGGCCGCACGTCGTAGGAGCGCCGCCAGAGATGAACTTGCGCCTCGCCCCATCGGGCGCGGGCATCGTCCTTGTTGAGGCCCGCGAGGTCGCCGTAATCGCGCTCGTTCAGCGCCTGCGACCGGACCACCTCGATATCCGCGAGGCCCATCGCTTCCAGGATCAGCGCGCAGGTGTGCTGCGCCCGGACGAGTTCCGAAGTGAAGGCGATGTCGAATCCGTAGCCCGCCTGTTTCAGGGCGTGACCCGCCGCCCGCGCTTCCGCGACGCCGCGATCGGTGAGGCCGGGATCGCGCCAGCCGGTGAACAGGTTCTTGAGGTTCCACTCGCTCTGGCCGTGGCGAGCGAGGACGAGCAGGCGCTCCATGGTCGGATCGAATCCCTCGATGATGGTCTAAAGCCCGAGCACGTCCGCCATGGAATAGAGACCCGGCGGCTTCGGGTGGGCCCAGCGCGCAGCCTTGACGGCGCCGGCGGCGAACAGCCCGCGATCGGCGGCGTGATGGCTGATGGTCAGGGACTCGCCGGAACCGGCGAAGATCACGCTGTGGTCCCCGACCACGGAGCCGCCCCGGAGGGTCGCGAAACCGATATCCCCCGGCCGGCGCGCGCCGGTATGCCCGTCCCGCGTCGAGACCCGCACATCCTTCAGGTCGACGCCACGGCCCTCCGCGGCGGCCTCACCGAGCAGCAGCGCGGTGCCCGAGGGCGCATCGACCTTCATACGGTGGTGCATCTCCGCGATCTCGATGTCGAACTCGTCGCCGAGCGCCTTGGCGACCCGGCGCACCAGATCGGCCATCAGGTTGATTCCGAGCGACATGTTGCCCGAACGCACGATGCGCGCATGGTAGGAGGCCGCCTTGAGCTTGGCGAGGTCGTCCTCCGACAGGCCGGTGGTCCCGACCACGTGGACGATGCGGGCCTGGGCGGCCAGCTCGGCAAACTGCACGGTGGCGGCGGGGGCGGTGAAGTCGAGCACGCCGTCGGCCGTGGCGAAGGCCGTGAGCGGATCGTCGGTCACCGGTACGTCGAGGGGCGGAAGCCCGGCGAGCACGCCGGCATCCTGCCCGAGGGTCGGCGAGCCCTCGCGCTCGATCGCCGCCGCGAGGGTACAGCCCTCGGCCTGGGCCACCGCCTGCACCAGCATCCGCCCCATGCGCCCGTCCGCGCCGACCACTACGAGCCGCATTCGCTTTTCCTATTGCCGTTCCGTCGCAGGCGAGCCTGGCCGATGTCGGGGACGCCATCAATGGGCCGAACCGTCCGCTGAAGCGTCTCCGATCGCGGGCACGCGCGTCGCCTCTGAGGAGGGCGACGTGCGTGCCCGGATCAGCTCAGTCCTTCTCGGGGGCGATCGCCTCGAGGCCGCCGATATGCTTCTGCGCGTAGAGCGGCAGGCCGATCTGTTTGATCAGCTCGAGCTGGGTCTCGAGGAAGTCGATGTGACCTTCCTCGTCCTCGGCCAGATCCTCGAACAGGTTCTTCGACACGCGCTCGTTGATCGATTCGCAGTACTGCGCGGCTTTGAGATAGAGGCTGCGCGCGCCGTTCTCGGCGGCGAGGTCGCACTCGATGATCTCCTGGACGTTCTGGCCAATTCGCAGAGGCTCCAGCTCCTGCAGGTTCGGGAAGCCGTCGAGGAACAGGATCCGGTCGATGAACCGGTCCGCGTGATTCATCTCCTCGATCGATTCCTTGCGCCAGAACTTGGCGAGATCGATATATCCCCAGTCATTGAGCATCCGGAAATGCAGCCAGTACTGACTAACGGCGGTCAGCTCGCTCTTCAGGCCGCGATTCAGGTACTCGATGACCTTGGTGTCGCCCTTCATGGCCCCCGTACTCCTAACAGCTATTCTCGCGGGGGGTCATGGCGTCACGCCGAAATCCCGTCCTCCGCAGTTTGGAATAAAACCAAACTGCAAGCGCTCGCGCAACCCGTCGAGCATTCATGGCTGCGTTGATCGGGCGCAGGCTCGCCCAGCGCGCTGCGCATGATCTCCCGGATCGTCCGGGCGCAGCGCCCGCATTTCGGGCTGCAGCCCAGACAAGCGTAAACCTGCGCCGGGGTGCGGGGACAGCCGGGGCCGGGCGACAGGCAGCTGCGAACCGCGCCATCGGACAGGACGTTGCAAGAACAGACGATCATGCGCGCCGCAGAACCCGTCTTCCTCGAGCCGAACCCGAACGAGTCGGGCAAGGCGATTGGGACCTACCAGATTAGAACGACTGAAAAGTAGAAGACTTTTCAAGGCCTTACTGGTCATCGCGGAGATGGCACCGCTAGGGCGTTGGGTCAAGACGGCGCAAATCACAGCGCCTCGATCGAATCGCTCACGTCCCATCACGGGCCGCCAGGAATGGGGCGGCGGTGCGGAATAACCGGGCTCAGCGGGCGAGCTCGCGCAGGCCCAGTCGAATCAGCACCTTGGCCTCGGCCCCCTCCTCGGCTCCCTTCAGGGCTGCGGCGATGGCGGCGGCAGCCTGCACCTGCGGATAGCCGAGATTGACCAGGGCCGAAATCGCGTCGGCCACCGGGCGGGGGGCGGCGCCCTCCTCCACGGCGCCCGCGAGCGCGAGCAGCGCCGGGTCGACCGGCGCGAAGGCCGGCGCCTTGTCCTTCAGCTCGGCGGTCAACCGGGCCGCCAGCCGCGGCCCGACGCCGGGCGCCCGGCTGATCGTGCCCTTGTCGCCCGTCGCGATGGCACCGGCGAGGGCGTCGGGCTCCAGCACCGACAGGATCGCGAGCGCGACCCGCGCGCCGACGCCCTGCACGGTCTGGAGCAGCCGGAACCATTCCCGCTCGGCATCGGAGCGGAAACCGTACAGCCGGATCATATCCTCGCGGACATAGGTCTCGATCGACAGCTCCGCCGCCTCGCCGGCCTTGGGCATGCGCTGGAGCGTCCGCGCCGAGCAATGCGCGATGTAGCCGACACCGGAGACGTCGAGGATCACGAAATCCTCGCCGAACGAATCCACCACGCCCCTGAGCTTGCCGATCATTCTGTGCCCGTCCGCTGTCGGGGCGATGCCTATAGAAGCGCGGGCGCCTCCGCCAGACGCGCTTGAGCCCGGCGGCACTTCGTGAAATCAGGGGCGCCGCGACGGCCAGGCTTGGTGACAAGCAAGCTCGGCG
This sequence comes from Methylobacterium sp. J-077, assembly GCF_022829365.1. GTDB lineage: Bacteria > Pseudomonadota > Alphaproteobacteria > Rhizobiales > Beijerinckiaceae > Methylobacterium. The sequence goes on along the minus strand of NZ_JAKSYJ010000220.1, from coordinate 53,447 downwards.
CGGATCAAAGTCGGCCGGACGAGCGGGAAACGACCATGCGCGCGCCCATACTCGCCCTGATCGGCCTCCTGTGCCTCGGCCCCGCCCGGGCGGCCGACGATCCGTCCGCGGCGGCGCCGAGCAAGGATCCGACCCAGGTCCGGCCGGGCGCCTACGTCCTCGATCCGGATCACGGCAAGGTCACCTGGTCGGTCAGCGATCTCGGCTACTCGACCTATTACGGCCAGTTCACCGGCCTGACCGGCAAGCTCGACCTCGACCCGAAGGCGCCGGACAAGAGCCGCCTGGAGGTGAGCGTGCCGCTCGCCGGGATCATCACCGGCAGCGCACGCCTGAACGAGCATCTCGCGGCGCCGGACTTCTTCGACACGACCAAGTTCCCGAGCGCCACCTTCACGGCGACCACGATCGAGCAGACCAGCCCGACCACCGCGCGGATCAGCGGCGACCTGACCCTGCGCGGCGTCACCCGGCCGGTGGCGATCGACGCCACCTTCAACCAGGCCGGCATCCACCCGGTGGACCAGCGCTACACCGTCGGCTTCGACGGGCGCGCCGTGGTGAAGCGCTCGGATTTCGGCGTGAACGCCTTCCTGCCCGCGCTCGGCGACGAGGTGACCCTACGCATCGAGGGCGAGTTCAAGGCTGCGCCCTGATCCACACGCACAAGGTGACGGACGCCCCCGCCACGGTGTACGCAACGGCGGTCGCTGCATTGCACAGGAAGGATCGCCCGACGTGACCAAGCTCGTCATCGGCGGGGCCCAGATGGGTCCGATCCAGCGGGCGGACAGCCGCGCCCGCGTGGTCGACCGGATGATCGCGCTCCTGGAGCGTGCGGCGCAGGCGGGCGTGGCGATGCTGGTCTACCCGGAGCTGGCGCTCACCACCTTCTTCCCGCGCTGGTACATGACCGACGCGGCCGAGATCGACGCCTTCTTCGAGCGCGACATGCCGAACGCGGCGACGGCGCCGCTCTTCGCCAGGGCTCGCGAGCTCCGGATCGCGATCTGCTTCGGCTATGCCGAGCTGACGGCGGAGGGGCGTCGCTTCAACACGTCGATCCTCACAGACCGGGACGGACGGATCGTCGGCAAGTACCGCAAGATCCACCTGCCGGGACACAGCGAATACGACCCCGAGCGGAGCCACCAGCACCTGGAGAAGCGCTATTTCGAGCCCGGCGATCTCGGCTTTCCGGTGTGGCGCAACGCCGGGATCGTGATGGGCATGGCGATCTGCAACGACCGGCGCTGGCCCGAGACCTACCGGTGCCTCGGCCTCCAGGGTGTCGAACTGATCATGATCGGCTACAACACCCCCTCGGTGAACAGCCAGAAGGGCGCAGAGGGCGTGGACAAGCGCCTGTTCCACTCGGACCTGTCGCTGCAGGCCGGCGCCTACCAGAACGCCACCTATGTCGTCGGCGTCGCCAAGGCGGGTATCGAGGACGGCCATCCGCTGATGGGCGGCTCGATCATCGTCGATCCGGACGGCGCCGTGATCGCCCGCGCCGAGACCGAGGGCGACGAGCTGATCACGGCGCTCTGCGATGTCGCCGCCTGTGCCTTCGGCAAGACCACGATCTTCGATTTCGCCCGGCATCGCCGGCCGGAGCATTACGGGCGAATCACGGCGCAGGTCGGCGCCACCGTGGAGGTTTGAGCGTTGCGCGGTGCTTGGCTGATCGGGGCTCTGATGCTCGCCGGACCCGCTTGCGCGCAGACGCCCCCGGCGCCGGCGGCCGCGCCCTCCTCGCCCCTCGACAATTACGCCGAGGCGGCGGCGACCACGATCATCGCCGAGCAGTCCTGCCCGGGCATCCAGGTGAAGGCCGGCCAGTTGACGACCCTGCGGCTCGCCACCCGGGTCGTGGCGGCGCAGGAGGCGACCCTGCAGGAGAAGCTGCGGACCCGGGCCACGCAGGTCCGGCAGCAGCTCGCCGTCGACGGGCGGGAGGCGTGGTGCGCGCAGGCACTGGCCGCGTTCGGCCCGCAGGGCAGCGTCGCCAAGGGCATTCTCGCCACCGGCGCGCCGATCCGCTGACCCGCTTCAGGATTGACACGGGGCGACCCCGCCCCTACTGACCCGGCATGGCGCGCGGCCTCCTCGACGAGGTCCGCGCGTTTCGCGTTGTCCGGGTCCGCCCGCGCAATGACTTCAAACAAGAAGCCGGTCCAGGGGCAGCCGCCCCGGAGGCCGTTCGAGAACACGAGAGCAACGATGTTCGCAGTCATCAAGACGGGCGGCAAGCAGTACCGCGTCGCCGCCAACGACACCATCACCATCGCCACCCTGCCGGGCGAGGCCGGTGAAACCGTGACCTTCGGTGAGGTCCTCCTGTTCGCCGACGGTGCGGGCGCGACGCAGGTCGGCGCGCCGACCCTGTCGGGCATCAGCGTCACGGGCGAGATCGTGAGCCACGGCCGCGACAAGAAGGTGATCGCCTTCAAGAAGCGCCGCCGCCAGAACTCGCGCCGCAAGCGCGGCCACCGCCAGCACCACACCGTGGTGCGCATCACCGGCATCTCCGCGTGATCGAGCGCGGGCCCCAGGCGAGGCCCGCGATCCGCGCGACCCACACGCATTCGGAGCAGATCCCATGGCACACAAGAAAGCAGGCGGCTCGTCCCGCAACGGCCGCGACTCGGAAGGCCGGCGCCTCGGCGTCAAGAAGTTCGGCTCGGAGGCCGTGATTCCGGGCAACATCATCGTGCGCCAGCGCGGCACCAAATGGCATCCCGGCAGCAATGTCGGCATGGGCAAGGACCACACGCTGTTCGCGCTGGTCCCGGGCCATGTCCGCTTCGAGACGCGCCGCGGGCGCGCCTTCGTAGCCGTAACCCCGCTGGCCCAGGCCGCGGAATAACAGGCGGGCGCCCGAGCGGCGAAGCTGGCGTCCCGCCCGGTGTCCCACACCGGACCGGAGACGTCGATGCCGAGCCCCTGACGGGACGGATCGGACGGAACACCGGGGAGGATGGGGCACCATCCTCCCCTTCGTCGTCTTGAGGCGGTGCCCCGGAGCCGGGAACGCCGCCCTGCGAGGGCACGATGTTCCCCGATCTCACCCGCGACGACGTCTTCCGGATCGAGACGCGCCGGCTATGGCTACGCTGGCCGACGGCGAAGGACAAGGATTCGATCCTCAAGCTCGCCGGCGACCGCTCTGTTGCCGAGATGCTGGCGCGGGTGCCGCACCCGCTGCCGGCCCCCGTGGTGGACACCTTCGTGCTGCAGGCCCGCGCCGAGAACGCGGCCGGCGCGGGACTCACGCTCGCGCTGGCCAAGCGCTCGGCTCCGACGAGCTTGATCGGCGTGATCAGCATCCACCCCGGCACCGATACCGTCCCGGAACTCGGCTACTGGCTCGGCCAGCCCTATTGGGGCGCCGGCCTGATGCGCGAGGCGGTGCGGGCCCTGTGCGATGCCTTTTTCGCCTATGCGGGCGGGACGGACCTCGCATCCTCGGCGCGGACGGAGAACCCGGCCTCCCGGCGCGTGCTGGAGGCTTGCGGGTTCGCGCAGATCGGCACCGGCACGAAGCCGTTCCCGGCCCGGGGCGCAGACCTGCCTGTGGACCTGTTCCACCTGGATCGAGGGCGTTGGCAGGCGCTGGCCGCCGAGGCGGCGCTGACGGAAGCCGCCTGAGCTGGACGGCTTCGAGACCGGCGATTGCCGGTGCTCGTTGACGGAACAACGGTGCGGGTCGCGGATCCGCATCCTGGAGCAACGTCCCGAAGGGTTTCGGACTTTCGGAAAAAGACGATGCCATTTAGATACTTAGAGCATCGGCTCGGATCCGGCATCCGGGACGATGCTCGAAAAGGGATAGAGCCGTGAAATTCCTCGACGAAGCCAAAGTCTATGTCCGCTCCGGCGACGGCGGTCCCGGCTGCGTCGCGTTCCGGCGGGAGAAATTCATCGAGTTCGGCGGCCCGAACGGCGGCGATGGCGGCCGCGGCGGCGATGTCTGGGTGGAGTGCGTCGAGGGCCTCAACACCCTGATCGACTACCGCTACCAGCAGCACTTCAAGGCCAAGAAGGGCGAGCACGGCATGGGCTCGAACTGCCACGGCGCCAACGGTGCCGACGTGGTGCTGAAGGTGCCCGCCGGCACGCAGATCCTGGCCGAGGACGGCGAGACGCTGGTCGCCGATCTCACCGAGGTCGGCCAAAGGATCCGGCTGGCCAAGGGCGGCAATGGCGGCTTCGGCAACGCCTATTTCACGACCTCCACCAACCGCGCGCCGAAGCACGCCAATCCCGGCCTGGAAGGCCAGGAGATGTGGATCTGGCTGAGGCTCAAGCTGATTGCCGATGCCGGCCTCGTCGGGCTGCCCAACGCGGGCAAGTCCACCTTCCTGGCGAGCGTCACGGCGGCCAAGCCGAAGATCGCCGACTACCCGTTCACGACCCTGCATCCGGGCCTGGGGGTGGTGCGCTCGGACAACCGCGAGTTCGTGCTCGCCGACATTCCCGGCCTGATCGAGGGCGCCCACGAGGGCGTCGGGCTGGGCGACAAGTTCCTGGCCCATGTCGAGCGCTGCCGGGTGCTGCTGCACCTCGTCGACGGCACCAGCGAGCATGCCGGCAAGACTTACAAGCTGGTCCGCGGGGAGATCGAGGCCTATGGCAACGGTCTGGCCGACAAGCCCGAGATCGTGGCGCTCTCCAAGGCCGATGCGCTCGATGCCGAGACCCTGAAGAGCCAGGTCGCCAAGCTGAAGCGCGCCGCCGGCCGGGCGCCGCTGGTCCTGTCCTCGGCGAGCCGCAAGGGCGTCCCGGAGGCGCTCCGGGCGATCCAGACCGAGATCGATGCCAGGGCAGCGGCAGATGCTGAGGCGCGGCCGATGGTGGCTTGGCAGCCGTGAGCGACGGCGCGGTGAGCTTCGGATAGCCTGTCGTCGCGCGAATTGATCGCCGAGACGACGACGATGGCCGCTCTTGTCGTACAGAATGACGAGGCGGTGAGCCTCGCGCGCGCGTTGGCGGAACGCCAGAGCACCTCGGTCGATGAAGCGGTGTCACGGCCCTACGCGCGGCGCTGAAAGCATCGGACGATAGCGAACAGCCGAAACAGCGGCTTCCACCGCCTGACACCGAATCGATGACCCCGGAGCAGAGAGCAAGGTACAAGGCGATTCTCGAACTCGCCCGTACCGTAGCTGCCAAAAAGCCTGGCGGAATGTCGCGGCACGACGACCTGTACGACGACTTCGGCTTGCCGACACGATGATCGCCCAGACCATCGCTCTGGATACATCAGCCATCTTCGCCGTCCTGGCGCTTGAGCTGGAAGCGGCACTGTTCACGGCTCTGATCGCTCGCCGGCGAACGCTGATCGGTGTACCGACGCTCGTTGAGGCGCGTCCGGTGATGGAACGGCTTTCCCACGAGCCTGCGATTGATCTGCGTGGCTTTCCAGGGCGAGTCGGCGCGACAATTGTCACGTTCGACAATGCCAGGCTCGAAGCGGCCGCCGCAGCCTTTCATCACTGCGGAAAAGGCGGCGGTCACCCCGCCCAGCTGAACCTCGGCGAATGGCTGTCCTACGCCTTCGCCAAGGTCCATGCGGTGCCCCTCCTCTTCAAGGGCAACGCCTTTCCCCACACCGATCTCGTGCCCGCCTCCGGCGCGCCGTCCTGAAGCCCTCTTCCGGCCCCGGCATCGACGAGGAAAGGCGGAATTCGCCACCGCGAACCCCAACCCTCCCTTTCCTTGGCGCAACAGCAATCAGCCCTGCTTCAGCTTCGTGATCGTGTCCGCCGGTACGCCGGCGAAGTTGTTCGCCAGCAGGTAGCGCGGGCTCGCCTTGACCCAGGCGTTGAGGTCGATCTCCTCGAACTTGCCGTTGTCCCAGGTCTGGACGATCTCGAGATCCTCGGTGCCGATATTCTTGATGGCGTGGCCGAACCCCATCGGGATGTAGGCGACGTCGCCGGCCGTGAACTCGGCGACCTTGCCGCGGCCGCCGGAGCCGAACGACGCGACCTGGCCCTTGCCCTTCAGGTAATAGTGCCACTCGTTGGCGTTCACGTTCCAGTGCAGCTTGCGCATCTGGCCCGGCCGGATCGTCATGATCCCGCCCGACATCGACTTCGAGACCGGCCATTCGTCCACGGTCGCCAGCCAGAAGGTGCCGCCGTCGAATTCACGCACCGCCCGCGGATCCTTCAGCAGCCGGAACTTGTGGGTGGATTCCTTCGGCCAGGGCGCGTCGAGGGCATCCGAGATCGGGATCACCGGACCGGCCTGGATGTAGGCTTCACCCTTGGGGAACGCGTCGAACGCCTCCGGCGTCAGGCCGAAATCCATGGCGAGCATGTCCTTCGGGGTGACGTCGATCCAGTCGGTGATCGAGAAGGTGCCGTGCTCGGAGAAGGCGCCGTTGTCGAAGGACAGGATGAAGTGGCACGGCTTGTCGCCGATGGTCTGGATCGAGTGGCCGTGGCCCTTCGGGAAGAACCACAGATCGCCCGGCTCGTAGTTGTTGATCTCACTGGCGCCCGACGGATCGAGCACCACGGTCTGGCAGCGGCCGTCGATCACGTAGGCCCACTCGGCCGCGATGGCGTGCCAGTGCAGCTCGCGCGAGGCCCCGGGATCGAGGAACATGTGGACGCCGGCAATTCCCTTGCTGATCGGGAACTGATGAACGGTGGCCTCCTTGGCCCAGCCGCCCGAGGTGACCTTCGGGACGTTGCCGTCGAGGGAGAAGTGGAAGTCGGGCATCGCGCCGACATCCTTGGGGTCGTGGTAGGCGACCTGGGCCCCCGGGGGCAGCTGCTGCACGTCGCGGCCGAAGCCACCGGCGCCGGGGGCGCCGTGGTCGTTCGCCGTCGCGGCGGCATGCTGCGTAAGCGTAACGAGACCGCCGGCGCCGAGGGCGGCAGTCCCGAGAAACGCGCGTCGATTGGCGTCCATCTGTCTGGCTCCTGTCCGTCAGATCGAGGCAGGGCCATACTGGAATTTTGAATGCCAGATACTCACGAGGTCGTGAGGGATGATTACAGAAGGGCGGACATGTGCCGCAGGCTCTGCGCGAACGCGCCGACGCGCCTCCGCGGAAACGCCGCTGTTCAAGCGCGCGGACTTCGTCCAAACCGCACCACGTCACCTGTTTCAGCGAAGCGTTATGATCCCGGCCCTCGAAGAATTCCGCCGCGTCGTCATCAAGGTCGGGTCGGCCCTGCTGGTTGACCGCAAGGCCGGCCGCCTGCGCCATGCCTGGTTGGCGGCTCTGGTCGAGGACATCGCCGAGTTGCATGGCTGGGGCGTCGACGTGCTGGTCGTGTCCTCCGGCAGCATCGCGCTGGGGCGGACGGTGCTCGGCCTGCCGCCCGGGATCCTCAGGCTGGAGGAGAGTCAGGGCGCGGCCTCAGTCGGCCAGATCACCCTGGCCCGGCACTGGGCCGAGGCGCTCGGGCACCACGGAATCGTGGCCGGGCAGATCCTGGTGACACCGCAGGATACCGAGGAGCGCCGGCGCTACCTCAACGCCCGGGCTACGGTGCTGAAGTTGTTGGAGATGCGCGCCGTCCCGGTGGTCAACGAGAACGACACGGTGGCGACCTCCGAGATCCGCTACGGCGACAACGACCGGCTTGCGGCCCGGGTCGCCACGATGATCGATGCCGACGTGCTGGTGCTGTTCTCCGACATCGACGGCCTCTACACCGCGCCGCCCCAGTCGGACCCGGAGGCCCGCCACCTGCCGGTGGTGGAGCGCATCACGCCGGAGATCGAAGCGATGGCCGGCGGGCCGGCCTCGGACCTGTCCCGGGGCGGCATGCGCACCAAGGTCGAGGCGGCCAAGATCGCGGCCTCGGGGGGGACGCATCTCGTCATCGCAGATGGGCGGGGCAAGAACCCCCTGAAAGCGGTGCGCGAAGGTGCGCGCTGCACCTGGTTCCTCTCCGGCTCGACGCCCACCGCGGCGCGAAAGACCTGGATCGCCGGCTCCCTCGAACCGCGCGGGACGCTGACCATCGATGCCGGCGCCGCCAAGGCGCTGCTTGGCGGCGCCAGCCTTCTGCCGGTGGGTGTCCGGGCGATCGAGGGGAGTTTTTCCCGGGGCGACGCCGTGATGATCCGTGATCCCGACGGCCGCATGCTCGGCCGCGGCCTCGTCGCCTATGACAACGCCGAGGCCGCGCTGATCATCGGCCACCCGAGCGCGCGCATCCCCGAGCTGCTCGACTATCCGGGCCGTGCCTGGATGGTGCATCGGGATGATCTGGCACTGTTTTAGACTGGACTGATTCTGATCAAATATAGTCTCATCGTGAATCGCGCGATCTCTGTCACGTTCGGCGGTTCAGCACACTTGTAGGCCTGTCGCTCGATGTGCAAATACGGCCTCATCCCTTTTTGGGCCGGTTTTTGCGGCCCTCGAACACCGAGGACGCCAGCGTGCCCGTCCTGAACCTGAGATCCGATCTCGCCGCGGCCGATGCCCTGCCGGAGCAGATGGCGGCGATCGGCCGTCGGGCGCGCGTCGCCGCCCGGCGCATGGCGCTCGCCTCGGCCCAGACCAAGGACCAGGCACTTCGGTTCATCGCCGAGCGCCTGCGGGCCAACGCGGACGAGATCCTGCGGGAGAACGCCCGCGACGTCGCCGCCGCCCGCCAGGCCGGCCAGAGCGCCGCCCTGGTCGACCGGCTCGCCCTCGATGCCGGCCGCCTCGCGTCCATCGCCGAATCCGTCGAGAAGGTCGGCGCCCTGGCCGATCCGGTCGGGCGCCAGCTCGCCGCGATCGAGCGGCCGAACGGCCTGCTGATCGAGCGGATCGCCGTGCCGCTCGGCGTGATCGGCGTGATCTTCGAGAGCCGCCCGAACGTCACCGCCGATGCCGGCGCACTCTGCCTCAAGGCCGGCAACGCCGCGATCCTGCGCGCCGGCTCCGACAGCCATCGCAGTGCCCTGGCCATCGCCAAGGCGATGAGTGAGGGCCTGGCCGAGGCCGGCCTGCCCGCCGACGCGATCCAGCTGGTGCCGACTCGGGACCGCGCCGCGGTCGGGCTGATGCTCGGCGGCCTCGACGGCTGCGTCGACGTCATCGTGCCCCGGGGTGGACGCGGCCTGGTCGAGCGCGTCCAGGCCGAGGCCCGGGTGCCGGTCTTCGCCCATCTCGACGGCGTCAACCATGTCTACGTCGCGGCCGCGGCTGACCTCGACATGGCTCTCGCCGTGCTGCTCAACAGCAAGATGCGGCGGACCAGCGTCTGCGGCGCTGCCGAAACCCTGCTGGTCGACCGCGCCTGCGCGGCGACCCACCTCGCCCCGCTGGTCCGCACCCTGCTCGATGTCGGCTGCGCCGTGCGCGGCGATGCCGAGACCCAGGCGGTCGATCCGCGAGTCACGGCGGTTTCGGAAGACGATTGGCACACCGAATATCTCGACGCGATCATCGCGGTGCGCGTGGTCGACGGGATCGCAGCGGCCATCGAACATATCGAGACCTACGGCTCGCACCACACCGACGCGATCATCACGGGGGACCGCTCCGAGGCCACCCGCTTCCTGGCCGAGGTCGATTCGGCGATCGTGACCCACAACGCCTCGACTCAGTTCGCCGATGGCGGCGAGTTCGGCTTCGGCGCCGAGATCGGCATCGCCACCGGGCGCATGCATGCCCGTGGGCCGGTGGGCGTCGAGCAGCTGACCACGTTCAAGTACCGCGTCCACGGCAGCGGCCAGATCCGTCCGTGATCCCACGCGAAGTCCCGGCGTGCGGCTGACCCTGCCGCCGAGCGCCCCCGGCATGCGGATCGGCCTCTACGGCGGATCCTTCAATCCCGCCCATCACGGCCACCGCCACGTCACCGTGACGGCGTTGCGGCGCCTCGGGCTCGACCGGGTCTGGTGGCTGGTCAGCCCCGGCAACCCGCTGAAGAGCCGGATCGCCCTGCCCTCGGTCGCCGCACGCTGCACCCAGGCTCGGGACATCGCACGGCACCCGCGGATCGCGGTGACCGGGATCGAGGCGGCGCTTGGGGTGCGCTTCACGGTCCAGACCCTGCGCTACCTGACCCGCCGTTGCCCAGGCGTGCATTTCGTCTGGATCATGGGGGCGGATTCGCTCGGCAATTTCCACCGCTGGAAGGGCTTCGCCGAGATCGCCCAGCTGGTTCCGATCGCGATCATCGACCGGCCCGGCTTCACCATGACGCCGCTCAGCGCCCGGGCCGCCCATCGACTCGCCGGGGCCCGGGTCTCCGAAGACGTGGCCCAAACCTTGCCGATGCGTCCGCCGCCGGCCTGGGTCTTCCTCCACGGGCCCCGATCGCCCCTGTCCTCCACCGAGATTCGCAACGGCCGGCCCGGCGCTTAGGCCCTCCGCACGCGACGCAGTTGCAATCGCGGCCCGATACCGCCAATTTCGTACCGGTTCGCGTGCCCGGAGAGGGCGGCGCGCCATCACGAGGAATCAGGACGCTGCCCGAGACCATCCGCACGGAGACCATCCGCACCAATGCCCCCGTTCCGGAAGAGCCCGGGATGGCACGCTCGGACGACCTGAAGGCGCTCGCCCTCTCCTGCCTCGACGAGATGAAGGCGGAGGAGACGATCGCGATCGACCTCATGGGCAAGACCTCGCTCGCCGATACGATGATCATCGCGTCCGGCCGGTCGCAGCGCCATGTCGGCTCGATCGCCGACAAGTTCATCCAGGAGATGAAGAACCGCGGTTACGGCAATGCCCGGGTCGAGGGCATGCCGGCCTGCGACTGGGTGCTGATCGATGCCGGCGACGTGCTTGTGCACATCTTCCGCCCGGAAGTGCGCGGCTTCTACAATCTCGAGAAGATGTGGGGCGCGGACCGGCCGCTGGGTATGGCGGCGGACTAGCGGTTCGCCAACCCGCGCCGTCATTGCGAGCGTCGCGAAGCAATCGAGGGTAGCGCGCGATCTCGGGATGTAGCGCGTCATTCGGTTGCTTCGGTGCGATCGCAATGACGGTGAAACAACCACCGTCCCGACGCAGCAAGAGACCCCTCCCCCGTGCGCCTCGTCCTGGCAGCGATCGGTCGGTTGAAGGCCGGCCCGGAGCGCGAGCTCGCGTCACGATATCGCGACCGCGCCGCACAGCTCGGTCGCGGCATCGGCTTTCCCGGCTGTGACGGCGTCGAAATCGTGGAATCCCGTGCCCGCCGGGCGCCCGATCGCTGCGCCGAGGAGGCATCCGCACTTCTCACGCATCTGCCCCCCGGCGGCGTACTGGTGGCCTATGACGAGCGCGGGCGCTCGGATCTCACCAGCGAGACCCTGGCGGAACGTGTCGCCGCCTGGCGCGATGCGGGCCGGCCGGCCCTGGTGGTGGCGATCGGCGGCCCGGACGGCCTGGATGCCTCAATTCGGACGAAGGCGGAGCTGATCCTGTCCTTCGGGGCCGCCACCCTGCCCCACGGACTCGTGCGCGTGCTCGCCCTGGAACAGATCTATCGCAGCCTGACCATCCTGGCCGGCCACCCGTATCACCGCGGCGAGCCGGGCTGAGCCATCGTGCGGTTCGATAGCCTCGCCGATGCCGTCCGACAGCGTTCAATTCTCCGCGCGCTTGCGCTGGTCGCGCTGGTCGGCGCGGCCGGCCCGTCGCGGGCCGAGGACCCTGCCCCCAACCCCGAAGCCGAAAAGATCCAGCGTGCCACCGAGGAGCGCGAGCGGCGGGCCGAGAATCTGAAGCGCGTCCAGGACGCGCTCTCTGCCAGTGCCGGCCAGCGGGCGCAGTTCGAGGGTGAGATCGCGGCGATCGGATCGGATCGGGCCAAGCTCGACAGCGCCCTGCTCGATGCCGGGCGGCAGGCGCAGGCCACCGAGGACCGGTTGAGCCGCCTGGAAGAGCGCCTGAAGGCGATGACCGAGAGCGAGGCCGCGATCCGGCGCTCGCTGCACGCCCGCCGCGGTGTCGTCGCGGAGATCCTGGCGGCACTGCAGCGGATGGGTCGGCGCCCGCCGCCGGCGGTGCTCGTGAGCCCCGAGGACGTGCTGGCGGTGATCCGAACATCGATGCTGCTCGGCGCCGTGGTTCCGGAATTGCGGGGCGAGGTCGACACCCTGGCTGCGGATTTAGCCGAGATGATCCGCCTGCGCGGCCTGATCGCGCAGGACAAGGAAGGGCTCGCCAACGATCTCGCCGGCTGGGCGCGCGAGCAGCAGCGCCTTCAGGCCCTCGTCACCGCCCGTCGGGCTCGACAGGCGGAGGTAGAGAGCGGGCTGAGTGCGGAGCGCAAGCGCGCCGCCGAGCTCGGCGCCCAGGCCAAATCCTTGAAGGACCTGCTCGACCGAACCGAAGCCGAAGTCGCGGCGTCGAAGCGCTCGGCCGAGGAGGCGAAGGCCGCGGCCGAGCGCGAGGCCAGAGCGACGCAGGAGCGTTTCGCCGCGGCCGGCTTCCGGGATCCGGCTCGTCTGGCCCCGAAAGTGCATTTCGCAGAGGCGCGGGGCGAAGTGCCGCGGCCGGTCAGCGGGCGGCTGGCGCGGGGCTTCAACCAGCCCGATGGCAATGGCGGGACCACCCGCGGCGTCTCCTTCACGACGCGGCCGAAGGCGCTGGTCTCCTCACCGGCCGACGGCTGGGTGCAGTTCGCCGGGCCGTTCCGGTCCTACGGGCGTCTCTTGATCATCAACGCCGGCGATGGCTACTATCTTCTGCTGGCGGGGATGGATCAGATTAGCGTAGAGGTCGGCCAGTTCGTTCTCGCGGGGGAACCCGTGGGTAGCATGGGCGAGGGGAACGCGGGTCCGCCTGGATCCGACGGCGAGCCGACCCTCTACGTCGAGTTCAAGAAGGATGGCGGCTCCGTCGATCCGGATCCGTGGTGGGCGAAGAGCCCCAGTGACAAGATACTTGGCGAGAAGGTTCGCGGCTGATGCGCAAGACATCCCTGATCATGCTCGGCGCCTTCCTGGGTGCCGGCACCTCCATGGTGGCGACCCAGACCGACTTCCTGTCGGGCCCGCGGGCGGTCGCCGCCTCGGCCGAGACCTATCGCCAGCTCAGCCTGTTCGGCGACGTCTTCGAGAAGGTCCGCACCGACTACGTCGAGAAGCCGGACGAATCGAAGATGATCGAGGCGGCCGTCAACGGCATGCTGACCTCGCTCGACCCGCATTCGAGCTACATGGACGCCAAGGCGTTCCGTGACATGCAGACCACCACCCGCGGCGAGTTCGGCGGGCTGGGCATCGAAGTCACGATGGAAGACGGCCTGATCAAGGTCGTCACCCCGATCGACGACACCCCGGCCGCCAAGGCGGGCCTGCTCGCCAACGACATCATCACGCAGATCGACGACGATCAGGTCCAGGGCCTGACCCTGAACCAGGCGGTCGACAAGATGCGCGGCCCGGTGAACTCGGCCGTGAAGCTCAAGATCTCCCGCAAGGAGGCGAAGGACCCGATCGACGTCACGCTCACCCGCGACGTGATCAAGATCAAGCCGGTGCGCTCGAAGGTCGAGGGCGGCGACGTCGCCTATATCCGCCTGACCCAGTTCAACGAGCAGACCTTCGACGGCATGCGGGCGGCGATCGAGAAGCTGTCGGGTGAGATCGGCGCCGACAAGCTCAAGGGCTACGTGGTCGACCTGCGAAACAACCCGGGCGGCCTGCTCGACCAGGCCGTGATGGTCTCGGACGGCTTCCTCGACCGCGGTGAGATCGTCTCGACCCGCGGCCGCAACCCGGACGAGACCCAGCGGTTCTCGGCCAAGGCCGGCGACCTGACCAAGGGCAAGCCGGTGGTGGTGCTGGTCAACGGCGGCTCGGCTTCGGCCTCGGAGATCGTGGCCGGTGCCCTGCAGGATCACAAGCGCGCGACGATCATGGGCACGCGCTCCTTCGGCAAGGGCTCGGTGCAGTCGATCATCCCGCTCGGTGGCTCCGGTGCCCTGCGGCTCACCACGGCGCGCTACTACACGCCGTCCGGCCGTTCGATCCAGGCGAAGGGCATCGAGCCGGATATCGAGGTGCTGCAGGATGTGCCCGATGAGCTGAAGGGCAAGGACGAGACCAAGGGCGAGGCTGGGCTGAAGGGCCACCTGAAGCAGAAGGATACCGACGAGCGCGGCGGCTCCTCCGCCTACATCCCGCCGGACCCGGCCAAGGACAAGCAGCTCCTCTCGGCGATCGACTTCCTGCACGGCATCCAGAAGGGCGCCGCCAACGGGACCCAGGCGCCGCAGCAGCAGAAGCCCAGCGTACCGAACTGATTTTTTCGCCGACCCAAGTCCCAAAAAAGAAACCCCGTCCGGCAGGGCTGCCGGGCGGGGTTTTTCGTCGGCCCTCGAAACGTTAGCGGAAGATTAACCATACCGGCCGGCAATGCGGGCTGGGATTCACGCCGCTGCTATGGGGCGTGGGACGCGCGCCCGCATCGAGTGCCGCTTGACCGAGTCCACCGACGATATCCTCACGCGCCCCCTTGGGGTGAAGGAGGCCAAAGTGCTCGAGCGGCCCCTGGGCCGGTTCGGACGCCTCGTCGCGCCGCTCCGTCGGCCGAAGATCGCGGCCGGCGCGATCCTGGGTGCGCTGCTTGCCGCCTGCGGGCTGGTGCTGGCGCTCGGTGATCCGCAGGGCGGCGAGCCGCGCGTCGAGGTCGCCATCACGATGCGCGAACCTCCGGCACGCCCCGCTCCGGTCCCGGTGGCGACGTCCGAGCCGCACGGCGCGGTGGTCGTCAACGCAGGGGGCTCGCAGCAGCGCAGCGCCGAGGAGATCGAGACCGCGTCCGGCGTCACGGTGGTGCGTCCGCCGGGCTCCGGCCCGAGCGAAGCCGTGGTGATCCGGGTGCCGCCGGCCAGCGCGCCGCGCCTCGCAGCCGCGCCGGATCCGCGGATCAGCGAGCAGGGCCGCCACGGCACGATGCCGAAGCTCGGCGAAGGCCGGGTCCGCGCGCTGGACGTCTACGCCCGCGCCGAGGAGCCCGGTACCGGCCCCCGGATCGCGATCCTGGTCACCGGCCTCGGGGTCGGCCAAGCCGCCACTGCGGGCGCCACCGTGCGCCTGCCGCCTGCCGTGAGCTTGGCCTTCCTGCCCTACGGCGCGGAAGCGGATCGTTCGGCCGCCCGCGCCCGGGACGCCGGCCACGAGGTCTTCCTGCAATTGCCCATGGAGCCGTTCGACTATCCCGACAGCGATCCTGGCCCCCAGACCCTGCTCACCGCCCTCAAGGGCCTGGAGAATGCCGACCGCCTCGCCTGGTCGCTCGCGCGCATCTCCGGCTATGTCGGCGTGGCGAATTTCATGGGCGCCAAGATGATGGCCGATCCGGCCTTCGAGCCGGTCCTGCGCGAGATCGGCGCCCGCGGCCTCGGTTTCCTGAACGACGGCACCGGCCCGAAGCCGGCGCTGACCAACAAGAACCGCACGCCGGTCGCCCGGGCGGAACTTGTCCTCGACGCGGTGCCCCGCGCCGACGCCATCGACGCGGCGCTCGCTCAAGCCGAAGCAAGGGCCCGCGCCACCGGGTTCGCCCTCGTCTCAGCCAATGGTGCGGCGCTCAGCGTCGACCGGATCGCCCGCTGGGCCCGGGACCTCGACAGCCGCGGCATCCGCCTGGTCCCGGCGAGCGTCGCCCTGCGCGGTTCCCTCGAGAAGCGTGTCAGCACCGCCAATTGACCGCGTGCTTTCGGTGCCGGCGGCGTTGCCGCACGACTTGCGCCTGACCTATGGTCGCCCGCGATGACCACAGATTCCGACTCGGGCGCCGCGCTGCCCTACCGCCCCTGCGTGGGCGTCGCGCTGATCGCGCCCGCGGGCGGCGTCTTCGTCGGGCGCCGGACCAAGGATGCCGGCCCGGAGCACGTCGCCGGCCCCTACATGTGGCAGATGCCGCAGGGGGGCATCGATCCCGGCGAGGATCCCGAGACGGCCGCCCGCCGGGAGCTCCAAGAGGAAACCAACGTGCCGCCGGACGCGATCCGGCTGCTCGGCGCAATTCCGGACTGGCTCGCCTACGACCTGCCCCCGGCGGTGGCGACGCAGGCCTGGAAAGGGCGCTATCGCGGCCAGACCCAGAAATGGTTCGCCTACGGCTTCCTCGGCAGCGAGGACCTTATCGACGTGCTGAGCCCCGGCGGCGGGGCCCACAAGGCCGAGTTCGATGCCTGGCGCTGGGCGCGCTTCTCCGAGCTTCCGGACCTGATCGTGCCGTTCAAGCGCCCGGTCTACGAGCGTGTGGTCGAGGCCTTCGCCGGCCTCGCAACCTGGGCGACCGAGACCGGGGCGGTCAAGCCGTGACGCCGCGGGCGGGATCGTAACGTGGTGCGCTGGCTCGCGGTCCCGCTCGGCCTAGCTGTGGCGTGGCTCGCCTTCACGGCGAGCCCGCTCTGGTCACTCTACGACCTGTCGCAGGCCGTGCGCCGGCACGATGGGGCCTACATCGAGACCCACGTGAACTTCCGGACGCTGCGGCTGTCCCTGGTGCGCCAGATCACCGGGGCGGTGCGTGCGGCCTCCGACACCGACCTCGATCTCGAGCCCCGCGACCGGCAACGCCTGAACGACGTGGCCTATGGCCTCGCCCTGGCTTTGGCCGAGACCCTGGTGACACCCGAAACGGTGATGGACCTGCTCGACAACGGCTGGCCCGACAAGCTCGATATCGAGCGCCCCGCCGCCCTCAAGCCGGAGGGCCTGAAGATCCGCAGCGCCGGGCGGCTCCTGCCCTATTACGCCGCCCTGGAGATGCGCGGATTCCGGGCCGTGGTGATCCCGATCCCGCCCGAGGCTCCCCGGGCCGAGCGCACCCGGATCCGCCTGCGGCTGCGGGGCCTGAGCTGGCGGCTGGTCGACATCGAGATGGCCGACATCCTGCGCGAACAGATCGCCGCCAAGCTGGGGCGGGCGCTGGCCCGGGCGAAGCTCGGGGCGAGCGCCGGTGAGGAGCGGTAGGGGCGCTTTCGATCGGGTGACTGTCGCGGCACGACGACCTCACCGCGCGCGATTATCGCTCAAATTCCTGTCCTCGACCGCAGGACAGGGGGGATCATTGGGAGAACCCTAAACCGGGGTGCTTGAGGTGTCTCCCGCCGTCAGTTCGCCTTCGCGGCCGGTGCCTTCGCCGTGGCCGGCGCCTTCTCGTCCGCCGGCACCTTGGCCTTCGGCTCGCGGGCCTCGACAAGGCTCTCCGCCTCGTCCTCGTCGGTGTCGCCGCCCCGGACGATGGTCTTGTCGGGGTTGGCAAGCAGCGACTTGGCGATGCCGAGCAGGACCTCGCACTCGCCGGGAAACTTGTATGTCTCCAGCACGATCGCCGCGTCGCGCAGCGTGCGCAGGTCGCGCACCGTCTGGGCGTTGGCGTCCTCGCGCAATTCTTTCTTGGCGGCGATCGCCTCCTCGATCTGGGCGCCCTTCACGTCGCAGGCCGCCCGGGCCGGCACCGCGGAGGCCGTCATGGCGAGGACGAGGGCGGGTGCGATCAGGGGGCGCCGCATGGCGGGATTCCTCGGACGGTCCAGGGGTCAGGCGTGGTGGTGCGCGGCGCGCAGGATGTCGTTGGTGAGTGCCACGAGCTGGCTGGGGCGGTACGGCTTCGGGACGAACACCGATGCGGACACGGCGTCGGCGGCCGGAAGGCAGGCGCGCCCCCCGGACGTGTAGATCACCGGCAGGTCCGGGCAGAAGCTCCGGGCCCGGCGCGCCAGCGTCAGACCGTTCGTGTTGCGGGCGAGGTCGATATCGGTGAAGAGCATGTCCACGCTCTCCCGCGCCAGGATCGCCTCGGCCTCCCAGGCATCCGCGGCGGTGAGCACCCGATAACCCTCTTCGAGAAGCGCCTCGGCGGCCAGCTCGCAGACGGTCGGCTCGTCCTCGACCACCAGGATGGTCGCGGCGGCCGAATCCAGGGCGGGCATGGACGGGCAGGCGAAGGCGGCGGCGAACGACATCATGACGCAACTCCCACTCACCCGGCGGGGGCGCGGTAGCCCCGTGCCGGATCGAAGGAGCAACGGGCCCCTCCGCCCCGGCGTTCGCCGTGATTGCATCGAATTGCTCGGACTTGGTGCACGGCCCGTTAACCCCGCCCCGGCGCAGGTGAACGGAGCGGCCGAAATGGTTAACGGTGCGTTACCGAGACGCTTCGGGAGAACGGATCCGTGAACCGGTCCTGGCAATTGGGCACCGGCTTGGTCCTCACGGGCCTGGCCGGCTACGTCGATGCGCTGGGCTTCGTGCGGCTCGGCGGCCTCTACACCTCGTTCATGAGCGGCAACACCACGCAGCTCGCTGTCTTCGGCGCGCAGGCCCAGCCGCACCGGATGCTGATGCCGGCGATCCTGCTGGCCGCCTTCCTGACCGGCTCGATCCTCGGCAGCGGGCTGGCGATCCTGGTGCCGCAGCGCTGGACCACCCCGGTGGTGCTCGCCTACGAATCGCTGCTGATCCTCGGCGGCCTGGCCCTCGGTCTCGCTACCCCGGAGCTCGGGCTCGCCGCGTTCTTCGTGGCCGTCGCCATGGGCACCCAGAACGCCGTGCTGGCTCAGGTGCAGGGTTTTCGGGCCGGCACCACCTTCGTCACCGGCGCCCTGTTCAGCCTGGGGCAGAAGATCGCCAAGGCGCTCACCCGCACGGGCGCGCCGTTCGGCTGGATCGGCGATGGGCTGGTCTGGTTGTCCCTGCTGCTGGGCGCCTATCTGGGGGCGCTCGCCTACGAAGCGTTCGCCCTCTACGCCCTGATCGCGCCGGCGGCGGTCTCGGGGGTGCTCGCGCTGATCACCGCGTTCTTGGTCCTGCGCGCCGGCCAGCGGGGCACGAAGGTCGAGTATCCATGAGCGATTCCGTCAGCCATCCGTCCCTCACCAGCCACGTCGCCCCGCTGGAGCTGGGCGCCCACGTGGTCGCGGCGCATTTCCTGAAGGATGCCCCGGCCCTGGCACTGAGCGACGGCACCGTCGTACTCGTACAGGGCGACGACCGCACCCGCATCGCCGCCCATCCCGACAGCGGGATCCTGGTGGCGGCCGGAAGCCAGGACCGCCTGGTCACGGGAGGCGACGACGGCCGTGTGGTCGAGATCCGGGCTGGCGGTGTCACCCAGGAACTCGGCACGGCCAAGGGCGGCGCCTGGATCGACGCCCTGGCGCTGCACCCGGACGGTTCCGTGGCCTGGTCCGCCGGGCGCGCGGTGGTCGCCCGGGACGCCAAGGGCCGGGAGAAGAGCTTCACCGCCCCGTCCACCGCTCGCGGCCTGGTCTTCGCCCCGAAGGGCTACCGACTCGGCGTCGCGCACTACAACGGCGTCAGCCTGTGGTTTCCGAATCTGGAGACCCCCGCCGAAATGGTGACCTGGAAGGGCTCCCATATCGACGTGACCTGGTCGCCGGACGGCCGCTTCGTGGTCTCGACCATGCAGGAGAACGCCCTGCACGGCTGGCGCCTGCAGCCGGATCGCGGCCACATGCGGATGTCGGGCTATCCCGGCAAGGTCCGGTCGGTGTCGTGGTCGTCGGACGGGCATTGGCTCGCTACCGGCGGCGCCGAGGCGGCGATTGTCTGGCCGTTCGATTCCAAGGAAGGCCCCACCGGCAAGGCTCCGCGGGAATGCGGCGTCCGCCCCGCCCGGGTCTCACGGGTAGCGTTCCACCCGAAGGCGCCGGTGCTGGCGGTCGGCTACGAGGATGGCTGCATCCTGCTGGTGCGCTTCACCGACGCCTCGGAGTTGCTGGTGCGGCCGGCGGTTCAGGGCAGCGGCATCACCGCGCTGGCCTGGGACGCGCGCGGCAACCGGATGCTGTTCGGCTGCGCCGACGGCAAGGCCGGCCTGCTGACGCTGCCCGCTTGAGTTTTTGTCACCTGGCGACAGCCATGCTTTGTTTCCGCTGCATCGAGTCGCCCGGCTGGAGGGTCTGACGTGTTCCGCGTGTTCCGCACTTTCGGCCTCGCCCTCGGCCTGCTCGGCGGCGTGATCGCCGCGCAGGCGCCCGAATTCGCGCAGCAATACGCGCAGCGGATCGGCGGCGCCGTCGACGAGTTGCGCCGGCAGGTGGCGGTGCTCGAATCGGACGCGCAGGCTTCCGGCACCACTCGCGACGGCGCGGTCGACCGGCTGCGCGCCAACCCCGACCAGCTCGTGGCCCGGCGCGGCGAGGCCGCCCAGGCCGACATCGCCCGGCTCGCTCGGCTGAGTTCCCAGCAGCAGGCCCTGGCCTCGGCCACGAGTCCGCTCGGCCGGGTGGTCGCGATGCTGCGCGATCCGGATGTCCCGGTGGCACACGCGGCCTATCAGGACTTCAGCCCGGCGGTCCCGACCAATGCCGATGGGCTCGCGGCCGGGCTGATCGGGTTCCTGGCCGCCTGGGGCGGCTGGCGCGTGCTCTCGGATGTTGGCCTGCGCCTGGTGCGCCGGCGCCCCCGGGAGACCACGCGGACCGCCTGAACCGGCGGCGGATCGGGATGAGCGGACCCGGGAGTGTTGCTCAGGGTCTACAGCGGCTTGCGCGGGGCTTGCGTATCGAACGTGATCCGGCCGCCTCGGTCCGGGAGAAGGCGCAAGATGCCGCGCGCGTCGAACTCCACCACGATCGATCCGGCGCTCGACGCCGCCGCCCTGCTGCGGCGCATCGGCTTCTTCGGCCTGTTCGTCATCCTGCCGGTGCTGGCGCAGGTCGCCCGCCGCGCCACCGTGATCCTGGCGCCGATCGCCGTGGTGCTGCTGATCATCGCCAGCGCGATCGACCGGCGCCAGCGCCCGGTGCGCCCGGCCGTGTCCCGGCTCCTGACCGCGCCGGCCTTCCTGGCCGGCATGCTGGTGGTGCTGTGGTCAATCCTGTCGCTGACCTGGACGCCGTTCTTCGGCCCGGCGGTCGAGCGGCTGGCCAACCTCGCGGCGACGATCGGGCTGGCGCTGCTCGGCTATTTCGCCCTGCCCGACCGGATGCGCTCGGCGAACCTCTACCTGCTGCCGCTGGGGGTCGTGGCCGGCTCGATCGTGGCGATCGTGCTCGGGTTGTTCGGCGCCCATCTAGCGCCCCCCGGCATCGACGACGACGGCGCGCTCGACCGCGGCCTGATCCTACTGATCCTGCTGGTCTGGCCGGCGCTCGCTTGGCTCCGGTCCCGGCGGCGCGACCGCGAGGCGCTTGGGCTCGCCCTGCTGGTCGCCCTGGCGCTGACGGTCCAGCCGGACGCCACGCAGATCGCCGCCCTGGCGGTGGGAGCGCTGGCCTTCGCGGTGACGAGCTACCGGCCCAAGCTGGGGGTGACCCTGACCGCGACCGTCTCGGCCGCGCTGCTGGCCGTGGCGCCGCTGCTGCCGTTCCTGGCCCGCCCGATCGGCGCCGCCCTGCTCGGGCCGCTGTCGCCGGCTGCGCTGTCGCTGAAGAGCTGGCAGAAGGTCGTGACTACCGACCCCGTGCGGCTCATCACCGGCCACGGCTTCGAGACAGCCCTGCGCGGGCGCCTGGTCGGGTTGGTACCCCTGAACGCACCGAACACGGCCCTGTTCGAGTTCTGGTACGAGCTCGGGATCGTCGGCGCGCTGGCCGCCGCCTTCGCGCTCTACGCGTCGATCCGCCGGGGCGGCCGGGACATCCCGGCCCTGGTCCCGGGGGCGATGGGCTGCTTCGCCGCCGCCTTCACGGTGGCCTGCCTCGGTGTCGGCCTCACGGCGATCTGGTGGCTCAGCATCATCGCCATCGCCATCGTGGTGTTCGTGGCGGTGGAGCGCGGCCAGTTCCGCACCAGCCGCCCGAAGGTCGCCAAGCTCCACCGGCTGCGCGAAAGCTAGAGCATCGTCCCGAAAGGTGGTTGCCGGCTTCGGAACAAGACGATGCGACTCGGAATGCTAGTGCCGCAGGAAGCCGTGGAGTCGGATCCAGGCCAGGAACAGACCCGGCCAGGCGGCGGCCGGCGTTCCCGGGGCGCCGAGCCCAAACCCATGGCCGCCGCGCTCGAACAGGTGCAACTCCGCCAGCACCCGCGCCTTGCGCAGCGCCGAGAACATCAGCAGCGGATGGTCGGCGACCGCCACCGGATCGTCGATCGCCTGAACCAGAAACGTCGGGGGCGTCTCCGGCCCGACCTGGAGGTCGACCGAATAGGTCTTCATCTCGAACGGGGTGACCTCGTCGCCGACCAGGATCCGGCGCGTGGCGGTCCGATCGAACGGCTTGCGCATGGTGATGACCGGGTAGATCAGTCCGGCCAGGATCGGCCGCACCGGCTGCGCGTCGGACTCGTCCACGGGCGCGTAGAGGTTGCTGGCGGTGCCGACGGCGGTCTCGCCCATCAGGTGGCCGCCTGCCGAGAAGCCGAGCACGCCGACCCGGGCTGGGTCGATGCCGTATTCCGGGCCGCGCGCCCGCACCAGCCGCAGGGCGCGCTGCGCGTCCTGCCTGGGCGCGTCGGGGCCGGACCCCCACCCCTCCGCGGGCAGGCGATAGACCAGCAGGAAGACCGTGATGCCCGCCGCGTTCAGCACGCGCCCGACCGGCACGCCCTCGTTGCCCAGCGCGATGAACTGGTAGCCGCCCCCGGCCGCCACGATGATCGCCGCACCGTTGGGATTGGCCGGCCGCATCGCCAGCAGGCAAGGCTTGGCCACCCGGGTGACGTCGCCCGAAACACCCTCGACGTAGCGGTAACCGTCTGCCTCGGGCCCCTTGCCGCCCCCCGGCGGATCACCGGGCCACAGGTCAATGACCTGCAGATCCGCCCCGGGCAGCGAGCGCGGGAGGGCGCGGATCGACTCGTGCGGCGCCGGCTCCGGGGGATTTTCCTGGGACTTCGCCCCGCGCAGGCCGAGAGCGGTGCTCAGGCCTGCCAGCAGGAGACGGCGGTCGAGGTGCATGAACCGGTCCCGCGCGTCGCTCAGAATCGGGTCCGGACGACGCCGCGGACGGGTTCGGGCATGGCGATCTCCTGACACATCCCTCGCCCAACGCCGCGAGACGGGGGCGTGGTTCCGGAGAAGCGCCGTCTCAGCTGCGCCGGGTGATCACGGAGACGTAAAAGCCGTCGGTGCCGGTCCGCAGCGGGGTCATCTGCAGGCCGTGGGCGGTCTGGCGCACGGCGGCTGCCAGGCTCGGCGGGCCGGCAGCCAGCACGGTCTCCGCCGGCACGGCATCGAAGCGTCCGCGCCAGCGCGACAGCAGCCCGGCCACGGCCGCGTCGTTCTCGGCGGGCAGCAGCGAGCAGGTGATGTAGACGATCCACCCGCCGGGCCGCACCAGCTTGGCCGCCCGGTCGAGGACCTGGGACTGCTCGGCGATGCGCAAAGCTAGGCTGCCGGGGCGCAGCCGCCACTTGGCGTCCGGGTTGCGCCGCCAAGTCCCCGAGCCGGTGCAGGGAGCGTCGACCAGCACCCGGTCGACCGTGCCGTCGAGATCCTCAAGCACGTCGGCCCGGGCCCTGCCGCTGCGCGGCGTGCGCACCTCGACTGTGGCCCCGGACCGGCGCAGGCGCTCGTGGATCGGCGCGAGCCGGCGCGGATCGCCGTCGGTGGCGATCAGCCTGGCGCCGTTCTTGGTCTGAGAGGCCAGCGCCAGGGTCTTGCCGCCGCCGCCGGCGCAGAGATCGACGATGGTCTCGCCGGCCTGCGGATCGGCCAGCAGGGCGGCGAGCTGCGAGCCCTCGTCCTGGATCTCGTACCAGCCGTCCAGGAACTCGGGCTCGACATGGAGCGCCGGGCCGCGGCCGTCGGCGCCAATCGGGATCCGGACGCCGAGTGGCGCGTGCGGGGTCGGGGCGGCCTCGTATCCGGCGAGCGCCGGCATCAGGTCGTTCCGGCCGCCGCGCAGGGCGTTGACGCGTATGTCGAGGGGCGCACGCCGGGCCAGCGCCTTCAATTCGGGGATCAGGTCGTCACCGAGCGCCGCGGTCAGCTCGGGCAGCACGAAGGCCGGAGCATCGCCCGCCACCTCGGGCGGAGCCTCCTCCAGCGTCCCGGATTCCAGGCGCGCGCGCTCGTCGTCGCTCAGCGGCTCGGGGGCGAAGCGCTCGCCCGAGAACAGGGCGGCTACCGAGGCGGCGGCGAGCCCCTGCTGCAGCCGTAGGGAGCCGATCAGCACTGCACGCGGCGCCTCCGAGCCCATGATCCAGGCGGCGGATGCCCGTCGGCGCAGGGCGTCGTAGACCAGGCTGGCGATCCCCGCCCGATCGCCGGAGCCGGCGAAGCGATGCGCGAGGCCCCAATCCTTGAGCGCGTCAGCGGCCGGACGGCGGCGCTCCGTGATATCGGTCAGGACTTCGATGGCAGCGGAGCAACGGGCGGCGGGGGTCAGGGTCCGGATCCTTTTGAATGGGTCGAGGTCGACGCGAAACGGCCACGCTTGGCCCACGATGCCGCCACGGTACGGCCGAGCTTCCAGCACGATCCTGGCTCAGACCGGATCGTGGGTGGTCCCGCGACACGGGGCCGGCCCGTGTCGTATGGCATCCTCCCGCCGCGGACCAGTGCGTTCCGCCAAAGGGGCATGCCCGGGAGTGCCTCAGCTCATGTCGTCCGTCGTTCGCTTGACCCTTGCCGGGCTCGTCGCCGCCACCCTCGCCGCCTGCGCGAGCGCCCCGGCCGCCCCCGATCTCACCCCGCCGCCGCGCCGGCCGGTCGATGCCAAGACACAGCTTGAATACGGCAACCCGCCCCCGCCGCCGCCCGGCCGCTACTGAGGGCCCGATGCGGGACGCGGCTCAGGCCGCTTCCCGCGTCCGCCGGGCCTCGTAGGCCTTGAGCCCCGCATAGACCTGTTCCAGCAGCGGGAACGTCGCCTCCGGGACGAGCCGGCCGGCGCGGGCGATCAGGTCGCCGATCACGTGGTCGGCCTCGATCCGGCCGCCATTCTCGATGTCGCGCAGCATCGAGGCGGTGAATGTCGAGCCCTGGGCCGTGAGCTGCGCCCGCGCCCGCTCGGCGACCACGCCGCGGGGCTCGAACCCGCTCGCCGCCGCGATCGTCGTGCACTCCGTGTGAAGAGCGGCGATGAACGCCGCGCCGCCGGGCGCCGCCACGATGTCGCCGATCGCGGCCCGCATCAGGGTCGTGGCGCCCGCGAGGCTCGCGAGGAACACCCATTTCTCCCACATCTCCAGCAGGATCACGTCGCTGAGGCAAGCCTGGAACTTCAGGCCGCGCATCAGCGCGTCGATCGCCTCGATCCGGGGCGAGCGCGACCCGTCCCGCTCGCCGTAGGTGATGCTGCACAGCTCGCTCATGTGCCGGATCGCCCCGTCCGGCGCGAGGGTCGCCGCGATGGCGCAGCAGCCGCCGAGCACCCGCTCCGCGCCGAACTTGGCGTCGAGGGCGTCGAGATGCGACATCCCGTTGAGCACCGGCAGGATCGCGGTCTGCGCCCCCACGGCGGGCGCCAAGTCGGCGAGGGCGCTGTCGAGGTCGTAGGCCTTGCACGACAGCAGCACCAGATCGAACGCGCCGGCTTGCCCCAGCGTGACGGCCGTGACGGTGGGCGGGGCGGCCAAATGCAGGTCGCCCAGCGGCGAGTGCAGCACCAGCCCGTTCGCGGCCAGCTTTTCGGCCCGGGCCGCGCGGACCAGGAAGGTCACGTCTGCGCCCGACTCGGCGAGCCGCGCCCCGTAATAGCCGCCGGTCGCCCCGGCTCCGACGATCAGCGTGCGCATTGAGTGTCTCCGGGGCTGGGTCGCCGGCCGCATCGGTTTCTTTCGACGTAGCCATCGAAGGTTGCTCGTATGGCCGAGTCAAGGCGGTGATGGAGACGCACGCCTCAGCTGAACGTGGTCCTCGTACCACGTGCCCGCTCTGTCCATTTTCTGCGATGGCAAATGAAGTGCAGGCTCCCCCCGCCAAGGGAGAGGGAGCGCTTCATGAGCGCGAAAACTCTCGCGTCAGGTCCGCGACGGGTAGTTCGGGCTCTCGCGGGTGATGGTCACGTCGTGCACGTGGCTCTCGCGCAGGCCGGCATTGGTGATGCGGATGAACTGCGCGCGCTCCTGGAAGTCCGGGATGGTCGCGCCGCCGACATAGCCCATCGCCGCGCGCAGGCCGCCGGCGAGCTGGTGCAGGACGTTGCCCACCGGGCCCTTGTAGGGGACCTGGCCCTCGATGCCCTCGGGCACGAGCTTGTGGGTGTCGTTGACCTCGGCCTGGAAGTAGCGGTCGGCCGAGCCGCGGGCCATGGCGCCCACCGACCCCATGCCCCGGTACGACTTGTACGAGCGGCCCTGATACAAAAAGACTTCGCCGGGAGCCTCGTCGGTGCCGGCCAAGAGCGAGCCGAGCATCGCCACCGAGGCGCCGGCCGCGATCGCCTTGGCGAGGTCGCCAGAATACTTGATGCCGCCATCGGCGATGACCGGGATGTCGGCCTCACCGGCGGCCTCCACGGCCTCCATCAGGGCGGTGAGCTGGGGCACGCCGACCCCGGCCACGATGCGGGTGGTGCAGATCGAGCCCGGGCCGATGCCGACCTTGATGGCGTCCGCGCCGGCATCGATCAGCGCCTTGGTGCCCTCGCGGGTGGCGACGTTTCCGGCGATCACCTGCACGGCGTTGGACAGCTGCTTCACCCGGGCGACGGCGTCGAGCACCTTGATCGAGTGCCCGTGGGCGGTGTCGACCACGATCACGTCGCAGCCGGCATCGATCAGGCGCTCGGCCCGCTCGAAGCCGCTGTCGCCCGTGGTGGTGGCGGCGGCGACCCGCAGGCGGCCCTGCTCGTCCTTGACGGCGAACGGGTAGGTGACGCGCTTCTCGATGTCCTTGACGGTGATCAGGCCGATGCAGCGGTAATGGTCGTCGACCACCAGCAGCTTCTCGATGCGGAACTGGTGCAGAAGGCGCTTGGCCTCGTCCTGCGTCACGCCCTCGCGGACGGTGATCAGCCGGTCCCGGGTCATCAGCTCGGCCACCGGCTGGGCGGAGTTGGTGGCGAAGCGGACATCGCGATTGGTCAGGATGCCGACCAGCTTGCCCCGGGAGCCGTTGGGCCCGCGCTCCACCACCGGGATCCCGGAGATGCGGTTACGCTTCATCACCTCGAAGGCGTCGGCCAGGGTTTCGTCCGGGTGGATGGTGATCGGGTTCATCACCATGCCGGACTCGTACTTCTTGACGAGACGGACCTGCTCGGCCTGCTCCGGCGGCTCCAGGTTGCGGTGGATCACGCCCATGCCGCCATTGGCCGCCATGGCGATCGCCATCGGCGCCTCGGTGACGGTGTCCATCGCGGAGGCGAGGATCGGCAGGTTCAGGGGGATCGTGCGGGTGAGCCGCGTCGCGACATTGACCTCGGTCGGCATCACCGAGGAGGCAGCGGGCCGCAGGAGCACGTCGTCGAAGGTCAGGCCCTCGATGATCGATGCGAAGTCTACTCGGGCCATGTGCCAACTTTCCTCGGACGGCCGCGCTCAGGGGGCTGCGCAGCGGGATCGGGTTGGCAAGTGCCAGTATCATGGGGTCCGCAGCCGCGCCAATGCGCCGTCGCCGCGCTGCAGCGGGAAATCGCGCATGGCTCCCCCGCTTTTTCGGACCGGGATGGGCGGCGCGGTCAGCGAGCCACCGGAGCGGCGCCCTTGTCGGTGTATTCCGGCGGCAAGCCGATATAGTCGCCCAGGATACCGTCGATGCCGGGCGCCCGGCCGAAAGCCTCGCAGTCGGGGTCGAGAGGCGCCTCGCCCAGCGTGGTGACCCGGATGCGATCCCAGGTCGGCAGGGTGTTGGGGGCGTTGAACGGGTCGTCGCCGGTGGCCAGCATGAAGCCGAAATCCTGGCCGAACTCGCCGGCGAGGTCGTAGGCGTCGCTGGCGCGGGAGAAGCGCGGCTGGCTGGTGAACGAATTCGCGGCCCCGCCCCAGACCATCGCGGCGCGCTGCTCGCGCCGACGGTCGAGCGCCTCGGCCTCGACCGTGAGGCTGCCGAGCCCGATCGGGATCCGCGGGACCGGGATGCGGCCGATGCCCTCGACGGCGCTGAGCCCGACCTGCGAGGCCACGGTCACGCCGGCCGAGCCCGCGATGGTGGCGCCTGCTCCGAGGAGATCGGTGGGCTCGACCCGGGTGACCTGCGCCCGCACGGTCAGGTCGGCGTCGCGGCCGGTCACGATGTCGTAGCGCAGGGACAGGTCGTAGCAGAGCGCCCGGTCAGCCGCATTGGCGATCAGGCGGCGTTCGGCCTGGGTCAGCGGCGCAGACCCCGCGACATCGGCGTGAAACGCCGTCGGGATGATCCGCACGGTGCGGGCCTTGGCCAAGGCCGGCCGGTCAACGTAGAGCCGCGAGGCCGAGGCGACCGCGGAACTGGCCTTCAGGCGATCGTAGCGCGTCAGCGAACCGCGATCGTTCAGGAGCACGGTGCCGCAGGCCGCGACCGTCGACAGGAGCGCGACGGCGGCGGCGATCCGCGACAGGGAACGGCGCTTGCTCGGAGAGGGCTGCATCGAGGGTCTCACGGCCGGCACCGTGCCGGGATCGACGGCCGGAAGACCGCTCGGGCCAAACGTAGCCATTGGAGCTCGCGCACAAAAGGTGGCGCTCGGTCACGATGCAACCCCTGTTGCGTGGCGGATACAGACGCGAAACATAACGATGCGAATGGGCGCCCCCCGCCGTGCAACCGTCCCGGCGCGACGCGCGTCTGCTGTCCGATGTCTTCGCCGACCCAAAAACCGCTCTGGATCGTCCCCCTGACGGTGGCCACCGCCCTGTTCATGGAGAACACCGATTCCACGGTGATCGCCACGGCGCTGCCCAGCATCGCGGCGAGCCTCGGTGAGGATCCGATCGCCCTGAAGCTGGCGCTGACGTCCTATCTCGTCAGCCTGGCGATCTTCATCCCGGTGAGCGGCTGGATGGCCGATCGCTACGGCTCGCGCACGGTGTTCCGGGCCGCGCTGGTGGTGTTCATGATCGGCTCGCTGGCCTGCGCGGCGGCGAACGGCCTGGCGTGGTTCGTGGCCGCACGGTTCCTCCAGGGCATGGGCGGCGCCATGATGGTGCCGGTGGGGCGCCTCGTCGTCCTGCGCAGCGTGCCGAAGTCGCAACTCGTGACGGCGCTCGCCTACCTGACCTTCCCGGCCCTCGTGGGCCCGGTGCTCGGGCCGCCGCTGGGCGGCTTGATCACCACTTGGTTCGACTGGCGCTGGATCTTCTTCATCAACCTGCCGATCGGCTGCGCCGGGATCGTGCTGGCGAGCCTGTATTTCGAGGATGTGCGCGAGCCGGAGCGGCCGCCCCTCGACCTGACCGGCTTCTTCGTGCTCGGCACCGGCCTCGCAGCCCTGATGCTCGGGCTCGCCTCGATGGGGCGCCATCTCCTGCCGGCCGCGGTCTCCTGGGGATGCCTGGCCGGCGGCGCGATCCTGCTGCCACTCTACTTTTTGCATGCCCGGCGCGTCGCCCACCCGATCGTCCGGCTCGACCTGATGAACCGCCCGACCTTTCGGGTCGCCATCTTCGGCGGCAGCTTGTTCCGGGTCGGGACCGGGGCGATCCCGTTCCTGCTGCCGCTGATGCTGCAGGTCGGGTTCGGGCTCGACGCGTTGCATTCCGGCCTGATCACCTTCGCGGCGGCGGCCGGGGCGATGTTCGTGAAGACCCTGGCGCCCCGGATCCTGCGCCGCCTGGGCTTCCGCGCCGTGATGGTCGCCAACGCGGTGCTGGCCTCGGCCTTCCTGGCGGTGAACGGCCTCTATACCGCAGAGACGCCGCACTGGATCATGATCGCGCTGCTGTTCATCGGCGGCTGCTCGCGCTCGGTGCAGTTCACCTGCGTCAACGCCATCGCGTATGCCGACCTCGAATCCCGGGAGATGAGCGCGGCCACAAGCTTCGCCAGCGTCTGCCAGCAGCTGTCGCTGAGCCTAGGGGTCACGCTGGGCGCCCTGGCGCTCGAGGGTACGGCCGGGTTCCACGGCCGGACCACGATCAAGGCCGGGGATTTCGGGCCGGCCTTCTTCGCCGTGGCCGTGCTGTCGGCGGCCTCCGTGCTGGCGTTCCGCAAGCTGACGCCCGATGCCGGCGCCGAGATTTCCGGTCGCCGAATGGTCGCCGCGACGCCGTCCGCGACGCCCGAGCTGAAGCCTCGGGCGAGCTAAGCCGATCAGGCTGCGGCGCGAGCCGGTGCGCGCCCACCCGATTTTTTTCCGGTGCCACCACGCGCCGCCGCGCTTTTGGCCGGTGCCTTGATAGGCGCGCGCTGCGGGGCCGACCGCTCGCCGATCTGGCCGGTGCGCCAGCCCTGCCAACTCCAGGCGCCGGGGCCGGTGAGCGCATAGATCAAAAACCCGCCCGCCAAGCCGAGATCGGCCAGCATCAGCGTCCGTTCGGCCACTGCGGCCGGCCCGACATATTGCCAGAAGGCGTGCAGCATCACGGCCGTCACCGCCGCGAACACGGCGAGCGCCAGCCCGGTCAGGCGCGGCAGCACGCCGAGGATCAGGGCCAGCGGGCCGAAGACCTGCACCACCACGGCGGCTGTGGCGACGCCGTTCGGGAACGGCATGCCGCTGCCGGCCAGCGTCAGCGCAAATCCCGAGACGTTCAGCGCCCGTGCGATCCCGGTCGGCAAGAGTGCGGCGGCCAGGAGCAGGCGCGCGGCGAGAAGGGTTCCGTCCTGGGCGCGGGCGATCATATCGGGTCCGGTCGGCTGCGAGGGCTGACCGGAGGCTGCCGCATTCGTTTGAAGGCCGGGTTAAGTCCGAACTGTCAACTCGCGACCCCGCCCCGGAACAGGCGTCCGCGCTCGGTCCAGAGCACCACCAGCAGCGCCAGTCCCCCGAGGGTCGCATAGCCGATCCCGACCGGCAGCACGGTCCCGTCGAAGGCCTGGCCGATCAGGAAGCCGGAGAACGCCCCCAGGATCGTCGTGTAGAAGCCCACGAACGACGAGGCCGTACCCGCGATGGCGCCGAGCGGTTCCAGCGCCAGGGCGCTGAAGTTCGGCAGGGCGAAGCTCATCAAAAACTGGTTCGCCGCCAGGGTCGTCAGGAACACCGCCAGCGGCGGATGGCCGTGATAGGCCAAGCCCACGCCGACCTGGGCCAGGGCGACCAGCGTGAAGGCGATGATGCCGGCATGCGAGAGCGCCCGCATCCCGAGCCGCCGGACGATGCGGGCGTTGATCAGCGTCGCCGCGCCCATGGCGCCGGCCACCAGCCCGAAGGCCAGGGGGAACAGCGGCCCGAGGTGGTAGAGCCCGGTATCGAACACCTGCTGGGCCGAGCCGACATAGCCCATGATGCAGCCGGTGAGCAGGCCGAGCGCCGTGGCGTAGCCGATGGAGACCCGGGTCGTGACCGTGGTGCGGACCGCGTCCCAGGTCGCCCCGAGCGAGAGCGGGCGGCGGTATTCCGGGTGCAGGGTCTCCGGCATCCTCAGGGAGAACCAGGCGGTCAGCCAGAAGGCCAGCGCCAGCATCGAGACGAACACGTAGACCCAGGAGCCTAGCGCCAGCATCAGGCCGCCGAGCGCCGGGGCGATCATCGGGACGATCAGGAAGACCATCATGGTCAGCGACATCACGCTCGCCATCTCGCGGCCGGCGAAGCGGTCGCGCACGATCGCCACCGAGAGCACGCGCCCGCCGGCCGCGCCGATGCCCTGGATGACCCGGGCCGCCAGCAGCCAGCCGAAGCTCGGCGCCACCATGGCGAGGCCGCAGCCCACGACGTAGATCGCCAGGCTGGTTAGCAGCACCTTGCGGCGCCCGAACGTGTCCGAGATCGGCCCGTAGGCGAGCTGCGCGACGCCGAACCCGGCCATGAACACGTAGACGAGGAGCTGCAGCCGGTTCGGATCGGGCACGGAGAACCGGGCCTCGATCGCCGGGAAGGCCGGCAGCAGGTTGTCGATGGAGATGGCGGTGACCGCCATCATCAGCGCGATGATGGCGACGAACTCGGTGAAGCCCGGCCCAGACCGCGGGGCGCGAACCTGCTGGACCGGCGGGTTGGGCCGGATGGCGATTGTCACAATGCGCGCTCGTGCTGCGAAGGGATCGCCCGATGGAGGCGCCCCCTTCGCGGCACGCTTGTGACGGATTCGGCCCCGTGATGCAGCTCAGGCCGGCAGCGGGCGCAGGGCCGGCTCCCGGGGGCTGCGCCCGACGAAACCCGCCATCAGGGCGGCGACCAGGCAGAGCAGGCCCGCCGACACGAAGGCGCCGAGATAGGTGCCGGTATCGGTCCGAACCAGGCCGGCGAGCCAAGCGGCCGAGGCGGCGCCGATCTGGTGGGCGGCGGCGATCCAGCCGAACATCAGCGCGGCATTCTCCTCGCCGAAGGACTTTCCGGCGAGCTGGACGGTGGGGGGCACGGTGGCGATCCAGTCGAGACCGTAGAACACCGCGAACAGGGACAGGCCGTAGAAGCTGAGATCGAACGAGTAGGGCAGAAAGATCAACGAGAGTCCGCGCAGGGCATAATACCAGGCGAGGAGCTTGCGCGAATCGAACCGGTCCGTGAGCCAGCCCGACGCCGTGGTGCCGATCAGGTCGCAGATGCCCATGACCGCGAGCAGGCCCGCGGCCGTCACCTCGGCGATGCCGTGGTCGATGCAGGCGGGGATCAGGTGCGTGCCGATCAGGCCGTTGGTCGAGGCACCGCAGATGAAGAACGTGCCCGACAACAGCCAGAAATCCTTCGATCTCAGGCCGGTCCGCAGGCCGCGCAGGGCCCGGACGGCGGGGTTCTCGGTGAGCACCGGGGTCGGGGTCACGACGGTCTCGCCGTAGCGCGGCAGGCCGAGATCCGCCGGCCGGTCGCGCAGCAGCAGGGCCGCCACCGGGATCAGCACCAGGGTCACGGCCGCGACCAGCAGGGAGACCGAGCGCCAGCCCTGCCCAACCGCGAGAGAGGCGAGCATCGGCAGGAAGATCAGCTGTCCGGTGGCGCTGCTGGCGGTGAGCATGCCGATCACCAAGCCCCGGCGCTTGCCGAACCAGCGCCCGGCCACGGTCGCGCCGAGCACGTTGGCGACCATCCCCGAGCCGGAGCCGACCACGATGCCCCAGAGCAGGACCATCTGCCAGGGCGCGGTCATCAGGCTGGTGGCGGCCGTGCCGACCGCCAGGACGAACAGCGCGCAGCAAACCGCCCGCCGCAATCCGAAACGCTCGATGATCGCCACCGCGAACGGCCCGATCATCCCGTACAGGAAGATGTTGAGGGCGATGCCGACCGAGATCGTCGCCGCGGTCCAGCCGAATTCCCGCTCCCAGGGCACGATCAGCACGCTCGGCGTCGCGCGCACCCCCGCCCCGATCAGCAGCACCAGGAAGGTCACCCCGGCGACGACCCAGGCATAGTGCAGGCGCGGCACGGGCGGCGCGGAGAGCGTCTCGATGGGGACGGGCATGTTGGGGCTCCGGAGGATGAGACGGTCGGTCAGGCGGCGGCGATCAGGGCGTCCGCGAGGGCTGCAACGGCCTTAAAATCGATCTGCGCGTTGATTCGGGCTTGGGCCGCCTGCCAGAAGGGCGTAGCCGCCGCCACGGCCTCGCGACCGGCATCCGTCAGGGAGACGATCCGCTCACGCGCATCCCGACCCGGTTCGATCTTCACGAGGCCACGTCGTTCCAGAGGGTCGAGGTTGCGGGCCATGGTAGTCCGCTCCAGAACCGCCTCGATGGCCAGCCGGGTCAGCGGCGTCGGCCCGAGCCGCTCCAGGCGTCGCAGAATCGAGAACTGCGTCACCCGCAGGCCGGACGGACGCAGGGCGGCATCATAGGACGCGGTCAAGGCGCGGGTGGCGCGGCGCAGCGCGACGCATGTGCAGGGTTCGATCTGAGATTCGGCGCTCATGATGCGTGTATATGCACCTATTCTCCGTGGCACAAGCCGGGCCTGACGGTTCCTCCGGTTCGACACCCGGGAACCGGGATTTGCGGCCGGCTGTCATCGACACGGCGGTTCACCCTGCTAACGCTGCGCGTGCAGGCTCCCGGTTCGTGAGAGGCACGATGACACTCGAGACCGCCACGGCGTTGTCATCCTCGGAACAGAAGTCGGCGCGGACCGGGCTCATCGACGCCGCCGCGGAGATCGTCGCCGCGCAGGGCGGCCCCGGCGGCTTCACCCGCGATCTGTTCGGGCGCGTGACGCCGGAGGACCTGGCCCCTTATTCCGCCGATGCCCTGGCCGACCTCGCGGTCAAGGCGCGGACGCTCCTGTCCGAACCTCGCAGGCCGGGCGACCCGGCCCGGCTGCGCCTGAGTGACGCCGAACTGATTCGGAATGGACGGCCGCGCGAGATCACGATCCTGGAGGTCGTGAACGACAACCGACCGTTCCTGCTGGATTCAACCCTGGCCGAGCTGACCGAGCTGGGCCTGACGCCGGACCTCGTCGCTCACCCGATCCTCGGCGTCGAGCGCGATGCCTCGGGCACGCTGGTGCGGGTGGTCGGCGAGACCACCGCGGATGCCCATGGCAGCCTGGCGCGCGAGAGCTTCATCCACCTCCATCTCGGCCGCTTGGACGGCGAGTCCCGCGCGCGGCTGGTGGAGGCCCTGGCGCAAGTCTACCGCGACGTGGCCCTGGCGAGCGACGACCACGAATCCATGCTGGCCCGCATCTCCGAGCTGTCCGATAGCCTCGGCCGCGCCCCCTCCCCGCTGCCGGAGGACGAGATCGCCGAGGCCCGCGCCTTCCTGGGTTGGCTGAAGGACGGGCAGTTCCTGGTTCTCGGCATGCGCCAGCACGGTATCGCGGGCGACGGCCATCCCGTGATCGAGGGCTCGAGCCTCGGCGTGTTGCGCGATCCCGGCGCCGCCCCGCTGCGCCGGGGCCGGACCCCGGTCGACTACACGCCCGAGATCCTCGCCTTCCTGGAAGAGCCGCAGGCACTGATCATCACCAAGGCGAGCGCGAAATCCCGGGTCCACCGGGTCTCGTATCTCGACTATGTCGGGGTGAAGCTGTTCTCGGCCACCGGCAAGCTCTCGGGCGAGGTGCGGATCGTCGGCCTGTTCACGGCCTCGGCGTATACAGCCCCCACGCGGGACGTGCCGGTCCTGCGCCGTAAGGTCGAGGCGGTGGCCGAGCGGGCGGGCCTGGATCCGACCAGCCATGCCGGCCGCAGCCTGCTGGCGGTGCTGGAGACTTACCCGCGGGACGAGCTGTTCCAGATCGATGTCGACCGGCTGTACCGGTTCACCCTGGCGATCGCGAACCTCGCCGACCGGCCGCGAATCCGCGTGCTGTCGCGCCCGGACCGGTTCGGCCGCTTCGTGTCGCTCCTGGTCTACGTGCCCAAGGACCGCTACGATTCCACCGTGCGGGCCCGGATCGGGGCCTATCTGGCCGAGTCCTATGGCGGCCGGCTGAGCTTGGCCGATCCCGATTTCCCGGACGGGCCGCTCGCCCGCACCCACTACATCATCGGCCTGTCCGAGGAGGACGTGCCGGAGCGCGACCCGGCGGCGCTGGAGGCCGGCATCGCGGCCCTGGTCCGGACCTGGGGCGACGCCCTGCGGGCGGCCCTGGCCGAGGCCCATGACGGCGACCGCGCGCGCCTCTTGGCCACCCGTTACGCCGAGGCGTTTTCCGCCGCCTACCGGGACAATTTCGCATCCGATGTCGCCGTGGCCGATGTCGCGATCCTCGAATCGCTGAGCGACGCGCAGCCGCGCGCCGTGCATCTGGAGCGCCGGGCCGGCGATTCCGACGCACAAATCCGCCTGAAGGTGTTCTCCCGCGGCACCGCGATCGCCCTCTCCGACCGGGTGCCGGGCCTGGAGAATCTGGGTTTTCGCGTCATCGACGAGCGGACCTACCGGATCAAGCCGGCGGGGCTCGACGAATCCGCCCGGGTCTGGCTGCACGACATGCGGATCGAGCGCGCGACCGGGGGGACCATCGACCTCGCGACGCTGGAGCGGCCGCTCGAAGAGGCCATGCTGGCTCTGGCCGATGGCTCGGTGGAATCCGACGGCTACAACCGTCTGGTGCTGGAAGCCGCCCTCCCCTGGCGGGAGGCGGCGCTGCTCCGGGCGCTCGGCCGCTACCTGCGCCAGCTCCGGATCCGCTACGGGCAGGATTACCTCGCCGGCACGCTGAGCCGCCATCCCGGGATCGCCCGGGCGATCGTCGCCCTGTTCCGGATCCGGTTCGACCCGCAGGCCGAGGCTGACCGGGCTCCCCGGGAAGCGGAGACCCGCGCCCAGATCGAGGAGGCGCTCGGCGACGTCACCAGCCTGGACGACGACCGGATCCTGCGCCGGTTCGTCAACCTGGTCGAGGCTGCGGTGCGGACGAATTTCTTCCAGAAAGCGGAGCATGGCGGCCCCCGGGAAACGATCAGCTTCAAGTTCGCCTGCGCCAAGGTCACGGCGATGCCGCTGCCGCGGCCGTTCTTCGAGATCTTCGTCTATTCGCCTCGGGTCGAGGGTGTGCATCTGCGCTTCGGCTACGTCGCCCGCGGCGGCCTGCGCTGGTCCGATCGGCCGGAAGATTTCCGCACCGAGATCCTGGGTCTGGTGAAGGCCCAGCAGGTGAAGAACGCCGTCATCGTGCCGGTGGGCGCCAAGGGCGGCTTCTTCCCCAAGCGCCTGCCACCAGCCTCCGACCGGGCGGCCTGGATGCAGGAGGGCACCGAGAGCTATCGGATCTTCATCCGGACGCTGCTCGAACTCACCGACAACATCGTCGATCAAGCGATCGTGCCCCCGCCCGACACGGTTCGGCATGATCCTGACGACGCCTACCTTGTGGTGGCAGCCGACAAGGGCACCGCCACCTTCTCGGATATTGCCAATGCCCTCTCTCTGGAGAAGGGCCACTGGCTCGGCGACGCCTTCGCGTCCGGCGGAAGCCAGGGCTACGACCACAAGGGCATGGGCATCACCGCCCGCGGCGCCTGGGAGGCGGTGCGCCGCCACTTCCGCGAGATCGATGTCGACGTGCAGACGGACCCGATCACCGTGGTCGGGGTCGGCGACATGTCGGGCGACGTATTCGGCAACGGCATGCTGCTGTCGGAGAGCCTCCGGCTGGTCGCGGCCTTCGACCATCGCGACATTTTCCTCGATCCGAATCCCGACGCGGCGAGGAGCTTCGCCGAGCGAAAGCGCCTGTTCGACCTCGGTCGCTCCTCCTGGGCGGATTACGATGCCGGGCTCATCTCCGAGGGCGGCGGCGTGTTCTCGCGCAGCCTCAAGACCATTCCGCTCGCCCCGGCCGTCCGGGCCGCCCTGGCCTTCGACCGGGACGAGGCGACGCCGACCGAGCTGATGCAGGCGATCCTGAAGGCGCCGGCGGACCTGCTCTGGTTCGGCGGCATCGGCACCTATATCCGCGCCACCACCGAAACCGACGAGGATGCCGGCGACCGGGCCAACGATGCGGTGCGCATCACCGCGCCGGAGCTGCGGGTGAAGGCCATCGGCGAGGGCGCCAATCTCGGCCTCACCCAGCGCGGGCGCATCGAGGCGGCGCGCTCGGGCGTCCGGCTCAACACCGACGCGATCGACAATTCCGCCGGCGTGAACACCTCCGACGTCGAGGTGAACATCAAGATCGCCCTGATGGTCCCGGAGCGGGACGGGCGGCTCGATTACGCGGCGCGCAACACGCTTCTCGCCGCCATGACCGACGAGGTCGGGCGGCTGGTCCTTCGCAACAACGAATTGCAGACGCTGGCTTTGTCCCTCGCCCAGCGCGGCGGCGTGGGCGAGACCGGCTTCGCCATGCGGACCATGCAGGCGCTGGAGGCTGAGGGGCGCCTCGACCGGGCGGTGGAATACCTGCCCGACGACGCCGCGATCACCGAGCGGATGCGCCGCGGCGAGGGGCTGACCCGGCCGGAATACGCGGTGCTGCTCGCCTACGCGAAGCTGTCGCTCTACGACGCGATCCTGGCGAGCGCGGTGCCGAACGACCCGTATTTCGACCGCGAACTGCAGCGCTACTTCCCGAAAGCCCTGCGCGAGCAGTTTCCCGACGCCGTGAAGGGCCATCGGCTGCGCCGCGAGATCATCTCCACGGCGCTCGCCAACATCATCGTCAACCGCGGCGGCCCGTCCCTGGTCACGCGCCTGATCGACGGGACCGGAGCGGATGCCGCGACCATCGCCAAGGCCTACGCCATCACCCGGGACGCCTTCGGGCTGATGGAGCTGAACCTCGCCATCGACGGGCTCAGCCGCGGCCTCTCCGGGCAGGACCAGCTCGGCCTCTACGCCGAGGTGCAGGGCCTGCTCACCAACCGGATCGTCTGGTTCATCCGCAACCTCGACTTGACCGGCGGCCTCGCGCCCTTGGTGGCGCGCTATCGCGACGGGGTCGCGGCCGTGGAGGCGGCGCTTCCGAAGGTGCTCGAGGCCGAGGCGCTCGCCGCGATCGGCGATCGGGCGGCGGAACTGGAAGGCCACGGCATGGCCCGCGAGCAGGCCAGGCGGCTCGCCTCCCTCAACGCCCTGATCTCCGCGCCCGACATCGTCCGCGTCGCCGAGGCCAGCGGGCGGCCGGTGGAAGAGGTCGCGGCGACCCATTTCGCCCTGGAGCACGCCTTCCGGCTGGACGAACTCGCCACCGCGGCCCGGACCGTGCCGGTGGCCGACACCTTCGACCGGGTCGCCCTGGAGCGCGCGGTCGCCGGCATCGCCGCCGCCCACCGCAAGCTCACCGCCGAGGTGGTAGCCGATCTCGGCGCCGGGCCGGAGGCCGTCGCGGCCTGGGCCAAGGCGAGAGGCGCGCCCCTCGTTCGCATCCGCGACGCGGTCGATGCGATCAGCGCCTCGGGCCTCACGGTCTCCAAGGCAACAGTGGCGGCGAGCCTGCTCGGTGACTTGGTGCGGGCGGATTAGCGCGTAGCGCGCCGGCCGCCGCGGTCGGCCTGACTGCGAGCACTTATAAGGCGCAGGTCTCCTTTCCCGCACAAGAGAGGAGGCGCGTCGCGGCCTGCACATGAGGTGATGCCTAGGCATCAAGGCCGAAACACACCGGTACGAGCGCTCCGAGGCCGGCGCCCAACCCTCAGGATCGTCCGCTACGCTCCCGGCGCAGAGGTGGAAAAAATCCGGCTGCCGCTGCGGCTGACGGCCATGACCGTCAGGCCGAGGCCCAGGATCGAGACAGCGGCGGCGATCAGCGGCAACTGGCCGTAGCCGGCTCCCAGCGTCAGGGCCGTCCCGCCGAGCCAGGCGCCGGTGGCGTTGCCGAGGTTGAACGCGCCCTGGTTCAGTGTGGAGGCGAGGTTCGGAGCATCGCTCGCGGCCTCGACCACCCAGATCTGCAGGGGCGAGACCAGCGCGAAGGCGAGGCCCGACCACAGGACCAGCACGGCCACCGTCGGGATCGCGTGGTGGGCCACCCCTGCCAGGACCAGTAGCACCGCGACGATGCCGATGAAGCCGCCGATGATCGTCGCCATCAGGCCCCGATCGGCGAAGTGCCCGCCCGCGAGGTTGCCCACCGTCAGGCCGATCCCCGCGGCGAACAACACGCCGGTTACGCCCTGCGGCGAGAACCCGGTCACCCCGGTCAAGAACGGCGTGATGTAGGTGAACACGGTGAAGAAGCTCACCGACGACAGGGTGGAGATCAGCATCGGCCGCAGCACGGGCCAGCGGCCGAGCGCGCGAAATTCTTTTACCAAGCCGCCGCGTGTCCCGGGCAGACCGGAGGGCACGAACAGCTGGATCGCCAGTCCGGCGAGGAGCCCGATCGCGACCACCGCCCAGAAGGTCGAGCGCCATCCCGCCGCCTGTCCCAGGGCGGTGCCGAGGGGTACGCCGAGGACGTTGGCCAGCGTCAGGCCGGCGAACATCAGCGAGACTGCCTGGGTCCGCTTCTCGCGCGGCACCAGATCGCGCGCGACCACGGCGCCGATTCCGAAGAACGCCCCGTGTGCGAAGGCGGTGACGATCCGGGCCGCCATCAGCAGGCCGTAGCTCGGGGCCAGGGCGCAGCCGATATTGCCGACGAGGAAGACCGCCATCAGGGCGAGCAAGGCGGTCTTGCGGGGAAGCCCCGCCGTGGCGATCGCCACGATCGGCGCGCCGACGACCACGCCCATGGCGTAGCCGGATACGAGATAACCGGCCTGCGGGATGGTGACGCCGAACCCGTGCGCCACCTCCGGCAGCAGGCCCATGATGACGAATTCGGTGGTGCCGATTCCGAACGAAGCGACGGCAAGGGCGAGGATCGGCAGGGGCGGCAACGCGACCTCCTTCGAGCGGACAACACGCACCGCTTTGTGCGACGCAGCATAAGCCAGGATGGCGCACCACAGCTTTTTGCATAGCGATGCAAACGCGACGCACCGTTGCGCCGCACGCAAGCAGGCCGGTTTGTAGGGCGATCGAAGGCGGTCAGGCCCGGGTGCTGCCGCGCTCGGTCAGACGCGGCGGGATCAGCACCCGCTCGCCGGCGGTCGCGTCCTCGGCGGACATGCGGGCAATCATCGCCAGGGCCGCCTCGACCAGGGCGGGGACATCCTGATCGAAGCTGGTCAGGTCGTAGCCACCCCAGCCCGCCGCCGGGGTGTCGTCGTAGCCGATCACCCGAACGTCTTCGGGGACGCGCCGTCCCGCGCGGCGCAGGGCGTCGATCGTGCCGAGCGCGCAGAGATCGTTGGCGCAGAAGATGCCATCGACCGGCCCCTCGGCACAGAGGCACGTCGCTGCCTCGGCCCCGCCCTCATAGGTGTAGGTGGATCCAGCGACGCGCGGCTCCCGCAGGGCCGCTGCCTGCAAGCCGTCGCGAAACCCGGCCAGGCGCTCCATGCTGGCGGGGCTATCGGTCGGGCCGGCGACGAAGGCGGGGTGGCGCACGCCCCGAGCGTGCAGGAGTGCGGCAGCCTGTCGTCCCCCAAGCGTGTTGTCGGAGCCGACCGAGCCGACCCACGCGGCAATCACCGGGGTGTTGAACGAGACCACCGGGATGCGGGAGGCCGAGAGCGTTTCGGCGGCGTCCCGCGAGAGGACCGCCAGGGCGCTGACGATCGCGTCGACCCGGTACTGGGCGAGCCGCGCCGCGACGGCATCCAAGGTGTAATCGCTATCGACCGGGACCAGCAGGATCTGATTGCCGGCCTCACGCAGGCACGCGGCAAGGGTCTGGACCACGCGCGCGTAGAACGCGTTCTCCAGGCCACCGACTACCAGGGCCACGAGGCCGGACCGGTCGGTCAACATCATCTTGGGGATCAGGCTCGGTCGGAATCCGAGGGTCTCGGCGGCCGCCAGCACCTTGTCGCGCGTCCGTGCCGAAACGCTGGCACCCGGCGTGAAGGTCCGGGACACCGCCGATTGTGAGACCCCGGCGAGGCGGGCGACCTCGATCGATGTCGGATAGCGCTTCGAGACCATGATCGGCGTATGTTGCGGCGGCGGACGCTCTTCCGTTGAGACGTCCCTCCGCTGTGTCACGCCCGCGACTGATCCCTGTCAAACGGGATCCATGAATTCGGCGCCCAGCTTTATTCGACGGGCGCTTTCTTGCGACCCCGCGTCTTAGGCGCGGACGTTGCTGATGCGTCCTCAACGGCTGGCGCCGCCGCGCCGCGGGACTTGCGGCGCTGCTGACCGAGGCCGAGGGCGCGGGCCAGCTCCGACCGTTGGGCCGAATAGCTCGCTGCCGTCATTGGGTAGTCCCGCGGCAGGCCCCATTTCTCACGGTAGGCCTCCGGGCTGAGCCCGCGCAGCGTCAGGTGCCGACGCAAGGTCTTGTACGGCTTGCCGTCTTCAAAACTCATGAGATGATCGTGCGTAATCGATTTCCGGATCTGCGCCGGGCTCATCTTTTCCACGACGGTCGTCGATGACGGCCCCGAAGCCGCAAGGCTGTTCAGGGCCGCATGAATACCGCTGATCAGCCCCGGAAGCTCTGATGGGGGCACCGAATTGTTGGACACATACGCCGCGATGATATCGACCGCGAGCTCAATGTGCTCGTCCTGTTCAGCTTCAGCGCTATCGCTCACGTTGAACCTCTGTCGCTGCAACTATCCAGAT
This sequence comes from Methylobacterium sp. J-077, assembly GCF_022829365.1. Lineage (GTDB taxonomy): Bacteria > Pseudomonadota > Alphaproteobacteria > Rhizobiales > Beijerinckiaceae > Methylobacterium. The sequence goes on along the minus strand of NZ_JAKSYJ010000220.1, from coordinate 11,581 downwards.
CGATCAATCCCGTATGGATTTTATCGAATTCTGACAGACGGTACCGGATTTGGGATAAAAGCTCAATCGCTACTTTTACGAGACGGCGAATTTTAAGAGCGACTGCACAGGGGCCGCATGAGCTGCGGAGGTTCGGCGTTGACGGCGCATTAACCCTGCGGGGGCTAGCTTACGTTAACCATACCGACGACCACAAAGGCGGCGGCGTGATCTGTCGATCCCGGCTCTTGGCGCGCGGGGCGTAGGTGGAGTCCAAGATCAGGTGCGGATGGCGGGCGCTGATCGGCCGGGACGACAGGAGATGCGGCTCGCCCTCGTCGCCCTGACGCTCGCTCTAGCGGCGTCGCCATCCGCGGCGCAGCGCTTCGACGCGTTCAGCCCGGTCACCGGTCAGCCGGACAATCCCGGGGTCGGTCAGGACACGGCGCCGAACGGTCTCCCGGCCCTGCGGCGGCGCATTCCTGACGGGCTGTCGCGCGAGAATGGCCCCGCGTCGTCGGCCGGAAGTGCGACCGGCGGCGAGCAGACCGGGGGAGACAGCCTGCGGTCACCGCTCTCGCCGCCGATCCCGACGCAGAGCCAGCCGGGGCTGTCGCAGCTCGGCACCCGCATCACCGGCAGCGGCCAGCGCACTGGCGGTTCGACCACGGCGCCGAACAATCGGGCGCCGTCGGAGCTGCTGCGCTCACGGTCGGCGCCGCCGCGGCGCATCGGCTCCGCGACTCGCAGGGTCACCCAGGAGGTGACGCAGGTGCCGGCCCCGGCGCTTCGCCTCACCCCGGTGGTCCAGCAGGCCGTGGTCGGCGTGCCGGTGCAGCCGGTACTGGCGTCGCGGCCGATCCTGCCGCTCTTCGCGATCACCCCGGCCCTGGGCCTGCTCACGCCGGGTTTCATCCTCGGCACCGACCTCGCGCGCCCGATTCCGACCGATCCGGCCTACGCGCCGATCGGCTACCGGATCGGCACCTTCACGGTGCTGCCGAGCTTCGCGCAGAGCGTCGGCTACGACTCGAATCCCGACCAGACCAGCCGGCAGCTCGCCAAAGGTTCGGTTGCTCTGCGCACCGAGGCCGCCGTGGACTTCCGCAGCGACTGGTCCTCCAGCTCGTTTGAAGGCGCGCTGCGCGGCTCCTACCTCGAGACGCCGCAGAACGAGGCCGCCAGCAGGCCCGCCGCGGACGGCACCGTCCGCCTGCGCATCGACGCCAACCGCGACCTGCATATCGACGCCGAGGGCCGCTTCCTGGTCGACACGCAGCGCACGTCGAGCCCGAACCTGCAGGCCGCCACCGCGACGAGCCGGCCGCTGCTGGCTGTCTACGGGGCCTCGCTCGGCGCCACCGAGACGTTCAATCGGCTCTCGGTGACTCTGCGCGGCTCGGTCGACCGCTCGGAATTCGATAACGCCCAGCTCTCGGACGGCACGATCATCAATCAGGCCGACCGCAACCTGAACCAGTACAGCCTGCAGCTGCGCACCGCCTACGAGGTCAGCCCGGATCTCAGCCCGTTCGTGGACCTGCTGGGCGATACCCGCGTCTACGACCTGCGCCGCGACATCAGCGGCATCCGCCGCGATTCCGACGGCATCGCCCTGACGGTCGGGGCGAGCTTCGGACTCGCGCGCTCGATCACCGGCGAGATCTCGGCCGGCATCCAGCACCGCACCTACGTCGATCCGTCGCTGCGGTCGATCGATGCCCCGCTGGTCAACGCCGCCCTGGTCTGGTCGCTCAGCCCGCTCACAACGGTCCGGCTCACCGCGGCGACGGGCGTGACCGAGACCACGGTCCTCGGCTCCAGCGGCATCTTCACCGAGGTTGCGACCCTGGAGGTCCAGCACGATCTGCTGCGCAACCTCTCGATCGTGCTCGGCGGCTCGTTCCTGAAGAACGATTACCAAGGCAGCACCATCCGAGAGACCGGCTTCTCAGCGACGGCGCGCCTCGACTACCGGTTCACCCGGTGGCTCACCTTGCGCGGCACCTACATCTACCAGCAGATCGACAGCACAGCGGCCGGATCAAGTTTTCGCGACAACACGTTCCTGCTGGGGCTCAGAATCAATCCTTAAGGCGACACAGTCAAAATCGCTCAACCCAGGGGCGCAGCTCCAGCTCCGAGGTCCAGGCGCTGCGATCCTGGCGCAGCAGGTCGCGATAGGCCCGGGCGATCGCGTCGGGGTCGAGATCGCTGTCGGGCGCGTCCGGCGGCTCGCCGCCCCGAGCCGGATTCCGGATGGCGCCGTCGATCACCACGTGGGCGACGTGAATTCCCTGCTGATGCAACTCGCGGGCGAGGCTCTGGCCGAGGCCCCGCAGGGCGAATTTTCCCATGGCGAAGGGCGCCGAGCCGGCGAACCCTTTCACGCTCGCCGAGGCGCCCGTGAGCAGGATCGCGCCGTGCCGGTGCGGCAGCATCCGCCGGGCGGCCGCCTGCGCCACCAGGAAGCCACCATAGGCGGACACCATCAGGGATTGGGCGACGGCGACCGGATCGAGATCGACCACCGGACCGCGCAACCGGCCGCTGGCGTTGTAGACCACGACATCGGGCGAGCCGCCCAGAGCCGGCTCAAGGCGGGCGAACAGGGCCTCGACCTCGCCCGGGCTGCTCGCGTCGCAGGCATGGACGGCCGCCCCGGTCTCGGCCGCCAGGGCGGCGAGCTTCTCGACCTTGCGGGCGGCGAGGCCGACCTTGAGGCCGTCCGCTGTCAGGAGCCGGGCGAGCGAGGCGCTGAGGCCGGAGCCTGCGCCGACGATCAGCGCGCGCGAATAAGTCGGTGTCATAAGCGGACGCTCCGTTCGATCCCATGAGGATGCCGCGCAGCGACGCGGATTCAAGCCCTCAGCTTCGCCGTTCGGCGAAGAACGTCCGCAGAAGTTCGGCCGCCTCGGTCTCGCGGAACCCGCCATAGACCTCCGGCGCGTGATGGCAGGTCGGCTGGTTGAAAACCCGCGGCCCGTGCTCGACGCCGCCGCCCTTGGGGTCGGCCGCGCCGTAATAGAGCCGCCGGATCCGGGCGAACGCGATCGCGCCGGCGCACATCGGGCACGGCTCCAGGGTGACGTAGAGATCGCAACCGGTCAGCCGCTCGTCGCCGATCGCAGCGCAGGCGGCACGGATCGCTAGGATCTCGGCATGCGCGGTCGGGTCGTGGAGCGCCCGCGGGCAGTTATGGGCCACCGCCAGCACTACGCCGTTGCGGACCACGACTGCACCGACCGGCACCTCTCCGACCGCGGCGGCCGCGCGCGCCGCCGCGAAGGCGCGGTCGAACGCCCCCGACGATTCGTGCTCCGTCTGTTGGATCGGATCGGACACCACGGTGTTTATCACCCCATCGCCGGGACAGGCACCGACCGGCGCCGGGACCAAACCCAGGTCAATGTTAATGCCTGGAACATTCCCTTCATCGTCACCGTTGCCATTACGATTGCGGCGTCGCCGCGAGAGATTGGACGGAAGGAAACGCCATGAGCAGCACCACCGACAAGATCAAGGGCGCCGCCAACGAGGCCCTCGGCAAGGCCAAGCAGGGCCTGGGCGACGTGACCAACAACGACAAGATGAAGGCTGAAGGCGCAGCCCAGGAGCTCAAGGGCAAGGCTCAGAGCACCGTCGGCAACGCCAAGGGCGCCGTGAAGTCGGCCACCGACAAGCTTTAATCCTTCGGGATTGATCGGATCGGGACCCAAACCGCGGATCCCGATCCCGAACCACTGACTGTCGTGAGGATGCCATGATCGGTTGGGCTATCACCTTTCTCGTCGTCGCCCTTGTAGCGGCGCTCCTGGGCTTCGGCGGCATCGCCGGCACGGCCGTCGAGGCGGCCAAGATCATCTTCTTCGTGGCGATCGCCCTGTTCCTGATCTCCGCCGTGTTCGGCGTGATGCGCGGGCGATCCCCGAGACTTTGACGGCACGCCGATCGGCGTGTGACGCGGGGCGGTCTGTCTGGACCGCCCCGTTTTGTTTGGCCGGCGCATATTCTGTTGCTACGGCTCAACCCGTCTCGCCTGTCCGGGCCGGCTCTGGTAAGGCCGGCTCATGAGTGACTTGCCGAAAGACGACGCTCCGGGGGCTCCAGCCCAGCCGGACACCGAGACCACGCGCACCGAGCGCTGGACGCCTGCCACGGATGCGGGCAGCGAATCCGAGACGAAGCCGCACGGCGCGCCTATCGCGGCCCATTCGAGCCCACCCCAGCCATCGGCTCCCGCCGAGGCCGCCGAGATCGACGCCCCGACCCCGCCGGGCGAGCGCATCGCCAAGGCGATGGCCCGGGCTGGAATCGCTTCACGGCGCGATGCCGAGGCGATGATCCTGGCCGGCCGCGTGAGCGTCAACGGCGAGCCCCTGACCTCGCCGGCCCGCAACGTTACCGACGACGACACGATCCTGATCGACGGCGAGCGCATGCCGGCGCGCGAGCGCAGCCGCCTGTGGATCTTCCACAAGCCCCGCGGCCTCGTCACCACGGCCCGCGACCCGGAAGGCCGCCAGACGGTGTTCGAGGTCCTGCCCGAGGACCTGCCCCGGGTGGTCGCGGTCGGCCGGCTCGACATCAATACCGAGGGCCTGCTGCTGCTCACCAACGATGGTGGCCTCGCCAAGGTGATCGCCCATCCCGATACCGGCTGGCTACGCCGCTACCGCGTGCGCGCCCACGGCGACACCGATCAGGCCCAGCTCGACACCCTCGCCAAGGGCTTGACCATCGACGGGATGGAATACGGCCCCGTCGAGGCAACCCTGGACCGGGTTCAGGGCGATAATCTCTGGCTGACGCTGGGGCTGCGCGAGGGCAAGAACCGCGAGGTCAAGCGCATCCTCGAGCATCTCGGCCTGTCTGTGAACCGGCTGATCCGGCTGTCGTTCGGGCCGTTCCAGCTCGGCGACCTGGAAGTCGGCCTGGTCGAAGAGGTGCGCATGCGCGTGCTGAAGGACCAGCTCGGCAAGGCCCTGGCCGAGCAGGCCGGGGTCGACTTCGAGAGCCCCGTGCGCGAGCCGATCGGTGCCTTTGGCAGCCCCAAGAAGGCCGAGCGGGCACCGGCGCCGTCCGGCAGCCGCAACGCTGCCCGGCCTGCGCCGGCACCCCGGGTCTCGACTGGGGGCGCCGGATCCGGCCCGCGCAAATCCGCGTGGCGGGCGGACGAGGATGACGGCAAGCCGCGCGCCGCCCGTGTTCCGCGCCGAGGCGCGGATCCGCGCGCCTCGCAGGCGGCTGCGGCCGAGCGTGGCCATGAGCGGGTCGGGTCGTTCCAGAAAGGCGATCGCCGGGTCGTGGTCGAGCGCCTGTCCGCGAGCCCGGCCGAGCCGGTCGCCGAGGAGAAGCCGCGGCGCCGCTACGCCGATCGTGGCGCACCGGAGGGTGGGCAGCGAAGTTCAACGGGCCGTCCGGATCGCGCGGGTCGGGACAGAGGCGGACCGCCGCCGCGGAGCGACAGAGGTGCGGGCGACCGCCAAGGGTATGGTGATCGTTCGGGGCCGCGCGACACCGCTCGGGGCGCGTCCGGTCCGCGGGACGAGGCACGCCGGGACGACCGCCGCGATGCGCGGCCGGCCGGACGTGGCGATCGGTCCTTAGGAGGCGGGTCGGCCGAGGGCGCGCCGCGCGGCCAGAGCGGTTTCCGCGGCGAACGCTCCGGTCCCGGGGGCAAGCCGGCCTTCGGCGGCCCGAAGCCCGGCGGCGGAGGGCGCCCCGGCGGTAAGCCGGGTGGCTTTGGTGGCAAAAGCTCCGGCGGCTTCGCCGGCAAGAGCGCGGGCGGCTTCGCCGGCAAGGGGCCCGGCGCCAAGCCGGGCGGGCGTCCCGGTGGCTTCAAGGGTGGCGGAAAGCCCGGCGGTGCGCGTCCCGGCGGCGGCGGCGGTGGGCGGCCGCCGCGCGCCCGATGAGGATCGTCGGCGGTGCGTGGCGCGGCCGAAAGCTCGCGACCCCGCGCACCGACGCGATCCGGCCGACTTCGGACCGGCTTCGTGAGTCTCTGTTCAACGTACTGACCCACGCCTACGACGCACCTGTCGAAGGCGCACGGGTCCTCGACCTGTTCGCCGGCACCGGTGCGCTGGGCTTCGAGGCCCTGTCGCGTGGGGCGGCCTATGCCCTTCTGGTCGATGAGGGCGCCGAGGCCCGCGCGGTGATCCGCTCGAATATCGAGGCGTTCGGCGCCGAGGGCGTGACCCGGCTGTTCCGCCGCGACGCGACCCGCCTCGGGCCGGCCGGGACTATGGCGCCGTTCTCCCTGGTGTTCTGCGATCCGCCCTACAATCGCGGACTGGCGCCTCTGGCGCTGGCAAGCGCGGCCGACGGGGCTTGGCTGGCCTCCGGCGCGCTGGCGGTGGTGGAGGAGGCCGAGAGCGTGCAGCTCACCTGGCCCGAAAATTTTACCGCGCTGGAGCGGCGCGTCTACGGCGATACCGCGGTGGCAGTGGCGCGATTCGCCGGCTGAGCGGACGTCACGGTGTTTCGTCCGCCCCGACCTGCGGCCCGAAATGGATCGCGAGCCAGATCGTCGGCGAATCGGTACGCTCGATCCGGTGACGGCGATGGGGCTCGATCAGGGCCGTGTCGCCGGCGGAGAGCATGCGGGGCGCCGCCTCGTCGGCGAAACGCAGCTCGGCAAACCCCGCCAGCACGGCCACCCATTCGGTCTGCGGCTGATCGTAGTGGAAGCCCGGCGGGCTCGCCTGCCCGGTCGAGACGATGCGCTCGATGCGCAGGCCCGGAGCCGTGTGCAGGACAGTGACGACCTCTTCAGGCACATCGCGAGGGAGATCGGCGTAGAGATTCGTCCGTGGGGCGGTCATTGATGGCGTCTCCCGAATCCGATTCGCGAGACGGCGTGTGCCGCGTGGCGGAGCCGGTCAACCGGCCCCTGCCGGAGGAGTCAGGCCGAAGGCGCAGCGGCGCCGTTGGTCGCGGACCGCTGCGGGGCGATGTCGGTGGACCCGGTGCCGTGGCCGATCCGGGCCGCGGACTTCACCAGCGCGATCACATCCCGGCGCATCTGGTCGTCGGTGATCTGATTGTACGCGCGCAGCAGTTCGACCGCCCCGGCCACGCGCAGCAGCGCCGGGCCGTTCTCGGTGGCGGCCTCCGGCTCGGGCTCGAAGAAGCTCGACACCGGCACGCCGAGCCGCTCGGCGATCGCCTGAAGGCGCCCGGCGCCGACCCGGTTCTTGCCGGTCTCGTACTTCTGAACCTGCTGGAAGCTGACACCCAGGGCGCTGGCCAGGGCCGACTGGCTCAGCCCGTTGGCCGCACGCAGGAACGCGATGCGACTGCCGACCCCATGATCGATGGCCGTGGTCTGCTTCGGCTTGGGGGTTGGGTTGGACATGATGGGAAGTCCAGACTTCTTCAGGTTGCGGCAGGCGTGGTCGTGCGGACCCTGACCGACGTTCACAACCAACAGGTGCAACATCACGCGGCCAAGGTCCAGACGTGACGCATGTTGATGCCACAGTGCAGCCGGGTGCGCAACGAATGGTCACGCTTGCGCGACCCTGCAGAGCGAGCACAGCCGCCTCTGTTTCACAATTGCGCCAAGGCGATCGGCACACAGATCGACCGCCGATCAATTTAGGCGCTCCGCGCTCGGCGGGCCGGGACTTTCCGGCATCGATCGGGTTCGCACGATCTTTTGCCGTCCAAATGATTCGGGTTCGTCAGAACTGTCCGGCTCCGGATCGATCCTGATTCGATCCGCCCGGACTCTTGCCGATCAGGCGGCGGGGCCGAGCCAATTCGTGACGATGCGTAGTTGAACATCGTCCAGCAATGCGGGGGCGTGGCCGCAATCCGGGATCTCGACGCGCTCGGTTGGCGGCCCGCGGCGGGTCATCTCATCGGCGGTCGAAGCGAGGAGCAGTTCCGAGTGCGCGCCGCGCAGCAGCAGGACCGGGCAGGTGATCGCATCCCAGTCGCGCCACATGCTGACGCTGTAGACCCGGCCGGGCCGGAAGGCGTCGCCGATGCCTGGATCGTAATGCGGGCGCCAGCCGCCGTTGGGCTCGGGAAAGAAGCTGTGCTTGGCGATGTGGCGCCACTGCTCGTCCGTGAGCGGCCCGAACGCCGCGAGCACCGTCCGGAGGCGCGATTCGCCCGATGCCAGGTTGTGGTGCAGCCGCGGCGCGTCGCGCAGCCGTGACCCGATATGGCGGATCGGTGCCCAGGGCAGGAACGGCCCGACATCGTTGATGACCATGCGGCGGATCGGGGTGTTGGCCGAAGCCGCCAGAACCATGCCGGTGAGGCCGCCGAGCGACGTGCCGACCCAGTCGATCTTACCCTTGACCCGGAGGTGCCCGATCAGCGCCGCCATGTCGGCGGCGTATTGGGGCAGGCCGTAGAGTTCCGGGTCCTTGAGCCAGCCGCTCAAGCCCCGCCCGGGCAGATCCGGGCAAACCACCCGGTAGCCCATCTTGGCCAACTTGTAGCCCAGCGGGTCGAAATCCCGCCCCTGGCGGCTCAGGCCGTGCACGCAGACCACAACGTGCGGGCTGTCCGGATCGCCCCATTCGACATACGCGATGCGATGGAAGTCGTGCGGCGCGTAGGCGGCGAAATGGCCGGTCCGGAACGGCACGTCGGCATGGCTGAGGTCGTCCAGCCGCGGCATCGCCTCAGTTTCGGGGGCCTCGATCCCCTCGGCGGGGAGCGCGGTCACGGGGTTTCCGTACGGGCGGCGGCTTCGCGGGCGAGGCGGCTGGTGGTCTGGTGGAGGTCGACCATCTGGTCGGTGAGCCGGCGCGACTGCTCCTGCATGAACGTGACGTGCAGCACCGCCACCTCGCGGGCGTCGGCCGCCTTCGTCAGGCGTTCGGCGAAGTCCAGGGAGGCGCGGACGTTGGTGTCAGAGGCGACCAGCATGCGGTGCCCGATCTCCCGCATCGCCGCCATGGTGTGACCGGCATTGTCCTCGAACGCGTTGTAGAGCCGCGCCCCGACGGCCTCCCATTGCTCGCGCATCTTGCGTGTGCCCGCGACGTTGCTGTCGGAGAGCTGATGCGCCGTCTCCCGGCTGGAGCCCATCACCGAGCGCCAGCCGTCGAAGCTTTGCGCAAGGGAGGTCTCGAAGGCATTGAGCGCCATCTCGCCGGCTTCGGCGAAATGTTCGTAAGCCTCGCGGACCCGCGCCAGGCTGCCCTCGGCGGTCTCGCGTCCGGCCTGTGGCGGGACCATCGGCAGGTTGTCGTTCTTCACAAGCCTCTCCCGCGCGTCGACCGCCCTGAGTGCCTTGACCGGCAATCCTACCGGCATCCGCCAGGGCGGGGCCGTCGTCAACCGCCGCCCGGTGACAGAAGATTGCCGACGCGGCGCATTGGGTCCCGCCGACAGCTTTCGGCGGCCAGACCATAGGGTGATGACTGGCCTCACCTGTAACCAGCGCGCCGATTGACAGTCCGGAGGGACGCGACGTCATCTCTTGGCCGAGCGCACGCCACGCCAGCCGCCCGATCAGAAGGCCGAGAGATGACGGAGACAGATCCGCCCCGCGCGGGCGCCCGCGAATCCGATCCTCATCCGTTCGAAACCGGGCTCGATCCGAATCCGGCCAATTACGTCCCGCTGACGCCGGCGAGCCTGCTGGCCCGCGCGGCGGCCTCCGTCGGGGCGCGGATCGCGGTCATCGATGGGGCACGGCGCCTGACCTACGCCGAGCTGTACGGGCGTTGCCGCCGCCTCGCCTCCGGGCTGGCCCGGCGCGGGATCGGGCGCCTCGACACGGTGGCGATCCTGGCCCCGAACGTGGCCGAGATGATCGAGGCGCATTTTGCCGTGCCGATGCTCGGCGCAGTGCTGAACCCGCTCAACACCCGCCTCGATCCGCCGACCATCGCGTTCTCCCTCGACCATGGCGGCGCCCGGGTACTGATCGTCGAGCCCGAATACGGAGCGCTGGCCGCCAAGGCGCTCGCCGACCGGGCGCGGCCGATCCTTGTGGTGGAGATCGGCGACACCGGCATCGCAGGCGCGATCCCCTACGAGACCCTGCTCGCCGAGGGCGACCCGGATTATGCCTGGCCCGGCCCGGCGGACGAGTGGCAATCGCTCTGCCTGCTCTACACCTCGGGCACCACCGGAGACCCGAAGGGCGCGGTCTACAGCCATCGCGGCGCCTATCTCCAGGCACTCGGCAACGCCGTCACCTTCGGGCTCACTGCCGAGAGCGCCTATCTTTGGACGCTGCCGATGTTCCATTGCAGCGGTTGGTCCTACCCCTGGGCGAGCGTCGCCGCCTGCGCGACCCAGATCTGCCTGCGCAAGGTCGAGCCGGCGGCGATCTTTGCGCTGATCGCCGAGCATGGGGTGACCCATCTGTGCGGCGCGCCGATCGTGCTCTCGATGATCGCCCACGCACCGGCTTCGGACCGCGTGCCGTTCCGGCAGCGGGTGCGTTGCGCGGTGGGCGGCGCGGCGCCATCCTCGACGATCATCCGCACCATGGAAGAGCTCGGCTTCCAGGTGACGCATCTCTACGGCGCCACCGAAAGCTACGGCCCGGCCACCGTCTGCCTGGAGCAGCCCGACTGGGCGGACCTGCCGGACGCGGATCGCTACGCACGGATGGCCCGCCAGGGCGTGGCGCTCGCCACCCTGGAGCGCGTCGTCGTAGTCGACACAGCCACCGACCAACCGGTGCCGCAGGACGGCCTCACGGTCGGCGAGATCTGCCTGCGTGGCAACACGGTGATGAAGGGCTATCTCGGCAATCCCGACGCCACGGCGCGGGCGCTGGCCGGCGGCTGGTACCGCACCGGCGACCTCGCCGTGTGGCACCCCGACGGCTCCGTGGAGATCAAGGACCGGGCCAAGGACATCATCATCTCGGGCGGCGAGAACATCTCCAGCCTGGAGGTCGAGGAGGTGCTGATGCGCCATCCCGCGGTCATGCTGGCCGCCGTGGTCGCTCGGCCCGACGCGACTTGGGGCGAGAGGCCGTGCGCGTTTGTGGAGATGAAGCCGGGCGCGGCAGCCCCGACCGATCGGGAGCTGATCGATTTCTGCCGGGAGCGGATGGCCCGGTTCAAGGTGCCCAAGAAAGTGGTGTTCGGCCCCCTGCCCAAGACCTCGACGGGCAAGATCCAGAAATTCGTCCTGCGCGAGCAGGCCCGGACGCTCTGAGGCGTCACGCGCCCGGCTTGGATGGCTTCCAGACGTCGGCTGCGGCGTCCGTGGCGGCACTCAGGGCGGCGTGCAGGCCGGAATCGGCATCACGCTCGCCGGCTCGGATCGCCCGGACCAGATCGTCCAGCGCGTCATCGCCCGCGCTGCCCAAAAGCTGCGCGTCGGTCTCCCTCAGCCGATCCGCCTGCGCGATCTCGCGGGCGGCGATGCCGATGGCGTTGGCGACCATCAGGGCGACGTAGCGTGGCCGGCCGGCGAGGCCGGGCACGACCTCCTCGATGAGCGCCCGGCGGGCGGCGTCGAGGAGGGCGGCGCCGGAGGGTTCGTCCTGCATGCTCAACTCCAGCTCTCCGGGGCGGTCGCCCGCAGGATCGTGCGTTCCAGCTCGGGCACCATCCGGCCGGTCAGCGCCAGTTCCAGGGAGAATTCCCGGCCGGAGACGTGGCGGGCG
>NZ_JAKSYJ010000126.1 GCF_022829365.1 Methylobacterium sp. J-077 | reverse complement strand
ACCCGGCCCCGCCTGTCGATCGCGACGATCCATCGCCGTGCGTGCGAGGTGGCCCGGACGCGCGGGTGGCCTGGGGCCTCCTACGCGAGCGTCCATGCGATCGTCACTGGCCTCGATCCGGCCCTGGTGACGCTGGCCTTGGACGGAGACACCGCCTTCCGCGACCGCTACGAGATCGTCCACCGGCACCGGGCGGAACGGCCGAACGCCACCTGGCAGGCCGACCACACCCAGCTCGACATCCTCATCCGCGATGCCAACGGCGCCGAGGCCAAGCCGTGGCTGACCACGGTGCTCGACGATCACTCCCGCGCCATCGCGGGCTACATGGTGTTCCTCGGTGCCCCCTCGGCCCTCAACACCTCGCTGGCCCTGCGCCAGGCGATCTGGCCCAAGGCCCAAGCGGATTGGCCGGTCTGCGGCATCCCCGACGTGCTCCACGTCGATCACGGATCGGACTTCACCAGCCGCCACCTCGACCAGGCCGCGGCCGACCTGCGCATCCGCCTGGTCCACTCCATCGTCGCCCGCCCGCAGGGCCGCGGCAAGATCGAGCGGCTGTTCGGCACCCTCAACACGGAGTTGCTGCCCGAGTTGCCCGGCCATCTCCAGGACGGGACGCCGGCCTCAGCGCCGAGCCTGTCACTCACCGAGCTGGACGCGGCGATCGGCGCCTTCATCGTCGGCCGCTACAACGTCCGGGTTCACGGTGGGATCGGTGTGGCGCCCGTCGAGGCGTGGCGCGGTGCCGGCTGGCTGCCACGGCTGCCACGGCTGTGATTAGGCGTGGAATAAGGACCCCGTTCTCGGGGTGATCGGCGTCCAAACGGGACCCCCAGGACAAGTCATCCACAATGCCTTCCGGCTCGAACGGGAGGCTTGCGCGGGATGTTGGTCGTGGAGACGGTCGCAA
>NZ_JAKSYJ010000125.1 GCF_022829365.1 Methylobacterium sp. J-077 | reverse complement strand
CGACCTCGGTTGAGCCGGTGAACGTGATCTTCTTGACCAGCGGGTTGCCGGTCATCTCGGCCCCGATGGCCCGGGCCGAGCCGGTGAGGATGCTGACGGTCCCGGCCGGAAAACCGGCCTTCTCGCAGAGCACGCCCCAGGCGAGGCCCGAGAGCGGGGTCTGCGAGGCCGGCTTGATCACGATCGGGCAGCCGGCGGCCAGCGCCGGGGCGATCTTGCGGGCGATCATCGAGGACGGGAAATTCCACGGGGTGATCGCCGCGACCACGCCCACGGGCTCTTTGGTCACCAGGATCTTGCGGTCGCCCCAGGGGGAGGGGATCACGTCGCCGTAGACGCGCCGTGCCTCTTCGGCGAACCACAGGACGTAGGCTGCCGACATCGCGACCTCGCCGCGGGATTCGGCGAGCGACTTGCCCTGCTCGGCGGTCAGGATCTGGGCCAGATCCTCCTGGTTTTCGGTGACCAGGGCGGCAAGCTTGCGCAGCAGCACGGCGCGCTCGTTGGCGGTCTTGGCGCGCCAAGCCGGGTAGGCGTCGTGGGCGGCCTTGATCGCTTGGGCCGTCTCCTCGGCGCCGGCATTCGGCACCCGGGCGATCAGCGCGCCGGTGGCCGGGTTGGTGACCTCGATGGTGCCGGACCCGGCCTTCGACCATTCGCCGCCGATCAGGCAAGCTTCGACCAGCAGGCTACGATCCTTCAGGGTGAGCGTATCGGACTCAGGCATTCAACGGTTCCTTCGGCGGCTGCGGCCTGTCCGGCTGAGACAGGGCCGTCCGCGACTTGAGGGGCACGCTTGGGGCCGTATTCCTCGCCTGCGCCTCGGCTTTTGTCTCGAAGACATGCGGAGCCAGATCGCGGCTCGCCAACGAGGCACCGAGTTTCAATCGCAAGAACGCGCTCGTGGTGTAGCGCGAAGCGGTCTCGTAGTACCGGTTCTCCAGATAAGCGATCGCCGAGAAATAGGCATCGCTCACCGTCGGGTCGATCTCGAACCCGTCGTAATTGGCGATCAGGTGGACCTTGCGGCCGATCTCCTGGCAGGCGCGCTCGTATTCCCGACGCACCAGCTCGACATCGTCGATGGTCCGGACCTGAAACCCTTCGAGGTTCGAGAACAGGATGTTGCGCTCGCGGTCGTAGCTGATCCGCTCCGACAGGGAGAGACCGAGGAGCCAGGGCTCAAGTCCCATCACGGCGTCGCGGAACAGCCGCGGATCCATGGGCTTGGGATCCTGCACGATCGGCGCAAACCCCATCTGCCCGAGGATGTCTCGGGCGACGTCGATCCCGGGGGCGACCTCGACGAGTTCCATGCCGGCCCGGGTCCGGCGGAACACGCAGCGCTCGGTCACGTAGAGCACCGGCTGGCCGCGCTCGGCCGCGTAGGCGCCCGAGAAGGTCACCTGCTCGACGGCGGCGATGAACTTTTTCGAGCGCCCCTCGGTGAGGATCCGGATACCGTCGCCCTCGACCACCACCTCCAGCCCGTCGGCCGTGAAGGTGCCGGCGAAGACCAGGCTTTTCGCATTTTGCGAGATGTTGATGAAGCCGCCCGCGCCGGCCAGCCGCTTGCCGAAGCGGCTGACATTGACGTTGCCCTCGGCATCACACTGGGCCAGCCCTAGGCAGGCGAGATCGAGCCCGCCGCCGTCGTAGAAGTCGAATTGCTGGTTCTGGTGCAGCACCGCCGATGGGTTGAGGGCGGCGCCGAAATCGAGACCGCCCTGCGGCAGTCCGCCGATCACCCCGGGCTCGGCGGTGAGCGTCAGGTATTTCAGCACCCGCTCCTCGGCGGCCACCGCCGCGACGCCCTCCGGCATGCCGATGCCGAGATTGACCACGCCGCCCGGGGGCAGCTCGAAAGCGCAGCGCCGGGCGATGACCTTGCGGGCGTCGAGCGGGATCGGCGGGATTCGGTCGAGGGGCACCCGCTGGCGGCCGGTGAAGGCGTGGTTGTAGGCGGTGCCGTAGGTCTGGCGGTGGTTCTCGGGCTGGCTCAGCACCACGCAATCGACCAGCACCCCGGGCACCTGCACCTCGCGGGGGGCAAGCGAGCCGGCCTCGGCCAGGCGCTCGACCTGGGCGATGACGAAGCCGCCGGAATTCTTCGCCGCCATGGCGGCGGCGAGGTTGTCGAGGGTCAGCGCCTCGCGCTCCATGGTGATGTTGCCGGCCGGATCCGCCGTGGTCCCGCGGATCAGCGCGATGTTCACCGGGAAGGCCTTGTAGTGCAGCCACGACTCGCCGCCGAGTTCGACCACGCTGACCAGATCCTCACTTGTCACCGCGTTGAGCTTGCCGCCCTCAAGCCGCGGATCGACGAAGGTGCGCAAGCCCACCTTGGTGATGTGGCCCGGGGTGTGGGCGGCGATCTCCCGGTAGAGATGCGACACCACTCCCAGCGGCAGGTTGTAGGCTTCGATCTGGCCTTCGATCGCCATCTTGGCGAGCTTGGGCACCAGGGCCCAATGGCCGCCGACCACGCGGCGCACCAGCCCGGGGATCGCCAGCCGATTGAGGCCACGCTCCTTGCCGTCGCCGGGGGCCGCCGCGAACATCAGCCCGAGGCCGTGGGGGCCGTGCCCGGCCTCGAACCGCCGGGCCAGGGCCAGGATCAGCTCGTCCGGCGTGCCGATGCCGACGAATCCCGAGACGGCCACCATGTCGCCGTCCTGGAGGATGGCGAGCGCCTCGTCGGCGCTGACGATCTTGTTCTTCAGGCTGCCCATGCGGTTATCCTCGGAGCCTGGAATCGGACATCATCGCGATCGAAGAAGCAGTTGAGCAAACGGCCGATCCCACCCATCGCCCTCATCCCGAGGTGCCGGCCGATCGAAGATCGCTCGCCCTCGATGGAGCCCTCCAGAGGCTGCCGCGATCCCTGGAGGGCTCCTTCGAGGGCGACGCTGCGCGCCGCCGCCTCAGGACGAGGGAGAGAGTTGGATCGGCCGACGATACGGGCTCGCAAGGTCGCGCAGGATGCCCGCGGTTTCCCTCCCCCTTCTGCGGCGCAGGGTGGGCCGGCCGTCAGGCCGGGTCGGGAGAGGAGAGCGCGGTATCCTGAGAAGTCGCGCCGTAAGCCCCATCCTCTACCGTGGCGCTGCCCCCCTCCCCCCCTGCTGCGCAGGGTACCCTCCACCGCAGAGGGGGGAGGAGGATAAGCGGCGCGCCTCTCATCCAGAACCGCGCACCCGGCGGCTCCCGTGTCGCGGCGCATCACCCTACCCACGCGCACCCAGCCAATCGGCGATGCCGGAGCCCAGCAACTTCTGGGCCTTGCCGCCGACGAACACCCCGACATGGCCGCCGGGCAGGCCGAGCTCGGTGTAGTCGTCGGTGCCGATCTTGTCCTTGAGCGCCTGCGAGGTCGCGGGCGGGATGATGTGGTCGTCCTGAGCGAAGACGTTCAGCACCGGGCAGGCGATGCGCTTCAGGTCGACCGTGCGGCCGCCGAGCACGAAGGTGCTCTGGACCAGCTTGTTGTCCTGGTAGAGATCCTTGAGCCACTGCTTGGCGGCCTCGCCCGGGTGGTCCGGCCGGTCGGCGATCCACTTCTCCATGCGCAGGAAATTCAGGAACTTCTTCTTGTCGTCGAGGGCGTCGAGCAGGTCGAGATTGTACTTCGTCATGGTCCGCATCGGCGTCATCATCGAGAACACAGAGCCCATGAACGCCCCGGGCAGGGAGCCCTGCGCGTCGATCAGGCGATCGACATCCTCCGGCGACAGGGAGCGGGTCCAGACGTTTATGAAGCCGTGGCCGGCCCGGGTCTCGCGGGTGTCGGCGTGGAAGTCGATCGGCGTGATGGTCAGCACCATCGCGTTGACGCGCTCCGGGTAGAGCGCCGCGTAGCAGGTGGTGAAGACGCCGCCCTCGCAGATCCCGAGCAGGTTGATCTTTTCGCGCCCCGCCGCCGCCCCGATGAAGGCGACGCATTCGGCGAGGTAATCGTCGAC
Organism: Methylobacterium sp. J-077; assembly: GCF_022829365.1. Lineage (GTDB taxonomy): Bacteria > Pseudomonadota > Alphaproteobacteria > Rhizobiales > Beijerinckiaceae > Methylobacterium. The sequence continues at coordinate 14,979 of NZ_JAKSYJ010000125.1, read as the reverse complement.
GTAGTCGTCGATGGTGACGTAGCGGTCGGCCCGGCCCGGATTGCCCCAATCGACCACGTAGAGGTCGAGGCCGAGATTGAGCAGATTGCGGACCAGCGAGCGATCCTCCTGCAAGTCGGCCATCGTGTAGCGACCGATCAGCCCGTAGACGATCAGCACCGGCGGCAAGCCCTTGCTCTCGGCGAGCGGCCGGTATCGGTAGAGCGAGACCTTGTCCTGGCTCCAGACCAAGTCCTTGGGCGTGGTGGCGATCTGCACGTCGGCGTCGCGCACGTCCGAGAACAGCTTGGCCCCCGCGCTGATCCGGCGGCCCAGCTCGGCGACTTCGGCCAGCATCTCGGCGGGGTTGAGCGGGAGCGGAGGGGCCGGAGTTTTCGGGGTGTCTCGCTCGGCTCCGCCCTTGTCGGCCATGCCCGTGTCAGCCATGCGCATCCTCCGTTGCCGGCGCGGCAGCGCCGTTCGTCCGAGAGACCCGGGCGGCCTCCCGGCGCTCGCGGCGCAGGACGCGGACCTCCCGGCGCAGCTCGGTCAGGCTCTTGTGCACGTCGTCGAGCTCGGCCCGGGTCGGCTGCCCGTAGAAGTCGGACAGGAAGGCCGAGAGGTCCTGCTGGGCGAGGCGCAGGTCGGTGGACGCCTTCAGCACCACCCGCTGCGAGGCCAGGAACGTCTCGGAGCGCTGGACCTCCAGCAGCACCGCGTTGGCGGTCTCGGTCCAGCGGGTCATCATCTCGCGGGCGGAGCTGAAGCCCTCGCCGCGCTCGGCGCGGTCATTCGCCTCCTTCGCGAAGGTGCCGGCCGCCCGAGTCCAAGCGTTCAGCATCACCGCCTGATGCTCGGCCTGGGCCCGCCGCAGCGCCGCCCAGGCGGTGAACAGCGCGCCGTAGCGCCGCTCGGTCTGCCAAAGGTCGGCTAATTGTGGGCCTTCCGACATCCGCGTCAGCGCCGCGTCGAACTCGGCCGAGCCGCCGAGCCAGGCCTGTGGATCGAAGATCCGCGCGAGCACCGCCCCGGCGGTCGGGTCCGGCGCGGTGGCGCCGCCCTGCAGCGACGCGGTCAGGGTCTGGGACAGGGCGGTGGCCGAGGCCCAGGCCTGGGCGAGGTGGCTCTGTGCTGTGGCGAGGCCGGCAAGATCGGTCTGCGGCGGGGTCGGCCAAGTGAAGCCCGGTGCGGCGCCGGGAGACAGGAAACCCGCGCCGGCGCGGGTCCAGAACTCGCCCATCGCCTTGAACGCGTCGAACTGATCCATGACGGCGCTCCTCCTCACCGATTGTCCGGCCTCCTTGGCGGGCCGGTTGTCAGATCACGTCTCAGGCGGCAGGACGCGCCTCGCCGAGCGCCTCGCTGTAGATCGCGTAGGCGTCGTCGTAGGTGACCGCGCGGGGGTTGTTCACGAGGAGCCGCGTCTGCTTCATCGCGTCGGTGGCCATCCGCTCCAGATCCTTCTGCGCCACCCCGACCTCGGCCAGCGAGGCTGGGACCTTGCAGTCACGGCAGATCGCGTCGAGGCATTCGACGAAGCGGGCGGCGGCCTCGGCCGGCGGCAGGTCGGCGGCGGCCGGATCGAGGATCGGCGCCAGCTCGGCGTAGAGCGCCTCGGCGTGGGACAGGTTGAAGCGCATCACCCCCATCAGCACCAGGGCGTTGGAGAGCCCGTGCGGCACATGGAAGATCGCGCCGACTGGATAGGCCAGCGCGTGCACCGCCGCCACCGGCGCGTTGGCGAAGGCCATGCCGGCGAGCATCGAGCCGAGCAGCATGCCGGAGCGCGCCTCGAGGTTGCGGCCGTCCGAGCAGGCGGTGCGGATATTGGCCGAGAGCAGGGCGAGCGCCTGCTTGGCGAGCTGGTCCGAGATCGGGTTCTTCTTGTTCTTGCTGGTGAACGCCTCGATGGCGTGGACCATGGCGTCGATCCCGGTGGCCGCGGTGACGGCGGCCGGCAGGCCGAGCGTCAGCTCCGGATCGAGCACCGCCCAGTCGGGCAGGAGCTTCGGTGCGACGACGCCCTTCTTCTCGGTGGTCGGCGTCGTGACGATGGAGATCGGCGTCACCTCGGAGCCGGTGCCCGCGGTGGTCGGCACCAGGATCAGCGGCAGCCGGTCGCCCTTGGCCAGCCCGACGCCGTAGATCGAATCCAGCGGCTCGTCGGATTTCGCGAGGTAAGCCACGAGCTTAGCGGTATCGAGCGCCGAGCCGCCGCCGATCGACAGGACGAGATCGGTCCCGAGTTCCCGGGCGCGCTTGGCCGCGGCCTCGATCACCGTGGAGGGCGGGTCGGCGACCACGTCCTCATAGATGTCGAGGGTGATGCCTGACGCCGCCAGGGCGGATTCGGCGGATTCGGTCAGGCCGGCCTTTCGGACGCCCTTGTCGGTGACCAGCAGGACGCGCTTGGCCCCGAAGCTGCCGACGATCTCCGGCAGCTTCTTTGCGGCGCCGGCCTCGAACAGCACGTTCGGGGTGGTCTGGAAGGTGAACGGATTCATCGCGCGGCCCTGTCCTCGTGCCTTCGTGAACTCTGCGAAGCGTTCACTCTGCGGGCTCGAAATGCTTCACTTTCTCGCGCAATTCCTCGACCAGAACGCGCGTGTTCTCCGAATAATCGATCGGCACGGCGACGAGGTGCACCCCACCTTCGGCGAACGCGCGGTCCAGGGTCGGGACGAGGTCGTTGACCGCTTCGACCCGGTGGCCCTTGGCGCCGTAGGCTTGGGCGTAGAGCACGAAATCCGGATTGCCGAAAGTCATCCCGTAGTCGGCGAACTTGTCGACCGCCTGCTTCCAGCGGATCATACCGTAGGCCGAGTCGTCGAGGATCAGCACGACGAGGTTCAGCTTGAGCCGCACCGCGGTCTCCAGCTCCTGGCTGTTCATCATGAAGCCGCCGTCGCCGCACACCGCCATGACCCGGCGGTTGGGGTAGAGCATCGCCGCCATCATGGCCGAGGGCAGGCCGGCGCCCATGGTGGCCAGCGCGTTGTCCAGCAGCAGCGTGTTGGCGACGTAGGTGCGGTAGTTCCGGGCGAACCAGATCTTGTACATGCCGTTGTCGAGGCACACGATCCCGTCCTCCGGGATCACCCGGCGCACGTCGCGCACCAGCCGCTGCGGCGTCACCGGGAAGCGGTCCTCGCCGGCCCGGTCGGCGATGTGGCCGAGGATGCGCTCGCGCAGGGGCAGCAGGGCTCCGGCGTTGGGCAGCTTGCCCTCCAGCTTGTCGGCCAAGAGCTTCAGGGTCGGCCCGAGATCGCCGACCACTTCGGCGTCGGGGTAGTAGACCTGCTCGACGTTGGCCGGCATGTAGCCGATATGCAGCACCTTCTGGTCGGCCTGGCCCATGAAGAAGGGCGGCTTCTCGATCGTATCGTGGCCGATCGCGATGATCAGGTCGGCCTTGTCGATCGCCTCGTGGACGTAGTCGCGCTCGGAGAGAGCCGCAGTGCCCATGTACAGGCTGGTGCCGCTGGCGACCGTGCCCTTGCCCATCTGGGTGGTGAAGAACGGGATCTGCGTGCGCCGGACGAAGCCGCCGAGATCGCCCGTGGCCCGGGGCCGGCTGGCGGCGGCGCCGAGCATCACCAGCGGCCGCTTGGCCTGGAGGATCATGGCGGCGGCCCGCTCGATCGCGGCCGGGTGGGCGACCGGGATGTCGATCGGGTGCGACGGCACGAGGGCGGCCTCGGCCTGCTCGGCGGCGATGTCCTCGGGCAGTTCCAGCAGCACCGGCCCGGGCCGCTCCTCGGTGGCGACCCGGAAGGCGTCGCGCACGATCGTGGGGATCGAGGAGGCCGAGACGATCTGCCGGGCCATCTTGGTGATCGGCTTCATCGAGCTGATCACGTCGACGATCTGGAACTTCGCCTGCCGGGCGGACAGGATGCCCTTCTGGCCGGTGATGATGATCATCGGCATCGCGCCGAGATGGGCGTAGGCCGCGCCCGTCGAGAAGTTCAGCGCGCCCGGACCCAACGTCGAGAGGCACACGCCCGGCCGGCCGGTGAGGCGGCCATGGGTCGCCGCCATGAAGCTCGCCGCCTGCTCGTGGCGGGTCAGCACCAGCTCGATCTTGGAGGTGCGCAGCGACTCGACGACGTCGAGGTTCTCCTCGCCCGGGATGCCGAAGATGCGGTCGACACCCTCGTTCTCGAGGGCTGCGACGAGTAGATCTGAGCCCTTGGGCATGTGATGTCCCACTGATGCGACGCCGGCCGGCGCCGTGCGGTCCGTCCCCGGTCCGCCCGTCACCGATGCGGTATGATCCGCGCGGCTCGGACCGGGACGGACGCCCTCCGGATAGGCGTCCGGTTAGAGGGCTGGCCTGTAATGGGGTCAAGGCCCGTCAAGAGCTGAATGGTCACAGACCTGGGCCAATCCTATCGTGTACGGGGATAGAGCCGGCTCGGAACGACCGAGTACGGTCAAGGTTGTCGTGCGTTCGGTGCGGCGGGAGATCATGGACCAGGTGCGAAACGACGACACGATGGAAGCGGCGGCACGTCCGGCCTCCGGGGCGCCCGCCGAGGACGTGGTGCTGGCCCCGCTCGCCGATTTTCCGCGGATCGATCTCCGGGCCGGTGTCGAGCCCTGGGACAAGCGCCGGCAGGCCGGCAAGGCCCTGCGGGCGAAGGTCCCGCACCAGGACCACGCGACGCTGCGTTCCGAATCCGAGCGCCCCGATCCGGTCAGCCTGATCGAGGCGGCCCACGAGGGCCGGCAGGCGCATCTCATCCCGCTGCGGGTCGCCCGGATGGCGACGAGCCCGTTCGCGTTCCTGCGCGGCGCCGCCCACGTGATGGCCTGGGACCTGTCGCGCGGGCCCCGCAGCGGCATCGACGTGGTGATGAACGGCGACGCGCATATCGACAATTTCGGCCTGTTCGGCACGCCGCAGCGCGACATCGTCCTCGATCTCAACGATTTCGACGAGGTCACGGTCGGCCCGTGGGAATGGGACCTGAAGCGGCTGGCGGCCGGCCTCATGGTCGCCACCGCCGAAGCCGGCGCGCCCCCGGAGGCGCAGCGCGACGCCGTGATGGAGGCGGTATCCGGCTATCAGCGCACGATGCGCCGCCTGGCGCCGCAGGGCTCCCTCGACGTCTGGTACCAGACCACGGTGGCCGATGCCCGGCGCCTCGGGCGGATCCGGATGGATGCGGAAGCCAGTGCCGTGGTGACCCGGGCGGTCGACAAGGCGCGCCGCAAGAACAACCGCAGCCTCCTGGGGCAACTCGCCGAGCGCCGCACCGACGGCGGCTGGCGATTCCGGGAGGAGCCGCCGATCCTCACGCCGGTCGATGACGCCACGCGCCAGAGCATCGTCACCGGGCTGGAGCATTATGCCGAGACCCTGCCGCGGGAGCGGCGGTTCATGCTCAACCGCTACCAGGTGGTCGACGTGGCCCACCGGGTCGTCGGGGTCGGCAGCGTCGGGACGCGGGCCTACGTGGCGCTGCTGTTCGGCAATTCCGACCGGGACGCGCTGTTCCTCCAGGTCAAGGAGGCGGTGCGCCCGGCCAACGCCCCGTACCTGCCGGGCATGCCCGAACCCTATGCCGGGCACGAGGGTGAGCGCGTGATCTACGGTCAGCGCCTGCTCCAGGCGGTGGGCGACCCGCTGCTCGGCTGGACCAGCATCGATGGCCGGCCGTTCTACGTGCGCCAGATGAAGAACCTGAAGGGCGCGATCCCCCTGGCGGAGATGTCGGGCCTGCCGCTCCTGACCTTCTCGTATGCCTACGGCGCTCTCCTGGCCCGGGCGCATGCGCGGACCGGGGATGCCGCGGCGATCGCCGGTTATTGCGGCAGCGGCAAGCGGCCCGACCTGCGCGAGGCCCTCGCCGACTGGGCGGCAGCCTATGCCAAACGCAACGCCGAGGATTATCAGCTGTTTCGCGACGCGATCGCCAGCGGCCGGCTGGAGGCGGCGGAGGATCCGTGTCTGTGAAGCGATGTCCGGTAGAGGCGCACACGCCTTTACCGTCCATGCGAGCGTCGCGAAGCAACCTAGGGCAGCGCGAGATCCCGGAACCGTGGCGCATCACTGTTTTGCTTCGCTACGCTCGCGATGACGTTGTGGGGCGATCGATCAGACCGTGTCCAACTCATAGTTTGTAGAAACCTCCCACGCATCCTGACGTCGAGGTAGGGAAGGATCTGTCACAGCATCCCGAATTCAGGCGTTTCGTGAGCGAGCTTCACCAGCAGGTCGCGCAGCCAGCGATGGGCGGGATCACGGTCGTAGGAGGCGTGCCACAGCATCGACACCGCCACGTCGTCGAGGTCCACCGGTACCGGGCTGACCGCCAGCGACAACGCGCTGGCGAACGACGTCGCGAGCCGGGCATGCATGGTGGCGATCAGCGGCGCGGCGCGGACCAGGAACGGCACCACGAGGAAACGCGGCGTCGTCACCGCCAGGACGCGCGAGCGCCCGATCAGCGCCAGGGCGTCGTCGACCACCCCGTGGGCGGTCTCCCGCAGGGAGGTCAGCACGTGCGGGAACCGCAGGTAGTCGTCGAGCCCGATCGGCGGCTGGATCCCGATCAGGTCGGCGTTGAACAGGACCACGTAGCTGTCCCGGTAGAGCAGCCGCTGCTTGTGGTGGAGCTGCCCCTCCGAAAAGAACCCGATGGCGAGATCGACTCGGTCGGCGTCGAGCTCGTCGAGGATGTGGGTGCGATCGACCGAGCGCAGCAGCAGCCGGATTCCGGGAGCTTCCCGGCGCAGCTGCGCGAGCAATCGAGGCCCGAGCAGAACCTCGACGCTGTCGGGCAGGCTCACGGTGAAGCTGCGCTCCACTGTGGCCGGATCGAATCGCTCCTCCCGGTGAACCAGGGCCTGGACCTGCCGCAGCGTCGCCCGCAGGGGCTCGATGAGCTTCAGGGCCCGCGGCGTCGGCCGCATCCCGTCGGGGGCCCGGGTGAGCAGTTCGTCGTCGAACAGGCGGCGCAGCCGGGCGAGGCTCGAACTCATCGCCGACTGGCCGACGCCGATCCGGGCCGCCGCTCGGGTGACGCTGCGCTCGTCGAGGAGCGCATCCAGGGCGACCAGCAGGTTCAGGTCGATCCGGCTGAGATCGATGTGATCAATGGCCAAGGGGAGGGCGATCGGTTCGAGGACGATCACCCCGTATAGCAGAGCTGCACACTTACGCTGGAACGGGCTCCCGCGGCTCGGTGTGGTCGAACAGGCGCGGCGGCGCGATCTCGTCCTTGGCACCCATCCGGTCGACCAGGTGCTCGGCCACCCGCAGGGCGTTGGCGATGATCGTCAGGGTCGGGTTCACGGCGCCGATCGACGGGAAGAAGCTCGCATCGGTCACGTAGAGGTTGTCGAGCTGGTGCGCCTTGCAGTGCCGGTCGAGCACGGAGGTCCTGGGATCCTCGCCGAAGCGCAGGGTCCCGGCCTGGTGGGCGGTGCCGCCGATCGGGACGTTCTTGCCGAGATAGAGCGAGCGGTCGAACAGGTGCGGGTGCATGTCGGTGAAGCTGCAGATCTCCTGCAGCTTGCGGCGCAGGCGCTTGTGCGCCTCGGCATTGGTCTCGGTGAGGTCGAGATGGACCCTGCCGTCGTGATAGTAGACGCGGTTCTGGGCGAGCGGGATATCCTCCGAGGTCAGCCAGAAATCGACCGAATGCTTGGCGATCCAGTCGAACGGCTTGTTCGGGAACCATTGCAGAAAGCCCGGCAGCCCCTCGCCGTGAATCTGGGCGCCGTCGGACTTGCCGACCATCTGGATATGGCCGAGCGGGAAGTTCCAATCGTCCTTCGGATCGGGGTCGCCGAAGTAAAAATCGTTGAGCCCGAGGGTCTTCTGGAAACGGGTTGGGTTCGGCACCTTTGAGATCGCCAGCACGGTCGAGTTGTTGTGGCGCATGTAGTTGCGCCCGACCTGACCGGAGCCGTTGGCGAGGCCGTTCGGGTGCTGGTCGCTGGCCGAGCGCAGCAGCAGCAGCGCCGAGGACAGCGCCCCGCAGGCGACCACCACGAGGTCGGCCGAGGCCTCGAACGGCGCATCGTCGCGCGTGCCGACGACGCCTGTGACGCTGCGGCCGCTCGGGTCGGTGACCAGCCGCTCGACATAGGTGCGGGTCAGGAGCGTCAGGTTCGTGCAGTCGCGCAAAGCCGGATCGACCACCATGGTCTGGGCGTCGGACTTGCCGTTGGTCGGGCAGGGGAAGCCGTCGAAGGATTCGCACTTGATGCAGGGCGAGGTCGAGACGGCGCGCCCGTCCTTCTCCACCAGCCGCACGCCCACCGGCAGGTGGAACGGGTGGTGGCCTGCGCTCTTCAGGTTGTCGAACAGCTGCTGGATCCGCGGCTCGTGCGAGACCGGCGGATGCGCGTAAGGCTTGCGCGACCAGGGCTCGGTCGGGTCCTCGCCGCGCTGGCCGTGGACGTGGAACAACTCCTCGGCGGCCTGGTAATGCGGCTCGAACTCGTCGTAGCCCACGGGCCAGGCCGGCGCGATGCCGTCCTCGTGGCGGATCTCGGAAAAGTCCTTCTCGCGGAGGCGGAACAGGATCGAGCCGTAGAATTTCGAGTTGCCGCCGACATAATAGTGCAGGCCCGGCTGGAAGCTGCTGCCGGTGGAGGAGTACCAGGTCTCCTTGGTCTGGTAGTAGCCGTCGACGATCACCGCCTGGCTGTCCCAGTTGCGCGGTTCGCGCAGGAGGTAGTCGCCGCGCTCGATCAGGAGGATGCGCTTGCCCGTCTGGGCCAGACGCCACGCCATCGTCCCGCCGCCGGGGCCGGATCCGACGATGATCACGTCGTAATGCTCACCCGGCATCGTCACTGTCTCCGTCCGGACCGATCGTCCTGGCAGGCAACTCGCGAGCCGGACTTCGGATCGGTCTGCGACGACGTTTAGCATTGGGCAGCTCCGATCGGCGCAACCGCCGGTTAAGCGCTTTTCCCAACGCCGCCTTCAGCTTCGCCTGCGATCCTGCGCCGTGCCGGCCTGCAGCCGGGGAGGCTTCCATGGTCGTCAAGGATATCGCGCTGGTGCTGGCGCTGCTGATCGCGGCGGCCCTCGCGCTCGGCCACTGGCGCGCCCGGCGCTCCGCCCCGGACGAGGCCGAGGCCGAGCGGCTGCACGACCGGATCTGGCGGATCAGCGAGAGCGAGGACCGCTACCGCGCCCTGGTCGCGGCCACCACCGAGGTGATCGTCCAGCGCGACGCCCGCGGGCGGATCACCTACGCCAACGACGATTACGCCCGGCTGCTCGGGCGCCCGGCCATCGACCTGCTCGGCGCGCCGATCGACCTCGAGATCCTGGAGCGGCGCGAGGTCGAGGTCGGCGAGGACGGCGTGCGCCGGATGGAGGCGCAGGTCCGCTCGGTGGACGGCCAGGTGCGCTGGTTCGCCTTCGTGGAGATGCCGGTCGCCCACGGCGACGCGATGCACTGGCTGCGCGCCGGCCGCGACGTCACCGCCCGCGTCGAGGCTTTGCGCAGCCGCGACGCGGCACTGGAACGCGCCGAGGCCGCCAGCGTGGCGAAGTCGCGCTTCCTCGCCACCGTCAGCCACGAGATGCGCACCCCGCTCAACGGCATCCTCGGCATGGCCGAGCTCGTGCTCGGCACCAGTCTCGACCTCGAGCAGCGGACCTATGTCGAGGCCGTGCGCACCAGCGGCCAGGCCCTGCTCGGCCTGATCGACGGCGTGCTCGACTTCTCCCGGATCGAGGCCGGGCGCCTCGACCTCGCGGCCGAACTGTTCGACCTGCCGGCTTTGGCCGAGGGCGTGGTGGAGCTGCTGGCCCCGCGGGCGCAGGACAGGGGCATCGAGATCGCCCTCGACGTGACCGAAAGCTTCCCGCGCGGGCTCGTCGGCGATGCCGACCGGGTGCGGCAGATCCTGCTCAACCTCGCCGGCAACGCCGTCAAGTTCACCGAGCGCGGCGGCGTCGGGGTGAGCCTCAGCTTCGTCCGCACTGACGCCGGGGGCGGGGAGGCGGTGCTCGCCGTCTCCGATACCGGCCCCGGCATCCCGGAGGATCGTCTGCCGATCCTGTTCGAGGAGTTCGAGCAGGGCGACGGCAGCGCCAGCCGGAGCCACGAAGGCACCGGCCTCGGCCTCGCCATCACCCGCCGGCTGGTGACCCGCATGGGCGGGCGGATCGAGGCGGACTCGCGCGTCGGCCGCGGCTCGACCTTCCGGGTCGTCCTGCCGCTGCCCGAGGCCGAGGGCGCGCGCCCCAATCCCGCCCCGCTGCCGGGGCTCGAAGGCCGGCGCTGCCTGATCGTGGCCGATTCGCCCTACCAGGCCCCCTACCTCGCCCGCAGCCTGTCCCGGGCCGGCGCCGCCACCGTGATCGTCGGCACCCTGGAGGACGGCCTCGATGCCCTCTCGGGCGCGGCCTTCGACGCGGTGCTGGCCGACCGGGCGCTCGGCGATGCCGCGGTGCGCCAGATCGCCGACGCCGCCCGCGCCTGCGGGGTGCGCTGCAGCCTCGTCCTGCTCTCGCCGTTCGACCGCCGCGGCTTCGGGGCGCCGGGCGCGGCCGGCTTCGACGGCTACCTGATCAAGCCGATCCGGGCCCGCTCGCTGTTCGAGCGGCTGCTCGCCCCGCCGGTCGCGGTCGAATCCAGCACCGTCCCGGCGCCCGCGCCGGCGCGGACCGGGACCGGCCAGCGCATCCTGCTCGCCGAGGACAACCCGATCAACGCCCTGCTCGCCACCCGCGCCCTGGAGCGCCTCGGCGCCGAGGTGGTCCACGCGGTCGACGGGGTCGAGGCGCTGGAGCGGCTGGCGGCATCCGGCCCGTTCGACCTCGCCCTGATCGATATCCGCATGCCCCGCCTCGACGGCCACGAGACCGCCCGCCGGATCCGCGCCGCGGAAGCGGCGGGGGAGGGGACCCGGCTGCATCTCGTGGCGCTCACCGCCAATGCCGGCCGCGAGGACGAGATCGCCGCCCGCGCGGCCGGGTTCGACGGCTTCCTGGCCAAGCCGCTCAATCTGAAGCTGCTTCCGGCCCTGCTGGAGCGCCGCACCGCACAGGCCGCTTGACCCCAACGGTCCCGCGTTGACAGCGGGCCACGCCCCGCGCCAACAGGAAGCCCATGTCGACAGCCTCCACCACGCCACCCGCACCGCGCGCCTCGAGCGGCGCCCTCGCTGCCTGGGGCATCGCGATCGTCGTGGCCGCGACGGTGCTGCTCGGCGAGCTCCTGCCCGCCCGGCACGCCGTCCCGGCGCGCTCGGTGGCCGACGACCCGGCCTGCCTCGAATGGACCGATGGCTGCCGGGTCTGCCAGCGCCTCGCCGCGGGCCCTGCCTGCTCGCTGCCCGGCATCGCCTGCCAGACCGCCGAGCCGCGCTGCCTGCGCCACCGTGACGGGTGAGGCCGGGCGCCCCGATCCTCCGCTTCGCGCCGAGCCCGAACGGCCGGCTCCATCTCGGCCACGCCTACTCGGCCCTGCTCAACGCTGACCTGGCCCGGCAGATGGGCGGCCTCTGCCGGCTCCGGATCGAGGACATCGATCCGGTCCGCGCGAAGCCGGAATTGGTCGAAGCGATTTTTGCCGACCTCGCCTGGCTCGGCCTGACCTACCCGGAGCCGGTGCGGCATCAATCCCGGCACCGCGATGCCTACCGGGCAACGCTCGACGGCCTGATCGGCCGGGGACTCGCCTATCCCTGCTTCTGCTCCCGCGGCCAGATCCGGGCGCGCGCCGCCGCCCGCGCCGGCAACCCGCACGATCCGGACGGCGCGCCGCTCTATCCCGGCACCTGCCGCGGGCTCGATCCCGCGATCGGGGCCGAACGCCTGGCCCGGGGCGAGCCGCATACCTGGCGCCTCGACATGGCGGCCGCCCTGCGCGACGCCGGCGATCCGCTGAGCTACGAAGCCTTCGACGCAGCCGAGACGCGTTGGGTCGCCGCCGATCCGGCCCGCTGGGGCGATGCCGTGATCGCCCGCCGCGACGTGCCGACCAGCTATCACCTATCGGTCGTCCACGACGACGCGGAGCAAGAAATCACCCACGTGGTCCGCGGCCGCGACCTCGAAGCGGCCACCGATCTCCACGTCCTGCTGCAGCGCCTGCTCGACCTGCCGACGCCGCGCTACCACCACCACGGGCTGATCCTGGATCCCGACGGCGAGAAGCTCGCCAAGTCCCGGGGCTCGCAGAGCCTCGCCGATCTGAGGCAGGCGGGCGCGACCCCCGAAGACATCCGCGCCCGCCTGGGCTTTGCCTGAGCCGCGATCGCCGCGCTCAGCGCACGGCCGCATCCCGCTGCGCCAGGGCCGTGGCGCTCTTCGATTTTAGCATGGTCGCGTCGACCTGCTCCCGCTGGCGCTTGAACTCGGCGAGCAGCCGGCCGTCGAGCTCGCGGCCGCGGGGCACGCGGATCTTCATCGGGTCGACGAAGTGGCCGTTGATGATCACCTCGTAGTGCAGGTGCGGACCGGTCGAGAGGCCGGTCGAGCCGAGATAGCCGATGATCTGCCCCTGCCGGACCCGGACGCCCTCCTTCACCCCGCGGCCGAACCGCGACATGTGGTTGTAGGTCGTCACGTAGCCGTTGACGTGCTGGATCTCGACCCGGTTGCCGTAGCCCGACGTCATCTCGGCGCGGATCACAACGCCGTTGCCCGCCGCCGCGATCGGGGTGCCAATCGGGTTGGCCCAATCGACGCCGGTATGCAGCTTGGCGTAGCCCAGCACCGGGTGCATCCGGTAGCCGAAGCCGGAGCGCATGATCCCGTCCGGGATCGGCTTGCGCAGCAGGAATTTCTTCAGCGACCGCCCCTGCTCGTCGAGGTAGTCGATCGTGCCGTCATCCGGGGACTGGAAGCGGTAGACCTTGCGGGTCTCGCCGCCGAGCGTCAGCGCCGCGTAGAGCAGGTCCGGCCGGTCGGCGCCGGCCTCGTCGTCGTAGGTGTAGAACACGTCGAGGCCGTCACCGCTGGCGATCCGGCGCTGGAAGTCGAGGTCGTAGCTGAACACCCGGACGATGTCCTCGACGGTGGCGCGGGGCAGGTCGTGGCGCGCGGCCGTCTCGTACAGGCTCTGGTACAGGCGCGGCCCCGAGCCCGAATCCTCCTCGTCGTCCTCGCCGGACTCGGCCTGCGGCTGCGGCTTGGAGGCGGGGGCCTCTTCCGTCGGCGGCGCCACCGAGACGAAGGCGCTCCGGTCGTTGAGCGCCGCGATGCCCTCGATGCCGGTCTCGCCATACAGCACGACCCGGGTGACTTGGCGCGGATCGCCGGGACGGGGGCCGGGGGCGATCTGCACCCGCATCTGCTGTCCCTCCGGGAGCGCCCCGGTGCGGGTCTTGCCACCGAGCGCCGCGACGATGCCGCGGATCTGCTCGTCCCCAGCCAGGCCGGTGGCCTTCAGGATGCCTTCGAGGGTCTCGCCGCGCTTCAGCGCGATGTCGCGCTCGTCCACGAGCGGCGCCTCGTTCGGCTTGAGCTCGACCTTGGCGACCTTGGTGACGTTCTCCGGGACGACCAGCACCTCGATCGCCTTGAACGGGTTCGCGTCCTTGGCGGCCGAACTCTCCCCATCGCCGCCCGCGCCCTGCTGGAGCGTGCGGGACAGCAGGATCTGCGGGGCGATCGGGATGGCGGCGCGGCGCCCGGCCTCGGCGGCGATGCGGCGCTCCTCCTCGACCTGGGCGGTGACGTCGTCATCGGTGAGCGCGGGCGCGTTGGCGTCGATGGCGGCGTCGGCGAGGTCGCGCTTGACCACCGTGACCTCGGCCCCGGGTGCGTCGGCCGCGGCATCGGGCGCGCGTTCGAGCGGCTCGTCGGAGACGAACTTCATCGGGTCGAACCGCGGCAGCTCGCCGGCATAGATCCCTGTGGTCATCGACAGCGGCGTGGTGATCCGGACGAACGCCTTGGCCTTGATGATCTCGCGATCCCCCAGGCGGACGGTGACCGGCGCGCGAAAGCTCTGCTTGGCCGAGGCGATCATCAGGTTGCGCACCAGCCGGTCGCCCTTGCGGGCGAGATTGGCGCCGCTCTCGCTCGGCTGCGGCCGGGGCATGATCGTGGCCTTCTCGGGGATCGCCGCGAAGGAGACATCACCTTGCAGGGAGACGTGGAGCGCCGCCGCGATGAGGCCGGCGCCGGTCAGGCCCGTGAGCGTGCTGGCACAGAGCCAGCGCAGGTTGACCGCGCGCCGGTCGATCTGGGTCGCGTCCGCGCCGAGGAGATCGAGCGGCGCCTGGACTCCGCGGCCGACACCGGGGGCGAGGGCGGCCACGTCGCCGATCTTGAGTCGCTCACGCTTCACGCGAAGGTCCCGGAAAGACGACGGCGCACGGCACTCTCGCTAGTCATTGACGATCGGCGGCCGGGCACGCGCGGACCGCCCACGCACAGGCTGTTCCTCTCGGGGGGCAGCATGTCGAGATTGAGGCGCCCCACCGCTCTACCGGCCTCCCGTGCCGGAGGGAATTCCGGGCCGCCGAGCCGAGAGGGGAGGGGGGTCGATCCGAACCAACCTTCGAAAATGTTCCAACCGGTGTTGACGCCTCCGGATGGTGTGTCTATACCCCGGTTCATCGGCGCCGGCCGCGGAAGTGGCCCGGGCGCTGACGCATCTTCTGACAGGATCGGCGATTGGCCGGCGGGTTTGCCGGGCGGTTGGCTGTTTTTGTCCGATGCGGCTTCGGGGTCGGGTTCGTTTCGGCGGGTCTGGCGACGGGGTTGACAGGGGGATCGGCGGGGCCTAGACGCCCTGCACCGTTGAGGCGGCCGACCGGATGGTCTGGCCGGTATCACGGTTCTCCCAGTCGGACAAGCGGGTGATCGGGGTCTCTGGCCCGGATCGTCGTCTCGTCTTTGCAGCGGTCCGGTCATCCGGTTCGCTCGGGTCTTTGACATTGTTGGAATTGAGGAAGGGAGACGCGGACGGCGTTTGTCCTTGCGGTCGGAGCTTTGGCTTCGGCAAGTGAGAGACTAGTGCCGATCGTCGTGTTTCTCTTTTTGAGCTCACCGATCTGGTTGCGCTG
>NZ_JAKSYJ010000117.1 GCF_022829365.1 Methylobacterium sp. J-077 | reverse complement strand
CGTCGACGCCGTCGCGGTCGTACCATTGCCGGGCGATGGCCGCACCGACATCCGGCTTGTTCTGGTGGTCGGCGGAGACGAGGTCGACCCGCACCTCGGCGCCGGTCGTGGCGGAGTTCTTAGCGGAGTCCCTGGCGAAGTCCTCGATCGCGAGCCGCGCTGCGACGACGGACCCCGGCCCGCCCGTGTCGGAATAGACCCCAGACATGTCGTTGAGGACGCCGACCTTCACGCGGATCGGCTCGGCGGAGGCTGTCCCGGCCAAGGCACTGCAGGCGATCGCGACCACGAGGACGCAATTGCGGATCAGCGCCATGACAGGCCTCCCGTGGGACGGTTTCTTTTATGAGTGCTAAGGGGGCACGGGCTACAACCCAGCGTCAAGCCCGATCCCGCGGACTGCATGCGCTGTTCGGTGTTTCGTTTCGCCTACAAATGGCCGAAAGCGGAAAATCCGCTTTCAGGCGTAGGGCTACTGGAACCAGACATTCTGGCGTAGTTCGATCGACTGGCTTTGCAGCCCTACGAAGAACGCGATTCTCCAGCAACGTCTGCCACGATCACCACATGTTCGATTTGCAATTTGGTGGAACGAGCGCTGCGATGGCTGCGGGGCGTTCCCCACAATGAAGAGCACCCCTAGAGGGTCCGGGAGGGTTGTGGCAGGCTCCTTAGTGGGGAAGCTGCTCATCGGTGAGAGCGGACCACACCATCGCGGCGGCGGCGAGGGCCGCTAGACGCAGTTGCCCCACTGTTACCTTGTCGCGCGTATCGGCCGCCGTCAGAACGTACCTGAGATTGGAGTTTCCTTCATCGAAGCCTGCGACGAGGCGCAGGGCCGGGACTCCGTGCCGCGTGAAGTTGGCGTGGTCCGAGTTGGCCATTGGCGGCAGGAAAGTCCCGACGGGCACGCCCGCCGCGCCGGTGGCTCGCTCAGCCCAGGCCGCAAGGCCTGGAAGGCCGCTGCACAAGGCCGTCAGACGGCCGGAGCCGGCGACCGAATCGAGGTTGATGTTCAAGGCGAGGGTCTCGCGCTCGGCCTCGGGCAGTCGGTCTAGATAGACCCGCGAGCCCGTCAGGGCCCATTCCTCGGCGCTGAAGAAGGCGAGGCGCAGTCCGCGCCGGAAATGCCTCGCATGAGGGGCGAGCGCCCGCGTCACGGCAAGGGCCGCCGCGACACCGGTGGCGTTGTCCATCGCGCTCTCGGCGAGATCGTGTCCGTCGAGATGGGCGCTCAGCACGACAGTCTCGGCGGTTTGCCCCGGCAGGTCGAACAGGATCGCCTCCGTGCTGGCTGCGAACTCCGTTGCGACGATCGTGAGCCGGGCCCGGGCGTAGCCCGCTCCTGTAGGCGCGAGACGCGCAGCGGCCTCTGGCGTGATCCCGAGGGCGGGGATTCCGTCTTCCCGGCCCCGGCCGGATGATCCCGCGACCGGGCGTGTCAGAAGGGGTCCGGCGATTAGGAAGCCCACGGCACCCGCCTCCCGCGCCCAGGCATATTTCAACCGGCGGTGGATGTGCCCAGGCGCGAACATGTATTCGTGCCGTACCAACGCGATGCGGCCCGCCAGGAGGGGAGCAAGCGCGGTGAACTCTGCCTCGGTGCCTCGCCCAACATCCACGACCTCCGCCTCTAGCCCGGAGGGCGGCGTGGCGACGGTGCGCACGAGGGGGTGGCAGCCCAGCGGAGCGGTCCGATCCCCCTCGACGCGTTCCAGCGTGGCGGAGGATGACCGCCAGCCGTCATAGGGCGTCGGGACGATCCCGGCCGCGCGCCCCGCCGCCTTCTCGCCCAGGCACCGGAGGAGGGCTTTTGCGGCATCCTCCGATGATGTGCCTGCGAGGCGTCCGCCACAATCACAGATCGCCGCGAACTCGTCCGGCAGGAGGCGGTCTGACAGAATCGAGGCAGCGACGAAGGAGGGGAGAGGCTGCGTCACGAACCGTGCTCCATCAGGTAGGGCCGAACGTGCCGGTCGATCTCCCCAGCGAAGGCCTCGGCGAGACGGGAGAGGCCGCTCTGCGCCGGCTTCAGCACGGCCACCTCGTAGACGATGCGCGGGGTGAACGGCCGGAGGACGATGTCGGGCGCCGCGTGACACGCCGCGCTGATCGGATCGACCAGGGCGATCCCAGCACCCTCTGCCGCGAGGTTCAGCGCGGTCGCGAAGAACTCGCACCGGACCATGATCCGCAAATCCGCCCCGTGCGCGGCGAAGGCCTGGGCGATCGCGGGAGTGGTGCCGTGCGCGGGAAGCAGCCCGATCATCGGCACGCCGTCGAGCAGCGCGGGGGTCAAGGTCTCGTGCATCGCCAGGGGATGATTCGTCTTGAGAGCTGTGACCGCCGCGAAGCGATACCGGCGGACGACACTGTCCTTTTTGTCGAAGGGCGGCTCGGCGATGCCCAAATCGAAGGCACGGGCCGCAACGAGATCCCGGATCTCGCGCGAGGAGCGAGTCAGCAGGTTCAGGCGGACGTCCGGCCGCGTCCGCTGGAACTCCGCGACGATGCGGGGAAGCCAAGCGATTCCGGGGCTCGGGTTGGTGGCGACCGTCAGCGAGCCGCGGGCGGTGGCGGCTATGGCGGCGGCCGCATCGTCGAGTTGCGCGACGCCGGCGAGGGCGCGGACGGCCTCTCTGTAGAAGAGCATCGCCTCCGACGTGGGCACCACCTGCCGGCCGTCCCGACGGAAGAGAGAAAAGCCGACCGCCCGTTCGAGGCGTGCCAGCCCGGCGCTCACGGCCGGCTGCGTGACGCCGAGAGCGCGAGCCGCCGCCGTCAGGCTGCCGTTCTCGATGATCGCAGTGAAGAGTTCGATCTGGCGTAGATCCATAACTATGATTTATCGAGCGGCAATCGACTCGCTGGCAAGCCTAAAATTCGAGCGTGACAGATGCTCTCTGATCGCCTCAATCTGCCACCATCACGAACGGTGATGAATGATGGTGGCTTCGGCGCGACGGGTTCTGGTGGGTCAGGAGATCGGGAAGGCGTTCGGGACGCACCGCGTCCTCGATGCCGTGGATCTCACCCTGCACGAACGGGAGGTGGTCTGCGTCATCGGGCCGAGCGGCTCGGGCAAGACCACGTTGTTGCGCTGCCTTGCCCTCCTCACGGCACCGGACCAGGGCCGCGTGCTCATGCACGATCAGGTCGTCGCCAGCGGTAAGGCGGACCGCTCCGTCGCGCGGGCCGCTCGCGCCGTGCGGTCGGAAGTCGGCATGGTCTTCCAGCACTTCAATCTGTGGCCGCATATGACCGTGCTGGCCAATGTCATCGAGGCCCCGATCCGCGTGCGGGGGCTGATGCGCGACGAGGCCGTCGCCCGGGCCGAGGCGCTGCTCGCCAAGGTCGGCCTGTCCGACAAGCGCGATGCCTATCCGGGCCGCCTCTCGGGCGGCCAGCAGCAACGCGTGGCCATCGCCCGCGCCCTGGCCATGCGCCCGGCCGTCCTCCTGTTCGACGAGCCGACGAGCGCGCTCGACCCGGAATTGCGGCGCGAGGTTCTGGCGGTGATGCGCGACCTCGCCAGCGAGGGGATGACCATGATGGTCGTGACCCACGAGATGGGGTTTGCCGAGAAGGTCGGCAGCCGCGTCGTCTTCATGGATGGCGGCCGGATCATCGAGGAGGGCGAACCTAAGGCCTTCTTCGCCGCGCCCAACACCGACCGCGCGCGCCGCTTCCTGGCACAGTTCGAGGACTGACCGACACCCGCATTCAGACGGAGGATTGCACGATGACACGTCGTTTCACGGGGTTCCTCACGGCCGTCCTGACCGGGATCGCCCTTCTCGGGGCGATTCTTCCCGCTGACGCCCAGCAAACGCAGTCGCATCTCTACGACATCACCAAGTCCGGCAAGCTGCGCGTGTGCACTTGGCCGCTCTACTACTCGATCTCCTTCCGCAACCCCGCGACCGGTGAACTCGAGGGGATCGACGCCGACCTGATGAAGGAGTTGGCAAAGGACATGGGCGTCAAGCTCGAAGTCGTCGAGACGGCTTTCGGCACATTCATCGCCGACCTTCAGGCCAACAAATGCGACATCGGCATGTTCGGCGTCGGCGCGACCATGAAGCGGGCGCAAGCCGTCGAGTTCTCGAGGCCGTACCTCGTGACCAACGTCTATGCGGTGGTGAAGGGGGACGGCCCGATCAAGCAATGGGGCGACATTGACAAGAAGGGGATCACCGCCGCGGTCACCCTCGGCTCCTACATCGAGCCGTTCATGCGCGGCTACTTGAAGAACGCCGCCGTCAACGCCGTGGCGCCGCCGGCCACCAGCCAAGCGGAACTGATGACGAACCGGGCCGACGTCATCATGAGCGACTTCCCCACCGCCCTGCGCATGAAGAAGGAGTTCCCCGGCGTTACCTACCTGCTGCCGCCGGAGAAGCTCGCTGTGACGCCCTACGCCTATGTCGTCGCGCCGGGCGACCAGATCTGGCTCAACTACGTCAATCTGTTCGTCGACACGATCAAGCTTGACGGGCGTCTCGCCAAGTTCGCCGACAAGAACGGGCTCGGCCCGATCGTCGCGCCGTAGGCCGCCGGCGATGGGCACCTATCAATTCCGCTGGGACGTGATTCCGGCAAATCTCCCGTTCCTGCTGTCAGGCGTCCAGACGACCCTCATCATCTCGGGGCTGACCCTCGTCTTCGCGACGGCGGGGGGGCTTCTGGTCGCGGTCATGTCGAGCTCTCGCTTCTGGCCCCTGCGGATGATCGCCCTTGTCTATGGCGAGATCATCCGCAACACCCCGATCCTCGTGCAACTCCTGTGGGCCTATTACGTCCTGCCGATCCTTCTCGGGATCCGCCTCGATGCCTTCGCCGCCGCTGTCCTCGGCCTGTCGATCTACTCGTCAGCCTTCATCGCCGAGGTTTTCCGAGCGGGCATCCAGGCTGTCCCGGTCGGGCACCGGGAGGCGGCGCAGGTCCTCGGACTCACGCCGGGCCAGAGCTTCGTCCGGATCGTTCTTCCGCAGGCGGTCCGCCTGATCCTGCCGCCGCTCGCAGCCAATTTCGTGCAGCTCATCAAGTACTCTTCACTTGCCGCGGTGATTTCCGTGGGCGAGATCACCCGAAGGGGTATGGAGCTATCGTCATCGACCTTCCGTCCGCTGGAGATATTTACCTTCATTGCGGTGATTTACTTCATAATTTGCTGGCCGCTGACACAGTCAATCCGCATCTGGGAGCGCCGCCTTGCCGCGCGCTGACATCGCCGCCCGCCGCGCCCTCGCCACCGACCGTGCCTCCGAGGTGGCCGCCATCGCCCGGCGGCTGATTGCGGCCGCGTCCCCGAACCCGCCTGGGGACACCCGCACGGTCGCCGAGGTCGCTGTCGCCTGCATCCGCGAAACGGTGCCCTCGGCCGAGATCGCGCGGCACGAGAGTGCGGAGGGCATCGTGAACGTGGTTGCCCGGGTTCGGGGCGCGGGCCCTGGCCGGCGGGTCATCCTCAACGGCCATCTCGACACCTACCCCGTGGGTGAACCCGGCGCTTGGAGCGTCGATCCGGCCGGCGCGACCATCGATGGGCTCCTGTACGGACGCGGGGCCGCCGACATGAAGGGCGGGATCGCCGCCTCCATCGTCGCCCTCGCCGGGCTTGCCGACGTCGCGGACGCATGGCCTGGCGAAGTCGTTCTCACGCTGGCCGGAGACGAGGAGACGATGGGCCCCCTCGGAACCCGGTGGCTGCTCGACACCGTACCCCACGCGACGGGGGATGCGGTGATCATCGGCGATGCCGGCTCGCCGCGCGTCCTGCGCTTCGGCGAGAAGGGCTTCCTCTGGATCGAGGTCGAGGCGGTGGGCCGGCCCGCCCACGGCGCCCACGTCCACCTCGGGGACAATGCGATCGACCGGCTGCGCAGGGCGCTGGACCGGCTCGGCGCGGCCTTGGCGGCGGTGCCCGTGGTTGCACCGGCCGCCGTGAGCGAAGCGATCGCGCGGTCGCGTCCCATCTCCGAGCCCCTGGCCGGGGCCGGCGAGACGGACACGCTCGGCCGGATCACCGTCAATCTCGGCCGGATCGAGGGTGGCACCTCGCCCAATCTCATCCCGTCCCGGGCCCGCGCCGCCCTCGACATCCGCCTCCCCGTCGGCGTGGCGGCGGAGGCGGTAGAGACCGCGATCCGCGGCTCCCTCGACGATCCGGACCTGACGGTCCGGGTGCTGCGGAACTTCGCGCCGAACCATACCGACCCGAACCATCGCCTCGTGCGCCTGTGCGCCGCCGCCGCCGGGGACGTGGTGGGCGCCCCGGTCGCGGTGAACATGCGGGTCGGCGGCTCGGACGCCCGTTGGTTCCGGATGCGGGGCATCCCCACCGTCGTCTACGGGCCCACCCCCCACGGCATGGGCGGCCCCGACGAGTTCGCCGCCATCGCCGAACTCGGGCAGGTCGCCCGCGTCCACGCGCTCACCGCCTTCGACTTCCTGAGGGACACGCAGCCTTGACCGAACCGCTGTTCACCGCGCCGGAAACCTTCATGGGGCTTCCCGCCGGGAGCCCCGGTCCCGGATGCCGGGCGGCGATCCTCGGCGTCCCGTTCGACTGCGGAACGCACGCCTTCCGGGTCGGGGCACGGCAGGGTCCGACCGCCGTGCGCCGCCAATCCGGCCTCATCCGCCGGTTCCACCCCTCGCTGGCGGATGTCGACGTGCTGAGCCTCCTCGGCGCCGTCGATTGCGGCAACGTCGCCCTCACGCCGGGGCGCATCGACGACGCGCTGCCCCGGATCGAGGCGGCGGCCGGCGCGATCCTCGATGCGGGGGCCGTGCCGGTCGGGATCGGCGGCGACGGTTCGGTATCGCTGGCCCTCATGCGAGCGGCGGGGCGCCGCCACCCGGGGCTCGTCGCGCTCCATATCGACAGCCACACGGACGCCTATCCCTACGAGCCGGACGACCGCTACAACGCCGCGACGCAGTTCACGAACGCGGCGGAGGAAGGCTGGGTCGACGCCTCCCGGTCCTGGCATGTAGGGGTGCGCGGGTTCACCTATTGCAGCGGCGTGCTCACCCACGCGGCCCATCTCGGTTTCCGTGTCGTGACCGCGGAGACGTTGCTGCGGCGGGGCTTCGCGCAGACCATGGCCGAGTTCCGCAGCACCGTGGGCGAACGGCCGGTCTATCTCTGCTGGGACATGGATGTCTTCGATCCGTCCGTCGCCCCCGGCGTCTGCACGCCCACCTGGGGCGGCCTGACGGCGCGGGAGGGAATCGAGCTGATCCGCAGCTTGAGCGGCCTGAACATCGTGGCGATGGACTTCAACACCGTGAGCCCGCCGCAGGACGTGAACGACATGGCCGCGCATCTATGTGCGCACATGATCATGGAGGGTATGCTTCTGCTGGCCCGCCGGCACGACCTGATCCAGGACATGGCCTGAGTATCGTCGGCCCGACCAGCCGGGCGTGAGAGATCGCCCTTGGGGGCCATGCCCTGAGGAGAGGCGATACCGGCGGCATATGGAGGGGTTGCCCCCTCCCGCAGTGGGCGAGCACGCCTGTCTTCCAGAGCCTGCGGTCCGGCACGGGGGATCGTAGACAAAGCACGGTCCCGCTCGTGCCGCATGCAGCTTACCGATGCGCCGCTTGCGTCCAAGCCGATCCCCGGCCTTCCGGGGGATGACCATACGCGGGGCGCGATCCTTTGCCCTTAGGTCAATGATGCAGGCCGCCATGCGTTCGGACACGCCCTACGATGTCATCGTGGTCGGGATTGGCGGGATGGGCAGTGCCGCGGCCTGGCAGTTGGCCAAGCGCGGTCAGCGCGTGCTCGGGCTGGAGCGATACGACATCCCCCACGCCATGGGTTCGTCCCACGGGATCAGCCGGATCATCCGTCTACCGTACTATGAGGATCCGGCCTATGTGCCGCTCCTGCACCGGGCCTACGCGCTGTGGCGGGACCTCGAGGCGGCGACGGGCGACGAAATCCTGGTGATCACCGGCTCCATCGACGGCGGCGCCGAGGAGAGCGATGTCTTTCGGGGCGCCCTGGCTTCGGCCCGGCTGCACGACCTGCCCCACGAGGTCCTCACTGCCAACGCGGTCAACGAGAGGTTCCCGGCCTACCGGCTCGCGGAGGGCATGCGCGCCGTCTATCAGCCCCAGGGCGGGCTCGTGGCCAGCGAGCGGGCGATCGTCGCCCACGTCCGGGCTGCGCAGGCCCACGGCGCGGAAATCCATGCTCGCGAGCAGGTTCTCGACTGGCAGGCGACCCCTGGGGGCGGGGTCGTCGTGCGGACCGATCACGGCACCTACGAAGCCGGGCGGCTGGTCCTGACGGCGGGGGCCTGGGCGGCGGACCTCGCCGCGCCCCTGGCCGGTCTTGCCGTCCCGGAGCGCCAAGTGCTGGCATGGCTCCAGCCACAGGAGCCCGCTTGGTTCGAGCCGTCGCGCTTTCCGGTCTTCAACCTGCAGGTGCCGGAGGGGCGCTACTACGGACTGCCCGTCTATGAGGTTCCGGGGTTCAAGTTCGGGCGCTACCATCACCTTGGGGAGACCGGCGCCCCCGACGCCGTGCGGCGGGAGCCGGATGCCGCCGACGAGCGCCTCCTGCGCGACTTCGCGGAACGCTACTTCCCCGCCGGCAGCGGACCGACCATGGCTCTGCGCGACTGCATGTTCACCAACACACCCGACGAGCACTTCATTCTCGATCACCACCCGGAGCATCCGCAGGTCGTGCTCGCTTCGCCGTGCTCGGGGCACGGCTACAAGTTCTGCTCAGTGATCGGCGAGATCCTGGCGGACCTTGCCAGCGGCGACGGGCGGACCCGCCACGAGATCGGCTTCCTCGGCCTCGACCGGCCGGGCCTGCGCCCCGCCGGTCGGTAGTGCCGAAGGCGTCACGGGAAGGGAGCCGGCCGGGAAGGGAAAGAGCCGGGGCCTATACCCGCGGCGTGACCTCGAACAGGCAATGGTCGTGTGTGCCCTCCGCAGCGCAGTAGGCTTCCCGGGCCTGGAGATGCAGCGTCCGGCCCGAGGCCGCCGCCGCGTACTCGAGCGAGCCTTCGAGCCACGCAGCGAACATCGTGCAGACCTTGCGGCCGAGACGTCGGCGCTCCTCGTCCACGAAGGCCGAGTTCCGTAGGCGGACCGAAGCGGTGCCGGCGCCAAGATCGACGTCCAGTACCTCGAACTGACCCCAGCCGCGCTGGGTGATGCGCCGCATGTAGTGGTGGAAGGCCTCGAGGCCGTCCAGCCCGTGATGAGCAGCTTCCTTCTCACACCAATGGTAGGCCGAGCGATGGCCTGCGGGCCGCAGCACCTCGGCCAGCCGTTCGTGCCCCAGCTCCGTCTCAAGGGCAAAGTGGTTGTTGAGGAAGAAGTGCTGCGGCACCAGGATCATCGGCAGCGCATCGACGGACCAGCGCCCGGTGGCGTCGTCGACGTGGATCTCGACCTGCGGCTTGCCCATGGTCCTCACGCTCCCCACACGTCGCGCAGGAGCGCGACCCAGTTGCCGCCGATGACCCGTTCGATACGGGCGTCCGGCCAGCCACGGCGCTCCATCGCCGCCGTCAGGTTGGGCCACTCGCCGATGGTGCGCAGACCCTCGGGGTTGATCACCTCGCCGAAATCAGTGAGCCGGCGGCCATAGCCCTTGTCGTGGGTGATCCAGTCGAAGAACGGCCGGCCGTAACCCTGCGTGAAGTCGGTGCCGATGCCGACCTTGTCTTCGCCGCACAGGTTCAGGACATACTCGATCGCCTCGACGTAATCGTCGACCGTCGATTCCGGCCCGCGCCTGAGGAAGGGCGGGAACATGGTCACGCCGACGAACCCGTCCCGCTCGGCAATGAAGCGTAGCTGTTCGTCGGATTTGTTACGCGGGTGCGCCTTCAGCCCGGCCGGAAGGCAATGGGAGTAGGCAACCCGTTGCTTCGAGGCGACAATCACGTCCTCGCTGGTCTTGGGACCCACATGCGAGAGGTCGGCCAGGACGCCGAGCCGGTTCATCTCGGCCAGCACATCGTGCCCGAAATCGGAAAGGCCGCCATCCCGGCTCTCGTAGCAGCCGGTGCCGACGAGGTTCTGAGTGTTGTAGGCCATCTGGATGATGCCGACACCGAGTTCCTTGAACAGGCCGAGATAGCCGATCTGGTCCTCGATGCCGGTGATGTTCTGCCAGCCAAGGATGATCCCGGTTTTCCCAGCCTCCTTGGCGGCCCGTATGTCGGCGGTGGTGTAGATTTGCGTGATCAGGTCCGTATGGTCGCGTAAATACGTTTTCCAGCGCATCACGTTGCGCATCGTCTCCGTGAAGTTCTCCCAGACGCAGCAGGTGCAGTTCGCGGCGGTGAGCCCAGCCTTCCGCATGTCCGCGAAGACCGGTCGGCCGAAATCAGAGATGATCAGGCCGTCGATGACGATCGATCGGTCGTGCAGGTCGGACGGCATGCGCGGTCTCCGCTGGGGCTTCCGGGGTTTGGGTCGTCCTTGATCGACCCTTCTGTCGCACGACAGCTAGGACGTTTCCGTCATCGGGTCGGTACGCACGCGCCTCGCTCCACGGTGGCACCAATGGCGCATCCGTTCAGGGGCCAGCGCGCTTGCGTGCTAGTCTGCTTATGGCCGCGCTGCCTAGTCTGCCCTCGAATTCAAACGGAGAGGCGGAATGGGTCGGATCATGCGGCGGTGCCTCGCGGTGGCGGCGGCGGGCACACTTCTCATTCCAGGATGGGCCGAGGCCAAGGACACGGTGAAGATCGCGTTCGTCGGTCCCCTCACCGGCCCGAACTCTCCGCACGGAATCGGTGCCCGCAACTCTGCCGAACTTGCCGTGAAGCTGTTCAACGCCGATCCGGCCCACACCTACCAGTACGAACTCGTCGTCCAGGATGATGAGTGTAAGCCGAATGTCGGCGTGCAGGTCGTGACAAAGCTCGGGTCAGACCGGAGCATCGCGGCGGCGGTGCCGCACTACTGCTCGGCCACCGCTATTGCCACCGTCGATGTGTTCCACCGCTTCAAGCTGCCGATGGTGGTGTGGGCGGCTGTGCTGCCCGAAATCACCTATGCCCACAAGTACCCAGAAATCCACCGGGTGAGCGGCATCCTGATCGGCCAAAACCGGGTCGGTGCGCAGTTCATGAAGGAAAAGGGTTACAAAACCTTCGTCTCATTCGCCGACTCGACCGATTACGGTAAGTCGATGAACAAATATTTCACCGATTTCACCAAGGAAAATGGTGGAACCATTCTCGGAAACTTCGCGGTCGCGCCCGATCAACAGGATCTCAGTGCCGAACTGACGAAGATCAAGGAGCTTAATCCAGAGGTGATATATTTCGGCGGCCTTACGCCGCTGGGAACGCGCTTGCGGACCCAAATGGACAAGCTCGGCATCAAGGCGCAGCTCGAAGGCAATTCGGGGATCATGGGCGATGCGTTCATCAACGCCGTCGGGCCGGATCTCGCCGAAGGCACCGTGACCTTCTTCGATTCGCCGCCCCTCTCCAAGATGCCCGGCGGCGCGGCCTTCACTGAAAACTACAAGGCGGCGGGCTACAGGGAGCCGCCGGAGGCCTACGGCCCCTTCGCCTACATCGCCACCCATCTGCTGATGCAGCAGATCGAGGCGGTGGGGCCTGACCGGGCGAAGATCACCGCGGCGCTCGGTGACGTGAAGGACGTGCCCTCGATCGTCGGGCCGATCACCTTCGACGACCACGGCCAGAACATCACGCCGCTCACCACGAAGTACGTGGTGCAGGACGGAAAGTGGGTGGTCTGGGAGGACAGCGAGTACGCGAGCGGCAAGCGCAAGTTACTGCACCGCTGAGACCGAGCGATCGGAGACATGCGATGAGCGCGATCGGCCAGTACGTCCTTAACGGGCTCATGCAGGGGACGATCTACGGCCTCGTGGCGATGGGGTTCACGATCTTCTTCGGTGTGATGAACGTCATCAAGTTCTCCCATGGGGACGTGATGACGTTCGGGGCCTTCGGCGCCCTGGTCGCGGCGACTGCCGCCGCCGCCGCAGGGCTGCCGACGAGCGTGCAGATCCTGGCCGCCGTCTCGACGGCCGTAGGTCTCGCCGCGCTCCTCGGCGCCGGGATCTCCCGCCTCCTGATCCTGCCCCTGCGCTCCGCCCCGCCCCTCAACCTGCTGCTGATGACGATGATGGTCGGCACCGTGATCCGCGAGGCGATCCGGCTGTTCTTCCCCAACGGCACCAATTCGCAGCGCTTCCCCGCCCTGCTGCCACCTGGGGGGGCGACCGTCGGTGGTGTCTTCGTCCGCTACGACGGGCTGATCCTGATCGTGGCCGGGCTCCTGCTCATCGCCCTCGTCCACCACATCATCAACCGCACCCGCTTCGGGCTCGCGATGCGGGCGGTGGCGGAGGATCAGGAAACCGCCCGAACGATGGGCGTCAACTTCTTCCGTGTCGTCCCCCTGACTTTCGCTCTCGGTTCGGCGACGGCGGGCTTCGCGGGGGTGATCTCCGGCCTGTACTATAGCGAGATCAACTACGGCATGGGCCTGTTGATCGCGGTGATCGGCTTCAGTGCGGCCATCGTGGGCGGCCTCGGCAATCTCTGGGGGGCGATCCTCGGGGGCTACCTCTTCGCCGGCCTCCAAACGGCGGTCGTCGCCGCCCTGCCGGCCTTCAGCGAATACAAGAACGTCGTCGCGTTCGTCGCCGTCATCGCCCTGATCACGTGGCGCCCCACCGGGCTGCTGGCCGAGCGCGCCAGCGAGCGCGTCTGACCTTTCCTCCCGCCCGGATGACGTACCGATGCTGATGCGCCACCGCTCCACCCAAGACGAGGTCCCCCGGGACGCACTGCCAATGGCGGCCGGGGTGAGAGCCCGGCGGACTTCGGATTTCGCGGTCTTCGCGGCCGTCGTGGCCGCCTGTGCCGGGGCGGTCGCCTTCCTGGTCCATGCGGAGGACCAGAGGCTCGTCCTCTCGACGCTGGTGGCCTGCGGGATTGCGTGGTTCGCCGCCGCCCGGTTCCGGGTGATCGCCGCCGTGGAGCGCGGCGCCGCCGGTCATCCCTGGCCGACGCGGCTCGTGCTGGTAGCGGCCTGCCTCGGCATCCTCGTCGTGCTGCGCGAGGACAATTTCGGCCTCCTGATGCTGGCGACGGTGCTGATCTACGCCACGGTGTGTCTCGGTCTGACTATCCAGCTCGGCTATGCCGGCCTCTCGAATTTCTGCGCCGCGGCCTTCCTCGGCTGCGGTGGCTATACCGCAGCGGCCCTCGGCCAGGCCGAGGGAATCGCCATCCCGGACCTCGCGGGCATCCTGCTCGGGGGCGCCGTCGCCGTCGCGATCGGCTCGCTCCTTGTCCTGCCGCTCCTGCGGACACGAGGCCACTACGCCGCTCTGACGACCCTGGCCTTCGGCGTGATGTTCAACGTCTTCCTCGACGCCAACGAGATGCTCGGCGGACCGCAAGGTTTGAAGCTCGCGCCGATCACGTTGTTCGGCTGGGACTTCTCGAACGACCTCAGCCTGTTCGGCATGACGTTCTCGTTCTACGCCAACTACGTCCTGCTCTGCCTCGCCCTCACCGCGGCGGCCCTGGCGCTCGTCGGTCTCCTCGATCGATCGTGGATCGGCATCCGTCTCGACGCAGTGCGGCTCGACGAGGTCGCCGCCCAGGTCTTCGGCCTGCGGATCGCCCGCTGGAAGATCCTCGCCTTCACCCTGGGTAACGTGCTCGCCGGGATGGCCGGGGCGATCTACGCCAAGATGACCGGATTCATCGCCCCCAACAATTTCACCCTCGGCGACTCGCTGATGATGGTGTCGATCGTCATCCTAGGCGGGATTGGCAACCGCTGGGGGGTACTGCCGGCCGCGCTGATCGTCGTCCTGCTGCCGGAGAAGCTGCAATTCATCCAGGAATACCGGCTTCTGCTCTTCGCGGTACTGGTGATCCTCGTCCTCGTCCTCAGCCCCAGCGGCCTGTTGCCCCGCCGTACCCGGACCCTCGTCGCGGGGCGTCAGGCATGAGCGCCCTGGCGGCAGCCCCCGCGATCCTGGAGGCGAAGGGCCTGTCCGTCCGCTTCGGCGGCCTCTTTGCCCTCAACGCCCTTGACCTGACGGTCCGGCGCGGCGAGGTGTTGGGTCTGATCGGCCCGAACGGCTCGGGCAAGACCACCTTCTTCAACGTGACGAGCGGCATCTACCCGGCGGCGGCCGGCACCATCGTCCTCGATGGCCGCGACATCACCCGCGAGCCAGCCCACGCGCTCGCCGGGCTCGGTCTCGCCCGGACCTTCCAGCGTTCGCGTCTGTGCCTGCCGCTCTCCGTCTTCGACAACATCGCGCTCGGCGCACAAGAGCGTCTACCGCAAGGTGTGATCGACAATCTTCTGCGCCGCCGCACTCTGACGCGGACTGTCGCGGCCCTCGCCGAGGAGGCACGGGATCTAGCCCGGTTGTTCAACCCGGACCTCGCCCAGCGTCTCGACGAGCCGGCAGTCGCCCTCGGCATGATCGACCGCCGCCGGGTCGAGATCTGCCGGGCCCTCATCGGACGGCCGAAAATCCTGCTCCTCGACGAGCCCTCCGCCGGCATGACCCACGACGAGACCAACCAGCTCATCGACGAAATCCTCGACGTGCAGCGCAGCCGTGGCGATCTGACCGTTATCATCGTCGAACACGAGATGGGATTGATCGAGCGCATCACCGACCGCTGCGTCGTCCTCAACTACGGCCGCAAGATCTGCGAGGGCCACTTCCGCGAAGTGGCCGCCGACCCGACCGTCCGCGAAGCCTATCTGGGGCATTCATGACCGCGCGCCTGACCATCGACGGCGTCTTCACCACCTACGACCGTGTCGATGTCCTCGACGACATCACCCTCGAGGTGGCCCCTGGGCGGATCACCTGCATCCTTGGCTCAAACGGCGCCGGCAAGACCACGCTGATCCGTTCGATCCTGCGTCTCACACCGCCGCACCGGGGCTCCATTTCCTTCGATGGGCGCAAACTCGACGGGATGCAGACGCACGATGTGGTCAGCCTCGGGATCGGCTGCATTCCCGAGGGCCGGCGGATCTTTTCCAAGATGACCGTCGAGGAGAACCTGCGGCTCGGCGCCTACCGCGTGTCGTCCGAGCGGGAGATCCGGCGTCGGCTCGACGGCGTGCATGCCGTCTTCCCGCGTCTCGCGGAACGGGCACGTCAGCTCGCCGGGACGATGTCCGGCGGCGAGCAGGCCATGGTGTCGATCGGCCGGGGGCTGATGACCGATCCGAAGCTCCTCGTGATCGACGAGCCCTCGCTGGGGCTGTCGCCGCTCTTCGTGCAAGAGAACTTCAATGTGATCGCCCGGATCAATGCGACAGGCGTCACGGTCCTGCTCGTCGAGCAGAACGTGAACCAGACCCTAGCGATCGCCCATTACGGCTATGTCCTATCCGGCGGGCGCATCGTGGCGCAGGGCTCCTCCGCGACGCTGCGGGACGACCCCGAACTACAACGGGCCTATTTCGGCGCTGTGCACTGACGCCAGCGTCCCGCTGTTCGCTCGCCCCTGGTCCGCCTCTTGCAGCAGGAGGCCGACCGGATCACAGTCCGGGCAAACGCACCGGATGGCATGACCACACCCCGGACAACGCCGACCACACCCCTGCAGGCGGCGAGCCGTCGCAAGCTGTCGCTCGGTTTCGTGTTGCTGCCCCACTTCACCCTCGTGGCCTTCTCGACCCTGATCGACATCCTGCGCCTCTCCGCGGACGAGGGGGATCGCAGCCGACCCGAGCGCTGCTCATGGAGCTTGCTGGCCCCGGACCTGGAGCCGGTGACGTCGAGTTGCGGGATCCAGGTGATGCCCTGGGAGACGTTCTCCGATCCGACCCGGTTCGATTACATCGTCGTCGTTGGCGGGCTGCTCGACCGGGAGCCATACAACTCCCGGACCCTCGCCTTCATGCGAGAGGCCTATTCTGCCGGGGTGCGCCTCATCGGCATCTGCACCGGCGGCATCGCCCTGGCCGAGGCGGGGCTGATGCGCGGCCGCCGCTGCTGCGTTAGTTGGTACCACTTCACCGATCTCGTCGCGCGGCATGACGATGTGATCCCAGTTGCGGACCAACTCTTCGTCGAGGATGGCCCGTTCATCACCTGCGCGGGCGGTCTCGCCAGCCTGGATCTCGGGGCTTGGCTCATCGACCGGCACCTTGGTCCGGGACATGCTCAGAAGAGCTTG
The DNA here is from genome assembly GCF_022829365.1 of Methylobacterium sp. J-077. Classification (GTDB taxonomy): domain Bacteria; phylum Pseudomonadota; class Alphaproteobacteria; order Rhizobiales; family Beijerinckiaceae; genus Methylobacterium. The sequence goes on along the minus strand of NZ_JAKSYJ010000117.1, from coordinate 1,220 downwards.
CATATTATGGTCACCGACCGGGCTCGTCCCGCAGCCGGGGCTCAGCCCCAGCCGCCGAGCGCCGGGATCGTCGCGGACAACCGGGTCCGCCGGGCGATGCTGCTGATCGAGCAGAACCTCAGCACGCCTCAGCGGGTCGAGAAGATCGCGCAAACCGTGGGACTGTCGAAGCGACAGCTCGAACGGGTCTTCCGCAAGCTCGTCGGCAAGAGCGTCCAGGAATACTCACGAGACCTTCGCGTCCTCTATGGACGCTGGCTCCTGGCGAACTCGCCGCAGACCATCACGGAGGTCGCCACGGAATGCGGGTTCTCGGACGTATCCCACTTCAACCGCCTGTTCCGTCGCAGCTTCGGATGTTCGCCATCGACCATGCGTCGGGGTGACAGCCAAGGTTCGGCGCAGGCGTCGGAGGAGTGGGACAGCCTGCGGGCGTTTGCCGGATCTCCCGACAGCCAGGGCGATTTCCATCGTTACCTGAACGACGAACCGGCCGGGGTTCTCGGGATCGATCGGTTCCTGAGCTGTGAGCGGCGTCCCTACGCCCAGTAGCCCCCAGGCGGGGCTGGCGATTGGTTGGACGGGGTCGCCGCCGGCGCATCCGACGTCGGCACACAATCAAGGGTCTGACTCACATTCGGTGCAGGCGGGTTGATGGATCTCGGCTTTCGTCGTCGGAGATCCTGTCATGTCTCGCCGTCTGCATGCTGGTGCCGTCATCCCGCGCGGCCTCGTCATCGATCATGTCGAGGTCGGGGCCGTGCTGACCATCACAGCCCGGCCGGTCGCCGCATCCGCCCGGTGCCCGGGCTGCGATCGGACCTCGTCTCGAATCCATAGCCATTACACCCGCACCCTGTCGGACCTGCCGGTTGCCGGGAGACGCGTCGCGCTCGATATCCGCGTCCGTCGTTTCCGTTGCATCGGATCGGACTGCCGGACCAAGATCTTCGCCGAGCGGCTCGGGTCTGACCTTGCCGCCCATGCCCGGCGTACGGCCCGGCTCGACTGCATCGTGCATCATCTCGGCGTTGCCCTCGGCGGTAGACCCGCAGCCAGCTTCGCCCGACGGCTCATGGTCCCGGCCAGTCGGGATACGACGCTGCGGACCGTGCGCCGCCGTGCCGTCCGGTGGAGCATCCGAGCGTGATCGGCATCGACGACTGGGCCTTCCGCCGGGGACAGCGTTACGGCACGCTGGTCTGCGACCTGGAACGCCG